>DATEHN010000140.1:0-25801 GCA_035279585.1 Candidatus Angelobacter sp. | reverse complement strand
ACGTCGACGAAGCGCTGGAGATCGACCAGGGCATTCTGGTCATAGCCGGGAAAGGTAAGCGAGCCTTGGAGTGTGGCGCGGACAAAGCGCTGGTGATTGTTGGAGGCTGAATCGAGCAGGTGGCCAAGGATCTCTTTTTTGGCCCACTTGTTTTCATCCGGGCGCGAGGTGGTGTCAGCGTTGTCAAGCTTGAGGAGCAGCGGCTTGGCCTGGGCCACGGTGCGACCGAGATCGGAAGCGATGGAGGAAAATGAATTTGGCATGACCACCTTGCGATAAAGATCTTACAGTTCCCAAGGATTCAATGTATTGATTCCGGCCATTCGAACATCCCTGGTGTTACGAGTCACTAGCGTCAGGTTGTGATGCAGCGCTGTCGCCGCCATTAACCCATCAATCACTGCAAGCGGTGTTCCAGCTATCTTGGCTTGAGCGGAGATCAAGCCCCAACGCTCGGCAATATCCAGATTCACTTCAAGAATTCGCCCTGCAAAACGTAACACCAAGTCATTAGCTAGCCAACTTTCCAGCAAAGCGCGTTTATTGCTGCGTGGAAGCGTATCAATACCTTTACGAATTTCCCCGATAGTAAGCACGCTCAAATAGAGCAGCTCTTCGCTCGTAGCCTGAAACCACGAAATGACTTTTGGTTCCGGCCGCACCCTGGTGAATTCTGAAACTACATTTGTGTCCAGAAGGTATCCGCTCACAGATCGATTTCTCTGCCGTAGTCGGGGGTTCGGTCAAGCTCGAGGTTGGTGCCTGCGAGCGGAGACTTGGCAAAAAACTCAACCAGGCTCTCTGGCTGCTTAGACCGGGCCTTTAATTGTTGAAACTCTTCAGCGGAAACAACAACAACCGCGTCTTTGCCTTGGCGAGTAACCCATTGCGGGCCTTCAGCGCGGGCTTTTCTAAAAAGTTCACTGAAGCGAGCTTTGGCCGTTTGGAGCTGCCATGTCCCTTTTTTCTTCCTGGATACGGTTGGCTTCTTGTTTTTCATATATTCTGACTAGTCTGACTAGTTTTAATATAGCAAAACAGCGAGCCTAAGGAAAGAGCATTCGGTCCGAATGAGGATTCGAAATAAAAGTTCTCAATCCTCGGCAGCAGCGGCCCTGAGCCGTTTGCAAGGTTAACTCTTTTCGCTGAGCTATACCGAGGTTCCCAGGAGCATATAAGAATTGCGCCAAGGCTTCAGGATAGCGTCCTTCCTGATAACACTTGAGCGCCTTGCCCAGCTCTGCGTGGACTTCCCACATCGAAGGTCTGTTCCGGTCAGCGTTGATGACTGGCGAAAGATGTAAAAGAGGAAACCGCCGAAAAGCACAACACCCAAGGTTACAACTGCCAAAACTTCACTGGACATGGATAGTATTCACAGTCTGAATTTTGTCTCGGCCCCGCAATACGCCTTGAAACACTATAGCGCGCATTTGGCGTGTAATTGCACATCACCGAAGTTACTCTATCCCAAGGTCTTTCCACTTCTTGTCGACCAGCGATTTGGTTTTTTCGTCCATCAGGATTTCGTCGGGCCAGGGGCGGGTGAAGCCTTCGGTTGGCCATTTGCGCGTAGCGTCGATACCCATCTTGGAGCCGAAGTTGGGCAGGCGCGAGGCGTGGTCGAGCGAATCGACCGGGCCGAGCGTGAACTGGATATCGCGTTCGGGGTCGATATGGTTGAAAACTTTGAGTACCACTTCGCCAATATCCTGCACATTTGTATCTTCATCGACCACGACGATGCACTTGGTGAACATGGCCTGGCCCAGCGCCCAGATGCCGTTCATGATCTTGCGAGCGTGGCCGGGATACGACTTGCGGATGGAGACGATCATCAGGTTATGGAAGATGCCTTCCACGGGCAGATTCACATCAACAATTTCCGGCAGTGTAAGCTTCATCAGCGGCAGGAAGATGCGTTCGACGGCCTTGCCCATCCAGGCATCTTCCATGGGCGGCTTGCCCACGATGGTGGTTGAGTAAATCGGGTTCTTACGATGGGTGATGCAGGTGACGTGAAAGACCGGATATTCATCTTCCAGCGAGTAGAAGCCCGTGTGATCGCCGAATGGGCCTTCAGTGCGAAGCTCGTCAAGTTTGACGTAACCTTCAAGGACAATTTCGGCTGAGGCGGGGACTTCAAGGTCGACGGTTTCACATTTGACCAGCTCTACTGGCTGCTGGCGCAGGAAGCCGGCGATGATGAACTCTTCGATTTCCGGCGGAGCGGGAACAATTGCGGAGAAAGTGAGAGCAGGCTCTGTGCCGATGGCGACGGCAACTTCCATGGTGCCGCTGGGGCGATCTCCAGGGGCAAGCATGGAGCCACCGCCGGAGCGGGCCATAATGTCTACTCCGGGGCGAGCAAAAGCGGCTCGCTCCGGAGACACAGCCGAGGGCGGCGGTGCCACATGATCCTTCATCGCAGGCGAGGGCGCCTGCGCTCCACTATTTTTATTTAGTTGCGATTGGGCGGCGCGCAGCATGTCGCGGTAGTGTTCGGCGGCGACCTTCTGGCGCTGCCAGTGCATACCGGCAGTAGTCTGGTCGTAGATTTGAATGCGGTACATGCCGACGTTGCGCTTCCCTGTTTTGGGATCGCGGGTGATGACGCACGGCAGGGTAATAAAGCGGCCCGCATCCTGCGGCCAGCACTGGAGCACAGGAAAATCAAGGAGAGAAAAATCTTTCTTTTTGATGACCTCTTTGCATGGGCCGGTGGAGACGACTTTGGGAAAGAATTTGCCCATATCGGCCAGCATGGGCAGCATTTTGAGCTTCTCCAGAAAACCTTCCGGCGACTTCATGTTCAGCAATTGGCGGATGCGGTCGGCAATTTCATCGAGGCTGTCGACACCCAGCGCCATCTGCATGCGCCGCTCTGAACCGAACTGGTTGATGAGCACAGGAATGCCATTGCCGCCTTTGACGTTTTCAAAGAGCAGCGCAGGGCCGCCGGGACGGCCATATTTTTTGGCCGCGCCTTTGGAGACGCGGTCGGCAATTTCAGTGATCTCCAGAATGGGATCGACTTCCGTGCGGATTTTCTTGAGCTCGCCGGCTTTATCGAGCGCGGCGATCCATTGTCGTATATCGTCGAAAGCGTTCATTATTGTCGTTCGGCTCCAGCAGAAAATGTTCTGGCGAACTCGCGATTATAGAGTAGCATTCACCAATCAGCACTCGGCCAAGAAAGGTTGATGGCAGGCGCAATAGACTCCTCAAATAAACTTGGGAACCATTCAGCCGATCTCACCGTTTTATCGATAGCGGCGAAAATGGACAATGTCTTCCGGTGAAGTGAAAGGAACCATAAAATGCGAGCGCCAAACATCCTTCTAATGTCAGTTCTGATAGCTACTCCTTCCCTTCTAGCAGCAGGCCAGGACCAAACAAGCACGGCACCCACTGCGATGCCGGGGATGACTGCCCAACATGCTGCAGTGCAAGGCATCAATATTAAATATGCTGATCCGAAGCCATGCAGCAATGGATGGCACGCTACTCTGGATGCGGTTGGTAATCCTGTGAATAGTCCCGGCGCCGAAACAACTACCAAAACGCCGCAGCCACCGGTCGGGATGAGCGCGGGCATTCCAGCCGTTCCGGCCAATCCGAACCCGACTGTGATTATTCCAGCTCCAAAGCCTGAACCACTGAACCTTCGAAATATATATTTTGAGACATTCTTCTACATGATCGGGGCTGACAATCTGTGGGCTGAACAAGCCGAAAAGGCAGGAAAGCACGCAGAGGCTGCGGATTTGCGCACGAATCACCAAAGGACAGCCGGACTCAACGACGCCGAAGGCGAGGTCCTGCAGGAGATCGCCCATGATTGCAACTGCGCCGTGAACAAACTGGACGAAAAAGTGAATTTGTTGTCCGAAAAATTTCGCGCTCAAAGAGTTCCGGGCACGACAATAACGATCCCCGCAGAGCTAATTCAGATGCATGAGGAGCGCGAGAAGATCGTCGGTGACCATATTGATCAGCTCAGAGTGGCCATGGGAGATACATCTTTCAGGAAACTGGAAACGTACGTTCTTTCCATGTACCCTGCACCGAAAAATATAGGCGCAACGAAGCCGGCTTCGACAACTACAACCGCGACGCAGCCAAAAGAGAACCGATGATCTGAGAACCTTAAGAAGCGGCAGTGCTGTTGAGCTGACCCTCTGCGCGAACAAGAAACCAGATCAGCCGCTATTTCCTGCATCCTTCACGTCTTAGAGGTTAGTTCTCTGGCTGAAATACTGCCTGCTGATAGCTGACGCTCCTATCCAACCGCTCTGCATGAACTCTCATCTTATCCTGAATAAGTTAAAGCACCAGGAGCATCCGTCCCAATGGCAACGGCAATCCAGAACGAAAACCAATATATTGATGCATTTTTGAAATTGACGTTACGGCCCACATCGGCCGCAGACGTGTTTCCTCTGTTGAGTTCCCTCACGCCGGAGCAACGGCAGGATTTTGTTGATCTGGCGGACTCAAACCACGTAGTGATTCGCGCTTTTGAGGTGATTAACCGTGTGGCCGGCAATCTTGGAGCTACGGGCGTGCAAGCCTGGGCGGTGGAGACCCTTACCCGCGAACGCGCCCGGATTGCCAATGCTTTGAGCCACCTGGAGCAGGTATGCAATGCGCTGGAAGAAGCAGATTGTCCTTCAGTGGTGATGAAGAGTCTGGACCACTGGCCGGACCTGGGCAACGATCTTGATTTGGTTTCCACGGGCAACAAAGGGAAGATTCTTGAGGTTTTCACCAAGCGCTTTGGCGCAAAGATTGAGGCGCGCAGTTGGGGTGACCGGCTGGCTTGCAAGTGGAATTTTGCCATTCCGGGGTTGCCGGAGGCGATTGAGACGCACATTGGGCGACTGGGCCAGACAGGAGAACACATTGCGCTGGCACAGCGATTTGTGGACCGCCGGGTGAAGATGAGCGTAGGCGGACACCATTTCTTTGTAACGGCACCGGAAGAGCGGATTTTTGCCGCTACGCTACAACGCATGTATCGCCATTTTTATTTTCGCGTGTGCGACATTTTGAACGCGGCATCGCTGGTGGAATCAGGCAAGCTCGATTTTTCTGAGCTTCGCGTGGCAGCCATGAGCGCAGGCATTTGGCCTGGGGTAGCAGGCTTCTTGAAGATTGTTTCTGACTATGTGTTGCGGTATCGCGGCACAGGCGTGGCGCTGCCGGCATGGGTAATTGCCGATGCCACCGTAAGCGGCGACAAGATCTACACCCGCGCACGCTTCCTGCGACTGCCGATCATGCCGTATGGCGCCAGACTTTATACCAAGCAGATTACACAGGCGGCGTTCCGCGGGAACGTTCCAGCGACGTTCCGGCTGAGCCTGCTGCCGCCGCTGGCTTCCGCCGCTGCTGTGGCTTTCAGGATTACAGGCAGCGATAAAGGCGTGTGGTAGTTAAGCAGTTTTAGGGGTTAAGGCAACCACAAATTTCGCAGGCGAGAAGGCCTGCGCTCCATGATCCATTCACGTCTGTAGCAACCTCAAAAACTGCTGTAAGCTTCACCTGAAAAAAATCAGAAAAGGGCAATCCTGGTTTGGATTGCCCTTTTCTGTTCTTCTAACCCCACTGGGAAGGAGACTTATGCGTTGCCTGACGAAAGCTAACGCTGTTTGGGGCCAGAGGACCTTGATTCATGACCGCCACTGCGCTCACCTCCGCCATGCGATGAAGATGAGCCGCCACGCTCTGAGCGCGATGGAGGACTGTATCGCGGCTCTGAGCGTGATGGCGGACTATAACGAGGTGATTCGCCTCGCGAAGGCGGCGAGTAGCGATCATTGCCGCGCGAAGGCGGTGAATACCGATCGTTGCCACGCGACTCCGGCGGCGGGCGATAACCCTGATCATTCCGCATGTCAGGACGCGAGTCTTGCCGCGGAGTAACAATGGGACGGTGGAGTTCCAGCGGAGGCTTGCCTGATCCGCTGGAATCAACGCGGTTATTGCGAGTCATGGGCGCGTCATTGGAGCGTGTGCCGCGATCATTGTTGGAGGGGAAACGCTGCCAACCGCCACGTTCATTCTGTGGTCCAGCATTTTGTGGTCCAGCACCGGAGTCTGTTCGCGAGACGCGGCCTTGGTCGTTTGAGCGCATGACGGGCGATTGCGTGGAGTTATCTGTACGAGAAACGCGGCCTTGATCGTTTGAGCGCATGACGGGCGATTGCTCAGAGCGAGGACCGTTGCTGCCAGGTTCGCCGCCAGAGCGACCGGAAGGCGAACCAAACTTGCTCCATCCGCTGCGCGGGGCTTCGTTGCTGGTAGCGGCGTTGTTGCCTTCAGAGCGGCCGAAGCGGCCGTTACTTTCGCTGTTATTGCTTTCAGAGCGGCCGAAGCGGCCGTTGTTTTCGCTGCCACGAGACTCAACGCCGGCGCCTGATGGATGATCATTGCGCGGAACTTCGGCAATGCCGGTGCGGGCGTTGATACCCTGCGGGCCAACCACACGCTGAACGTGCTCCACCTGATTATGGAAAGATTCAGGACCGGCGGGCGGCCGATGCTGGGTGAAAAAGCGCTCATTACTGCGCGGCTGCACTGAAGACGATGGGCCTACGCCGTGCGGGGTCGCGCGAAGACTTTCACGCGAAGGAACCACGGGAAGGTTCGCCGTCATCACGCGGCCTTCGCGCCATTGGTTCTCATCGACGCCAAAGTGACGATTGTGAAAATCGCCACGGCCAAAGTCTGCGCTGGAAACCGTGGTGATGGAGCCGCGCACGCGTGCGTTGGTCTCAACCAGACGCGCGTTGGAGAAGAAGGGCTGGCGTCCGCGGACGCCCAGCGGAGCAAACCCGCGGCCACGATTGATGATGTTGATGTTGGTTACATTGATCACGTTGACGCGATTAAAGCCGCGTCCGTACCAGGGGAAGAAGGGATCAAAGGGGCCAACCGGGAACCATCCGATGGAGCCAAAGCCGAAGCCCGCACGATGCCCGAAGCCAACAAAGAAGACAAAGGCCGGCGACCACACGGGGCGATAGCTGACATAAACGGGGCCAGGCCACCAGCACCAGCTACCGCTATAGAGGAACCAACGCCCGTAGTGATAAGGGGCCCATCCCCAAGGCTCGTAAGAAACCCAGGTCCAGCCGTAATAGGGTTCCCAAACCCAGCGACCCGCCTGGTAAGGCGCCCAAGTTGCCTGTTGATAGGGCTGCCAGACGTTTCCGTATCCCGGCACATAAACCCAGCGGCCGTAGCCATCAAGATCGTTCACGCCGGTGTAATTGTGGTTGGTGCGGCCCCAGCTTTGCGAATCGCTCATTACTTTGTCGCGATCTCTATTCCACTGGTCCCAATCATCTTTTTCCGGCGCTTCTGAAATCTTGTACTCCGGGTTGTCAGTCCCGCGAATAGTAATCAGTTCGCCTTGCCGCACCCGAGTGCTGCCCTGCGGCGTTGTAATCTCGGCTTCGCCATCGCGGACAATCACATCCGTCTCCGCGTCAGAGTTCACCTGCACGCGATACCGTCCCGGCTTTGTCGGATGCACCGAGACATTCGGCGTATCAATCTCCACGTCCGATTCGTTGCCTTTGAACACGGTGTAATCGGCGTAGCCCTGCGCCACCTGGATCTGTATCCGCTGGCGTGTAAGATCAGCCAGCTTCATCTGGCTATGCGCCGCCAGCCGCACAACGTTGGCAGAATCCAGCTGAATTTCCGCGCGTGCCTTGTCACCTGTCGCGATCTGATCGCCACGCATCACCGGCGCGTTCACTGTTGTAGCTGCCCAGTCACCTGTGTCACCGCGCTGCGCAGAGACATCACCCTTGATCAAGCTGATGTGCGCCACGGCCGGCGCCGGTCCTTCACTCCGAGGCGCCCCATCATCCGGTCCAGGCGCGCTCGGCCCAGATTCCTGCGGCCCAGATTCCTGCGACCCTGGCCCTTGCGATTCTGGCCCTTGCGCTGCAGGCGGATAACCCTGATCCGGCGGCCCCTGCGAATAGTCATCCGTCTGCGCCCAGGCGCCCACCATCATCGTCACCGCAAACATCAGTGCTGCTAAAAACTTCCCGCTCATCGATTCACCTTGTGGGATTCACCCCTATTGGCGCGGCGACCACCAATTTCGCCGCGCCAGACTCTTCCCTTAAAGAGACTTCAACCGTTGCTCTTGGTAAGGCAATCAACGGGCCAAACCACCATGGCAGTTATCCGCTTGGTTTTGTGCGATTTAGTGAAAACCAAGTTGCCCGAGAATGGTAAATGGTGGTTTTCAACCAGGGAAAACGGTGCTTTTGGGCCGGGGGTTGGTCGGTCTTCCTAGGCGGACGCGAAGTTGGCATGATTGCGTTCTTCGCGTCCTTCATACTCAAAGGGTTTTTAAGGTTTTTTTTCAGTACTCATCCGCGGAAATCCGCGGCGAGGGGGCTTGTCTTTGGCTGATCTCTGATAGCTGCTCGCTTGATGCGATTGTTGGTGATCTCGCGCGAGCCCGGCGATACATCTTTCCGAGCCTGTCCGCGTCTGATCGGTGGAAATCCGTTTCTATCCGCGTCATCCGTGGTGAGGTTTTACTTTTCCGGTCGCCGATTCCTCCTGTGTTCCGCAGCTTGCCCTGAGCGACCAAAGGAAGTCGAATAGGTGTCCTCTGTGGCAAAGGTTTTTTTCATCTGCGCTCATCCCAGCAAATCGGCGGCTACTTTGCTCAGCTCAATCACCTCCAGCGGGCACTCCGGCCAATTGTTTACCCAGCACACAATCACGTCGCATCTGTTCACATCATGCCCGTGCCGCAGAAAGTTCCGGCTCTCGTATTCAAACTCAATCCTCACCTGCTGGCAGCGTCGTTCTGCAACCATACGCAACGCCTCGCAATCCGGAAAGGCCGTCTGGATCAGCGTCACCATAAAGCCCAACTGGAGCGCCATCGCGCCAAACAGAAAAATCACGCCTTGTTCGTTCGTCGGCTCGTTCAGCATGGCTCTCGGCGTCATCGCCATCCCGTACACCGGGCGGTCGTCCCTCACCCTCCCTGGCTGCCTCGCCGGGTCTGGCCACGTGCCGCTTGTGGCTGCCAGGCCGCACTCGCGCCATTCGGTTATCACTTTCATTACGTCCTCCCATTCGTTCATCAGTCCGCGTTTGTTGGCGTATTCCACCATCGCCTCCGGCACTCGTGTCCATGTTCTGAACTCCCGCTGAAACGGTCCCACCGTGTACTCGCTCACCTCTTCAAACTCCTTCATGCTTGGGACCTTCTTCAGCCTCCGCACCACTGCCGTCCAATCCGCAAACAGCTTCTCCGTCTCAATCGTCTGCTTTCTGTGCCTCACCTCCAGCCCACACTCCCGCAGCGTCCACGTGTACGTGCCAAAACACCGCCGGATCTTCTGCCGGGTCACCTGTGTCATCTTCTGCAACTCCGGCAGGCTCGGTGGCCGCCCTAGTTTCTCTGCTGCTTCCCGGATCGTTTTAATCACTTCTTCCCTTGTCATTTGTTTATCTCCTTTTCAGTTTTTCTGGTTTTTCAAATCTCTGTTGAATGCGCGATCCACACCTCTGCCCCGCCCCAGCCGTCACGTGCACAAAAAATAGGTCTCAGTTTGAAAAAAAACTACAGCTTTTCTCTTGTCATGGTGAGCAAAGCCGAGCGGCCCTGAGCGTGCGAAGGGAGAGCGAGGGTGAGTCGAACTATCCCGACAATCTGTCCTTGACCAAGCTGCATCAGGGAGTTCTACCGAGACACCTTTGTATTTCCGCTGTAAGCAGCCTGGACGCAGATTGGGGCTTGGTTTTGTTTTGATTTTGGATTTTCGAGCCAGCCGCTAGTAGCTAGAAGCCAGAAGCTGTTTTCCAACAAAAAAACCACCCTTGTGGGTGGCTCCGGTCTCTCAAAATTTTGGTTAGGTCTTTGCTTTTCCCTATGACCCTATGATCCGATGACCCGATGATCCGATGATCCGATGTCCCGCTCACCAGATGTCCCGATTTGTACCTACACACTTATCCTGTCGTAGGGGGTGGGCACAGGCCAACCGGCGTAGGCTATTGCGCGCCCTGGCGGATGCGTCACAAGTTGCAGGCCTTTCGGATTTCCGCCTTGCTAGCTTCCCCTGGAAGCCAGTGCTCAAAGCGGAAGTTACATCCCCCGGCGCCGCTCCCGGGTCTTACCATCCTGAAGAATAGGCGAAAATCACTTTTTTGTCAAGAAAAATCAACTCAAAATGCCGCGCGAAATAGGGCACTTGACAAACCCACCCCGCAGGAAGGGTAGTTTTTTCTATCCAGCTTTTACGCCGCGTCAGCAAACATGGTGAACGAGCGGTCTAAAGGTGTCCAGTCCCATGACATCCTTTACAAAAACGTTCCGGGACATCCTTTACACTCCGTCCGCAGTTACCGGCTGGCAATTGCCCATACATGAGCGCCGCCAGGCGCGTCTGAAAAAACCTCAAACTCACCGGATACGCGAATGCCCACCATGAGTGCCGCTAGGCACGTGTGAAAATAGCCCGGCAGGAACTGCCGGGTAATGTGTGCCCCAAAAACGCCAGTCCCGTTAGGGACCGGCCGAACTCAACTCATCCAAAATCCGCGTGCCGTTGGAGATCCCATGAGCGCCGCCAGGCGCGTCTGAAAATAGCCCGGCAGGAACTGCCGGGTAAAGATCGCAGCAAAATAGAGTCCCGCCAGGGACGGCTGAACTCAACTCATCCAAAATCCGCGTGCCGTTGGAAATCCCATGAGTGCCGCTAGGCGCGCATGAAAATAGCCCGGCAGGAACTGCCGGGTAAAGGTTGCAGCAAAACAAGAGTCCCGCCAGGGACGGCTGAGAAATCACTCATCCATAAAATCCGCATGTCGTTTGAGAATGGCTTTCCATTCGTCATCAAACCGCATCTTTTTGTGATGCCGGGGCTGATTCAGAATGTATCGAATGGTTGCGGGCACCTGTGACGCTCCAATGCTGAATGCCCCATAACCTTCCTGCCATGCAAAACGGCGGCTGCCGGTTTCATCGTGCATCCATTTTGACGAGCCGGACTTCACCAATTGAATTGCCTTGGCCACGGTCATGGTCGGCGGAAGGGAAAGAAGGATGTGGCAGTGATCGGCAATTCCGCCAACGGCGAGCGCTTTCATTTGATTGCTCCGGGCAATTCCGCCCATGTATGCCCAGAGCCGGGCCTGCATATCTTCACGGATGGATGCAACGCGGTTTTTGGTGGAAAAGACAAAATGGTGTAATGAGCAATTTCGTACGTGATAGGACATAGGGCTAGGATTGTAGACGGTTACCCGGCAGTTCCTGCCGGGCTATTTTTCAGACGCGCCTGGCGGCGCTTGGATTATCTGGTGTTTCTGGCCGGTTATCTCAGCCGTCCCTGGCGGGACTCCTCATTTCATTTCAAGCTCACCCGGCAGTTCCTGCCGGGCTATTTTCAGCCGTGCCTGGCGGCACTCACAAACTTCCACAATCCCTCTGTCTTCCGCAGCCGGCCCTGAGCGACCGAAGGGAGTCGAATGGGTCCTCTGTGGTAAAGGTTTTCCTCTCGCGCTCGTCCGCGCAATTCTGCGGCGAAAGGTTTTATCTCTGGCTGATCGCTAAGGCCATTCAGCTTTTGAGTTTGCTGGGTCGCTTCTCCCTCAACTCCGCACCTTCCTGAGTTTTGGCCGGCGGGAGCGCATGCGACTAACGGCCAAAACGAAGGAAGGTGCGACTTGATCCTGAAGTCGGCCATGCAAACAGCGTTCTGACCGAGGGACACAAAGGGGTGAGATAACATCCCAAGCGCCTTAGCCCGACGCCACTCTCGCGGTCTCCGGCATTTGCATTTTTCGCGAGCAGCAACGACATTGCCAGCAGAAACAGACTAGATACCTAAGATTCTCTCCCGTCTCATCTTCCTTGATAGTAACAAGCTCAGGGGCGAATAAAAAACCTTTAAATCACATCATGCTAAACTGTGAAAAACATTGTTAAATTATTGATTACACACATATTACTCAAGACTTGCATTTCGCCACAGAAAAGCGCATGTTAGTAGAGGCGGTTGTGAGTCACAGAAAAATTACGGCGTGAAGTCGCTCAGCCTGGAAACCTTAGCTACTTCACGCCTAATGGAACTGACCCAAGAAGGCCAGTAAGGTGCGAATCATATCAGGTCTTCTCTGGAAGTCAATCTCACAGTCGTACATAAACTCAGAGGAGACAGCTTTGGCAGAAAAAGAGAAAGAAAAAGGATCCGAGCGTAAGCCGGAACACCCACCACACCCCGATCACCCTCCAGGACCACATAAACCACCCAAGCCACCAGGAAGAGAGGTTGGATGACACCCTGGTGGGAGCAACTTCCTGAGCGCCTCAAATACGAACTGGAGGCGCTCAGGAAAGCAGGTATCCAATTTGATCAGCCGGTGAAAGACAATCTGGCAGGCGTTCTTTCCTTAAATGTCAACCTCACGCACAAAGGAGAAAAGCTTAAACTTCGCGCGGAGTATCCGCCATTCTATCCGTATGTTCGATTTGAGGTTTTTGCTCCTGATCTCAACCTCGACAGACATCAGCATCCATTTTCAAAGAATTTGTGCCTGCTAGGGCGTGATAGCAGCAACTGGTCGGTTGAGGATACTCTTGCGGGCATTTTGAGCGTCCAACTTCCAAAATTATTTGCTGCAATTGCCGGACAAAATCGCATAGATGTAGAAGGCATTGAGGAACAACAGGCAGAGCCATTCAGCTACTACTACGAATACTCGCAGAATTCTATTGTTTATATCGACAGCGATTGGGAAATCGATCGCACAGTTACCCGCGGTCGATTCCGATTGGCAATTGAATCATTGTCCCCGTTTAGAGCTCGCGTGGTACAGATTGAGGATTCAAATAAGCAAGAGCTTGCACACGATAAATTGGATTCAGGACACAACAAAACCATTGAAGGGCGCTGGATTCGTACAGCAGCGGAGATTAAACAAAAATCTGCAGAATTAATCTTGAAGAGTGCTGAGCAACTGGAAAGTCGTTTACAGGAACCCCGCTGGCGAAGAGTTGATCACCACGAAATTGACGTAATCGGTATTCTATATTCAGAGGAAATCGAATGGAGAAGTCGCGCTGATGGCTGGCTCTTTCTCGTAAAAGTACGACGTGAATCTCCAACCAACGGATTTAGAAGGCGGGAGAAACATGACGTTTATCTTGTCCGAACAGGACGAGCAGGACAGAGCGATTTACAATCGCGTGCGCCAGAGCTCAAAAGTATTCAAGATAAGACGATCGCGCTAGTGGGGGCGGGAGCACTAGGAGCACCCGTTGCTATTGAATGTGCGCGATCTGGCGTGAGTAGGCTAAGTATCATGGACAGCGATTTTTTCGAACCAGGAAATTCTGTTAGGTGGCCTTTGGGATTTTCAGCAGTTGGTTTTTTGAAAACAGATGCTCTAAAAAATTTTATTTCGCAAAATTATCCCTCTATTGAAGTCAAGCCATTTCCTTACAGACTGGGGGCTCCAATAAGTCTAGGAGGTCCCACACTAGCGCAATATGATGAGTTTTTCGATGGAGCACACCTACTACTCGACTGTACGGCGGAAGTAGGTGTGCACTATCCACTTTCAGAATTGGCGCGAGAACGAAAGATTCCTTACCTGGCGATATTCGGAACACCGGGGCTGTGGGGAGGACAAATTCTACGCTTCATCCCCGGAAAAACCGAGGGCTGCTGGAATTGTCTCTGCTGTTGGTGGGAGGAGAAGGAGATTCCTTTCCCACGAAGTGATCCAAACGGAGAAATTGCGCCGGTCGGATGCGCCGAGCCTTCTTTCACAGGTGCAAACTATAATGCCCTTCAAATCTCTTCATTCGGCATGCGACTTGCAGCGGACAGCCTAGCTCCCGAATCAGAATTCGCCGATGATTTGTACGACGTCTCTTTTAATGATGATAATGGAACAAAGATCCCACCAACTTGGGCTTCTTACCCGATTAAACGTCATCCCAAATGCGAAAATCATTAACAGATATTTGGCTTACAGAAACACATTTGGCTTGCATGATTGCTGAAGCCAAACAATTTGCCCCAAAGGAGACCGGCGGAGTGTTCATGGGATATCGAGCACGTGATTCTATTGTAATTACTAATGTTATTGGCTCCGGCCCAAATGCCGTTCATCAATCCGTATTTTATCGTCCAGACCTGCAATATGAAGAAACTCAAATCGCAAAAGCTTATGCAGAATCCAAACGCATGCACACATATTTGGGTGATTGGCATACTCACCCTTCAGGAATCCTTCGACTGTCCCGAAAAGATAAGATTGCCCTAGCAACCATAGCAAAAAGCAAAGAAGCACGTATAGAGCGGCCAATTATGGCGATTCTGGCTGGCGAAAATGATGATTGGCGTTGTCATGTTTGGGAATATATTTCACGATTAATTTCACTGATGGGACCTACTATGCGTTCGATGCGATTGAAAATGTATTGATAGCACCCATCTTTGCGTTCTTTGCGAAGCGCACACTTCGCCATGCATTCCCGCAATTTCTCTCTGAACTCACATCTTCGGCTCCGTACGCAAAGGGTGGGATTTATCGTTATCTCTCACCACAACATTCCCATTTTCTGAGTTGGTTCCGGGGGAGTCACTCTAGTGACTTGTCACGCTCTGCAAGCTGTGCCATAAAAGGCCCATGCACGCTAGAAATCTATTGATCATTTGTTTTGTTTGCTTCCTCTCGATAAGCTGCCTGCCGCTGCAAAGCTCACCGGAAGTGTCGAAAATCCTGGCTCTGGAGCAGCGCTGGACGGACGCTTACAGGATTCGCAACATCCAGATTATGACCTCAATGCTGAACGATGATTTTGTCATCACGGTGGAAGATGGCAGCGTCTATGGCAAAGTCGGATACATGTCGCACACCATGGATACGGCAACCCAGGTGGAGCTGGCGGAAGAGTCAAATCTAAAGGTCCACATGCATGGGAACGTGGCTGTGGTGACGGGCGCTTATCACGAAAAAGGAAGCTATAAGGGCAAGGGCTATGAATATCGTGACCGGCTGACCGATATCTGGATGAAGAACGGCGGCGAGTGGCAGCTCATTGCTGCTCAGTACAGCGTGCCGCTGCCGCAATAGCCAGGCTGCTCAGCCATCAGCAGTTAGCCGAACCAAAGGCAAACCGCTTTGCCGCAAATCTGAAGCTCCGGCCATCTTAATGGCTGGGTGATACAATCCAATTGCAGAAGGGTTAGGTTAGCAAGACCTGAAGACCCACCGTTGCCGAATCCACGGCACACTTTGCGCCTTCATCCAACAACGGCCTGAATGTTGGTCCGTGAAGGGGCAAAAATCCAAATGACACCATTGCAGTCGCCGGCGAGCGTGCAGGCGCAGATTCGGGAATGTATTGTCCAGAACCAACACATGATCGAGTGGTCACAGCAGATGATGGCACGCAGCGAGGAAAGCATGCGCCAAACCGGGGTTCGTCTCGATCGTGGGGCCGTCCGCAAAAAACTGTTCAAGCTGCCTGCGGAAGTCCCTGTGTCACCCGGCTCACGCTTCTTTGCGCTAGAGTTATAGCGGGAGAGTCTGCTGGCAGCTAAAGCTGCATCCTTTTTCACATCAAAATGCAACAAAATTGGCGGCTGCCAGGCCCCATGAAACGCTTTACAAATTAAAAGCACTAATACTGTGGTACAGCTGGTTGGGATTGGTGTGTCTTGGGTTACAATTCCTTTACCGCGCATAGGTAAAAAGCTTTAGACCGGCCCCCAGGTAGGCACTGCTATGCATATGAAACGCCAGCCACAAGGCACTTTTGTGGTTGCCGGCCGATACGAAATTAAAGACCCTCCCATCGGACAGGGCGGAATGGGGGTAGTGTATAAAGCCTATGACACGATTACCCGTCGCTTTGTCGCGCTTAAAACCATCTGGGGGGGCCTGAGTCAGCAGGCGCTGGAGCTCTTTGAAAAAGAGTGGAGCGTGCTGGCGCGGCTGAGCCATCCCAACATTGTTGACATTCTTGAAACCGGCGAATTTGAAGAGGCCGGCCAGCACAAACCTTTCTTTGTGATGCCGCTGCTGCCGGGCGTCACGCTCGATCAGCTCATCAAAAAAGCCAGCACGCGCCTTACTGTGGATCGCACGGTCGATATCATGGTTCAGGCCTGCCGCGGCCTGCAGGCGGCGCATGATCATGGGCTGGTGCATCGCGACCTGAAGCCCTCAAACATCTTTGTGCTCGATGACGACTCAGTCAAGCTCATCGATTTTGGCGTCGTTCACCTTTCTGACACCCACAGCATGACCGGCATCAAAGGCACGCTGCACTTCCTGGCGCCGGAGCTGCTCGATCACAAAGCTCCATCGGTGCTCTCAGATGTCTTTGCCCTCGGCGTGGTGAGCTATGAAGCGCTCACGCGTCGCAAGCCCTTTGATCTGCCTACCGAAGCCGAAGTCTTTGAAGCCATTCGCAGCTATATTCCGCCGCCGGTCTCTGACATTAATAGTTCCGTCAATGAAGCGGTGAGTCGGACCATCGCAAAAGCCATGGCGAAGCAGCCATATCACCGCTTCTCCAGCGCGCGTGAGTTTGCTGAGGTCCTCAAAAAAGCCCTGCGCAATGAGCCGATTGAATACTTTGACTCCGCCAAGATCCAGCCGCGCATTGAGCGCGTGAAGAAAGCCCAGGCTGAAGGCGATTTCCAGTTCGCCCGCGAAATCCTGAGCGAGCTTGAGGCTGAAGGCCACATCGATTTGCAGCTTTCTCTGTTGCGCATGCAGTTGGACCAGGCCATCAAGCAGAAGACCATCCGCCAGCTCATGGAGAGCGCACGCACCCGCGTGGAAGAAGAAGAGTATCCGCTGGCGCTGCAAAAAGTTCAGGAAGTTCTTGAGATCGATCCCAACAACACTGACGCGCTGCGCCTGAAGACGCAGATTGAACGCCAGCGCAATGAAAAGCAGATCGATAACTGGTATCGCCTCGTCCAGCAGCACATTGAGAACCAGTTCTTCAGCCAGGCGCGCATGGGCCTGGAAGAAATTCTGCGCGTCAATCCCGCAGACGCCAAAGCACACAGCCTGCTAGATCAGGTGGATCGCCTGGAAAAAGACGCTGGCAAAGCGCGCGCGGAAAAAGAGCAGCTTTATCAGTCGGCGCTCAAGGCATATCAATGCGGCGAAGTCTCCACCGCGCTCGATAAGCTCGAGCGCCTGCTGGAAATCTCGCGTCAGGCCAGCCGCACCTCAACACCAGAGAAAGACGCGCAATACCAGTCTCTCTACAATCAGATCCGCTCTGAGCGTGAAGCCCTGCGAGCCGGCTACGCGGAAGCGCGTCGCTGCCTTGAAGACAAGAACTTCGCCAAAGCTGGTGCGCTGTGCCAGGAATTTCTCACCAAAAATCCCAACGATCCCATGTTCCAGGCCCTTAAGCTGGAAGTGGATGAGCGTGACCGTCAGGATCGCAGCGCCGCCGTCGCCGATGTCGATCACCGCGTGGAAACTGAAGCTGATCTCGACCGCAAAATTGAAATCCTGAAAGGCGCTGTTGATAATTTCCCCAACGAGCCGCATTTCAAAGAGTCGCTCAAGCTCGTCCGTGGACGCCGCGACCTGCTCGATTCCATCGTCAGCCGCGCCAAGCAGTATGAGCAGAACTCGCAATTCAACGAAGCTCTCGGCCAGTGGGACATCCTCCACAACATCTACCCGCAATATCCCGGCTTTGATTCCGAAGTTCAGCGCCTCAAGCTCAAGCGTGAAGCGCAGCTGCGTGAAGAGTCCCGCTCTCGCTGGGTCCGCCAGATCGATCAGCACCTCGAATCAGGCGAATACGATAAAGCCCAGCAAGCCGTCCGCGACGGTCTGGCTGAGTTCCCTGATGATCGCGAACTCGCCAGCCTCGACAAGCTGGCCATACAAGGCGCGGAAAAGCATCAGCAGGCGCAGCAATTCTTTGCTGAAGGCCAGCAGGCAATCACTTCCGGCGACACCGCCACCGGACTGGATCGTCTCCGCCAGGCCGTTGATCTCGATGGCCGCGACCGCACACTCCGCGGCGCTTTTCTAAGCGCGCTGCTTGAGCAGGCCCGCCTTCGCCTCAACACTGACTGGCGTGAATCGCAATCGCTCGTTGAAGAAGCTCTCAAGCTTGACGCCACCAATCCCGTGGCGCGCAGCCTCTCCGCTCAGGTTCAGGATCGTGAGCGCCAGGCCGTTGTCGATGCCGCGGTGCTGGAGGCCCGTGAACTCCAGGCCGCCGGCGATCTCGCCGCCGCCCTCAGTAAAGTTCGTGAGGCCATGGCACGGCATCCGCGTGAAGCTCGTTTGGCTCAGCTTGAAACCACGCTGCTGAACAGCATGGACAGCAAGACCCGCTCGCGCTTTGCCGTACCGCAGGCTCCCGCCGCTTCGTCTCCGCGCGGCCAATCGAGCGCGAAGGTAGATAGCTCATCTGATGCCGCGACAGCTTCACTGATCCGGCCGGACAGAGCAACCGCAGCCGCCGCGCCTGCGCAAGCTAAGTCAAGCTCGCAACTTTCAGAAGCCCTCACCGCTTCGCTGGTCAGGACAGACAAAGCCGCCGCAGCCCCGGCACAAGCCCTTGAAGCCGCTCCCACTTCTCCAACTCCCGCGCCAGCCCAAAGGCCTGTCGTCGCCAAAAGTACGCCGGCATCTTCCATCAAGCTCTGGGCGGCAATCATTCTTGTTCCAGTTCTGGCCGTGGCTGCATTTGTAACTTACAAGCTCGTCAAGCATCGTGCGCCGCAGGCGCCACCGGCAGCTTCATCCATTGCTTTAACCGCCAACATCCCAGACACAAAGTTCTCAGTCGACGGGAACCCTGCAACTTCTCCCGTCGTTCTTGAGCCGGGGCAGGAACACGTGATCCAGGCCACGCATGAGGGCTACCAGCCTGCCGTACAGCACGTGACCACGGTCGCAGGCCAGGCTACTGCGCCCATCCAATTCACGCTTACTCCGTTGCTGCCGCGGATGGAAGTACTCTCTGACATCAAAGATGTTTCTGTCGCCATTGGAGATCAGCCCGAATCTTCGCTTACCAACGGAAGCCTGGCTCTTGAACAGATTGCTCCCGGCACGCCTGAAGTAAGGATCTTTAGCGGCTCCAACACCATCCTCTCATTGCCGCTCAAGGTGGAAGCCGGCAAGGCCGTTGAACTCGCCGGCCCGCTCCAGGCCAAAGGATATTCTGTTGCCATCGCCAGCATTCTGGGCGAACGCGCCCGGATGTTTGCCACCTCTGATCTCAAAGCCAATGTCACCGGGCAGGACCCGCAGCCGATTCCGCAGGAAGGCCTGGAAACTGAGATCAAGTCTTCTGCTTCAACCTTTACCCTCAGCAATGATCAAACGTTGAACTTGGAGCCGAGCAACCAGCCTTTGGTAATCGTTTTGTTGAGCGCTCAGGAAGACCAGACCAAGCCGCACGCTAAGGCCATGGCTCATCTGGTCTTGTCGGCTCTGCCGCCGGATTCCGTGCTCCATATTGATGGCGACTCGCAACCCGCAGGTGCAAGCACCGCCCAGCTTGAGCTTCGCGCCGGAATTCATAAGGTCTATTTGAGCCGTCCTCACTTTGAAGATTCGCCGGCCAAAGTCATCCACCTGGAGCCGGGAGCAACAACCAAAATTTCTGCCGCTGACTTTCCTCTGCAACCTCAGGGCGCGCTTTCCTTCAAGATCACGCCGGCCAACGCCACAGCGACTTATAGTTCGCAGGATCCAAAGTCAGGCATGGTGCCGCGCAAAGCCAGGCCCGGTGACGTCGTGTGGCTCAAGCCCGGCAAGTACACCGTAAAAATTGAGGCCCAGGGCTATGCCAGTGACCAGGCCGATCTTGAGATCAAAGCCGGCGCCTCGCCTCTTGAATTAAAACGAAATTTGAAATCTCTCGTTACCGATACGCCGGCCGCCCCATCCGCCGCTGCGCCTTCCACTGCTAGCACCAGCGTCTTTGAAGAAACCAAACAATGGAAGCACGAGGGCAATTGGTGGATCTGGAAAGGCTCAAGCTACGCCTGGCTGCGCACGAATCAAGGTTCATTTGACGTGACCATTCAGCGCCCCAAGAAAGGGCTGTTCAGGGGACCAAAAAGAATTGAGTGGGTAATTGACAGCACCGGCAATGACAAAGTGGTCTATACCATTGCTGAGAATAATTTCCATCGCACTGTGTACGTGAACGGTGCTCCGGTTTCAGACCGGGCCAAAGACCTTCCTAATCACACAGGAGATTTCCACTTCACTTTTGATGTCTCGGCCAAGCACTTCGCCATCACCGATGCCAGCGGTGAAAAAATAGACGACTATGACCGTCCCAACGCCTCAGCGCCATTGGGCAAGATCGGATTCAAGGGTGAAATAGCGGTTTCCGTACAACAGAGATAATTCTTTGCAATAAAACTGGCATGAATCGCAGGCAATAAACTGTAAACTCACACCTGTGAGTTCCCTTTCCCAGCCGTAGCCGGTATCCTTGGGTACGCTGTCGCGCGTTTCTATTCTGAGCTGCTCAATCGTCGCTTGCGGAGACAGTGGATGTCCCGGAAAAGGCCGCTGCGGCTGAAGGTTAAGTTTCTCGCTCCGCCATGAGCGTGCATGCTCTTACGTCAGCGCATCCAGGCAAGGAGCTTCTTATGTCTCCACAAAAGAAGGTGTCCACCGCAAGCAACCCTAAAGTTGAGCAGTATGAAAAGCTGCTCAAAACCATTCCTGAAATCCAACGCAAGGGCGCGGCCAATCCTTACACGGCTCTAAACGGCAACATGTTCACGTTGCTGTTGCAATCCAAATCACTGGCCATCAGGCTCCCCAAAGCTGAGCGTGAAGAATTTCTCAAGAAATACAAAACCAGGCTCTTTGAAGCCTATGGCGCTGTCATGCCGGAGTATGTCGCCGTTCCTGATTCCCTGTTGCAAGACACCAAAGCGCTGCAAAAATATCTCAAACTGAGTTATGAGTACGCCAAAACATTAAAACCCAAGCCAGCGAAAAAGAAAGCGTGATCACGAACGGCCTAAGCCCTGCCAGGTTAAAGATCGGCTGGCGCATTTGCAGCACCGCCATATTACGTTCGTTCACCATCGTCCGGCGGCCCTTCTTTTCTATTGAGCAACTTCCCTCTTCGTCCCGTGTTTCATCCACCAGAACCAAACTCAAAACTTGCATCATGGTCACAAACGCTTCATCATGAGCGCGGTTCTGTACCTTGTAAATCCCGTATCCATACGAAATAAGGCAGTCTGAGAGGAGAGCATCACGAAAATGAAGAAGGTTCTTGTTTCCCTTTTTGCTCTGGCCCTGGTGCTGTACATAGCCCCATCAGCCAATGCAGCCAACTGGACTTACCTGGGCCAGTCGCATGTTGACGGCCAGCATGATCATGACAACATTGATGTCGGCAAGTATGCCGGTCGTTACCGCTTTTTACAGATTCGGGTCAACAACGCCCCAATCGAGTTTGACCACATCGTAGTCCACTATGGTGATGGCGAACCGGAAGTTCTGCAAGTGCGCGATGTAATCCGCGCCGGCGGTCGTAGCCGTGCCATCCCCCTGCAGGGCGACCGCTTTGTGAGGAGCTTTGAGCTGTGGTATGGCAAGGCCCATCCACTCTCCCGCAGACCAGAACTATCACTCTTCGGCCAGCGCTAAGCTTGCGGTTCGCGCCAGTTTCTCAATTCAGGCCCTGTATCACAGGGCCTGTTCTTTGGCCTGCCTGTCGTCGGTTTCTCAAGCAGTCACAACCTGCTTTCGCTCATGGTATATTTCTGCGGCAGATTCCTCTTGTGGTCTATGGAAAGGAGCAAGCTCATGCCCACAGGTCCCGCCGCAGTACCCACTCCTGATGGTCTCCAAACGAAAGCTGGTCATTATGTGCAGAAATTAAAGGCGACATTCGAAAATTCGGAAGTGAATAACTACTGGAGGTGCGGTAACGCTGCAAGCAGTCTCCTCGACTACTTTTTATTAGGTGGGAAGGTTACAAGTCCGGATTTCATCACAGCCAAACATCAATGGTTTGAGGAAACATACCATCAATGGTTCAACGAAACCGGAAATCTTTGGTTCGATGATTATCTTTGGTGGACTATTGCCGCGTTGAAGTCCAGGACTGATCGCTTCCATGCGCCATGGGACCATATATTCGAGATCACCTGGGCAAACGCGCAGCCTGCACTCTCAGTCTGGAAAGATGCCGTCAGAAAATATGGCAAGTTTCAGGAGTACGAACCCCGTTTCACACCAGGTGTCTGGAACGCCAGATGGTCTGAATATGGACCCTGGAAAGAGATAGAAGAGAAAAACGGAAAAAAAACGATCAAGGATAATGCTCTATTGGGCATACAGAACGCCGTTGTTAACCTCTTATACCTGTACGCCGCTGCCCGGAGTCAAAATTTCATCCAGAAGGCGCTGGCGGAATATAGCTTCCTGACCAGCTGGTTCAATGACACACCGGTCGCCGATTCTATGCTTCATCGCTTTACTTCGCCCTCAAATGAAGCCTGCGTGCTTGTTCACGAGCGAGTGAGTACATTTCACAATGGAGTTCCTGATCCCAATTACAAAACCTACTCCCAATTCTTTTGGACGGGTGATCAGGGCTTATTGCTGGGCTCTGCAATGCGTCTCATGGGGCTGTCACAAGCTCCCGCTCCGGTCAAGACTACTTGCCATGACCTCGCGCTCGCGGTCATTCGCGGAGTAAAGCAGGAACTGGTTAAAAAAGGAGAATTACAGCCATATACGCAAGGGCAATCCATCCCCCAGGACGACGTCCAAGACTACAACAGTGGCTCCGGAGTTTTTTTGCGGTATGTTTTAGAAGCATGGTTAGCTTGGCCCGAGCTGAAGGCTGAACTCCATCGCAATGGGTTCGATAGTCTTGTTTTGTCGATGGCAGGCTTGGCCCCAGATCCGCCCTTGTCACCGAGTGATGATTTGAATGACTGCATAAACCCATGGACAAATCATCTGGCGACGCTTCTGGCGGCTATCGCAATCCTGAAATCGCCAGCTTGAGGAATGCGCTTTCCAATCGATTCCGGCGTGGGGATCACTCTCCCTCGTCCGCCACCCCAATTTTTCCCAGCCGATACCGCAGCGCATTTCGTGACAATCCCAGCAATCGCGCTGCCTGGCTCTTGTTGCCGTTGGCGCGGCGCAGTGCTTCGCGGATCATATTGTCTTCCCACTGCTCCAGCGTCATGCCTTCAGGAAGAAACTGATCGTTGGTGGAAGACGTAGTGTTGGCCCTTCCCGGCGAAGAATCAAGATGAACGTCGCTCACATCAATCACCCGGCCTGCAGAAAGCGCCACGGCGCGCTCCACCATGTTTTCCAGTTGGCGAACATTGCCCGGCCAGTGATAGTCGCTCAAGACGTTGAGCGCAGCCGGGGTTATGCCCTCAATCTCTTTCTCATTGTCTGCTGCAAAGCGGGCAAGAAAGTGATTCACCAGGTCAGGAATGTCTTCTTTGTGCTCACGCAGCGGCGGAATATCAATGGGCACCACGTTCAGCCGGTAATAAAGGTCTTCCCGAAACGTCCCTTCTTCCAGCGCCGCGCGCAGATCGCGGTTCGTTGCGGCGATCATGCGTACATCGACCTTGAGCGTCTTGGTTCCACCCAGCCGCTCAAATTCACGCTCCTGCAGCACGCGCAGTAGCTTCACCTGCGTAGGCGCGGGCACATCGCCAATCTCGTCCAGAAACAACGTTCCTTTATCCGCCAATTCAAATTTGCCTGGCTTGCTGGCCAGCGCGCCGGTGAAAGCGCCGCGTTCAAAACCAAACAGCTCGCTCTCAAAAAGCGTGTCCGGGATTGCCGTGCTGTTGATTTTGATAAACGGCCCTGACGCCCGTCGCGAATTCTGGTGAATGGCCCGCGCAATCAGATCTTTGCCCACGCCGCTCTCGCCGCCAATCAGCACTGTCGAATTCGTCGGCGCCACGCGCTCCACCAGCGCTAGCACCTCTTGCATCTTTTTACTGTGGCCCACAATGTTCTGGAAGTGGTAGCGCTTGCCCAGCGCTTCTTTCAGCCGCCGGTTTTCATCGCGCACCTGCTGGACATCAAGCTCTTTATTAATGACCAGCTTCATCTCAGCCATGGTGAAGGGCTTCAGCACGTAATCGCTGGCGCCGGCCTTCATGGCATCCACCGCGGTCTCAACCGAGCCGTACGCGGTCATCACGATAAACGGCAGCGCACCGTTCAGCCGCTTCCCTTCCTGCAAAAACTCCAGACCGTTCATCCCCGGCAGCTTCAGGTCGGTCACAACCAGGTCCACCGCCTCCTTGCGCAGATGGATCAGCCCTTTCTCTGCATCTTCCAGCGCGGAGACACTATGGCCGTCTTCGCCCAAGCTGATCTCCAACAGCCGGCGCATGCGCGGTTCGTCTTCTACGATGAGGATGTTTGCCATTTTTTCTGCAAATCCCGAACGCGCGTTTTTTGCGCGTGAGGGCCCCCCTATTCTCTTTCATGCTCTACTGGTGCACGATCATCATTCCCTGTAGATCGTCGTGGCTATAGCGATCCCTCGCTGCGCTCGGGACTGCGGAAGAGCGCGTCCACGTATCCGGAGTGAGGTTTAAGCTTTCCCGATCATCTCAGCGTCTGCACCCACAGGAAATGTAACCCTGAAACACGCTCCCTGATGCGGCGGACTGCTCAGCTTCACCGATCCTCCATGAGCATCCACAATTTTTGAAACAACCGCCAGCCCCAATCCCACGCCGGTCTTTTTAGTGGTCACAAACGGATTAAAGATCTGCTCTTTCAACTCCGGCGGTACTCCCGGCCCGCTGTCTTCAATCTCCACCATCACGCCGCTCTTTTCCGGCGTCCGCTGTATTCGGATTTTCACTTCCCCGCCCTGCTCGCCCATCGCTTCACATGCGTTCATCAACAGATTGGTGAACACCTGATCACAAAGGTCCTGGTCCAGCATCACTTGCGGCAAGTCTGGAGCAAACTCTCGTTGCACCTTGATCCCCTTGCAAGCTCCCTGCTCAGAAACGGTGGTTACACATCGTTCCACCAAACCAGCCAAGTCAGTTGGCGCCAGCGCAAGCTGTGATGGCCGGGCAAAATCCAAAAAGCGGCTCACCAGCGCGCTTACCCGATTCACCTCAGTGTAAATGTATCCGCCCAGCTCTTTGGCCAGCGGATCAGCGCCTTCAAGCTTTTGCGTAAGTATCTCCGCCGACCCTTTAATCACGCCCAGCGGATTGCGAATCTCATGCGCCAATCCAGCGGAAAGCTGTCCCAGCGCCGCCAGCCGCTCAGCGCGGCGCGCTTCCTCCTGCGCCAGCTTCAGGCTGCGATTTGCCTCCGCCAGGCTCTCTGACAACTCCTGGTAGCGCCGCACCTGCAACCGATACTGCATCACAAACCGGTTCACCGTCATGGCCACAAAAAAGAAGAACAGGATGCGCATGGCCAATTCAGAAATACTGTCTGCTGTAATAGTGAAGTGCTGGCGCGCCTGGTAAAGATAGGAGCTGTAAGCCGCGGATGCCGCCAGCGTCCACAGCAGCGTGCCCACCGGCCCGTAATACATGGCCGCCGTCATCACCGGCAGATAATAAATGGGGTAATAATCGCTGTTGATGGCCGCGCCTTCACCCGTGTGGTTGATGAGCACGGTGGCCAAAACAATTTTGATGGCCACTGCCAGCGGCGGCCCGGCTTTACCCGTCAGCAGAACAAACCGGTTCTCCAGCAGTTGAAATATCCCGATGATGAGCAGGAT
>DATEHN010000139.1:0-17710 GCA_035279585.1 Candidatus Angelobacter sp. | reverse complement strand
GGTTACCTTTATCTGGGCTGTGGTTTCACCTGAGCGCATTTCTTCAAAAGCCATGCGCGCAATGCAGAATGCCCAGACCAGGCTCGAATTGAGCGCGATCTCTCTTTCAGAAATTGCCATTAAGCAAGCGTTGGGTAAACTCGATTTCAACGCTGACGATGTCAGAATTGGCGTTGCAGACCTGAGATTGCGCGCCTTGCCTTATACGGCAGATCACGCATATCAGTTGTTTAGCTTGCCCCAACACCATGCCGATCCCTTTGACCGCCAGATTATTGCTCAAGCACTTGCAGAAGACATTCCTGTGGTTACGTCAGACGAGAAGTTCAGGCTTTACAAGGGCGTCCAAGTAATTTGGTAAGACGCCTAAAGGTATTTGAGGGCGAATCCATACGTCCATTTTAGGATCGGCTATGCCGTTTGATTCGAGCACATAGGCTGGTCTGTACTTATCGCCGTTGAGTCCGATTACTCCCCGCAGCTTTTCGAAGATCACTACTCCACACCGATCCACGGAATCGGTCCAGATTACTTGAACGTCCTTTTCTGTAACAGTGAATGAGGGCTTGCGATTGTAAATGTGCAAATGGTAGAGAATTCCAGTCTTGTCCGACAAATAAAGGTAGCCTGTCGCGTCGTCCTGCTCAAAGAAGGCGCCGTACCCGTTGATTACAGTTCCGACCATGAACTCATCTGCTTTGGCCATATCGTGCTATAGGGTTCCCTCGCTTCGCTCGGGATCTCAGGCACAAGCCGCCAAAACAGCCCGCTTCGCATATACCTTCACAATCTCGCGGCGATATTCCGGTGTAAGTGCGGAGGTCGTGAGTGGTTTGGCGGTTTTAGCTGCCAGTTCGCCAACGACCGTGGCCACATGCTCATCAACTTGCTTACCCAGCAGAGCGTTTTCTACGCCAGCGACCAGAAGCGGCGCGGGATTGACGGCGGTAATCGCCACGCGCGCAGCTTCAACTGGGCCACCGTTCTTTTTAAGCGCCACTGCCACGCCGGCCAGCGGATAGTCGATCGATCCACGAATGCGCAGCTTCAGATAGCTTCCCTTCCAGCCTGAAGACGATTCAGGCAGAAAGACCCGGGCCAGCAGTTCATTGCGTTCAAGCCTCATGCGCGCATCGCCGGACTTGGTATAAAAATCTTTGAGCGCGACGCGCCTCATGCCGGTAGGTCCGGCGATTTCAAGCTCAGCGCCCAGGCAGAGCAACGCGGGAGGGGTGTCACCGGAGAAGGCCGCCCAGCAGAACTTGCCGCCAGGAGCAACGTGGCAGAGATCGCCATCTTTCTTAATGCAGAAGCCGCAGGAGCGCCGCCACTGCAAGGACTGGTTGTACCAGACGCAGCGCGTATCGAGACAGATGTTGCCGCCCAGCGTGCCCATGTTGCGCAGGATGGGAGAAGCCACGGTCATGGCGGCTTCATGCAGCACGCGATAACTGCGGCGGATGAACTCTGAATCTTCAATGGCGGAGAGCGGCGTGAGCGCGCCAATTTCAACGCCCGCTCCGGGCCGAACGTGGATGCCGCGGATCTCGTCAATGCCGCGGATGTCCATGACGTAGGCGGGAGTAAAGAGCTTCTGCTTCATTGAGGGCAGAAGGTCAGTGCCGCCGGCAAGGATCATGAGATCGTTGCTATGGCGCGCCAGGTAATCAACAGCCTGACGCAACGAGCGCGGACGGAGAAGTTTGAAAGAAGGAAGACTCATGTTTTCCGAAGTTTCGAGTGGAGCTTTTTCCGAAGTCCCGAACCCGCGTTCTTTGCGGGTGAGGGATCACTATTCCCTTCTGTGCTGTATTGGTTCTTACTGATCCCCAACTTCCAAACCAATCGTGCTTCCAAAATTCGTTGCATTTTCAACCCTAAAGTTTTTCGCGGTGATAGGGTTCCCTCGCTCCGCTCGGGACTTTGGAAAAGCTCCGCGTCTCCGCGCCTCCGCGGTGCAATCTAGATTTCACTTTGCGTTGTCCTCCGCGCCGGATCCAACTCATGCCGTTGCGGGCCTTTGCCTTTAAACCACAACGAGCCGCCGTGTTCGCGGAAGGCGATTGGCGCAACAGGATCGGAACCGCGGGTCATCTCCAGCGCTTTCTTCTCCGCGTGCTTGGCTTTGAGCGCCGCAAGCACACGCTCAGGAGTAAACGGGGCTTCGCGCAAGCGAATGCCCACCGCATCATAGATCGCGTTGGCAATGGCTGGGATGGTGGCGGCAAGAGAACCTTCGCTTGCTTCTTTCGCGCCGAACGGGCCTTCAGGATCAACCGACTCCACGATGATACATTCAACTTCAGGCGATTCAACGGCCGAAGGAGACTTGTATTCCAACATGCCAGGATTCATCAGCAGGCCGTCTTTCCAGACCATCTCTTCCTGGAGTGCCTGGCCCAGGCCCATCCAGACGGAGCCGATCACCTGGCCTTCAACCGAAACTGGGTTCAGCGCGCGGCCGCAATCATGCGCGGCCCAGACCTTGTGGACTTTGACCTCGCCGGTTTCTTCGTCCACGCTGACCTCGGCAACCTGGGCAGAGTAGGAATATGCAGGCGAGGGGCCGACGCCTGCGCCTTTGAATTGTCCACCGCGCGCATCTTTGGGCGGCGCATATGAGCCGGTGCCAGTGAGCGCGCCAGTGAAATCAATGGCGGAGACCACGGCTTCTTCAAAACTCATCTGGTCTTTGGGACCTTCTTCTTTGCGCTTCTGCTGCAGCGATCCGCGGAGCGTCTGGCCTTCAACACGGCCGGAAACCTCTTTCACGTTGCTGTGTGGAGCTTCGGGATCGTGGTCGCGCTGTGTGCCTGCGCCGTTGATTGTGGTGAGTTTTGCGCCGCGTTTCCAGACGCGATCGTCGCGCATGAGCACGTCTTCCGGGGCGCAGTTCATTTTCTGCGCTGCGGCGGCGACGATCTTCTTCTTTACGTCTTCCGCCGCACGGAGCGAGGCGTTGCCGTTCATAAAGGTCACGCGGCTGGAGTAGGAGCCGATATCGATGGGCGTAAGGTCGGTATCGGCGGCGATCACACGAATGCGGCCCAGGCTGATGCCAAGAATTTCCGCCACGACCTGAGCAACCATGGTGTCAGAGCCCTGTCCGATATCGGACGCGCCGGTATAAACCACCACGCCGCCATCGCGATCAATTTTGATATTGACGGTGGAATGCGGCATGTCTGAGCGGATAATGCTGTTGGCTGCGCCGCTTACATAGTGACTGCATGCCATACCCATGCCGCGTCCGGGCGGAAGCTGACTGCGGCGCGTACCCCATTCAGAGCGATTGATGACCTGGTCAATACACTCAGGCAGGCCGTAGCTCTGCACACGCAAGTTGTTCACGGTAATGCAGGGCGGCTTGAGCAGATTGATGCGGCGGATCTCTGCAGGATCCATATTGAGTTGAGCGGCTGTCTCATCAAGCTGCGACTCAAAGGCAAAACGCACGTTGACGGTGCCGTGTCCGCGCATGGCGCCGCAGGCGGGCTTGTTGGTGAGCACGCGATAGCCGTCATAACGGATGTTGGGAATGTCATAAAGCGCGCCAAGCAGCGCACCGGAATAAAGAATGGTGACCACACCGTAAGAGCAGTAGGCGCCGCCATCCTGAATGACCTTGGCGGAGACCGAGGTAATATGGCCATCTTTTTTTGCGCCGATCTTGAGATCAATAATGGTGCGCGGGCGGCCTCGGTGCGCCCAGAAAACTTCTTCGCGGGTGTAGGTGATCTTGACCGGAGCTTTGGCCTTGCACGCCGCAACGGCAGCAATGATCTCCAGCGGGATAACTTCACTCTTGCCGCCAAAGCCGCCTCCAACCAGCGGCTTGATGACGCGGATCTGCTGCATCGGCACTTCCAGCACGATGGAGAGCTTGTGCTGCAGGTAGTACGGGACCTGCGTTGAGGACCAGACCGTTAGGCGGCCGGGCTGGCCGGTGAGCGAGTCGATTTCAAACGCGGCGAGCGTAGAGTGCGGCTCCATGGCGGCGTGCGTGACTTCGCCGGCGATGTAGCGGTGCTCGGTAATCACGTCGGCTTCGGCAAAACCTTTTTCAGGATCGCCAAAGACGTGGTGATATTCCTTTTCAATGTTGTTGGGCCGCTGCGGATGGATCCAGTCGCGCTCGGCCTTCATTGAGTCTTCAGGATCGAACCAGGCAGGCAGAGATTCATATTCGACATCGATCAGGTCAAGCGCCTGCTCAGCGATGGATTCCGAGGTGGCAACGACGCAAACGACGTTGTCGCCGACGTAGCGAACTTTCTCCACGGCGAGAGCGGTTTCATCGTGGCCGACGGGAAGGATGCCGTACTTGTTGGGCGCATCAGGGCCGGTGACAACGCAGATGACGCCGTCGAGGGCTTCGGCTTTTGATGGGTCGATCCGCTTGATCCTGGCGTGTGGGTACGGCGAGTGCAGGATCTTGCCGATCAACATGCCGGGGAGCGAAAGATCGTCTGCATACTTGCCGTGGCCGGTGGTCTTGCCTGCGGCATCGACGAGGGCAACGCGTTTACCGATGATGGAGAAATCAGACATAGAAAACCAGCAATTAGTACTTAGTAGTTAGTAAAACCGGTGTTTGGCAAAATCTTCGTATCGCGGCGATAACGATCTTTGTCGACCAATATTCATTGTATTTTAGGCTCGGCCTGAGCCCAGCCGTCGAGGAAGCCGACTTCGCCGCCAACCTCTTCACGGGCAGGACCGAACTTAATCTTTTCACCTGCGCGTTCATATGGAACTTCGATGATCCAGGTTTGGATGGCCGGACCGGTGATGGCCAGCATGATGCACTCTTCCGCGTCTTCCGCGGCCAACTTCCCGGGAAAGTAGCCCTCCATGTCTTCAGCGCCGGCTTTATTACTCCAGAAGGCGTCATTGCAAGTGATGAGGGCGGTGGCGCCGCCACGGCGGGCGGCGGCGATCAGGCTTGCGTAGATGGCGGCTTTCTCTTCATGGTCAGTGAATGCGACGGAGTAACAATCGATACGAGCGGCGCTGATGGCAAAGGCGGTGGAGACGAGCTCGTCATCGCGCCGGAGATTCTCTTTGGCGGTCTCAAGGATGCCGGAGGCAAACTCACGGAGCTCGAAATTGTCGGGCAACGGGATGCTCCACGCGGGTTGGAAGGGCTCAGTCATGGGCTCCCAGGGCTATTTTGCGCTGGCCTGCTCCGCCGAGATGGCGGCTTTGATGGCTTTGTACATTTGCTCGTAACCCGTGCATCTACATAGGTTACCGGAGAGTGCATGGCGAATATCGTCTTCTGTGGGCTCGGGATTGCGGTCGAGCAGCGCTTTCACCGTAATCATAAAGCCGGGCGTGCAATAGCCGCACTGAGCGCCGCCCCAGTCGCCATAGGCTTTCTGGATCGCCGCCAGCGCGCCGTGATCGGCAATGCCTTCCACGGTTGTAATCTCAGGGGCAAACTGCTCATCCGCGGCGTGGCTCATGGCCAGCGCAGTGCAGCTCAGCGTCGGCACGCCATCCACCAGCACCGTGCAAGCGCCGCACGAAGAGTCATCGCAGCCGCGTTTGGAGCCGGTAAGCTGCAGCTCCTGGCGCAGGACATCCAGCAGCAGGTCGCTCGGCTCAATCGCCAGCTCATGCCTGCGGCCGTTCACCCGAAGTTCAATGAGTTCTTTGCGCATTTCAGCAATGAATAGTTAGTAATGAGTACTTAGCCGAACCTGATCTCGATAGCCGAAGATTTGGACGCTCGGCCTTGCCATTTCAAGTTCGAACGGACGTTCGTTAATCTCCCTGCTCCTACAAGGATACCGCGTCAGCGGCAGATAATCCACAGCACCGTCTGCTGACCGTCCCAAAATCCGTGCTCTCTAATATCCATAATCCGTCTGCGCCGCGTAGGCATGTTCCTTCACGCCTAACTCAGCCACGCGATCTTCGCCCAACAGCCGCGCGTACGCCGCACGATCTTTCACTCCATGCACCCACTTCTCTGCCCATGCCGCGAATTCAGCCGCGGTCTTGGTCTCCGCGTGATACTGCTGAAAGAACGCATCATCTCTCTTGTAATGTCCCTGCACGGGCGAAGGATGCGCGCCCAGCCTGGCCTCCACCACCGCCGTCACCAGAAAGCCGGGGATCACCGTCCTGTTCGGATCGCTGGCAATCACCGCCTCATCCACAATCTCTTCCGCGCAGACAATCACCTTCCTGGCCGCGCGAACGCCTTCCAGCATCACGCCAAAATTTCCCCAGCAGTGGGCGTTGCCGTGCCGGTCAGCGCGCTGCAGGTGAACAATCGCCACATCCGGCGCCAGCGCCCGCACCGCCAGCAGCGTCTCCTTCGGCTCAAACGGCGAGATAATCTGGTAAAAGAAATGATTTCCTTTGGGCACATCGCTGCCCATGGCAGTGCGTGTCGGCAAAAACGGTACGCCCATTGCGCCCGCCTGCAGCGCCAGCGCCAGAGTAAAATTCGTCATATTAAAGACGCGCAGCTTTTCTCCCGGCGTCCCCGGGTTCTCCTGCTCCGTAGCGCGCCTGAAGTTGTACGCTGACCCCATCATCACGTTGCCCACCCATGCCGCCACCACGTCTTTCACGCAGCCGCCGCCAATCAGCTGGTCAAACAAAATGTCGGATATCGGCCCCACCAGCCGCAGCTCGCGCTTCTTCTGCCGCAAAATCTCATGCCCCGCAGCAAACGGGATCATCTGCTCCAATTGCATGCCCAGCGCCACGCTCGCGCCGTCCGGCACGTGCTCCGCGATCGCCTGCTGCATGCTCATCAGCTTTGCCATAACTTATTCCGCTCTTCTTTCCGCGATCTTCACCACGCTCCTGAACCAGCATACGCCCTCAAATAAAACAGCACAGTGGCAGAACCGCCCTTCAGATATTTACAAGGTGATTGAATCCTTTTAAGCCGCACCCATTATTCACACCCAAATCATCTATAAGCTATTGAATTTAAATAATTTAATGTAGCACAACTGCCTTCAAAAATCAACCAAAATCTTCGCCGAATTTGATTGACTTATTCGTCTCATATTCGCTATATTAAACTCTGGGTTTCTTGCGAGAGCAGCGACGCATGAAACCGGTCTGCTTTTTTGCCTTTCCCGGTCAGTGCGATCACCCAATTCCATTTTTCTCCGTGCCTCCGTGTCTCAGTGGTGTGCTTTTGTTTTCCCGATGTCCCGATGTTCAGATGTCCCGATTTTCCCGATTCCCTGGAGCTTCCATGTCCGTTGAACGCATCACCCGAGCTGAAATCATCCGCGCCATCAAAGACTACGTTGCCCGTACCGGCAAACTGCCCAGCCTTCCTCAGTTGCAGAAAGCCACGCGGCACCCATCGCTCAACAACGGTACCATCCGTCACCGTTTCGGTAATTACGCCAACGCCGTCGCTGCCGCTGGATACAAAAACCGTGGGCCAGGTCGCTCTGCCACGCTGCGCCAGCTCTTTCTGGATTGGGCTGCTCTCGTGCGCCGTCTCCAGCGTATTCCCACCATCGGTGAATACAGTCTTGACGCTGAGTACAGCATCCGTCCGCTCATCTGCCGCTGTGGAGGATGGCGCGCCGTCCCCGCGTGCATGCTCGAGTTCGCCAACCAAGAAGGGCTCGCCCGTGACTGGCAGGATGTCGTCCGTATCATCCGCCGTCATCTCGGCATCGCGCCCTCAAAGCCGGCAAAATCCGTCAAGGATGAACTCATGTCGAACCGGGCTCTCTCCACTGCGCGCTCCATCCGGGCCAGTTTGCGCTCAAAATCAAACGCCCCTGCCGCCGCGCCGCGCAAACTCGCCCGCGCCAAGTGGTCTCGCAACAGATGAGCCGCCCACCTATGGCGTCTCTCTCAGCCTCACTCCGCTCGTCTTTGCGCCCTGCAATGCAACATGCATCAGCCACAACTATCCCAGCCCCGCAAGGGGCAAAATTATTGAGCCCACCACGTGAGTGGTGGGTAGGTGAGATTAAAATCTGAGCCCTGAAAGGGCGGCATAAAGCTATGTCTCATTCGTTCGTAAAGAATCACATCCATCTGGTGTTCGGCACAAAAAACCGCAGAGTGATCATCGCTAAAGAAGTTCAACCGGAATTGTGGTCGTATATGGCAGGCATCTGCCGCAATCAGGGAATGGCGGCGATTGCTGTGAATGGAATGGAAGACCATGCCCACCTTCTTTTTCATCTGCCGCCCACCATGCCCCTGGCCGAGGCTGTGAAATTGATCAAAACAAACTCATCGAAATGGATGAATGCGCATGGACGAAGATTTGCGTGGCAAGACGGATACGGTGCGTTCAGCGTGAGCCATTCCAATACTCCGACAGTGGCCAAATACATCCGCAATCAGCAGGAACACCATCGCAAGATGACGTTCGCACAGGAATATGAGGCGCTGCTGCGTAAACATGGAATTGCTTATGTCGCCCCGTAAACGGGGCTTGATCTTTTTCCATGCTTTCCCACCGCTGATGCGGTGGGCTCAATAATTTCGCCCTTCGGGCTCGTTGTGCCGATGCGTCCGACTGTCTTCATGTCTTGAAGCTTGGGATAATCAACCACACTAACGCGTCATCAACCCCCACACCACCGCGATGATCACGAACAGCACGATTCCCGCGCCAGCCCACAACGCAATTCTCCCCAGCGAGATCACTGGATATCCCGAAATACTGGAAATTCCTAAAAATGATCGGCTGGGACACCTGCCCGGCTCGCCCGTTCGTGCCACAATAGAGCGCCATGTACGAGCGCTATACAGTTCCCGCACGACGGGCCGTCTTCTTCGCAGTCTGGTACGCAAGACTGGAGGAAACCCAGGCAGTCGATTCAGTGCATCTGCTGAAGGGATTGATGTACCAAGAAGACTTTCGCGCCAATACGATATTCAGCCTGCGCGAGCATTTTCCCCTTTACAGCAGCTATCCTTGCAAATTTGCTACCGGCCAGGAGGTACCCAAGCGGCCCCCGGTTCTAACGAATGATGCAAAAAGTGCCGTGTACTGGACCGCATTAGAAGCCGATGCGCTACGCGACTACTGGATCAACACCGAGCACATGCTGCTGGGAATTCTGGCGGTGCCTGGCTGCCCGGCGGCGCAATACCTTGCAAAGACCGGGCTCACTCAAAAAGATGCTCGCCGTCTTGTTATGGAGAATAAAGCCTCACAGCCTGATTATGGTCCGGTCCCACGCTTGTGGAAGGTGCAATCGTCAGTTGAGCACTGGATACTGAGATGGCCCATGCGCATTCGGCGCCTCCGGCAGCGTGTGTGATTGTTACGTCCACGCACAGCCGGCATCACCTCGCTCCGCGTTCTTGGCGTTGAGCTTTGTTTTCTTCGCGCCCTTTGCGGCCTTTGCGTTAAACGCTCTTCGCGGTATCCTTCCCTCCAATGAAACGCCTTCGCTGGATGCTGCTCATACTGGCCGTGCTGTTCGTCATCTGGCTGGCGCTGCCGGGGATCGTGGAGCGGCGTTTCAACAAGACGCTGCACACGGGGCCGTATCAGGTTTCGGCGCAGGCGCAGGAACTGCATCGCAAGATGGTCGTCGCCGACCTGCACGCGGACAGCCTGCTTTGGGGACGCAATCTGCTGCATCGCAGCAGCACCGGACACGTTGACATGCCGCGGCTGGCTGAGGGCAACGTCGCGATCCAGGCATTTACGGTGGTAACGACATCGCCGCGCCATCTCAACATCTACAAAAACTCTGACGCTACAGACCAGATCCGGCTGATCGCGATGTTTGAAGGCTGGCCGCTGCGGACATGGAACAGCCCCAGGCAGCGCGCGCTTTATCAGGCCGAGCGCCTCTCCAAAATGGCCGCAAACTCAAAAGGCGCTTTGGTGCTGATTCGCTCTCGGGCTGATCTGCAGCAGTTCCTGACCACGCGGAGCAATCATGAGGTTGCCGGATTTCTGGGCAGCGAGGGCGCGCAGCCGCTGGAAGGCGATCTCAGGAACCTCGACGAGCTTTACGCCGCAGGATTCCGCATGATGGCGCCCACGCACTTTACAGATACAGCGATGGGCGGCTCTTCCGCGGGCATGAACAAAGGCGGCCTTACTGCGCTTGGCCGGCAGTGGGTGCGGGCGATGGAGTCGCGGAAGATGATCATCGACCTGGCGCACGCTTCGCCGGCCACGCTGCGCGATGTGACCGCCATAGCCACGCGCCCTCTGCTGGTTTCGCACACGGGCGTAAAAGGCACCTGCAATAATCCGCGCAACCTCTCTGACGACGAGCTCCGCGCCGTGGCCAGAACGGGCGGCGTGATCGGCATTGGCGTTTGGGACACCGCGACCTGCGGCAAAGATGCAGGAGCAACAGCCCGCGCCATCCGCTACGCCGTAAAAATTGTGGGCGTAGACCACGTAGCGCTTGGCTCTGATTTCGATGGCGGCACAACCACGCCGTTTGACGCCAGTGGCTGGCCGCTGCTGACAGACGCCTTGCTGAAAGAAGGCTTTTCTGAAGAGGAGGTCCGCAAGATCATGGGAGAAAACACAATCCGGGTGCTGATGGAGACGTTGCCATGATCGTGGCCGAGACTCCGCACCGTTACTTTGGCGCGGCGGGTTTGCTTCCAGAGGCGGCCTTGGCCGGCGCGGCAAGGCTGGCGCGCAGCAGGCGATTGCGCTCCCGCTTCTTGGCTTGCGCCTTGTTGCGCGTCTTTTCGCGGGCATTGATCTTGGGGGCCATGGGTGCTCCTTTGAAATGTCCATGATGATCGTACGCTGTCGCGGGCCGGTGTGCCCAAGAATCGAACACCCGGAAAACATTTACTGCAACGGCCGTGCCGGCTGCCCCCATCCTTGCGCCCTTTTGCAAAGGGTGGGATTGAGATCATGGGTAAAAATACTCCGGATGCTGAGGGAGATGTTGTTGTGAGGTGGTTGAAATCCACCAGCCTAGACTGGCTGAAAAGCACCAGAAGCAGAGCCCCCAGAAAGCTAAGGCAGCACCCGTTGGCCCTGTATCCTGCTGAGAAGTGAATGAAAAGTCCGTTCACCCCTGCAACTGGAGGCTGACTCCTCAGGCATGGATGTAACCGTCGTCCCGGTTGCCAGCATTGGCTATGAAAACGGTATTGATCTCTATACCGGACAGCGGCGCAGCGGCATCAGCACCTCCACCGGCGTTGGCGTGGGCGTGGGAAAGCCAAAACAGAAGCCTGCCTCAACCGAGGCTGACCGCCGCACCATGGAGCTTGAACTGACCGAAAAAGGCCTGCCGGAGGGCAATACCACGCAGCCGGTTTCCGGTTATCTATATTTCGCAGTGCCGGAAAAGAAGAACACCAAGTACCAACTGGAATACATGCTGAACGGCGCCAAGGTGGTGCTGCCGATCACACCGGGAGCTTAAGTCTTAACTCCAGCGATCCGGGCTTATGCTGTGGACCGCTCAGAATTGCAGGCCCACCTATCCTGGTGGGCCCGCAAATTACTCCTTGCCTTGACTACTAACATCCTGCTGCGTTGCAAACGGTAACGATGTTCCCTGAGGTAAAGCGGGCGCCATTGAACGTCTGCCCAAATGTCCCTGTACAGCTCTGGCTGTCATAGCCATGGACGACGGAGTTGACCCAGTTGTTGCCCCGATAACTGCGCACCCACGGGCCGCCGCTGGAACCAAACGTCATGGAGCAGCCGGTATTGAGGATGCCGCTCCCGCCGCAAGCCGCGTTGGGGCTAAAGCTCTCAGAAGTGCAGAGCTCCAGTGTGTTGCCGCCGCCGAGATTACCTGGATAGCCCAGAGCATGATGGCTCTGGTCACTGGGAAAGTTCCACGAGCGTCCAAGCCAGCCGGTATAGAAGGTCACACCGCGGTTTGCGCCGTCTGGCGCGAGCTTGATGGTGCAAACATCAGACGCGACGTCGCCGTTGTTGATCCAACTGTTCAGCACAGTTGCACTGCTCCAGTTGAAGGTCCCATAGGGCGCGTTTCCATTGTTATATCCAGGCGCAAAGACCCAGCCGCCAATGAACCGGCGATTGCCGCGGTCATAGCAACAGTGCGCCGCGGTCACAATGACGTTGTTTCCGCTGACCACCGAAGCGCTGCAGAAGCCTCCGTTCAAAAACAGCTTGCCGACCGTCACCTCAGGGTAGTCGATGTTCGGGACCAGACACCCTTCGCAATACTGGCTAAACACATCGGCAGTGCCCACCAGCACAAGCCGGGGCGGCCCATTCTGGTCAAGATCGAGCCGGCTTTGCGGCGGATACTTCTTCATGTTGTTCCACTCTTCCGGGTGGAGCCTCTGTGCTTCACGTTTGGCGTTTGGATTGGGACGCCCGGGCTCCGAACTTTCCGGTTTGCCCTCAACCGGCGCCTTCTCAACTGCGGGGCCACGTTTGCCCAGCGTGGAATTCCAGTCAAGCGGCTTGGCACGGAGACGGCCTTCGCGGGTTTGATAAGGCTTTGCCTCGCGTTCAGCCTGCGTCGCCACAGAGCGGCGCTCAAGCGTGGTGGTGGTCTCTGTCCGCGTGGTTCCCTGGGCCATGGCGGCTTCCGGATTGCCCGGTTCCGGGCGTGTCTGATCCTGAGCGGAGCCTGCAGCCGGGGCCAGGGCAACGGCTACGATTGTGGCCAGATGTAAGGCAATGCGCTTCCATTGCTGCAAGTTATGGTCTGAAGTGAAAAGCATATTCGGCCTCCTTTGTGGTCGAGCTTTGTATGGAGTGGCCTTGGCCTTGCGGCCGGTCTAAGGAGCTACCCTCCTCAGATACTGGGATACTATGTCCTTCTAGTGCGGGAGCAGGGCAATACGTTACATAAATTAAGAACGCATACCGGGGACATTTCCCTAGCTTCCCCGTCTAAATCCATGGAACCACAACCCGTTCCGTACCGTATTACAGAGCAGCAATGCGGTAATCGGGTCATCGGAAAACCGGGACATCGGGACATCTGATGATCCGCAATCGACAATTTTGCCAATCCTAACGATTTTGGATTTTCAGCAATTTCAAGCAAGACGAAGCGTTCATCAAGAAGTGAAGCTTTTTGGTTTAAATAGAAGGCGAGTTGCAATCCACCCATGAGAATGGCCCTGGACACAATCGGGCAGGTATTGAGCATATTGTGGGCGCACAAGCTGCGCTCATTCCTCACCATGTTTGGCATTGCCTGGGGCGTGGGGTCGCTGCTGTTTTTGATTGGCGTGGGCGAGGGCTTCCGCTCTGGCCAGCAGAAGAACATGGCCACCATCGGCGAAGACATTATTTTTATGTGGGGCGGGCAGATACCGGCGGTGAATGGGCAATCGCAGGAGATGCGGCGCTATTCCCTGACCTACAAGGACTACAAAGATATCCGGGCTGAAGCAACGATGGTGAAAGAAATAGCGCCGGTGATTGGCCGCGGCGATGTGCGGGCGCAGAGCGACTTTGCCACATCGAGCGGGTGGCTTTCCGGCAGCACGCCAAATTTTAACCAGATACGCTATCTGCCGCAGGGTGAAGGCCGCTGGCTGAATGAAGGCGACGAAGAACAGAAACGCCAGGTATGCGTGCTGGGCTTCCAGATGATGCGCAACCTGTTTCCCGGGCGGCCGGCCATCGGCAGCACGATTCTGCTGAACGGCGTGAGCTTTGAAGTGGTGGGCGTTCTGGCCAATATCGGGCGGCAGGAAAATAATCTGAACAACGTGCGCGTTTATATTCCGTTCAGCACCATGCACCAGTATTTCCCCATCAAAGACGCGCATACGCCGGACGATATCGGAAACCTGGTGATGAACCCGGTGAGCCGCGCGAAGCATAGCGCAGCGGTGGAGCAGGCGCACAAGATCATTGCGCGCAATCATGGCTTTGATCCCAAGAATAAAGAGGCCTTTGAAGGCTGGGATTCCGTGCAGACGCAGGACATGGTCGGCAAAATTTTTGACGGCATGGACCTGTTTCTGGGCGGCGTGGGCCTGGTGACGCTGGTGCTCGGGGCAATTGGAATCGTGAACATCATGCTGGTGAGCGTGACTGAGCGGACGCAGGAAATTGGCTTGATGAAAGCACTGGGCGCAACCAACCGGCGCATTTTGACGCAGTTCTTTCTTGAAGGCGTGTTTCTTACCGCGCTGAGCGGCGGCACCGGCATTGCGATTACCATGGGCATCATGGCCCTGCTGGCCAAGCTGCCAACTCCTCCGGGTTTTGATCTGCCGCATATTGTGCCGGCGTCAGCAGCGGTGGCGGTGGCTTCACTTTCAATTGCGGGGATTGTTGCAGGATTGTATCCGGCGCGCAAAGCTTCATTGCTGCAGCCGGTGGAAGCGCTGCGAAGGGAGTAACGGCGAGATGGTCCACGATTTATTTGGGCAAGCGTATCAGTCAATCAAGCACAATCGCCGCCGCACCGCGCTTACCATGCTGGGCATGGCCTGGGGGATTGCGACAGTGGTAATCCTGCTGGCTTATGGCGCAGGTTTTGGCCGCGCCATCACAGCCATTTTTTCCAACTTCGGCATGCAGATGATGGGCGTCTTTCCCGGACGCACTTCTTTGCAGGCCGGTGGCTCCAAGGCGGGAACGCAGGTACGCTTCATGATTGACGATGTGCAGCACCTGCAAGAGCAGTTGCCGGTGATCCGGCACATCTCGCCGGAGGCATCGTTCAACGCGAACGTTCAACATGAGAACCGAACGCAGCAATTTGATGTAGGCGGGTTTACGCCAGATATCGTTTCTGTACGCGCGCTCAAAATTGACCAGGGCCGGTTCTATAACGAAGCCGATGAATTGCAGCGTGCGCGCGTCGTTGTGCTGGGATCAGACGCCAAAGACAAACTATTTTCCGGTGAACCGGCGCTGGGCCAGAGCGTACGCATCAGCGGCATCAGCTTTGAAGTAATCGGCGTGCTTGAGCCCAAAATGCAGGAAGGCGACAACGACAACGTTAACAAGATCGCCTATATTCCGTTCTCCGTGATGTCAGATATCCGTGACACGCGCTACCTTGACGGCATCTGGCTGGATTATGAAGGCCTGGACTACGACAAGGTTGAGGGCAGTATCCGCAGCGTGCTGGGCACCACGCACGGCTTCAATCCCAAAGATCCGCGCGCGGTCTTTGTCTGGAACACCATGAAGAACCTGAACAACTGGCAGATCATTACCATGGCCCTGCAGATTCTTCTTACGTTTATCGGCACGCTCACGCTCGGGATTGGCGGCGTTGGCTTGATGAACATCATGCTGGTTTCCGTTACGCAGCGCACGCGTGAAATCGGCGTGGAAAAGGCCCTCGGGGCGCGACGGCGCGATATTCTCACGCAATTTCTGGCAGAAGCCATGGCCATCACCTTTGCCGGCGGCATACTCGGCGTGATGGTCGCATACGCCATCTCCTGGACCATCGGCACCATTCCGGTCTATAGCATCATGGCCAAGAACGCTGAGGCCGGTGACATCCATCTTTCAATTTCGCCCATGCACTTGCTGGTTTCTACGATCATTTTGATTTTTGTCGGACTGGTTAGCGGCATGCTTCCGGCGATTAAAGCTTCTCGGCTGGATCCGATTGAAGCTCTGCGATATGAGTAGCGATTAAACCAGCTACTCCCCTACCTTCTTCGCCGTGCCATCCATCACCGTCTTCCAGTGCGCGCCGCCATCGTCAGACGACTCTACTTTGAATTTCTCCAGGCCCGAATCGGTGAAATCATTCGTAATGTGCATCTGCACCGTCTTGCCGTTTTGGGCTTGATAGCTGAAGCTGTAAGTCCATATCTTCCCCTGGATCTCCATGGTCCCGCTGGTAGGCTTGTCTCCTGGATTGCCAATTGTGACGTATGCGTAGTTGTTGCCGTTGGCGTTGTAAGAATAGGTGGTGAGCTGGCGTCTTTCAGCGTTGCCTGACTTTATTGCCTGTTCGCAGACGAGAAATGCTCCCAGTGGCGACCACCTGCACTCCAGGCTGGAAGAAACTTTTTCTCCACCCATTGTGGCCTCTGACTGCCATTTGCCCAGGTATGCTCCCAGCTTTTTCGTAGCATCCGCCTGCGCAACGCTTAAGCTGACGAAGCCGCTAACAATAAATACAGCAATCAGAATTCTTGTCAGGCGCATAGTTCCTCCCGCGCGATTTATTTTTTTAAAACAAAACTGAAGTTAAACCGCTACGCGGCTATCGCCGGATGGTCTGCGAATAAAACCGCGCACGCTCTTTGAATCCCAGCCGCCGATAGATAGCAATCGCCCGCTCATTATCTGTGCGCACGGTAAGAAATGGCTTGTTCCCGGCGGCGTGGATGCGGCCTATCAATGCCAGCACAAGCGCCGTGGCATAGCCGCGCCCTTCATACTCAGGGTGCGTGGCCACCGTGGTGATCTCGCGATAGCCGGTAATATGCAGGCGCAAGCCGCCCATCGCCACCAGCTTGCCTTCATGGCGAATGCCAAGAAATACTCCGACTTTCTGGACCTTGGAGCAGAGCGTGCGGTTGGGACGCGTGGCAGTATAGATGGCGCTCATTTCAGGCACATCGGCAGGCGAGAGTTCCGTAACCTGATGCTGCGCAGCGGCGCTTCGAATCGCCTCATCCACTGCCGCGCCATCCTCTTTCAGCATCTGCTGAAGTTCCACGGCGCGTACCACATTCCAGCCGGCAGGCAACGTTGGCGGCGCGGAAAAGTAGAGCGTCACAGCATCGCGCTGAATGAGCTGCGCCAGCGACTCATAAGCCATTACGGTGTTGGCGGCCAGCGCGCCCAGCAGGCTCATCTCCGGGGGAAACCTGCGCGCCAGCGCCGAACTGTGCGCGAGTTGCGCCTGTTTGGTGGTGAGCGCCGTCCAGATGGGATTATCGAGCGCGTGCATGAGCTAAGAGTCTAACGCAGCCGCGCTGATCTTGTATCTGTGGGAAGGTGGCGATACTGGGCCAGTGTTGCGATGATCCCCTACCAGATTGGCCTAAACGTTCTTGGTTTGCAGGAACGTCCCCTTTTCCAGTTCATTGAAGGCCTGCCGGAGCTGCTCCTGGGTATTCATCACGATTGGGCCATACCATGCTACCGGCTCTTCCAAGGGCTTACCGGAGACCAGCAGAAAACGGATGCCTTCATCGCCGGCCTGCACGGCCACTTCATCGCCGCGATCAAAGAGCACCAGCGAACGATTGTCTGCCTCTGAAGGCGGAGCGGTATCGAGCCAGCCTACGGCCTCAGTGGGTACAGCCAGCGGCTCTGATGCGTTACAGAATTTGCCCGATCCACCGAACACATAAGCAAAGGCATGGCGCGTGACCTCTACCGGGAGAGGTTTCTTTCTCCCCGGCGCCACTGAGACATCAAGATAAATTGGGTCGGCGGCAATGCCATCTACCGGACCTTTCTTGCCCCAGAAACTTCCGCATACCAGGCGCACGTGCGTGCCGTCATCGTCAGTAATTTGCGGAATCTCCGCAGCCTTTACTTCCTGATAACGCGGCGGGGTCATCTTGAGTCCTGAAGGCAGATTGGCCCACAACTGGAAGCCGTGCATGCGTCCGGTACTGTCACCCTTGGGCATCTCCTGGTGGATGATGCCGCTGCCGGCGGTCATCCACTGCACATCGCCCGCGGCGATAGCGCCTTGATTGCCCATGCTGTCTCCATGCTCCACCGTTCCAGCCAAAACATAAGTGATGGTCTCAATGCCGCGATGCGGATGCCACGGAAAGCCAGCCAGATAGTCTTCAGGCACGTCATTGCGAAAATCGTCCA
>DATEHN010000138.1:0-3831 GCA_035279585.1 Candidatus Angelobacter sp. | reverse complement strand
GACGTACTGCGCCGTGACCTCTTCGCCACCCTGCGACTCATTTTCCACCCGTCCCAATTGCTTCAGTTCAGCCAGCGACCCTTCAAGCTGCGAAGCAGGAATACGCAGCGTCGCCGTCAGCGTGCGTCCTGCATCAGAAGGAGCGCTCACGTTCAGCTCTCCGATATACCCATTGTGCCGCTTGAGGATTTCTTCCACGCTGGTGCGAGTCTTATCAAAATCTTTTGCGACAAGAGTTAGCCCGGCAGTACGGGCGATCATAGGAACTGTGGGTGGGCCTTCTTTCTGCCCGTCGCCCTGCTCATCGCCTGCAGCTTCATTATCAAGTGAACCATTTTCAGTTTTCGCGACTTGAGACTTGCCTGCTTGTCTCGGAGGAGCCGTAGTCAAATAATCTAAAGAGTCATAGGTGTAGGCCTGTGGCGTTGCCGCCGGAGTTGGGGTCGCTGGCCACACAGCCCCGTGGTCTGCCGTCTGAAACTCCGGCCTTAGCCGGCTCACTGAGATCGCCATTAAAAACAGGACAAAGACGGTCCCACCTCCAGCCCATGCCAGTCCGCGCCGTGTCAGCAGTACTCTCCAGCCCCTGGGTTTCAAAGTCTTTTTCGATTTTCTCGGCACGTCCTGCAAGGCCGCCCTTATCGCAATTGGCATTTCCTCTGCAGGCTCAAGTTCTTCAACCTCCCACACCATCATCTCCTGTGACATCTTTCGCAGCTCAGCCGCCAACTCCTGGCACGGGTCACAACGTTCCAGATGCGCCGCTGCTTCCACCGCGCGCTCCGTCGCCAGCTCGCCATCAAGGTAGGCCATGAGTTCTTCTTGTTCGATTAAATGGTTTCTGCTCATGTTCACGCCTCGCCCTCAGTCGGCCTTGCCATACGTTGCTCTCGTTGTGCGCCGCTTGCCGCCGCTCCGCGCAACTTCTTTTTTGGTTCCAGAAAATCCTTAAGCGCCATGCGCGCGCGAAACAGCCGTGACCGCACGGTATTCACCGGCAGCCGCAATAGTTCGGCGATCTCCGCATAGTTAAGCTGCTCATATTCCCGCAGCATCAGGATCTCCCGCTCGCCGGTTTCCAGCTTTTCCAGCGCCTGCCTGACCCAAACTGTCTCGTCGCTGGCATTTTCGTGGGCCGGCTCATGCCCTGGCTCCAGTTGCGGTTCATTGCCGGAAAGTTTTCTTCGCTCCGCTGCCAGCAGCTTCAATGCGATGCCATAAAAATAGGTCTTCACCATGGCCCGCGGTTCATAACGCACCACCGCGCGGATGACCGCCAGAAATGTCTCCTGAGCAAGGTCTTCCGCGCGGTCCTTGCTCGCCAGCCTGCGACGGAAGAAGCCGTACAGCGGTTCGCGATAGCGGGCAAACAACTCCTCAAATGCTTCGCGCGATCCGCGCTGGAACTCCAGCATCAAGGCTTCATCGCTGATCATGGTCACCGCTTCACCGCCGGGTAGCTGCCATCCTTCTACTCCCTTAATGTCTCAAGTAGAACGAAAGTTCCCGGAATTTTTGCGAATTTCACCGTGAGTCAAAATTGGGCGGGAACGGCGTTCACCCCGGCCATGCACCGGCAGAAAGCAGAGAAATAGCAGGATTTAAGCCGTCCTCGCGGCGTGCGATTGGGCTTCTCCCCGCTCCACCCACCACGCAATCAATGCCAGCAGAACGTAGGCGAACAACGCTGTTCCTGCGGCAGCATGGTCGCTGGGCGGTGGTGGGAAGAAGAACGTTCCAAAGACCTGAAACGCTGCCAGAAAGACAACGAACCCCATCAGCCGCCTTCGATGCGCGGCCTTCGTATAAAAAATTGCAGCACCGACAAATAAAACAGCCATCTCCAGCGCAAAGGCTGCGCCACGATAATTCCATAAACCAAAGCCCATCTTTCCAACACTGTCATAGAGCGCCAGATCAGGCCCGTGCACGATCAGGTCAAGAATCCAATGGGAGAAAACTGCGGCAGCAAGAACCAATCCTGTCCGCCTGCCGCGAAGCCGCGGAACAAGCTGGCAAAACACATACGCCACTACTGACCAGCCAAGCGCGCCAAGCAGGCTGTGCGTGTATGGCATGTAGTAAAGGTCCAGAGCGTTTGACGCCGTAAACCCCGGGACGATCCTTACTTTCTCCACGCCAAGCAGAACAAAGATGGCCCAAAGCACATCCACAAACTGCACTGCAATGAACAGCAGCCACAGCGGCAGACGCTTCTCCGCCGCGCGGCCGGCAAAACTCGCGCTGTAGTGGCCAATGAACATGGCAGTATGCGCATCAGCTCGATCAATCAATAAAGAGACAATTCTTACACGCAGCCATCCACAATGGCTGTAAGCCTCGATTCAATGCTTTCGCAGGGAATGAACACGGGCTTCTCCATGCACTGGATCGTCAGCGTCTGCGCCGCGGAATCAAAGTTCCACTGGAAAGTAAAACCACTCTTGCTTGCGCTCCCGCTGTCTGATCCAATCTCAACTCCCGTTCTGGTCTGAATCGTCTGCTTGATGCAATCCCACCGTGACTGGCTAACACCATTGAACACCTGCTGCTGACATGCGCTCATGAGTTTCCTTTCAAGATCAACTTTTTATACGACCGAACTGCTTTTTGGGAGAACGTAAACAATAATTCAAATTCGCATCCCTGTCTCGCTCGGTCCCTGCCAGATTTCATTTTGGTCTCTCTGATAAACTCTCCCCAGCAACACTGAGGGCCAAACATTTTGCGACAACTTCCTGTACTCGTCGTCCACGGTGGCGCCTGGGCGATCCCCGATGAAATGGTAGAAGCTCACCTGTCTGGCGTGCAGAAAGCGCTGGTCAAAGGCTGGCATGTTCTGGAAGGCGGCGGCAGCGCGCTGGATGCAGTAGAAACCGCGATTGTCCACCTTGAAAATGACGAAACCTTTGACGCCGGCCGCGGCAGCTTTCTCACCCGCGATGGCCGCGTCCAGCTTGATGCGCTCATGATGGATGGCGGCACGCTTCGCGCCGGCGGCGTTGGCTGCGTGGAGCGCATCCGCAACCCCATTCAGGCCGCCCGGCTGGTGCTCGACAAAAGCCCGCACGTTTACTTTGTCGCAGAAGGCGCCGAGCGTTTTGCCCAGGAACACGGCATGAAACTCTGCCGCAATGAAGAGCTGGTGATTGAGCGCGAGATCAAACGCCTGAAAGAAGCCCAGGAAAAAGAAGCCGCCGGCCAACCCGACCTCACTTTTGCCGGCCCGCAATCCAGCCATGACACCGTGGGGGCGGTTGCACTTGATGCCGCAGGCAACATCGCCGCCGGCACATCCACTGGTGGCACGCTCAACAAAGCCCCTGGACGCGTGGGCGATTCGTCACTGATCGGCTGCGGCTGCTATGCCGATAATCTCAGCGCCGCGGCATCCTGCACCGGCTGGGGTGAACCCATCATGAAGCTGGTTCTTGCCAAATGGGCCGCCGACCGTGTCCGTACTGGCGGCGCGCCTGATGCTGTTGTCCAGGAAGCGATGCAGTATCTGCAAAAGCGCCTGAACGGCCACGGCGGCATGATCCTGCTCGACCAGCGTGGCCGTTTCGGCATCTCCCACAACACCCCGCGCATGGCCTGGGCTTATAAGAGCACAGAGCGGGAAAAGGCAGGGATTAATTGCTGAGGATTGCTTTTAAGAAGTCCGAGCAAAGCGAAACTGCTAATAAGCGATGTAGTTGCAACGAAAAAATGTCGTATTAACTGCGACGATAAAATGTCACCCCCTGAGAGATTTAAGTGGCGGCGGACAAAGCCGGTCGTCCGCCGAGGTTATAAATGCGGGGCGGTTTGGATTTGCGTTTTAAGGCCGAA
>DATEHN010000137.1:0-9687 GCA_035279585.1 Candidatus Angelobacter sp. | reverse complement strand
CGGTTCACTTCATCCAGCAGGTCTTTGGCTTTCTGGGCGTGACCATTGAGGTCCCACTCATTGGCCTGCTGCGCGGCGACAATCTTTTCATAAGCCTGCCCTGCCAGTTTTTGAGCTGCAGCAAGGTTTGGATGCCGCCTGGCGCTAATGTTCCGCACCGGCTTCTTCTGTGCAAACAGCAGTCCCGTGCACAGCAGGGCCAGCACGATCACAAACAAGATACTCCGTCGCAACATCTTGCTCTTTGACATTATTTTCCCTCGTAAATGAGTTGGTACAACTTCTCCTGATGAGATTGATGGGGGAGAGTTTAACCTGCAACGATGAGATTGGAACACGAAATTTTTTATCGCAAGCACAAGAAGCCAATGATCGATGAAAACAATGATGAGGTAACTGCGCAAGCCTGCGATTGGCTGCTGTCTCTGCTTTAAGGCCGACCTTCGTTACTGTCTCGCTGCCGGGCAACATGCTATGGTTGCGGTATGCACCGTGGGGAAGGAATCTACGTTGAAATCTTGATTGGTTCCTGCGTGGACGAGGTCTGGCGTCTGACGCAAACCCCTGAACTTCATCAGCTTTGGGACCTGCGTTTTACCGGCATTCAATACCTGCCTAAAAATTCAGAGGATGAACCGCAAAAGTTCCGCTATTCCACTCGTATCGGCTTTGGGCTCGATATCCATGGCGACGGCGAAAGCACGGGAACTCGGGAAAACGTGACGGGGTTGCGCACGTCAGCGCTGAAGTTCTGGTCTGCCGACCCAAAATCGCTGATTACGGAGGGATCGGGATACTGGCAGTACATTCCATCAGGCAGCAATGTCCGTTTTCTGACCTGGTATGACTACCGAACCCGCTTCGGATCCCTCGGCCGGATCATCGATCGAATGCTGTTTCGCCCGCTCCTGGGCTGGGCAACCGCGTGGAGCTTTGACCGCCTGCGTCTCTGGAGCGAACGCGGCATTCCGCCTCAGGTCAGCATGCGCATGGCAGTGATTCATGCCTGTGCGCGCTTAGGCGTGGCCTTCATCTGGCTGTGGCAGGGGTTATTTCCCAAACTATTCTTCCCCAGCGTAGATGAACGATTGATGCTTGCGGCGGCGGGGCTTTCAGTGACTTTGTTGCCTCTGCTCGGTGTTGCGGAAATAATTTTTGCCACAATCACACTTGTTTTCTGGCGATGGCGGCAGTGGTTTCTCTGGAATGCGCTCCTCATGCTTGCAGCCCTCATCGCAGTTGCTTTTGCCAGCCCCAGCTATCTCGTTGCTGCGTTTAATCCGGTCACGCTCAACGTTGCCACGATCTTACTTTCTCTTGTGGGCTACATTGCCTCGGCGGAACTCCCAACAGCTTCACGATGCCAGCGGCAGCCGCCAAGGGAAGAACCATGAGATCAATCTATGAAGAGGTGATGGGCCCGGATTTCTCCCGTTTGCATCCGGAAATCCAACGGCGGTTTGGATTTTCCAGCAAGGACAATCTTGCCGCCATCGGAACCGGGACAATGGAAAAGATCTGGCACGGACCAGCCTACACTCTGCCTTTCTTATATCTTGGCTCCTGGCGCCGCATCATGTTCCCTGAAAGCGGTACAAATATTCCGTTTGAGATCGCGAACTATGCGTATGTTGATCCACTTGGGCGGGAGACGGTCACGTGGATCAGGACCTTTCAGACTAAGCGCCCACGCCGCTTTGATGCTTATATGATTCACAGTGGGCAACGCAATTGTATTGTGGACTATCTTGGAACCCACCAGCATTTAGCCGTGGATATAGATATTAAGATTGATTCCAACGGCGGATTGCGGCTCCAATCCGGCGCTCAGCGCTTCTACGAAGGTCCGATTGGCTTCTCATTCCCCATGATCTTCTCCGGCATTGCAGATGTTTGCGAGTGGTATGACGAGGCACAAAAGCGATTTTGCATTGAAGTTGCGGTCAGCAATCGCACCTGGGGTCCCCTTTTTGGTTATAAAGGGCACTTTCAGGTAGAGTGGCGCTCTGTTCTGCCGAAGGACATACCGCAAAGCGTGCTGCCAGCGCGGGTTGAAAAGCGGGAATAGGCCCACTATTCGCCTGGCTCATTTACCATAGAGCTGAGATTTCGAACTCATCTATGGTGACCCTTCAGGACATTCAACAGGCCCGTTCCCTGCTTAACAAAGTTGCTGTGCGTACCCCCCTGGTGTTGTGCCGACTGGGTGATGACCGGCAGATTCACGTGAAGCCGGAGAACCTGCAGCCGATTGGCTCTTTCAAGCTGCGCGGCGCGTACAACAAGATTTCATCGCTCACGCCGGAGCAGCACGCCCGCGGCGTGGTGGCACACTCCAGCGGCAATCACGCGCAGGGCGTGGCGTTTGCCGCGCGCGCATTGGGCGTAAAGGCGACCATCGTTATGCCCAAAACAGCGCCACGGGTAAAGCTGGATGCCACGCGCGCCCTGGGAGCAGAGATTGTGCTGGTAGGGCCGGCCAGTGAAGATCGGATCAGAAGGGCAGAGGAGTTGGAGAAAGAACACGGGCTGGTTCCAGTGCCTCCGTACAACGATGAAAAGATCATCGCCGGCCAGGGAACGATTGGGCTGGAGATTTTGGAAGATCTATCTGACGTTGATCTGGTACTGGCGCCGATTGGCGGCGGCGGATTGCTTAGCGGGACGGCAACGGCCATTAAGGAATCGAACCCCAGGGCAAAGGTGATTGGCGTGGAGCCCGAGTTTGCCGCGGATGCACAGGCGAGCCTGCGCTCTGGCAAGATACAATCGGTTTCCGGCGAGTCTGCGGCGCGGACAGCGGCGGATGGGCTGCGCTCACAGAGTGTTGGCGAGATCAACTTTGAACACATAAAAAAATATGTGGATGACATTGTGACCGTAACGGAAGAAGACATTCGCCGGGCCATGCACCGTCTGCTGTTTTCCGCGCGAGTGCTGGCCGAACCCAGCGGCGCTGTGGCCACGGCTGCTGCCATGTTCCATGCTGAAGAGCTGCCACCGGCCAAAAAGATTGTGGTGGTGGTGACCGGGGGCAACGTTGAGCCGCAGCTTTTCTCTGACATACTGCTGGAAAACCGTGTAAGGTGAAGATGGTGAAGCGCTGGAAAAAAGTTCGAGTGCCGCTCCTGATTTTGCTTGCGGCAGCGCTGGCAAGCGGCGCTGACAATGAGAAGGCGACGATCCTCCGCGAATCTGCTCTGTATAGCGCGCCAGGGACGAACTCGCAAAAAACAGGCCAGGTGGAGCGGGGCCGGGAGCTGACCATCCTTGGCCGCAAAGACGCTGACGGCCAGCCGTGGTTCAATGTATCAATGGCGGCGGACCCAACCGCGCAGATCACCAAAGAAGTCAGCGGCTGGATACCCGGCGCCGCTGTAGCAACTGCCTCCACTCCCAACGGCGCTGAGATTGTTTTTGGCCAGGCAGTGGCTTCTGAACATCAGGCCGAAGAACGCGGAGGCCGCAAGAATGCCGCCATGGATGCCATGCGGCTTTATGCCCGCGTGCCTGAACTTTTCCCCAACTCTCCGCTGGCGGCGGAAGGGGCGTGGCGCTCAGCCGACATTCGCTGGCAACTGGCAAAAGCGGATTTTCTCCGCTCCGGAACGCAGATGGAGGAAAAGTATCTGCAGCAGGTAGTGGCCAAATATCCGCAAACCAAGCAGGCAGAGCTTGCCGCCTATGAGCTGCTGGAAGGAAAGCTTTGCCCGGAATGGCGCGGCCTGCCGGACTGCCCGGAAAAAGAATCGACGATCTATGAGCAGTATGCGAAGGAGAATCCAAAGTCACCCAAGGCGGCAGAAGCGCTTTACAACGCAGCCTGGCGGCAGGCGGCGCTGACCGATATCTATCGCATTGATAATGACAACAGCAAGAGCGATGCCGCGCGCAAGAAGGCCATGGCTCTGGCCCAGCAGATTGTGAATCAGTATCCGCAAGACGATTGGAAACCGCGCGCACAGGCTTTGCTTTATAAGCTGGAAAAGAAGATTCCCATTTACGGTTCGGCAACAGAATGAGGTCCAATATGTCCACACTGACGCGTGTTTTGCTGGCGCTGTGGCTGGCCCTGGCAATGGCGAGCGCATTTGGCCAGGAGAAGGAGCAGGGCACGATCATCAGCGATGTGGATATGTACGTGTCTCCTGATACAACGGCGCAGAAGCTGGCCAAGGCCACGCGGGGGCGCGACGTGATCCTGGTGATGGACCGCACCACACTCTCAGGAAAAATCTGGGCGCACGTGCTGGTGGTGGTGGATGTGAATTTTGATCAGCAAACGACCCGGCAGATTTCCGGATGGATTCCGAACACGTACCTGGTAACCACGGCCACCCGCAACGGCGACCAGATTATTTATGGCGAAGCGGTGGACTCAGAGAACCAGGCACAGCAGCGCGGGGGGCGAAGCGGCTCGGCCCAAGACGCCATGCGGCTTTACTATCGCGTGTATGAGTATTTTCCTGGCTCTCCGCTGGCGGGCGAGGCGCTGTGGCGCGCGGCCGACATTCGCTGGCAACTGGAAAAACAGGATGTGATGCGGCGGCCTTCCTCGCGCGAGATGGACCCCAGCGTGCGCGAAGGCATGGAAGAACAGAACATGAGGGAGTTGATCAAAAAGTTTCCGCATACCAAGTGGGCCGACATGGCGTCATTCGACCTGATCGATAACAAGCTGTGCGGCTCATGGCAGGGCGAGACCAAGTGTCCGGAGAAGGAGTCTGATATCTACGAAAAATACGCGCGCGAGCATCCGCAATCACCCAAAGCGGCAGAGGCGCTCTATGATGCCGCCTGGCGCCAGGCGGTGCTGGTAGATATGTACAAAGCCGCTAATGATCGCGATAAGAGCGAGAAAGCGCGCAGAAAGAGCACGGAGCTGGCACAGCAAATTGCCACCCAATATGCTGAAGGCGACTGGAAGCCGCTGGCCATGGAATTGGTGCACGCGCTGGAGCAAGGACTTCCCCTGTACAACGCGGAAACCAAAAAACCTGTAAGCTAATACAGTTTCTTACTCAATAAAGATTGCATACCTCAGCGGCTGAGCGGGCGATGCTGCAAAGCGCAAATGCCTGCTTTGCCTGTGTGAGAAAATGCCTGGAAATATCCAGCTTCATGCGGAGGAATTTTGCACGATTATCTGCTCTCTATCTTCCTGGGAATTGTTGAGGGGCTCACAGAATTTTTGCCGGTCAGCTCCACGGCCCACCTGCGCATTGCTGAAGCACTGCTGGGAATTGACCTGGGCAACGGCTTCTGGAAGATGTATTCCATTGTGATCCAGCTGGGTGCGATTCTCTGCCTGCCAATTTATTTTCGGCAGCGCATTGCGCGATTCTTTTCCACCTTCCCTCACGGCGAGCGCAATGACCGCACAGCCTTGACGCATCCGATTACGCTGGTGCTGATTGCTTTTGTTTTTACCGCGGTCCCGTCACTGCTGCTAACCAAGGTGATTGGCAAACACCTTGAGAGCCTGACCGTGATGGGCGTTTCACTGCTGGTGGGCGGGGTGATTATGTGGATTGTGGATGCGCTGTTTGGCACGCCGCGCCCCGGCAGCCGCCACATGACTGAGCGCACAGAAGACGTTTCACTATTGCAGGCAATCTGGATCGGCATTTGCCAGGTGGCATCGGCGGTGTTCCCGGGAACGTCGCGGTCCATGGCAACCATTGCCGCCGGACAGGTGGCAGGGATGTCACGCAGCTCGGCGCTGGAGTTTTCTTTCTTCCTCTCCATGCCAACCATGATCGCAGCCACCGGTTACGATCTGCTAAAAACCATGCATCCCAGGCACGGCGAGCCGTTGGGACGCATGCCCGCCAACAATCAAGAGTGGATCGTACTGATCATCGGCTTTGTCGTTTCATTCATCGTTGCGTTGGGCGTGGTGGCATGGTTCATGCACTGGGTACGCAAACGCGGGTTCACGCCATTTGCGATTTACCGCATCATCGTGGGAATCGCCGTGCTGGTGTGGCTGCGCGGGCAAGGCTAATTGCCAGAAGGCCAAAATTGCGAAAAATCGCGCGGAATTGGATCGGCGCCCTGACGGGCGCCGACTCCCGTTCTTGCTACTTCACACTGAAGTTCACGATGCTCTGGAAGAGCGTACCGGCGGTATTCCATGCATTCACGACCAATTGGTGGCTTCCCGCAGCCTCGGTTGCGGAGCCGGTGAGGGCGGCGCCGGTGGAAGACGCGACCTGTTTGCCATCAATGTAGGCCTTCATGGCGGAGATTTTGGCGCTGCCGCCGTTGGACGCCGCCGAGATGGCAACGGGTGAGGAGACGGTTGATCCTGACGCAGGAGCACAGATATGAACGCCGGCGCTTGAGGGCGGGCTGCATGCGCTGCCAACCGTAAAGTTCACAATCGTTTGGTACACCTTGTCATTGGGGTCCCACGCGTTCACAGCGAGCTGATGCGTTCCTGTCGACTCGGAGACCGCCGCATTCAGCGTGTTGAAATCGTTCTCCGCTACCTGTTTGCCATCGATATATGCCTTCATAGCGAGGATGGGGAAGGGTGTACCCTGGCCGGAAGCCGCAATCGCCACTGGTGAAGAGGCGGTGCCGCCAGAACCAGGTGTACAGACGTGAACCCCGGCGTTGGAGAAGAATGAACAGGTTGAGGCGCTGGTGTTGTTCCTGTAAACCAGCAGATGCTCGTCTTCACCGCCGGCAGCGGCAAAATCCGTATGGCCGTCCCCATTGAAGTCGGCCACCACCACAGCCCCAGGGGATCCGAACGTGTCACCGGCATAGTAAAACGGCCCCAGGAACGCTCCTTTGCTTGTCTGAAAAAACACGGCAAAGGTGCCGAACAGATTGTTGAATGAATCCAGGAAGGTTGTGGGGAGAATGATGCTGTGCAGGCCGGTGCCCTGCAGATCGCCTTCAGCCGCCTTATGGCCCAGCAGATATCTGGAATCAACGTGCAGCTTAACCGAGTTGAAGACACCGCCACCCTGATTGGCCATGGCGATCACTCCCGGCGGTTCATTCGCGGCGTTGGTAAACGGCACGAGCAGGTCAGGCCGCCCAGTGGTGTTGAAGCCTACGGTGTTGGCCGCAATCAGGTTGGCTTGCATTGAGAAGACCGTGGTCGCAGGTCCAAAGCCGTTACCTTGCTGGTAAAAGATCACTACCTGCTGCACGGGATTACCTGGGAAGGACATGACGGCGGCAACGTCGTCCAGCGTGTCACCATTGTAGTCGGCCGCAGAGACGCCGCTCAGGATTGAGCCTGCAGGGCCGGTGATGGTGTGCTCAGAAAAAGTCCCAAAGCTGTCATTGGCCAGGATCGTGAGGGTTGATTGTCCATAAGACACCACCAGGCTGAAAAGGGAGTTGCCGCTTGGCGCGAGAAGAAAGCCGATGGAATCCGGACAAGCGGGCAGCGGATAATCGACATGTGGTTTGAAAGTTTTATCGCCATTATTGAAAAGGATGGAAACGCTGGATGGCACAGGCGTTTGCGGAGGATCCGGTGAGTTGCCACAGTTGGCCGTGGCAAGATCGGGCGAGCCGTCCTCATCAAAATCCGCAGACACGACCGAGTTCACGCCGACGCCGCCAGTTAAATATGTGGCAGATGGGCCTGCGGGGAAATTGCCATTGCCATCATTCAGAAAGACACTCACCATGTTGCTGCTGGCTTGTGTAGTGATCAGATCAGGCTTTCCCACTTGCGACAACTTCACTTGAAAAATGTCTGTTGGAATATTCGGGCTGCTGTGGATTGAAGGTTGAAATGACACCTGGGCGAATCCGGGCGTCGCAAACGCAAGCACTGTCAACGTGAACATCAGTACGGCGCAGGATGAACGAGGAGAGATGAAGACTCTACGTGGAGATGTAGATTCCATGGGGCCTCAGAAAGGGGGAACAATTTCTGTTACGGGACTAGCGAGGTCTTGTTGCTGGATATGAACCAGGCAGAGCACCTGCGGGTTTATTAGCGAAGAATGAAAATTTAGCCTTAATACTCGTGCGGTATTTAGTCCAACCCAAGGAACGTTATCCACTTGGCGTGTTCGGCGATGATGCGCCGCCGCCGAATTATGCCCAACTGCCGGTGAAAACTAGGCCGCGCTCTCTGGGCTGCGGCCCTCCTGTTTTATCTTATGCGGGATAGTTCGGACTGGCTTTTACTTCCAAGATCTGGCGGACATGGCGTTCGTCATGCGCGGCAGCGATAAGGGCCCACTGATAACCATCGGCTGTACTATGTGCGCCATTGGTGGTAAAACGCAGCGGCATCGCTTCCAGAACGTGTTCGCGCAAATCCGCCGTGGACTCAAGAAATTCCGCAAGCCGCTGGTAACTGCGGAAGATGCGGTCAAGCGCTTCAGCGGGCGCAACCAAACTTGTGGGCCGGGCAAACTCCGGCGCGCTGGCCTTCATGGAGCGGTCTGGGATCTTTTCCAGTATGAGCGCATCCACCGTCTGGGAATCGCGGCCGGGCTCTGACGCAGGCGCCTGCGGGAATTGTTCCACGATGCGGGTCATGATCCGGTCGTGGGCGATGGACAGGTGTTCAAGAATTTCTGCGATTGACCAGCGTTCCGGCGCGGGCTTAAAGCGCGCTTGCTCGCCGGAGAGGCCGGCTGTGGCTTCTTCAAGACGCTTACGGGTAAAAGCGAAGTATTGGCGGGCTTGTTCCAGATCGGCGGCAACCATGGTGGTCATTGTAATTCTCCTTCGCCGGTACGACGCGTGAGGGAAGGGGAATCGACAATGAGTTGAAAATGTTTTTGGGGATCGGGAAGATCGGGGCACCTTGGGGCGGAAAGGCAAACCTTACCGCGGATTTGCGCGGATGATCGCGGATCGATCAGAAAGCTGACCCAAAAATTAGGAATCGGGTTGATCACGACATCGCCGACACCCGGAAAAACAGACCTCACCATTGATAATACGGATGAGAATGATCGAGCTGGATCGGCCCATTAGTACCAAAACTAAGCTCAACTGCTTAACACCAAAGGCAGCGTCCGAGAAAAATCCCGCATCTACTCTGGATATCTGTAGACTTCAGCAACACTGAAGGCCGCCACCGTCTTAATCCGTAGTCCCGCCACTTCAGGAAGAGTTCCCCGAAATGAGAAAACTGAATGCGGTAGTCTGCTTGAGTCTTTTTGTTTTGACGGTTGCTCTATTTGCTGGATGCGGTGGCAAATCGGCAAGCCCGGCCAACACGGTAAGCTCTGGTCCGGGCACTAACCCTAATCCCAACGCTAGCCCAACCCCAACGCCAAGCGCGAGCCCGACTCCCACGCCGCCCGGAACGCCGCCAAGCAATGCCCAGGTGATCTCCGGCATACAGAAGCTCACGGGATGGCAGACCTGTGTGAACGCTTGCAGCGGAACGGCCCCGGCGGTGATTTCCATGTTGCAGGGGATCGCTACGCCTTCGCTCAGCGGCTCGTCCGCGGAATTTTCTCTGCTGGCGGGGACCAACCCCTTTGGCGGCGCGATGTGGTTTGAGGCGCTGGGCGCGCACAACAGCGCAACCCATTTTCTCTATGACCTGAACTACTACGTGGACAATCCATCCGTGGCGCAGGCGCTGGAATTCTACGTGACGCAGAGCGCAGGCGGAAACCGCTACAACTTTGGCGCGCAGTGCGACCTTGCCGGAGGAAAAAACTGGCGCATGTGGGACAACATCGG
>DATEHN010000136.1:0-39434 GCA_035279585.1 Candidatus Angelobacter sp. | reverse complement strand
CCGGCGCCGCACCCGGCCCATGGTTTGCTTTGTGAACGTGCAAAGCGTGGATCGAATCATTTACTCCATTTTCCAAAGATTCAACCTGGAATGGAAAAATCGCACCCTCAAGCTTTTTACACAGGCAGCTTGACATCACCTAAGAACGGATGATTTGACATATCTTCAGCATTCATCTATGTTGGGTTTGGTTATGCACTCATACCTCCTGAACATGTGTTCTATGTGTTGTACATATAGACATCTGTGTGCCAGGAGCGCTCATTAGTGAAATAGACTTCTAGATTAGGAGCAAGTTCACCCGCCGTCCTGGCACACAGGGCGGCGGTTTTATTTTTGCGGTCAAATCATGCCTGAGAGTGGGAGCAGATGCAAGCAGATATGCAGGTGGGCCATTTGAGACAACTGGAAGCGGAGAGCATTTTTATCCTGCGGGAAGCCGTCGCGGAATTTCGCCGGCCGGTGATGCTTTATTCCATTGGCAAGGACTCTTCTGTGATGTTGCGGCTGGCGCAGAAGGCGTTCTATCCGGGAAAGGTCCCGTTTCCGCTGCTGCATATTGATACCTCATACAAGTTTCCGGAAATGATTGCGTTTCGCGATTGGTATCCGCGGCAGATAGGCGCTGAATTGCAGGTGCATACCAACCGCAAGGCCCTGGACCAGGGAGCGAATCCGTATGCGCTGGGCACGCAGAAATGCTGCGGATTGCTGAAGACCAGGTCATTGCTTGATGCTCTGGAAGAAGGCGGGTTTGACGTGGCTTTTGGCGGAGCCAGGCGCGACGAAGAGAAATCGCGCGCCAAGGAACGCGTCTATTCATTCCGCGATGCGCAGGGCCAATGGGACCCGAAAAACCAGCGGCCTGAGCTATGGAACCTTTTTAACGCGCGACATAACAAGGGAGAGAGCATTCGCGCTTTTCCTCTTTCCAACTGGACTGAATTGGATATCTGGCTCTATATCTGGAAAGAAAACATTCCCATAGTTCCGCTCTACTTTGCCAAAGAACGCGAAGCAGTAAAGCGGGGTAATTCCATTCTGCTGTTGCAGCAGGGTGTACGCCTGTTGCCGGGCGAGAAGCCGCAGATGATTAAGTGCCGCATGCGCTCACTGGGATGTGTCCCTTGCACCGGCGCGATCTACTCTGACGCAGTTACAGTTCCGCAAATTATTGACGAGATGCTTGCCTTCCGCAAGTCAGAGCGGGAAAACCGCGTGATTGATCACGATGAGGAAGGTTCCATGGAAATTAAGAAAAGAGAGGGCTATTTCTGATGGTCGCCATTGCTCAACCCCAGGTATTCAACTCGCCCACACTTCATGCCGGCGCGGCAGATATTTTGCGTTTTACGACAGCAGGAAGCGTGGATGACGGCAAGTCCACTCTAATCGGGCGGCTGCTTTACGATACCAAAACCGTCTATGAGGACCAGTTGGTTTCCATCCAGAAGAGCGGCATTAACCGTTCTGATGGGCCGATTGATTTTTCTCTGCTTACTGACGGGTTGCGCGCGGAGCGCGAGCAGGGCATCACCATTGACGTTGCTTACCGCTACTTTTCCACTCCGCGAAGAAAATTCATCATCGCGGACACGCCCGGGCATGAGCAGTACACGCGCAACATGGCCACCGGCGCTTCCACTGCGCAGGCTGCCGTTGTGCTGATTGATGCGACGAAGGGGCTGCTGCCGCAATCGCGCCGGCACACCTACATTGCTACGTTGCTTGGCATTCAGGACGTGATTGCGGCAGTGAACAAAATGGATTTGGCGGGCTACCGGGAAGAGGTGTTCCGCGAGATTGCCGCAGATTTTGAGAAGCTGGCGCGGCAACTGGGAATCGCCAATGTTTTTGCCATCCCGGTAAGCGCGCTCAATGGAGACAACATTGTTACGCAAAGCAGGAAGACGCCCTGGTTTACGGGGCCAACTCTTTTGGAGTATCTGGAGCAGCTTCCTGCCAGAAACAATGATCATGACGCCCCGTTGCGGCTGCCGGTCCAATATGTGATCCGTCCGGATTCACGTTTCCGTGGCTTCGCCGGGCAGGTTGCGTCTGGGACGTTGCATCGCGGCGCAAAGGTGGTTGCGCTTCCCTCCGGCATGAAGACCAGGATCAAATCCATTACCACGTTCGATGGCGATCGGGATGAAGCAGAGGCGGGAGACTCGATCACCGTCACCCTGGAAGATGAGATCGATCTAAGCCGTGGCGATTTGCTGAGTGAAGAAGGCAGCGTGCCACAGTCATCGGCGCAGGTGGTGGCAAGCCTGGTCTGGCTGCATCCGCAGGCGGGACGCCCTGGCGATGAATATCTGCTGAAGCACACAACCAGGACGGTGCGCGCGCGGCTGCAGGAGATACAGCACCGCGTGAATGTGAATACGCTCGATCAGCTTCCGGCGGCGGAGCTGCAAATGAACGATATTGCTGCGGTCAGGATTGCGACCGCGCAGCCGCTCTTCTTTGATCCTTACCGGCATAACCGCACAACCGGAAGTTTTGTGTTGATTGATCTCTTGAGCAACGCCACAGTTGCAGCAGGGATGATTGAAGGCAGCGGCGATGCGGGCGATTCACTTGAGAGCCATACAGATGCTGGTCTGGCGGGGCAGTTGGGTAACCGCGGCCTAGAGAGCAGCGAGCCTGCGCAGAAAAAGCAGATCGCGGCGGCTGTCTGGGTTGGGGGACGGCCATCGCTGGCAAAGAAGTTGGAACTCACGGCATTGCAGCAGAAGTGGCAGGTGCAGTTGATATCCGGACAGGAGTTCAGCGCGGCGGAGTTGAAGGCCATTGGAACTGTGCTGCAACGGATGGGAACGATTGCCATTTTTTCTGTTGCTGAAGACGATCGAAGCCTGAGGCGCGTGATTGAGTCCATTTTTGGAGAGCGATTTGTTTTTCATGCGGGAACGCAGATGGAAGACGCGCATGCGGAAACAGAGATTTTGGCGTGGCTGCAATCCGTGCAGGAAGACCGCAGCCAGGGAAGTGAGAAGCCATGACATCGCCAATACAGGACAGTGTGGAAGCCCAGCCAGCAGAGGCGCTGCTAGACCATGTGCTCAGTGAATATGCGGGACGCTACTGCATCACTTGCAGCTTTCAGGCAGAAGACATGGTTGTTCTGCACATGTTGCGGCAGAGGCTGCCGGAGATCCCGGTGCTGTTTCTGGATACGGGCTATCACTTCCGTGAGACGTATGAATACCGCGATCGCATGAGCGAGGCCTGGAAGCTGAACGTCAGGAACCTTGTGCCAAGTATGAGCGTGGCGGAGCAGGAGAGCGCGTTCGGCATCCTGCACAAGAGTGATCCGGGGCGATGCTGCCAGATGAGAAAAGTGGAGCCGCTGATGGCTGCGCTGGAAGAGTTTGATGTGTGGTTTACCGGGCTAAGACGGGAGCAATCGCCAACGAGAAGAAACCTGAAGAAGATTGAGCGCCATCAGCTTCCCACTGGCCGGGCCTTGTGGAAGGTGAGCCTGCTAGCGGATTGGCGATGGCCGCAGGTGGCCGAATACATGTCAGCGCAGGGCATTGAATATCTTCCGCTCTATGCGCAAGGGTATCCCAGCATTGGCTGCGAGCCGTGCACAACGCGGCCGGCAAACCAGAACGATCCGCGCTCCGGCCGCTGGGCGGGACAAAAGCTGGAATGCGGCATTCATACCTTTTCAGCCGAGCTTTCTCAACCGCAGGTGAAGCGATGAAAGTAGCAATCGGATTCACGGTGGCTTTTATAGTGGGCCTGACCGGCATAGGCGCGGGCGGCTTTACCACGCCCGCCCTGATGTTGATTGCCGGATTGTCCGGCGCGGAAGCTGTAGGCACGGCGCTGGCGTTTTCCACGGCGGTGCGTCTTACTGCAGCGCCTTTCTATATCGCAGGCAAGCAGGTGCACTTGCGCTATTTGTGGTCCATGCTGCTGGGCGCGGTGCCGGGATTGCTGGCGGGCACGTACCTGCTGGCGCGGTTCAACGTAAAGCGCTGGAACCCGCTCACGCTGGTGTTGATTGGAGCGACGCTGATTCTTTCTTCTGCGCTGATGTTGATCTATCGCAACGCGCAGCGAAAATCGTGGCAGAACAGCACTCCGTGGCTGCCGTGGCTTACCTTGCCCATCGGCATTGAGACGGGATTTTCTTCAGCCGGCGCGGGCGCGCTGGGGACAATTCTCTTGTTCAATTGCTCAGAGCTGACAGCCGCACAGGTGGTGGGGACTGACCTTCTGTTTGGGATTGTGCTGGCAGCGGCAGGATCAGTCTTTCATCTTGAATTGGGCTCGATCAGCGGTTCCACGCTGGGATATCTGCTGCTGGGCGGGATTCCGGGTGTGCTTATGGGCTGCGCGCTATCGCCGAGGATTCCTTCCAGCAAGCTCAAACCGGTGATCATCGCGATTACGCTGCTGCTGGGATTGCAGTTGGTGTGGAGTGGGATGAGGTTGGCAAGGTAATCGGGGCATCAGCCAAAGCAAAAGCGTACCGCGGATTGGCCCGGATGAACGCGGATTAGGAATCGGGACATCAAAAAGCAAAACCTTACCACTGATCAACACTGATGACACTGATTGGAACGGCGAGTTACTGTCCTATCTTGGTAATGCGCACGTCGAGGGTGGCGAAATGCTTGAGCTTTACGTCTGCCTTGGTTGTGGAGGTAAGCACTGTGTTGCCTGAAGCGTCGCCCTGGAGAGCGATACTTGAGTCACGGATATAGGTTGGGCCGGGAGCTATCTGTTGCTGGTCTGCGCCGCCTGAGTTTGGCATGGCGACGTTGGTGGTGCTTCCGGGATTGAGGCCCGAATTGTATGAGGGAGAGTTTCTGTCTGCGGCGGCCACAGCCATGGAAGAAAGCTCCACACGTTCCACGATGCCGTGCAAGGGAAGCTCAGAGCCATTTTTGAGGACCGCTTTATCGAAGGCAATGGTGAGTTTGGAGTCAGGATTCTCTTTGGTGCGCGGCTGAGCAGCTACGACGTGCCCGACGATGATGGTCTTCTGCGGGAGAACGACTTTATCGCCGCTGCGAACGTCTTCCCACACCCTGGTCCGGAATACGTCGCCAGGGTGGGCTTTTTTCACGTCAACATCGCTGTTCATCTCCACCTGAATGATAGGGCCGGTGATGGAATCCGCAGCAGGAGCAGTTGAGGTTGCAGGTTGCTGGCCTATTATGGCAGGTGAGGCTAACACCAGAGCAGCACTTAAGATGAGGCTGGCCAAACGATCGTGCATGATGAGTCCTTTTTTGAAGGCAAAATCTTACCACTGGAACTCAGCTATTAGCTCTTAGTATTTAGCCGTTAGCTTGGCGTTGTGGAACATCTTATGCATCGCTAAGGCGCAGGCTGGGAGGTGTGGGCCCGCGGTTTTGCAGCGAAGCTTTACGATATCAATGAGGTGAGGAGTTGAGTAAAACGAAAAAGGTGAAACGTGTATCGAATTTTTTAAAAATAAAACGGCGCGCGCTCCGCTGACCTTGCACCCCGTCAAGCCAAAATCGGGCTGCTATATGGGCTTCCGGCAGCTGCGCGAGCCACGGGCGTAAGGAAAAGGAGTTCTGAGAAGCGTCTAACGGTCATTTTTTTACTCGCTCTCCCATGTTAAAGATATGAGCTGTGCATGTGCTGATATGTGTCTTATTGGTTGAAATCGAATCTGCACCGTTTTTCGAAAAAAATGCGAAGAATCGGGTATCCGAAACATTAAAGCATTCTTAAAATCTATTTTGTGTTGGCCCTGTAGAAATAGGTTATGCTACTAGCGGGTTTAGGTTGCGAGTCCGCATTCGCCTGTAGCAGGTTTTCCTGTGAAGTGTCTTATGCGTTGAGATGATCAGACCGGCCCTCGCGAGAGGTGTGCGGGATGGGAGTCACTCCATCAAACATTAACGTTAGCTGAAGAAGTCTCCATGGTGAATTATGCCATTGAGATTTATTCAAGAAGAAAAGGTCAAGTAACACTGCATCTCATCGGCAAAGTGGTATTTGCTTTTCCGAAAGGAGTACAGATATGACCATCGTTCTCACGTATGAACTATCCTCTGGCTAATCGCAGGCTTTGGCGCTAACTCACGTTAACGATCCAAACTCGACAATTGCTTCGATCCTGTCCGAAACGAGTTCGGATATAGTTCGATGCAAATAGTTGAAGCGTTTAGCTGAAACAATGACAAAAAATCGGGCGCAGATATGCATCCGATCCTGGAGAACAGCAGATCAAACTTGCTCTTAAAGAGCAATGTTAGCGAATCCAGGAAAACCAAACCTATCGATCGAAGTCTGATCGATTCGACCGTTAGTAAGTATTGACTCTGTCGCGACCTGACCCAAGTCAAACACGAGTCTTCCCCCAAGTTGGTAAACGGAAGAGGTTTGAGAGCTCCACTAGATCCTCGGCACATTTGAGAAGATTCTTCATTCTAGAATCTTCCGACGATCTCAGCCACTTAATTAAATATTCCAGATCTGCTACGACCATATCTGCCTTAACCGCATTATTGGATCGCCAAGTGTCTCTTGCCAACACAGTTAGCATCCCCTCGCCAAGGGCCTTAACGTTTGAGCGCATGGTTTCAACAGCACGAAAAACATTACGCATGCTTTGCAGCAAAGCTTCTAGACTTTGGAAATATTCTCCTTTTTCCGGTAGCCATTCATCATTTAATCGGCGTAGTCGGGCCAAGGCAGAAATCTTGTCAGCAAATCCTTGACCAGCGTAACAGGCAGCCCAAACCAGTTCACTTGTTTCAATTAACCATTCCCGTAATTGTTGCTGCTTTTTTCTTCGCCCCACTGCGTACGAGGATCCAATCAGGAACAAAGAGGCCCTTTGACTGGCCACAGCGAGTATGCGGTCAGTATTCCAGTGTTTGGATTGAGAAGCCTTGATTAATCGTGATTCAATACTGAATTCCTGTTCCTCATTTCCAACCGATGCCCATAGCAAATATGCGAGTGCTGGAATGTTGCTCTCCAATTCCTGACATTCGTAACCCAAGATGGAGTAAACAGTTTCAGGTGGTCTCCAACGTCTTTCTTGCTTCAAGTAGTTTTCTCCGAACAAGAAACGGACAACCTCATCAATTGCTTCCTCCAACAGTGTCTCGCATCGTTTGCCATCGCCTTCATCAGGATCAATGAACTCGAGTTGCTCTATATCACGAGCGATTTGAGCGGCAGCTTCAACATGGACAGCCTTTTTAAAACTAAGGGTAATCGCGATTCGGCTCACACCCACGCCTGGTGGATAAATTCTCAGCCGTCCAGAAACCTGCTTATTTTCGACTAAGTCATCATTCTTTCCGAGGGATTCATCCAAGACAGAGCTCAACGATGGCCTACGTTTATTGAGCCGATTTGTGAGCGAGAGTTCTAAGGGAATGAAAGAAAGTGATGGCGATGTATGATCGAATAGAGTAGATACGGCAGTGCGCCAAAATCCTTCATACTCGTGGGATTCACTTCCCACGGGTTTAAGTATGCCGAGACCTTCTATGTTGAAAACTTGACGTCGGTTTAAACTTCGCCGGTAGTGGCTTGACATATTGACGAGGTGGCATGCATCTTCTTTGAGATTTTCTGGACTAATAAGGAGGTCGATCAGTCGAAAGACCTGGGAAATAGTAATCCTTATCGATTTGGCCCCAGAAACTATTTCTGGCCGCGGTTTTGCTTCTCTGATCTTTAAGCCTCCCCGACCCGACTGAGCCTTATTGTCCGGGAGGCCTAGCGAGGGTTTGTGATTAGCCGGAGCACCTCTGCAATGGTTTTTAACCCAACACCGGACGGAGTCATTGCCCAAGCAAGTAAGGCCGAGCTCCGATCCGCTTGCGGGGATGGCATAGGTGGAATTAGGCCGGGCGGAGGATTTACCGCAAAGAGCAACATGTTGAACTGACTTGGCGTAATCGCATTGAGATCATTGTTGAGTTTGACGCGTTCGAAGACCGGCACAGAAATTCTAGTGGCCGCCGATTCAATCCCTGAAACCTGGCTTAGCACGGTAGCAACTCTGTTCTCTACGTGTGGATTTCCTGGAAACCCAGATGGCAGTGAAGTGGAAACACTCTTTTTGCCAGGGTAGGCAGGAGCACTGGAAGGCTTAGAGCGAACAGCAAATGCGCCCAATAATGCGGCTTCGGCATCCGACTCAGAAAGATGAGCCAAGTCAAGATAGATAAGGGGACCAAGAAGGCCTTCAGGTTTGCACTCACGAATTCTAACTGGCACTATTTTTCGTTCTTTCGCAGCCGGATCAGTGGCGAAGACTGCCGACCATTCGGCAGCCGTAAAACTGGAGTTAAGATAGTCTTCTGAGAGTACAAGGACCATCTTCGCAGTATTTTTAAGTGCATCCTGCATCTTGAGCACGAAGTTTTCACCCGGCCGGAAGTCCCATGCTTGAATAACCACGACATAGCCTGCATCTTCTAGCTTCCAAGCGATCCATTCGGCCCATTTCCTATCGGCTTTGTTATAGCTGATAAAAAAATCTTTCATTGCAATTTTGAGTGACCTCTAGGAGCTAACTGAGCGCTCCGTTTCAATTTGAAAGCCATTTTCCATTCGAGATTGATGTCTTTTTTGGCAGTTTTATCAAGTGCCCAACATGATTTGGGCTAAAGAAAGGGGTGAACCGGGATTGTATCATGGCTTACGTTTATCTCATTTTCTAAAGAACATCCGAATCGCTTCGCATTTTTCAGCCTGACAAATTCGCCGTATTTTCGCTTAATTTGAAGCTGACTGAACCGAGAGCGGCGTCGGGGACAGAACCCAAATCTTGTTATTAAGCTCTTGGCTTTTAGCTAAAGCTGGAGGGATCCAAAATGCCTGCAACTTTGCCATGGTCCGCGGTCCCAACTACTTGTCCATGCTCGACGCGGCTCACTTTTTTGTTGACAGATTCGCCTAATGTTTGCTACAATGCAAGCTGTTCGACTTGTTAGACCGAGAGCGGCATCGGGAGGAAGATAGCCTTTCCTTAGACTCGTGGTAAGTGCTTAAGGGGGCAAACTCACAGGCCTGCAACTTTTGTCTGGTCCGCGGCTGGTTTTTAGCCGCCTGCCCGACAACCCCACCACGCCAGCGCGGAAGTGTGTCTGGATGATTGCCAAAATCGCCGGAACTGCCAAAATTGACAATTTAAAAACCTAAAGCAGCTAATTGCGCCTTCAAAGGCCACCGCGTGTGGCCAGCTTTTGGACATCAGCCCTTAGCTTTTAGCCGAAAAAACCAGTCCTTAGTCCTTAGTCCTTAGTTTTTAGTTCTTAGCAAAACAGACCAAAAACAAAACCTAAAATCCAAACCCCAAAAAATCTAAAACCAACCCCAAAAACCTAAACACAACAAGCTAAGACAAAGGCCACCGTGCGTGCACAGGTGGCTTTTTCTTTTTGTAATCAAAAAGATTGGAGAAATGAAAATGACGAAACAGCAGATTATTGACGCAGTCATGGAGTGGACGGAGAAGCTGGGACATGTGCCGAGCCACGTGGAACTTTTGAAGTATGCCGGAGTGAGCCGGAAGGCGGTGCGGCGGCATTTTGCCAATTATCGGGCGCTGCTGACGGAGTGCAATCTTTCCGGCACAGGCAGCGGTTACAGAGCGGAGACCGCAGAGGTGTTCAGGGATTGGGCACAGGTGGCGCGAACGCTGGGGAAGCTGCCCTCGATTGCGGAGTACACCCTGAGGGGCCAGTTCAGCGTACGTCCGCTGGTGCAACGGTATGGAACGTGGAGCAATGCTCCGTATGGGCTGAAGCTGTATGCGGAAGAGCAAGGCTGGACGGAAGAGTGGAAGGACGTTCTGGCCCTGGTGGAAGCGCGGGAGAAGCAGGTGAAGGCGATGAAGGAGTTGAAGTGTGAACCAGGGCCGGAAAATATAAGGAGGGCCAGAAGGTTTGCGGCGAAAAATGGTTTGGACCCCGCGCTGATGGGGCTGGAAAGGGTATCGATACTGAAAGAGGGGCGCGAGATATTTGGCAAGCTGATGCGGCCCGGGCCGATGATCTGCGCGCCGACGAACGAGCAAGGCGTACTGTTTTTGTTTGGCGCGAGAGCGGAAGGACTGGGATTTGCGGTGCTGAGGATCAGGGCGGAGTATCCGGATTGCCTGGCGTTCAGGCAGGTGGGAGAAGACCGAATGGAGCTGGTGAGGATTGAGTTTGAATTTGAAAGCAAGAATTTTTTGAAGCACATGCATGAACCGAACAAATGCGATTTGATTGTGTGCTGGCGGCATAACTGGAAGGAGTGTCCGGTGGAGGTGATAGAGCTGGGGAAGGGATGACGCGGACCAGAAAATCGCCGACATCGCCATGATCGCCGACATCGCGCGTGATCGGAAAAGCACGGACCAGAAAATCGCCGACATCGCCGTGATCGCCGACATCGCGCGTGATCGGAAAGGCACGGACCAGAAAATCGCCGACATCGCGCGTCATCAGAAAAGCAAAAAACTTACCGCAGATTAACGCTGATAATCGCGGATTCACGATAAATCTGGTGATCGCGCGGAATCAGACCCCCAAATCTCACCACTGATTAACACGGATCAGAAAATCGCCGACATCGCCGTGATCGCCGACATCGCGCGTGATCGGAAAAGCAAAAAACTTACCGCAGATTAACGCGGATAAACGCGGATTCACGGAAAATCTGGTGATCGCGCGGAATCAGAACCCAAATCTCACCACCGATTAACACGGATTGCACTGATCAAAAAAGAAAGGATATTTACTATGGAGGACACGAAGGAACACAGGGGTGACATACAGAAAACCAGAGCCGCGCAGGCGAGGGCGCCCTTCGACAAGTTCAGGGCAGGCTCTGCGGTCCACAAGCAACTTGTTACAATAACCGTTTACCCGAAATCGATCTGAAGCGATTTCAAACGCAAGGTCCCTCCGGTCTACTCCAACCCAAGCCGCGCAAACGCGGCACGGTTTGGGGCCCGGTTCGCGCGCTGGTCTGCCCATTCACGCCAAAAGCGGGCGTGAATGGGGGCCCGGGAGTACGCGCGCTCGCTTAACGACTGTCGGGATGACGAAATAAGGAAAGTAAACTTGAGCGCTCTTTGAGCGAAGCTATAGAAAGGCATTTCAAAACAATGCATCGTTGGTCAAAACTGTTTATTCCCACACTGAGAGAAGCGCCGGCGGACGCGGAAGTGGCCAGCCACAAATTTCTGGTACGGGCTGGGTATATCCGGCAGTTGGGCGCGGGGATTTATTCATATCTGTTCCTGGGGCAGCGGACGATCTTGCGCATTACGAAGATAGTGCGCGAGGAGATGGACAAGATTGGGCAGGAGTATCTGCTGCCGGCGATCCATCCGAGGGAGCTGTGGGAGCAGAGCGGACGCTGGCAGGTGATGGGCGACAACATGTTTCGCCTGAAAGACCGCAAAGGCGCGGAGTTTTGCCTGGGCATGACACATGAAGAGGTGATGACGGACATTGCGCGGAAAGAGCTGCGCAGTTACAAACAGTTGCCGCAGATCTGGTACCAGATACAAAACAAGTTTAGAGACGAGCCGAGGCCGAGATCGGGGTTGATACGGGTGCGGCAGTTCACGATGAAGGATTCGTACTCGTTCGATATCGATGCAGCGGGGCTGGATGTGAGCTACCAGAAGCATTATGAGACCTATCGGCGGATATTTGACCGGTGTGGGTTGAAGTATGCGGTGGTGCAGGCGCATTCAGGGGCGATGGGCGGATCGCAGAGCCACGAGTTTATGGTGATGAGCGATGCGGGCGAAGACATGGTTGCAAGCTGCCAGAAGTGTGGATATGCGGCGAACCTGGAGAAAGCGACATCGAAGCTGGCGCCGGCGCAAGACCTGCCAGGCGATGGCGCGCCGGAACTGGTGCATACGCCAGGACTGAAGACGATTGAAGAGGTGTCAAAGTTTTTAGGAGTGTCACCGACGCAGAAGATCAAGACGCTGGCGTTGATGCAGGTTGAGCCGGACAAAAAAGATCCGACGAAGCAGAAGGTGCGTCCGGTGGTGGTGTTGCTGCGCGGCGATCATTCATTGAACGAAGCCAAACTGACGGCGGCGCTGGAAGGCAAAGAGTTTCGTCCGATGCACGAAGCAGAGATTCATGCGGTGTTTGGATCGCCTGCGGGATTTCTGGGACCGGTGAAATTACCAGCGGCAGCGGCGGCAGGCATGGGCAGCGAAACTCAGAAGATCCTGCTGGAAGGTTTGCCGCTGGTGTTGGCGGATACGGCACTGAAGGATCGCAAAAACCTGATCACGGGAGCGAACAAGGAAGATTATCACTTGAAGAATGTTACGCCGTTGCGGGATTTCCATCCGACGGAGTGGATTGATTTGCGGAATGCGGCGGCGGGTGAAGGATGTCCGAACTGCGGCGAGCCGCTGGTGGTGGGGAAGGCGATGGAGATTGGGCATATTTTTAAGCTGGGGAATAAGTATTCGAAATCGATGGGCGCGACCGTGCTGGATAAAGATGGCAAAGAGGTCATGCCGATTATGGGGTGCTACGGGATCGGCGTGGAGCGGATTTTGACGGCGGCGATTGAACAGAGCAATGACGCGGATGGCTTTTGGCTGTCGCCGACGATAGCGCCGTTTGATGTGGTGGTGACGCCAACCAATGTGAAGGATGAGGTGATATCGAAGACAGCGGAGGAGATTGCGGCGAAGCTGGAAGCGGCGGGCTTTGATGTACTGCTGGATGATCGCGATGAAAGACCAGGTGTCAAGTTTAAGGATGCCGACCTAGTGGGAATCCCTTATCGAATCACGGTTGGGAAAAAGGTTACGGAGGGTCATGTCGAAGTGGTTTTAAGGTCGACACGCCAATCTCAGGATGCTAACATCGCCGGCATTGACAGCACTTTTCAGCAATTGGTGCGGTCATCAACTCCAGCAAGCTAAAAATTGTACGTGCTTGCCGGGGCCCTGTAAAGGAGCAGCGCCAGCGGTTATATGGGAAAGCTAAGAGCATTCATTGGAATCGCCATTGTAGTGAGCGCTTTTTACGTGGCGTGGAACATGATTCCCCCGTATTTCAACAATTATCAATTTCAAGATGCGCTTGATGACATTGCGCGCCGGCACAGCTATACCAGCACGACGGAAGATGACATCAAGAAACTGGTGGTGAGTAAAGCAGCGGCTGAAGACATTACGCTGAGAGAAGACCAGGTCGTGGTCAATCGATCGGCGAATGGTCTCGGCATCAGCGTCCACTACAGTATTCACGTGGATATGGTTGTGCATCCGGTGGACCTGGACTTTACTGCCAATTCCATGAACAAAAGGATATAATGTAGAAGAAGAAACCGAATCCTTCTCAGCACCAGCGCAGGTAACGCTCTGGCCCGCCAGTCTGAGAGAACAACGGCGTACTCCGCCTGCTTGGACATGGCTATTAAACTGAAAATTCCTCGCGTCAAAGGCTTCCGTGGCAGCCTGAAAAGCCCATTTCTGCGTGCCGGCCTGGCTGCTTTTCTGATCATTTCCATCGTGCTGTTCGGCGTCTTTTCGTACTATTACATCAAGTATCAAAAGATCGTTGATAAGCGTTTTTACGGGCCTATCTTCGCCAACACGGCCAAGATTTATGCCCAGCCGCGCGAAGTTCGCATTGGGCAGAAGGCTGATCCCCGTGAGATCGCCAACTACCTGCGCCATGCCGGATACACCGAAGCCGGCGAGCAGGGCAAGTCAAAGCTTGGTGTGTATCGCATCCTGAAAGATGCGGTTGAGATCAAGCCCGGTGAAGAATCGTATTACAACGCTGAAGGCGCGGTAGTGCGCGTAAAAGACGGGCTGGTTGATCGCATCGCCTCACTCGGCGATTCCAACGACAACCTCACCGCTTACGAACTCGAACCTCAGCTTGTTACCGGCCTCTTTGACGGTCAGCAGCGCGCCAAGCGCCGGCTCGTCAAGTATGACGACATTCCAAAAATCATGGTGGACGCGGTGACTTCCATTGAAGATCGCCGCTTCTTTCATCACAGCGGCGTGAATTATTGGCGCTTGATGCAGGCCGCCTGGGTTGATCTTCGCGAGGGCGGCAATCGCCAGGGTGGTTCCACCATCACCATGCAAGTGGCTCGCGGCTTCTTTCTCACGCCAGAAAAAAAGTTCAAGCGCAAGCTCACAGAGATCCTTATTTCCATTGAACTGGAACAGCGCTTTTCAAAAAAACAGATCTTTGAGCTTTACGCCAACCAGGTGGATATGGGCCAGCGCGGCTCATTCACCATCACCGGCTTTGGTGAGGCGGCGCAGGCATACTTTGGCAAAGACCTAAAAGACATCACGCTCCCAGAAGCTGCTTTGCTGGCTGGTCTGGTCCAGCGACCAAGTTATCTCTCTCCTTATCGCCATCCAGAACGCGCGCTCGATCGCCGCAATCTGGTTCTTGAAGCCATGGTTGAAACCGGCTCCATTACACAGGCCCAGGCTGATGCCGCCAAGGCCACTCCTCTCAAGCTTGCTCCGCAGAACGTTGAGGCCAGTGACGCACCGTACTTCGTTGACCTGATCCGTGAACAGTTGGTTGGCAAGTACAGTGAAGATGACCTGAATTCTGAAGGTCTTCGCATCTACACCACACTCGATCCCACTCTGCAAGCCGCTGCGGCTCAGGCCGTTGACGTCGGATTGAAAGAAGTGGATGCGCAGGTAACCAGGCTGCGTACCAAGAGGGTAAAGGTCGGCAAGAACAAATACGAGACCAAAGTCCTGCCGGGGCCTATTCCGCAGGTGGCCCTGGTAGCGCTCGATCCTCATACCGGTGAAGTGCTCGCGCTTGTTGGCGGTCGCAACTACGGTTTCAGCCAGTTAAACCATGCGGTTGCCAAGCGTCCTACGGGGTCGATCTTTAAGCCGTTTGTCTATGCAACGGCCATTAACAACGCAATTACAAATGAGCAGCCCGTTTTTACGCCGTCCAGCCTGGTGGATGACTCGCCTACGGCCTTCATCAACGGTGATGATGTTTACACCCCGCGCAACTATAAAGAGGAATACCACGGGCAGGTCACTGCGCAATTTGCTCTGGCCCATTCGCTGAACAACGCCACGGTTAAAGTCGCGGAGATGGTTGGTTATGACAAAGTTGCCAACCTGGCCCGGATCGCCGGAATTTCCTCTGTTAAGCCCACGCCGGCCATGGCGCTTGGCTCGTATGACGCTACGCCTCTGGAAATGGCCTCCGCTTATACGGTTTTCAGTAATAACGGCGAGCGAATCACGCCCATCATGCTGCGCTCAGTCCGCGATGCCAACGGGGACATCGTCGATAACTACCAGCCGCAGAAGACCCAGGTGCTCGACCCCCGCGTGGCCTATGTAATTACGGATATGCTCCAGGGAGTCATAAATAACGGTACCGCGGCAGGCCCTGCCGGTGTCCGGGCGCGCAAATTTACCGCTCCTGCGGCCGGAAAGACCGGTAGTTCGCACGATGGCTGGTTTGCCGGTTTTACCTCAAACCTGCTTTGCATCGTCTGGGTCGGCTATGACGATTACAGTGATATTCACCTGAGCGGCTCAGCCATCGCCCTGCCCATTTGGACCGAATTTATGAAGCGGGCGGTCGATCTGCCAAACTATTCTGACGTAAAGCCTTTTACCCCGCCCCAGGGGGTTGTTGAACTGACCCTGGACAAGGCTACCAATCAAATTGCCACGCCCTCCTGCCCAGACGATTACACCACCGCCTTTATTGAAGGCACCCAGCCTACCCAGACCTGTGAGCAGACGGGCCATGGTAACTTTGTGCAGAGAATTTTTGGTATTGAGCCTAAGCCAACTCCTACCCCTCCGGCGTCTAATGTAGTGGGGAATACTGCTTCCAGTCCGGCACAGCCTGCCGTAATGTCGCAACCGGCGGCCCAGACCCAGGACACAGAGAAGAAAAAGAAAGGCTTTTGGGGCCGGATATTTGGCGGCCCGGACAATAAGGCAGATAATAAAGGAATCAAGCCTGCGGCCACTCCTACCCCGAGGCAATGACTGGCCGCACTAAGGAGGCCCACCATGGGTCGCTTCAGCCGCTTGTTGGTTATCTCAGCACTTGTCGCGCTCACGCTGCCCTTATGCGCTCAGCAATCACCTTCCTCACCATCTCCAGATTCTGCTTCGGTCTTGCGCGTTCCTCCGCCCCCGGAAGACGCCACCGCTGCCGAACTTGAAAAACAGGGCGACGTCCTGCGCCTGGAGAAGGCCTATCTGGATTCTGTTGACTACTATCTTGCCGCCATCAAAAAGCAGGATAGCGCCGTTCTTCACAACAAGGCCGGAATCAGCCTGCTTCTGCTGCGTCGCGACTCACAAGCTCGCAAAGAATTTAAGGCTTCGATCAAAGACGATAAAAAATATCCCGAAGCCTATAACAACCTGGGCGCGCTCTATTACAACGAGAGAAAATTTGGCTCCGCCATCAAGCAGTATAAAAAGGCCATCAAGCTCAGCGATGACAATGCCAGCTTCCACAGCAACCTGGGCACAGCTTATTTCTCTGAGAAAAACTTTGACCGCGCTACCAGGGAATACCAGCGCGCCATGGAAATCGATCCCACCATTTTTGAGCGCTCGCTCCCCGGTGGCGTTGCTGTCAAGCTGGTTACCTCCAATGATCTCGGCCATTTTCACTACGTGATGGCGCAGATGTACGGAGAGCATAATGACCAGCAGCACTGCCGCTACTACCTGAGCAAGGCCAATGAAGAAGGCTATCCCGTCAAGGGCGCCCTGCATGAGAGTGTGTTTGCTGGCCTGCGCAAAGACCCGAATTTTGTGGAGTTTGTGCGCTCGTTAAAGCCGCCATCGGCCGATGCGAACTGATCTAGGCTCTAACGGGATCTGCAGTTGGATCAGTTTGAATTCTGGTACGCTCCAGAGAATCGGTTTTCACGAATTGAAATTTGCCCTTTTCTTTCCGTGAGTCCGAGGAATCGGTAGTGTCTCAGTTTGACAGAACCCTATTTCATCTTGTCATGGTGAGCGAAGCGCGAACGATACCGCGAAGCGGGAGAGCGAGCGTGAGTCGAACCATCCCGGGAATTTCTCGTTTGCCCATGCCGCGACAGGGAGTTTTACGGTAATTATATACTTGACACACAGGCGAATATAAGGTACTCTGGATTCATGAAAAAGCCAGAAACCTTGCAACAAGCGATTGTTTACTTTTCCGACCCGCAACGCTGTTTTGAATATGCAGTCCAGTTGCGCTGGCCAGATGGAAAAGTAGTTTGTCCCCGTTGCCAAGGATCGAAGCATTCTTTCATTAAGACTCGCCGCGTCTGGTTTTGCTATGACTGCAAAAAGCAGTTCACCCTCAAGATTGGAACCGTCATGGAGGATTCGCCAATCTCTCTTGATAAGTGGATGGCTGCTTTTTGGATGTTGGTCAATTGCAAAAACGGTGTGAGCAGTCTGGAAATTCATCGCGCTCTTAAAGTCACGCAAAAAACAGCATGGTTCATGCTGCAAAGACTTCGCTTGGCTTTGCACCAAAAACAAGAGGGAAAATTTCAAGGGCACGTCGAAGTAGATGAAACCTACATAGGCGGTAAGGCCCGTTTCATGCACAAAGCTAAACGCGCCAGATTGACTGCGCCGGGAATGCCCAAAGGTGGAGCAAACAAAGTTATCGTTGGTGGAGTTTTGGAACGTGGCGGCAAAGTGAGAACTCAGATTCTTGAGAATAGAGAGCGTCACATTTTGCAGGCACTTGTTAGAGATAACGTTGAATCCGGTTCTCAGCTCTCTACAGATGATTGCCATTCCTATTGGGGACTCGATAAGGAATACGCTCATGGAATCGTTGACCATGCCAAAGAGTACGTGAACGGGCAGGTTCACACGAACGGACTCGAAAACTTTTGGAGTCTCGTAAAGCGGGGACTCAAGGGAACCTACATTAGCGTTGAACCGTTCCACCTGTTTCGTTACCTCGATGAGCAAGTTTTCCGTTACAACAATCGCGCAACCAAAAAGAAATTCGTGAGCGATTCAAACCGTTTTGAACTGGCCCTTCCGCAGATTGCCGATAAGCGTCTCACCTATGATGAGTTGATCGGCAGACGTGCGGAGCAGCCCTGATCGAAAACGCCCACGCTGTTTCAAGCCTCGCCAGAATCGCGGGAAACATCGGATTCGCTGGTCTGACTTTGATCGTTTTTAGCCCGCTTCTTGCGGGCTTTTTTCTTACCCTTGGCCGCTTCTTTCGGAACCTGGAACAGAGCTTTCATGCCCTCTTCAAAGTCCTCTTGGGCTTTCTTTCCTTCTTGATATTTATAAATTTTTGGACTCATCGCATTCCCTAAATATTCTTATTACGCACGACGCACAAACTCAAATTTAGCCCCGTTAAAATCATCAAACTGCATCGTAATATCTGTCGTGCATGTTCCACTTCTACCTGAGTAAGTCATGGAAAGAGGTACGCTAAAAACGTAACGCGCCAATCCTGATTGCTTCTCTGTTATGAATCCTCTTTGCTCTGCAACCTCTCGATTTTCGTTAATCATAAGGAACCTAATTAGTGGCTTGTAATGCGGCTCCTTCATGCCTTCGAATGTTATCTCGACGGGAATCCTGCCCTGTGGCTTGAGTTCACTTATCTTTCCAAATTTTAAAGTGGTGGCCAATGTGAGGGGAGCGATTACGATGTTATAGGCATAATCTGTTGTACTCCGGTTTACGACAATAATTTCTTTTTCGCTGCTGATGCCTGGAAATTCTGGATTAGGTAAGGCCCACTCAAGAAAAACGTCGGGAACATCTGAATTATGTTTCGGTGTTGAGACTGGCAAAGCAGTAGTGTCATCGCTGCTTTTTATGTCCCCCAGTAACTCTTGTTGAATAGAAGAAATACGTAACCCATTTCCCCACACCTCACGTACTATGCTACATCTTGTAAGATACGTCCTTTCCAAGTCCCTGTATCTGATCGTCAGTGGAAGAGATTCGACATCCGCCTTTACCATCAGATCGCGCAATGCGCCGCCTGTTGTACCATGACCTACACCTATTAATTCAATGTGGCAATCAATAAATAGCTCTCCTTGTTCCTTTGTCAGTCCCGGATAAATCCTGTTCCAAAAACCAAGTCTTGATTGGCCGATGAGCACTGGCTCATCTACAGAAATATCGAATGCTGGCGCACCATCGTTTCTAATAAATAAACCGTGGAAAGCATCTGGGGGCTTGTCCCATTTCACTGGGATAATTTTTGGGCGTACCGATGGGATTTGTTCTGTCTGCATTGGAAGATGTTTGCTCTTCCTGATCCTAACTTCTGTTCTAATGGCCATTACCAAAAGAGCTACGCCAATCACAAACAGAGCTATCGACAAAATAATGAGAGCAGATGGGTAGTAGTGAATGAGCACTATCGGCTCTCCTTTTTGTGGCGATGCGGGATTCGTTGCTGGTGGTTGTTGTGATTGGGACAGTCGCCACGTGAGGTAGGCAAAAATGAAACATCCAACACTGGCGACGATTTGGACGTAGGGGCTAATTCTTTCAACGAATCGCATAGGGCCACATTTTGACACAGACATGTGTGTGAAGTATCTAAGCATCTCTCCAAACACCTCCATATAAAAACCCGCCTTTCGGCGGGTTCGGTGTTAGGGCCATTCGACCATGCTTGGTTTGCTGTGAATACTTCGCCATCGTTTGATGCCCCGCCAGTTTCCCGTTCGCAAGTCTGCGAGTTCGGGATAAATGATGAGGGTAGGATCGAAGTCGAAGCTGAGAGCAGTCTTGTCCCTGAATAGGATTGTGATTGTTTCGGCATCGGCTTCAATGCCATTCCACGATTTTTCCTCTGACCTGTGGAAACCGGAGTAGGCTTGATTGTCGCTTGCGGGGAGATTTACCCTTGGGAGCAGCCATGATTCGCCTTTCAATGGAAGGTGATTTGTGGTCAGGGCTGCGCTCGGTCTGAACACCGAACGTGGCCCGACTTCACTTGTAACGTAATGGCGAACAGACGGCAACAAAAAACGGACGCAAAACCCTGTCACGGCGAGAAAAATTGTGACAAAAAGTAGGATGTGCGTCAAGTATATAAGTCCCCACCTTACCCTTGTCGCCGCGAAGGAAACAACCAGCGCCTCCTTTGTGCCGTCCAGCGTGGAACATTTCATCAACTTCAACTGATTGCCTGAAGCCAGATACGGAGAGACAAAGGATATTCCCGTCCTAATTTGCTCTCTAGCCAGAACCCGCCCATCGACTTCCTGGTCCTGATGGATTTAAAGTTCTTTCATTGGCCATTCGGGGCAGGTTGTTTTGAGGCTTGAGCGCGCTCATCAGTCCAACTCGTCGATTTCTCCGCGTCACCCGGCGCTTTGCTGTCGTGGGATTTGCCGTCTTTGCCTGCCTGTTTCAATATCTGCTCAATGCTCTTACCGGCAGAACCGCCTTGCTTCACCGGATGGATGTCTTGCATCGCTGGAGCGCGCGCGTTCTGCCCTGGCTCGGCGTGAGTTTTGCCGGCGATGGCATGGCGCCTGCCGGCGGCCTTCTGGTCTCCAATCACCTCAGCTATCTCGATATCCTGGTCTTCAGCGCCCTTGCTCCCTGTGTCTTTGTGGCCAAGCGTGAAATTAAGGGCTGGCCAGGTATCGGTTTGGTGGCCACTCTTGCTGGCACAATCTATATTGATCGCTCCCGGCCACACAACACTCACTCCATCCAGCCGCAAATGGCGGCGGCGCTGGCCGGCGGCGTGCGCGTGGTTCTGTTCCCTGAGGGCACAAGCTCCAATGGGCGGCAGGTTTTGCCTTTTCGCTCGTCGTTGTTTCAGCCCGCAATAGAAAACCGCACTCCCATTACGGCCGCCTGCATCAGCTATGAGATTGAAGACGGTGATCCTGCGGTTGACGTTTGCTACTACGGCGATATGGTTTTGGGGACCCATGCCGCCAGGCTGTTCAGCAAAGGCGGCATCACAGCGAATTTGCGCTTTGGCGGCGGAGCAAGAGTTTTTACCGATCGCAAGGAAGCTGCGCGGCAACTGTATGAAGAGGTGAATACGCTGAGGAATCAGACAGCGGCGTTAATCTCTCGAGCAGGCGTCCGAGTTTGATAAATGTCTTCACACAGCGCGCGCAAGATCTCAGCCACGCTCCATGCCTGGGCAAAGCAGCCTCGCGGATAATGCGGCGGATCAGCATCAAAGACTTCTGAAATCTGCCCCAGCCCGGCTTGAGTAAGATGCGGCTCAATTCCGCGCAGCAAATCACGTGCCTGTGCCCGCGACTGTGCCGTTCCGCCATTGACTCGCACGTAGGCCGAAATAAATGGGCCGAACAGCCACGGCCACACCGTGCCCTGGTGATAAGCGGAATCGCGGCTCTCCTGCCCGCCTTCATAAGTTGCGCGGTAGCGTGGATCAGAACGGTTGAGCGTACGCAGGCCGAAGGGCGTCAGCAGTTCGCGCTGTACGATTTCCACTACTGCGCGAGCGCGCTCCATTGAGAGCATGGAGTAATGCAAGCTCACTGCAAAGATCTGGTTCGGGCGGAGTGATGCATCGGGCGCGCCGCTATTCACCACGTCATAAAGGCAGTGTTCGTTTTCGTTCCAGAAAATGCGATTGAAAGTCTCACTGGCCCGCGATGCCATGGCGGAATATTTCTTCTGCAACACCTCGTCGCCCAAGCGCGCGGCAAAGTCTTCCATGGTGCGCAGCGCGTTATACCAGAGCGCCTCTATCTCAACCGGCTTGCCGTAACGCGGCGTTACTACATGGTCGCCGATTTTGGCGTCCATCCAGGTAAGCTGTACACCCGGCGCACCGGCATGGAGCAGGCCGTCTTCCGCGGCCTTGATGTTGTAACGCGTTCCCTTGATGTGCCAATCAATCATCGTGTTCAAGACCGGATACAGCTCCTCGCAGATGAAGTCATAATCATCGGTTGCGGCAGCGTAGGCGCGCGCGGCTTCAAAAAACCAGAGCGCCGCATCCACTGTGTTAAATTCTGCTGCGCCGGAATTCGCGAATCGGTTAGGTAACATGCCCATATCAACATCGCGGGCAAAGTTCCGCAGGATGCTTCTGGCAATGTCCTCTTTGGCGGTGAAAAGCGTGAGGCCGGGGAGCGAGATCATGGTGTCACGCCCCCAATCCGTAAACCATGGATAACCCGCGATGACCGTCCACTCTTTGCCCCGGCGAACAAGAAATTGGTCTGCCGCTATGGTCAGCGCCCGCACAAGCGGATCATCCTCAGGTGACGTGCTTGCTAATTTCTTCCGCCGCGCAATCTCAGCATTGTGCACAGCATCTGCCGTCCGAATGTCATATTGCTGCGTGGAAGCAATCACCTGAGCGCAGGGCGTCTGGCTGAGGTTCCAGGAAAGCACAAAAGGATTGAACAGGTCTTCCTGAAAATCCAGCCCGCGAGCTCGTTCCACTCTGTATAGAAAATTTCTGTACCAATAACCTTGCGATCCAAGCTGCGCGGCATTGTGGGCAAAGTGCAGCGCAGGCAGACTCGTATAAGGCTGAATGCTGGCGGAGTTTGGCTCGCTCACAACTGCTGCGTTCAGAGCGCTGTTCTCGTGAGTTGTACAGGAACTATCGCGAAAGGCGACCAGCGGCCTGATCTCCAGCAGCAGGCCCGCTCCCGCCGGCGCTTGCAGCAGCTTGTATTCCGCCTGCACCGTGTTACTGCCCAGCGGCATGAAGACGGCCTTTTCCAGGACAATGCCTTCCACGGCAAATGTCCAGATGGGAAATGGATCGAGCCGGAAGCCGGTCAAAGCCAGATAGCCTTCAGGATGGATTGCGCCAACATACTCGTTGGTGGAGAGATCAATCCGCCGCTCGCCCACAATCAGCGTTTCTTCCAGTTTGGCCAGCAGCAACATGCGGCCGCCGGGTGGGTTCAGGGCCGCAGTCAACAAACCATGATAGCGGCGGGTGTTGGCCCCAGTGATTGTGCCGCAGGCAAAGCCGCCCAGGCCGTTGGTCTCAAGCCACTCGCGGCTAAGTCCGGCCTGCAGGTCGGCACACACGCTCTTGTCAAAGCTAATCACGGTTTGCAACTTTCGCTGCGCAGCAGAATTGATCTCAATAAAAGATTTTGCCGGAGATGAGCAGAATAGTTTTCATGGCTATTTTTCTACGGTAGCTGGTGCCGCTGTGATTTTGGCTGCTTCCTTGTTGAAGATTTCATCGATCATCTTGACGACCAGGCCGGTCCAGCCTGTCTGGTGGCTTGCGCCTACGCCCGCGCCGGTATCGCCGTGGAAGTACTCGTGGAACGGAATGTAATCACGCCAATGCGGATCAGTCTGGAATTTCTCATTCTTGCCCAGCACCGGCCTGCGCCCATGATCGTCACGCTGAAAAGTGCTGATGAGGCGGTGGCTGATTTCATCCGCTATTTCGTTCAAGTCCATCAGCGTACTGGATCCCGTGGGACATTCCACGCGGACCGAGCTTCCATAATATTCATGGAAGCGCCGCAACGCCTGAATCAGCAGGTAATTCACCGGGAACCAAATCGGCCCGCGCCAATTGGAGTTGCCGCCAAACAAGCCGGTGGTTGATTCTGCAGGCTCGTAATCTACGGTGTGTTTCTCTCCATTCAGTTCAAGCGTGTAAGGGTGGTCGCGGTGATAGGCGGAAAGCGCCCGGATGCCGTGCGGTGAGAGGAACTCGCTTTCATCGAGCATCACCTCGAGAATGCGCTCAAGCTGCGGACGGCTGGCGACTGAAAGTAGCCTGTGTTCCGCATTACCCCGCGTCTTCATGCAGGCCATGTTGGCGGTGAGGTCGGAGCGATTTTCAATAAACCATTCCAGTCGCCGCTTGAACGCGGGCATGGCGTTCAGCAGTTCTGGATTCATCGTCAGCACGGCGAACAGCGGCATCAAGCCCACCATGGAACGCACGCGCAATGGCAGGGAAGTGCCATCTGAGGAATGCAGCACGTCATAGAAAAACCCGTCTTCTTCATTCCACAAGCTCAGGCCGTCATCACCCAGGTGGTTCATTGCCCGGGCAATGAAAATAAAGTGCTCCCAGAACTTGCTTGCCAGATCTTCATAAACCGGATCAGTGCTTGCCAGCTCCAATGCAATGGCCATCATGTCGAGCGAGTACATCGCCATCCAGCTGGTGCCGTCTGATTGCTCCAGAACTTTGCCTCCGGGCAGAGGCATATTGCGATCGAAGACGCCAATGTTGTCCAAACCGAGAAAGCCGCCCTGGAAAACGTTGAGGCCTTCTACGTCCTTGCGATTGACCCACCAGGTGAAATTCAAAAGCAGTTTTTGGAAGACCCGCGCCAGGAACTCGGTATCGCCATGGCCGCCATTTTTGGCGCGATCAATTTTGTAAACCTGGTACGCCGCCCACGCATGAACCGGCGGATTCACATCGCCAAAAGCCCACTCATAGGCCGGAATCTGTCCGTTAGGGTGCATATACCACTCGCGCAGCAGAAGCACCAGTTGGTCCTTGGCAAATTCGCAATCCACCATGGCCAGCGCAACGCAATGGAAGCCGAGGTCCCAGGCCGCGTACCACGGATATTCCCATTTATCAGGCATGGAGAGCACGTCAGCGTTATAGATATATATCCAGGCGTGATTGCGCCCATTCTTGCGCGACTCCGGCGGCTTGGGCATTGTAGGATCGCCTTTCAGCCAGTCACGGATCACGTAGTGGTAAAACTGTTTGCTCCAGAGCATCCCCGCAAATGCCTGGCGCATGATGTTCTGCGTGTCAGCGTCTGCGGATTGAGGGATCACCGTGGCATAAAACTCGTCCGCTTCCTGCTTTCTTGCCGCGAAGATCTTTTGCAGCTCTGTTCCAAGAGCTTGGGCCTGCTGCATGGCAGTATCCGCCCGCTGCAGGCGTAGATTCACCGTAGCCTGCCCGCCGGAGGGGATCGTCAGCTTGTAATAGATGGCGGCCTTGGTGCCTTGCTGCGCGGGATTGACCGCGTCCTTTTCGCCATTGATCACATAGCCATGAAAAGCGTCTTTAACGAACGGCGAGCCGTTGGGAACGTTAAAGAGCCGCTGAAAATTGGTCTCATTTTCAGTAAAGAGCGGTGTGCCGCCCTGGTCGGCGTAAAGCCAGTAATTGCCAATCTCTTGTTGCTGCACACAGATCGCGCCGGTCGCAGGGTCAAAGATCAATGATGGCTTAACGCTTCCCGCGACCCATGACCAGGTGTTGCGGAACCAGAGCGTGGGCAGCAGATGAATCTCTGCGGCTTCAGGACCACGGTTGACCGCAGTGATGCGGATACAAATGTCCTCAATCCCCTGCTTGGCATACTCCACAAAAACGTCGAAGTAGCGGTCGTCATCGAAGATTCCCGTGTCAATCAGTTCAAACTCCGGCTGGTGCTGGTCGCGCCGGCGGTTTTCTTCCAGCAGGCGCGTGTACGGATATTCCGCCTGCGGATACTTATACAGATACTTCATGTATGAGTGTGTCGGGGTCGAATCGAGATAGAAGTAATATTCCTTTACATCTTCACCGTGGTTCCCCTCATGGCAGTTCAAGCCAAAGAGGCGCTCTTTGAGAATGGGATCGCGGCCATTCCACAAAGCCAGCGCAAAGCACAGGAACTGGTGGCGATCGCAGATGCCGGCAATGCCGTCTTCATTCCATCGGTAGGCGCGTGACCGCGCATGGTCATGCGGGAAGTAGCGCCAGGCATCACCGTCAGGGCTATAATCCTCGCGCACGGTGCCCCAGGCACGTTCGCTCAGGTACGGGCCCCAGCGTTTCCAGTGTTTAATGCGGCGCTGCGATTCCTGCAGCCGGATTTCTTCTTGGGTCATAGCGTTCAGCAGCCTTCATCAATTATGCACCTGCAAGACAAGAGCCAACTTGTCACGCGGATCGCAGTTCCAACTCAATAGGATTAACATGCTATGGATGCAAAAAGCCAAAATACGATGAAAGCCGCAAGAATTCTGCAATTCGGTCCGCCATCAGTCATTGTGAATGAAGATTTGCAGCGCCCCAAAGCCGGTGCGGGACAGCTTCTGGTACACGTCAAAGCAGCCGGCGTCGGTCCGTGGGATGCGCTGATCCGCGAAGGGAAGAGCGCTGTAAGCCCTGCGCCGCCGTTGATTCTTGGTTCTGATCTTTCCGGCACGGTGGCCGAGATCGGGCCGGGCGTTTCCGGATTCAAAGTTGGCGATGACGTTTATGGCTCAACTAACGAGGGCTTCGTTGGGGCATACGCCGAGTATGCGGTTGCTTCTGCCGGAATGATGGCGCCAAAGCCCAGGAAGCTGACCTATGTGGAAGCAGCCTCGGCCCCGGTGGTGGCGGTTACGGCATGGCAGATGCTCTTTGATTACGCTCACGCCCAAGCCGGTCAAACTGTGCTTATCCACGGCGGCGCCGGAAATGTGGGCGCTTACGCTGTGCAGCTTGCCCGTGAAGCAAAGCTCAACGTCATTGCAACCGCATCTGCAAATGACATCGATTATGTGCGCAGCCTCGGCGCAAACACGGTTCTCGACTATCACGGCGCACCGTTTGAAGGCTCTGTGCACGCGGTTGACATTGTGATTGACACCGTTGGCGGCACCACGCGGGAGCGTTCCTTTCGCGTGCTAAAGCCCGGCGGGATTCTTGTTTCCGTTGTATCTCCTGTTCCAGAAGAGACAGCCAAGAAATATGGAGTGGAAGCTGTTTTCTTCTATGTTGAGGTCACCACAGCCCGGTTGCAGCGCATCACCGAACTGTTTGACAGCGGAAAGCTTGTTCCCTCCGTTGGGACCGTTTTGCCGCTGAGCCAGGCGCGCGTTGCACACGACATGCTGGCCGGCGCGCCGCATGACCGGGGAAAAATCGTTCTCAAAATGGCGTCTTGAGTATTGCGTCGTTGGTCTTTGTTCTGCGCTTTAAAAAATAACTTTGAATGGAGGCCCTGGCGGCCCATGGAAGACACTGCTAAACCTGATTTTAAAAATGGTTTTTTGGTTCAAAATCTCCACGATGGTACTCCCCTGGCTGGTCAGGTAGGCGGCGAAGGAGCTATTCTCGTCCGGCGCGGCAATGAGTTTTTCGCTATCGGCGCACACTGTACTCATTATCATGGGCCGCTGGCTGACGGGCTGGTCGTGGGAGATACGGTGCGCTGTCCCTGGCACCATGCCTGCTTCAGCTTGCGCACCGGCGAAGCAGTCCGCGCTCCAGCTCTTGATCCCGTCTCCTGCTGGCGCGTGGAGAAGGTTGGCGACAAGGTTTTTGTCCGCGAAAAGCTGAGTCAAGCGGCAAAGAAGCCTTCTGGCAAGCTTCCTGCCTCTGTGGTGATTGTTGGCGGCGGCGCCGCGGGACTGGCAGCGGCAGAGATGCTGCGCCGGGAAGGCTACGCTGGCCGTGTAAGCATCATCAGTGCTGATGAATCAGGCCCGGTGGATCGTCCAAACCTCTCCAAGGATTTCCTTGCCGGCACGGCCTCAGAAGATTGGATTCCATTGCGTCCGCCTGATTTTTATACCAACAACAAGATTGATCTGGTGTTGAACTCAAAAGTTGCGTCGATCGATGTCTCTGGTAAGCGCGTGGTGCTGGAAAACGGCAAGGCCTATGAATATGGCGCGCTCCTGCTGGCCACCGGCGCAGAGCCGGTCAAGCTGCCGATTGCAGGAGCTTCTGATTCCCAAATTCACTATCTGCGCACCTATGCTGACAGCCGGGCCATCATTGCCAGGGCAGCTACCGCCAAGCAGGTGGTAGTGGTGGGAGCGAGCTTTATTGGCCTTGAAGTTGCTGCATCGTTGCGCGCGCGCGGGATTGCCGTAAACGTAGTCTCGCAGGAGCAACAGCCGCTGGAGCGGGTGATGGGAGCGGAGGTCGGCAAATTTATTCGCGGACTGCATGAGAGCCACGGTGTTGTTTTCCATCTGGGAGCTACGGTCAGCCGGGTTGATGGAAACAAAGTAACGTTGAGCACAGGCGCCACGCTCAATGCTGATTTCATTGTGCTGGGCGTGGGCGTTCGGCCTTCATTGGCGCTGGCGGAAAAGGCCGGTTTAACCATTGATCGTGGCGTTGTGGTGAATGAATATATGGAAACCAACGGTCTGGGAATTTTCGCCGCCGGTGACATAGCACGCTGGCCCGATCCCCATTCCGGCAATCGCATACGCGTTGAGCACTGGGTGGTGGCAGAACGCCAGGGCCAGACCGCAGCCAGGAACATCCTGGGCCAGAAGGAAAAGTTTGATGCTGTCCCATTTTTCTGGAGCCAGCACTATGACGTGAGCATTAACTATGTTGGCCATGCGGAAAAGTGGGACGCTACGAAAATCGATGGCAGTCTGGATGCCAGGGATTGCGCAGTTTCATATCAGCTAGGCGGGCGCACGCTTGCCGTATTAACTGTTTTCCGTGATGTGCAGAGCTTGCAGGCGGAAGCGGAGATGGAGGCCAGGAAATAAACGAGGCGCTATAGCCAGATTGATGAAATCCTCCGCTTTTTCAAATTATTGAGCGCGCATCAGCATTACCTCAGTGGATTTTATTAAAGCGGTTGCGAGTTGGCCTTTTTCCAGCCGCATCTCCTGCGCCGCATCCGCTGTAATGATTGATGTGAGGTACTGGCCTGCAATGGAGAGCGTTACCTGCGCCATGAGGCCGTCAATCTTAATTTCAACAATCCGTCCCACAAGCTGGTTGCGTCCGCTGATCTTTCTATAGTTTTCCCTGCGGCTCTGGATGGTGGCGCGTTGAGGAATGGAGGGCAGAAGACGGTCAATTTCGGTTTCAGGAATGCGATGGTGCCCACCCGGCGTCTTGACGGTCTTGATCTTGCCTTTATAAATCCATTGCTTCAAAGCAGGGTAGCTCACACCCAGCACCTTGCAGGCATGGCGCACAGGATACAGCTTGGGTTGCGGTTCGCCCTTCATATCGTTTCACTCCAATCCTGACCGTTTTCTAAAGAGGCGCAAGCAGTGAACGTAATAGCGGAGTCGCCGGCGTGCCGCATATCTCTTCCCATGTGCCGGACTGCGCGATTTTTCCATGCTCCAGCACAATGGCCCGTCTTGGACACAACCGCTTAAGCACTTCAACCTGATGGTCAACAGCAATCATGCTAAAGCCCAGGGTTTGGTTCCAGGAAACCAGATCGTCAATCAACTCACGTACTAACTGACGGTCCAGACCGGCAAAGGGCTCGTCCAGCAGAACAAGCGCAGGCTTGCGGGCGAGCATTCGCGCCAGGCTTACGCGCCTTGCTTGTCCGCCGGAAATCAATGAAGCTGGCGCGTGCCACAGCGGCGCCAATTGTAAGCGATCACGCAAGGTTTCTATCCAGGCGGCTTGTTCTTTGTCGTTGGCCATCCGTTTGGAAATGCCAAAACAAATGTTTTCTCCAACCGTTAGGTGGGGGAAGAGGCCGGGTTCCTGGGTTAAATATCCCACGGGACGTCGATGCAAAGGCAATGAGGGCGGGAAGAATTTGCAATCCCCAAGCGCCACATAGCCGTCATCAGGCTCCTCGATTCCTGCAATGCAAGCCAGCACAGTGCTCTTGCCCGCGCCGGAAGCGCCGAAGAGCCCCAATGATTCTCCCGGCCCAAGCTCCAGCGTGACGTTGACCTCAAGCTCGCGACGGTTTTTTACGATCTGCGCTTTAAGCATGGCGGCGTTGGCGCTGTGCCAGCACGTGGATCAGCCAGGGCAGTGGCAGGGCAACAGCAAGAAATACCACCAGTAAAGGCATCACCGCAGGCAAGCCGAAGCTCTGCAAATTTACCCACAACTGGACTGGCATGCCGGAAGGGTAATACGCGGTTACCACCACTGCGCCAAATTCACCGATTGCCCTGACCCACGCAATGCTGAGCGCCACGGCCAATCCTAACCGCGCAAGTGGCAGGGTCACACGCAGAAAAACTTTCATCGGCGTAAGCCCCAGCAGGGCAGCCTGCTTTTGCAGCATTGCTGGGACCGCATCAAGAGCGGCTACCGCTCCCAAAACGTAATATCCCATGCCGACATAAACCTGGGTAGTAACAAAAGCCGTCGCGCTGTTGGTCATCACAATGCCGTAACGATCCAGCAGTGCGCCCAGTGATCCGTAAGGCCCAAAGGCAAGAGTCATCAGGATTCCCAAAGCCAACGGCGGCAGAAGTATGGGGACCAGCAACAAAGCCTGCCAGATAAGGCGCTCACGTGTCCGGCAGCGCGCAATGTAAGCGGCAACCGGCGTGCCCAGGACAACGATGATTGCCATCGCCAGGGTGGTAAGCAGCAGCGAAACCCGGATTGAGGCAAGCGCGGGGCGGCGTACGTCGTGGTCCCATTGCCACGCGCCCACATGCACAAAAAATGCGGTAAAGGGATAGAGCAAGGCAATCGCAAATACTGCAGCGCTGGCCCTGGCGATCCAATGGCGGTTAGTGGTCATGCATGGAGAGCGGAAGCATCCCCCGGGGGATCATAGTAAAAACGGCGAAAAATAGCTTGCGCCTCATTCCCTTTCAGCCATTCAACAAAGGCCGCGGCGCCTTTGCTGTTGGGCGCGTCTTTAAGCCCGCTGGCATAGTAAATCAGCGGCTCGGGAGTATATGTTTTTCCACTGACGGTAAGAGTCACATCCGGATGATCTGTATGAACGTTTTGCCCGCTCAGGTTGATCTCTTTTGGCAGGGCAATGTATGGCAGGTTGAACGGGCCGGGTTGGATTTTATACGCAGAAGCAGCGTCCAATTCACCGCTCTGTAACCTTGCCTGTACCGTTGGCTCAGTGAAGATCTGCCTCTCATTGATGGTTGGGCCTAAAATCTTTTCCACCAGATCAGGTTGTTTATAGACTTTGGCCGCAATCATCATGGTGAAGATAATGTTACGTCCCTGTGGATCGGCAACTGGGTCCGTGCGGCCAAAGCGCAACCCTGGTTCCTGCAGAATCTCCCACCACCTGCCCTTACCTTTGCTTGCTGCCTCCAACTTAGAGGCAAAACGGCTCTTTGGGCTGTAGGCGATCACCATTTCCGTATGAGCAATAGGCTCGGCTGATTCAGCTTTGCCGGCGCGCAAGACCGTCAATATGGGTCCTGGAGTTACGGGCATAAAAACATCCGGCCGGATGCTTCCCCCTGCAATCAACTGCGCTAATGCGCTCGATCCCTGGGCGCGGCCGTGCATGTCAAGCTGCAAGCTCTGGGCTACGGCGGTCTTTACCGGGCCTTCCATCATGGATCCCATAGAGCCGGCATAAGCCACGTCAAGCACGGCCAGTTCTGGCGATAATGAGCGGGCCGGAAGACCCGCCATCACAGGACCTGCCATTATGGAAACCAGGGTAAGCAAGCCGCCGCGAGCGAGGAGTTCTCGCCGTGTAAGGCCCTCCTTCACGCATTCCATGCCAGACTTCTCCGTCAAAAAGGGATCGCCAAGCAGAAAAAAACTAAAGAAGTACGATTTAATACGAGATCATTCGCTACTGTCAATCAGTTTTGTACGACTGTAGAGTCACGCAAGCCGCCACGCTGATTCTCTGAGGGAACTTTCGATTGGAAGTTTTTATGGTGGGCGGTCGCGGGATCGAACCGCGGACCTCGTGCTTGTAAGGCACGCGCTCTAACCAGCTGAGCTAACCGCCCCTGGGTGGTGATCCAAGGCAAAGAAGCCAGAAAGAAACAGGACTTTCTGCCGTCAAAACGAGTATAGCAGGCTGGTCCGTGGTTCCGGCTAAAGCTATTCCCAAATTGGAACAGCAACCCTCTAAGTAAGGTTACGTAGGTCACCCTGAAAATAGCGATTGATGAGTGTCGGCCTAATCTGCTCGTGATACGCTTGCCCGTTCCTTACAGGACGTTGCGCGAATGGCCACTTTATTCGACAAGCTCCCAACCATTCTGGTGTTGGCCGTGATGGTGGGCATCTTTGTTGCCCTGCGGCGGCACGTGAAGTCGGCCCGGCTGCATTTGTGGATTGCGGCGTGGGGGCTGATCTTTATCCATTTCTTTGTTCAGGCCTTTGAGCCGCCTGACGGCAATCTGACGCCCGTAACTTACATGATTGATCTGGGCTGCCTTCAGCTTTCAGCCCTGTTTTTTATCGCTTCACTCACCTCATTTTTTGAAAACAAGAAGCTTACCTGGAGTTTGCTCGCCCTGACGGGAATGCCGCTAGTCATCTACACCATTGGCCAGGCGTACGAACTGAAATGGCGGGTCCTTTATATTGGGTGCATCGCAATCATCTTTTATGGATCGCTTTTGTTTGTGGCGCTCCGTCGCAAGCTCACCACAGAGTTTCTCTATTGGGCGCCGCCGGTTTTTATCGTCGGAACCGTAGCCATTTACCGCGCCTGGCATAACGACTTTGATTTTGGCTACTTTGCCCTGCTCACACTGGGATTTGGACTGCCCGGTTTTCTCTTCTGGAGACGCTACCAGCGCTGGACACCTGGCGTGCTGACCAGTGCGGGCGGTTTTTTGCTGTGGGGAGCGGTGTTTCCACTTGGCCTGCTCATGGACAAGTTTGCGCCGAGCTTGAAAGTAAATCCCGAATTATGGAACACACCTAAATTCTTTGTTGCTTTCGGCATGATCCTCACCCTGCTGGAAGACAAATCAGATTTCCTTCGTTCCGCGCGGCGGCGTGAGCGGAAGGTGAATCAGCAGTTGCAGAAGTTTGCGGGAATCACGTCGCGCCTGCTGACGGGCGTTGACGTGAATTCCATGTGCACTGAGATCGCGGAGGCCATCCGTGAAACCAGCACTTTTGATCGCGTGGTGATCATCCTGAGCCTGGATGGCGAAAACCTGTATGCGGCAGGCCACGCTGGATATCTGGGAGAGGCTGCCGTGCTGATAGAACACAAATGCAGCCAGGTATGGAAGTTTCCAGATCTGGTGCACGCCTGCAAGGTAGGCTCACCGCTGGGACAAACATCATTTTTGCTCTCGCCGGAGCAGATGACGAAATATGGGCAGATTCCCAGTTCCACAGAGTATGAACCCACGCAGTACTGGCAGAAAGGTAATCAGGTCCTGGTGGCCCTGCAAACCACTCGCGGCGCGCACGTTGGCTGCATTGGGCTGAACGATCCTCGTGACGTTACCAGGGTGAACGCGGAAGAGATGTCAAAAATAGAGCTGCTGGCCGGCGACCTGGCCGTGACGATTGACAATGCCGCGCTGCATCGGCAGCTGGCGCGGTCAGAGAAGCTGGCAGCAATCGGGCAGTTGGTTGCCGGCGTTGCCCATGAGTTGAACAATCCGCTGACCTCCATTGTTGGATATTCTGAGCTGATCAGTGATGACCTGCCGGCCGGTCCGGCTCGGCAAAAACTGGACAAGATGTTGCGTGAAGCGCAGCGGATGAAACGCATCATCGAAAATCTTTTGCGTTTTGCCCGGCAAAACAATCTGGAAAAGAAGTCAGCCAACCTGGAATTGCTGCTGCACGATGTGCTGGCGCTGCGCGAATACCACTTGCGCAACCATGATGTTGAAGTGCAATTGCAAATTGAGCCGAATCTTCCGCCGGTGGCGCTGGATGAAGACCAGTTCAAGCAGATCCTGCTGAACCTGCTGAACAATTCCATTGACGCGCTGGAAGGATGCGCCCGCAAGAGCATACGCGTTGAAGCCGCGCGGCGCGGCGTCCGCGTAGTGCTGTGCTTTGACGATAGCGGCCCCGGTTTTTCTGACGTAACCCGCGTCTTTGATCCTTTCTATACGACCAAGCCAGTGGGCAAGGGGACCGGCCTGGGACTCAGCATTTGCTATGGCATTGTGAAGGAGCATGGCGGAGAGATCTCCGCCATGAATCTGGAGCCGGCTGGGGCGCGCATTATCCTGGAGCTGCCTTTGCAGGCTGGGGTTTTACAGACGCAGTCCGCTCTCAGCAGCCAAATCATGTCTTAATCTCCGTGGCCCGCTCTTTCTTGCAGTTGTTTCTTGCCTTGTTCTTTCCGTAAATCGCCGCAAAATATCTGAACACTTTCCGTTCTCCTACTGTCTTTCTCTTCAGGAAGGCGCAATGGCAGGGCAGGCGATATTGGGAGATACGGTTCTGAAACACGCAATTCCCATGGAAACGGCAGCGCCAACGGTTGAGGCGCTGGTCGCGGACCATGCGGGAATGATATTTCGCATTGCCTATTCCATCCTGCGCAATCACCACGACGCTGAAGACGCAACGCAGGAATGTTTTCTTCGCGTGGTGAAGCACAAGAGCAGCCTGCACAAGGTGCGGAATCCCAAGACATGGCTGGCGCGCATTGCCTGGACCACGGCGCTGGATAAGAGGCGCTCTGGCAGCCGGGCGGTGGCTTCGCTCAATGATGACACACAGGATGAGCCGATGCTGGATGCGCTGCCTGATCCTGCACCCACGGCGGATGCACAGCTCGCAGGGCGGCAGATGCAGCATTTGCTTGAGCGCATGATCGCCGGCCTTCCTGAAGCCCTGCGCCAGCCGCTGGAGCTTTCAACCGTGCAGGAGTTGAACTCGGCAGAGATTGCGGAAGTGATGAAGATACCGGAATCGTCAGTGCGGACGCGGCTCTTCCGGGCGCGCAAGCTGCTGAAAGAAAAAATGGCGTCGCAGTTGGAGGCAAAGCATGTCTGACCAGAACGATGAAAGAAAATTCGACGACCTGCTCGATTCAGCTCTTGCTTCCTATTCGGCGGTGGAACCACGGCCTGGGCTTGAAAGCCGCATTCTTGCCCGCATTCAGGACGCCGCAGAGCAGCAGCAGGACCGGTGGTGGAGCACGCGTTGGCTTTGGGCAGGCACTGCAATCGCGGCCCTGATTGTGGTTATTGCTCTGCTGGTCGTAAGGCACGGTGTTATCGCTCCGCAGGAGAAAGTGATTGTGCGCACGCCGCCCGCGCAGGCGCAGCCTCAACCACAACCAGCAGTTCAGAACGGTGGTCAGGAAAAAGTCACCAAACATGTGACTGCTCCGCGCAGGCATACAGCGGAGATCCAGAACGCGAGCCTGCCGTTAGACCAGCGTCCGCAGGTTTTTCCCACGCCCACGCCTTTATCAGAACAGGAGAGATTGCTGCTGAGCTACTATGCTCGCACCCCGCGCGAGGAGCTAATCGCGCAAAGCCATCCTGACGATTCGCCGCTGATCGGCGCAAGTGACAGTGACAGTGATATTGCCGTGCCCGATCTTACGTTCGTGCCCCAGAAATCCAGCAATACTCGATAAGGAGAGAACCATGAAGATTTTTGTGAAGATGATATTCATTCTGGCACTTGCTTCAGCCCTGTTCGCGCAGCAACCGGCCAAGGGAGGAACTGACCAGCCGGCAAAAGGGGAAGAGACTCATCAGCCGGAGAATTTTTATAAGCTCAGTTTCGCGATCTATGAGTTGGAAGACGGTAAGCGGGTCAATCAGCGCGACTACAGCTTGATTGCCAAAGCCAACACCAACCCTTCTCCGCGCCTCAGCGTCTCTACCCGGATTCCCATCTTTACTGAAGAGAAGAAGATGCAATACATAGATGCCGGTCTTACGTTAAATTGCAATGTCATAGACCAGGGTACGCCTAAGATCCAGGCACATTGCGAGGTCAACATCAGCGGATTTGTACGGCCAGAGCAGGTCCCTGAAAGCCGCGGAAATGCTGTTGCTCCGGCCCCCGTGATGCGCAGCACCAACAGCAGTACATGGGCTTTACTGACGATGGGTAAACCCACCGTTATTGCCAGCGTTGACGATATCAATAGCGCCAAGCGCATGCAGATTGAAGTGACTGCGACAAAGATGGATTAAGCAGGTGAAGAGGCGCTGATGAAGCGCCTCTTTGCTTACCCGCCACGAAAACTCCTCTGTTCACATCCACACTCTGCAAGTATTCTGAAGACGTGCGTTCTCTCCTTGTGACAAAGCCCTGGGTTCTGCTACCGGCAACACTGCTCATGCTCTTGTTCGCGCTATGGGGGCAAGCGCCAGCCGCATCTTCTGACAGCGAGCTTGCTGCTGCGCGCCAGCTCTTCCGCCAGGGCGATTTCCACGGCGCGGCCGGTGATTTCCGGCAGATCATCTCCAAAGATCCCAGCCCAGAGGCTTACGCCGGGCTGGTACAAAGCCTGCTGAAGTTGGACGATGTGAAGGCAGCGGATGAAAGTTCAGAGAAAGCGCTGGCTGCTCTGCCTGACTCAGCCGCAACGCACGCAGCGCGCGGCGATGTTTATTTCCGGCGCGGGTTGATACCTGAAGCAGAAGCCGAATACAAGACCGCACTCAAGCTGGATGAGAAGTGCGCCCGCGCATGGCTGGGCCAGGGCAAGGTGGATGCAGCCTATGCCCGCAGGGACCAGTCGAAAACAGCCGTGGCAAAAGCCCACGAACTCGATCCTGAAGATGGCGATGCACTGTATGAGTGGGCGGTCCGCCAGCCTTATCCTGACAACGTTGCCGCGCTGGAAAAACATCTGGCTGAGTTTCGCAATGATGAGGAAACGGAGCGCCACGAGCGAGAATACAAGGAATTCATCAAAACGCTGGCCGGCCGGCGGGTGTGGATTCCTGCGCGCGACGTTGACCGCACAGAAATCAACCTGGAAATGCTGACGAACGGTCCTAACATGGTCCGCCGGGGTTACGGCCTGCGCGTGCGCCTGAATGATCGCGCAAGCGTAACGCTGTTGTTCGATACCGGTTCTTCCGGCATCGTGATTACGCGCAAGCTGGCGGAGAAGATTGGAGCGCGCAAACTCTCAGAGCGAGGGTTGGAAGGCGTAGGCAAATCGGGCGGCGCCAAGGGTTACCAGGCCTGGGTGGACAAGATTGTGATCGGCGATTTGGAGTTCCACGATTGCTTTGTTCATGCCACCCCGCATGAGGTCGCCGAGGTGGATGGCACGATTGGCGCCGACGTATTCAACAAATATCTTATTACCGTTGATTTTCCCAAGCACAAGCTGCGCCTTGGGCCATTGCCGCAGGCCACGGAGAGCGCGGTGCGTTCCGGCACGGACGCTTTTACACAGGCCTTCAATTTCGGCCAGTTTCTGCTGTTGCCCACGGAAATAGGGAAGAACGCCACAGGCTTGTTCGTAGTGGATAGCGGGGCCAACGCCAACACTATTTCACCGGAACTGGCGAAATCCGTGCCGGACATGCGCGCCTTCAACGTTTCCATGTCTGGCGCCAGCGGACGGGTGGATAGCGCTTTTATGAATAACGATGCGACCCTGCGTTTTGCCAAAGTGCAAAAGAAGGGGGAGCGCATCAGCACGGTTGATCTGCACTCGGTAAGCAAAGACCTGGGAGTTGAAATCTCCGGCCAGATTGGCTTCAGCGCGATGCAGGAGATGAAGATGGTGCTTAATTATCGTGATGGGCTGGTGGAGTTTGTGGGGAAGTAGGGCATCCGGACATCTAGTCATCGGGGAATCGGGAAATCTGGAAAATCTCACCACGGAGACACTGAGGCACGGACAAAACCTGGGCATCGCGTAATCGGTAATCGAGCATTGATCTCATTTTGAATGGGGATCTGTGTTGGCCCAAAGAGCAATGGTAGTACCAATCGAGAATCGTTTAGAATTAGCGCCCGCATGAAAGATGTCGCAGCAATCGTCTTTGTGATACTTGCCGCTTTTGCCATTAGCGTGGCCAAGGGTCACCTCGATCACAAACGCATCCGCGAATATGTCGAGGCTGGCGGAAGCGAGGTTCTTGACATCGTCTGGAAGCGTTTTGGTACGGGCTGGTTTGGTTCGGGCAATCAGCGCATTTACGATGTGACATATAGAACCCGCGACGGCCAAACCCTTACAGCGACATGCAAAACAGCCATGTTCGCCGGAGTCTACTGGACGGGCAACGTGTCTCCTCCAACTTCGCCAGAAGCCGCGCAACATACAGATTGATGCGCATTTGACCTATTTGTCCGGAATAATTGCTGCGCGAATGAGGTGGTCCAGTTTAGGAAATTCTTTGTCCATATAGGCGTTGCCGCCTGCGAATAGTTTGTCCTGATGTCCAGCACGCATCCCGCTGCCTGAGTTTTCTCCATAGCCGCCGTAGAGCTTCTCCACCACATCCCAGCCTTCAACCACCTTGCCGAAGGGAGCAAAGGCGGGCTCTGCATCAAGAGCGGAGTTGTCGCGGAGGTTGATGTAAACCTGCGTGGAGCGCGTTCCCGGGCCGGTGTTGGAAAAGGCGATGTAGCCGGGTTGGTTGTGAACCTTGAGGGTATCGTCGGGAATGGTTCTATGCCGCCAGGCTTGGGCGATCTTGGGATCGCCGGCGATACCAAACTGAACCCAACGCCCGGGAACAACCCGGAAGAAGCGCGAGTCGTCGTAATAATGCGCGCGGACCAACTGGTAAAAGCGGTCAGCACCTTTTGGTGACCAATCGCGGTGTGTCTCAATGACGAAGCTTCCGGCGGTTGTGTCGATCCGGGTTCGGAAGGCAGCGGGAGCATGCGAAGAATGAAACAACGGAAAAGCAAACAGGACCGCGAGCAGAAGCTTCATCCGATCCAGTGTAGCGCAACTGTCCTGCGGTAGTTGGGGCACTACCCGCTACGTTCAGAAACCGTCAGAATTTATTTGAGGCACAGATGTGGAGCAGTGCTATCTGCCCCCGGGCGGTCCTTCATCATTTCCTGGGTTGTGAAGTACTATACGCCCGGTTCAAGACCATGAGCTGCGCCTGCGCCGGATCCAGCACGGCAAGTTCCACCTTGCCGCTCGGTGCTCGCGACACTGCACTTTCTGACAGCGCTGCGGGACTTGGTTGAGTCCGAAAGTAGTAGACCTTGCCTTGCTCCGCGGTGAACGTAATGGCCGAGGCATTGGTATGTCTCCGCGATTTCAAGGAAGACTGCTGGCTTGTACACAGCCGGTGTTCGCCCGGATCCACTGAAAAATAGGTGTAGGACTTGTGTCCATAGGCTCCAACCCACACACCGTCCGACCCCACGCGCGTAATCAAGCCCCCGATTTGGATCGCGGCGTTGTCCAACTCAGAGTCGCCAAAGACATAGACCAACGCCTTGCCGGGTTGCGGCGTGCCAGTGGGATGCGAGTGCGCCTCGCGCTTGACTTCAAACTTGGCCTGGTCGGGACCGCAACCCACCTGCGTTAGTACCGTCGATTTATCCTGAGCCCAGGCCGCAGTTGCCAGCGTGATCATAACCAACATCAATCTCTTATTCATAATTCCTCTTCATGATGCAAATGCTTTTCCACCGGGAGACCGGGATGAAACAAACGAGACATACTCTCTAAGTATAGCTGGCGCAACATTGGCAAGTCACTCATCGAGGGTACACCTTGTCCACCGACCACTTGCCTGGACCATGGGCCGCGATCATTAGCAATCCGCCCATGATGCCGATGTTCTTCAAGAACTGTGTCTGCATGCCGCCTGCAGCCATGCCTTGGGCGGCCCAAAAGTTGTGCAGCAGCACGCTCACCACGCCCAG
>DATEHN010000135.1:0-21361 GCA_035279585.1 Candidatus Angelobacter sp. | reverse complement strand
GTCTGTGCGCCCTGGATGCCGCGTGCATCCACCGTTCCGCCAGTAGCCGGCAACGCCGCAATGGCAGCCGCAATCTGTGCGCAGGCGTCGGAGCCGGTTTGCGTGTCCGCCTCCACCACTTTGTTGTAAGAAGTCGCGCTGATGTCCCCAAACAGGCTCGTATCCAAAGCGCCCGTGATGCTCAGATTTCCATTCACGTTCAGATTGCCGTTCACCGTGTTGCCCAGCGGGACCAGCGGGGCCGCGCCCGTTGGCGCATAAGCATCAAAGTTGAAATTGCCTCCGGTGAAGGCGACTTGGGTGTATCGCAACACCTCCTTGCCCAGGCTGGTGTCATTCACGGTAACGCGATAATTCACTCCCACGGGCGTAGAGTTGGCCGGGTTCGGCACCGAAAAACCCGAGACCGCTCCGTTGCTTACTGCCGAGCAAAACGCTCGCCGCAGCAGTTGCCCGCCCCCGCCAATCTTGATGCTGATGGGATTGTCATTCTGGTCCGTTGCCAGAAAACACAGCTGCCCCGCCGCCAGCTTCTGCTGGTTCAGGTCGGTAATATTGGTCGCCGTGACTGCGGTCCAGTTCTGTGCCTGGGCCAAAAGCGGCAGCGTTAATACAAGCAAAAGAGCAATAAACGTCCATGAGATCTTGTTTTTCAATTGGGCTTCTCCTGTCTGTGCTGGATTTCGTAAACCTTCCAGCCAAACCCACGGTTTTGGTTTTTCGTTGATGCAATGCAAATGCTCGGCCTACTGCATAATGTATTGGACCGTCACAAACGGATTGGTTGGATTTGTAGTGCATCCCGCGCCGGCAATTGTCTTCATCTGGAGCGTCGCGCCGGCGGAATAATTTTGCGTGAAATTGCTGCTGAAGACTCCCGTACCGTTCGTGATCGATGTATCAAGGTTTGTGGTTCCATCCGTGATCCGTACGATCGGGCTCGTCGTGCAGCCTGCCGCCGCGGCTCCAGCCACAATTACTTCAATTCTCTTGATGGTGATTCCTGAGATGGGTGTGAACTGTGAAAATGCTCCGGAAGTAAGATTAATGCTCACGCTTCCATTGTCGATGGTCCATGTCATCACCGGAACATTGGAAATCGCAGTGCCCCCGATTTTCGGCGTCACCAGTTGCATATTCGTCTGGTTGACTGCGCCCCAGGTCTGCGCGGTTCCCAGGACAGCCACCGTGTCAGTGGCTGCTGGCAGCGTGAGCGTGCCTGACGCTGTTGCACTGGCCTTAAGCGCTGTGCTTCCTAAAATCGAGCCGCTGAAGTTGGCGCCACCGCTGCCAAGGGAAAGAGGCTCGCTTATGCTGACCGTGCTGCCATTATCAGAAATGCTGGAATTGCCGGTCACCCCGCTCGACCCGTTGGTAAATTTCAGCAGCGTGTTATTTGTTCCGGTGCCTGTGTCAAGCTGCCCGCCGGGAATGTTCGATGCAGCAATGGTTCCGGTGATGAGAGCATTTCCGCTCACGCTCAAATTCCCATTCACAGCGTTGCCTGAAGGCGGCGCGAACTGTCCAATCGTCAGCGGAGCATAATTATCGAAGTTAAAAGTTGCTCCGGTAAAGCTGACTTGCGTATAGCGCAAAACTTCCTGGCCGGAGTTCACGTCTTTGACCGTAACGCGATAGTAAATCCCCGCCGGCGCGGTGTTAACAGGATTCGGAACCGTGAACGACCCTACCGCGCCATTGGCTACCGCCGTGCAAAACGGCCGCTTTAATACCTGTCCGCCGCCGCCGACATTAAAACTTACCGGCACATCATTCTGGTCAGTGCCGAGAAAGCAGAGTTGTCCCGCCGCAAGCTTTTGCTGGTTTAAGTCAGTAATGTTGGTTGCACTCACCGTTGTCCAGTTTTGCGCGGCCGCGGGAACCACACACACCATCACGACCATCAAAATGATCTTCTTCATACCGCTCCTAAGTTTTTATGTAGAGGACGCTTGGCGCACGCTAGAGCGCGTTACGAAACCTGACCTCAGGATGGATCGCTGAAGCCTTGCGGGCAACATCCAGCACGCTGTCAGTTGGCAAAATTCCAAGATCGGGATGGCCGGTAAGCGCATCCAGATGGTGCTGTTCAAACTTGTAGCCAGAGCTGCCGATATGGTTCTTCAGAGGCTTGTTTCCGTCTCGCGTCGGATGCGGAAGAATCGCCACCTGCGGATGCGCATGAAAAATATCTTCACTGCGCTCGTTATGATCAAAGCTGGTCATCATCAACACCATTCCATTGGGCAAGTCGATATAGTGCGACCCAAGCATTGGATGAAAGAGCTGGATCATCGGCAAAAGAACTGGCTGCGTTGAGCCATCCGGGTTGGTCCGCGTTCCTGTTTGCGCAGTTCCGCTCCAAACCTCTTTTGGCAGAATGTAGAGTCTTCGCATAGTAACACTCGAATCTGGCAACTGCGGACCAGCTTGGGCCGTAGCCGCCGTGTATCGTCTCTTTTTTCAGGGGATCTATTTAGCTCTCAGGCATGAGATTGTGCTGCAAAATACATGGTGATTTCATACCGGCATAAAAGACATGCCGCGAGCTTCTGATGCTGACGGAAATTTTTGCAGCACAGTAAACCTCCAAAGCGTGGTTCGCGGGATAGGTAACTCCACTCACGCAAGGAACCGCATCTTCCAGGGAGAGCTGCGCTGCGCGTTTTACTGAACCATCTTCCAGAGTAAAAGGATGTCCTGGCGTTGTGGCCAGCCAGTCATCCAGATTAAAGAAAGTGTGCACCCATTCGCGGCTAAGGCAGTCCTTGGCAACGGCAATTACTTCGGCCCAACCGTCTGGTGTGTCTTCATCACAGGGACAGCTTACCCAATCACCAATCTCCAACTCACGCACCTGAATGACGCCTTTCGTTTTCTCTCGAACCAGGACGTCATACCGCAAGCAGGCGCCGCCAACCCCTCCGCCCCCGCCTCCGCCTGTGCCAGTGGTTGTGGTTACACCAACTAGTGGATTGGATGACATTGGGAAATGATCGCCTCGCGCCTGCTCCTGTGCCCAAGCTACTGACGTGCCCACATGGGCCCAGGAAGGAGATCCCACTCCGCCAGTCGCCACCATGGCAACGGTCTGTTTAATTTCGTCGATGAACGGATAAAAGTTATAACTCGTTCCAGCAGACAAACCTGTGATCGTTTGCGATCCGGAATAATTGTTGATGGTCATAGCGCTGTCGGTCCGGCTGGCGGTAATGTTCCAATTCCACGTAATTGAATTGGTGGTGCTCGCGTAAGTCAGGCCGCCGGTATATGTATTTGAGATTGAACCTTGTTTGCCGATCTCGTCTCCCGTTAGGTCCCACTGTGGAAAGAGAAAACAGTCGTCAAAGCGAGCGTCGATTTGCAACCCTGACATTGTCCATGCCGCTGCGCCGGCGTTTTGCAGAATGCCTGTGCACCAAACGGCTGCGAAGGCGGGTTTGGCGCCGCCAAACAGCGCGGGCACCGTGAAATACGTGGACTGCAAGTAATATCCGCCATTGAAAGTGTTTGAGCTCGCCGGGCCGATGAAACTTGCATCCGCGTTCCCATTGCCCAAACCGGGCGTGCTTTGTCCCTCGTTGTAGGTGATTTGTCCAAGTATGTTTCCTGAGGCGTCATAAAGAATGACTCGTACAGCTCCCCACCAGCTCACGCCGGCGGGAAGTGATCCATCAACAACCAGGCGAATCCATCCTCCAAAGCTGTAACTCTCACCCGGATTGATCGCCACCTTATCGCTGATGGCGCCCTGAACATAGAAGTGACTATCGTTGGGAAGAACTGCTCCAGGTTTGTTAATCAGCAAAATACAGCTGCTCCCGCTGCGTGGCAGAGTCGTTTCCAGATCTACTGTTAAATAAGGGTCTCCGATGGAAGCGAGGCCGTTGCCGTTCCAAGAACTCCAACTATCGCCGATTCTAAGGCCGCTCGGGATGGGCGTCACGCTGGGATAAGTTGAGATAGCGGTCAAAGCAACGTTTGACTCAAACCCTGGATTCGCCAACAAGTTCTTTGAAACTGTCTCCATCTGGCAGAACTTGCCTGTGACAATGAACAGATACGCCGTGGCGTTGGCGATGCTCTGTTCCATCAGTCCGCTGGTATTAAACGAAGTAAATTTCAGATAAATTGTTTTGCCAATAAACGCTGGATCGTACACATAAGTGAAAATCGAATCGTCCAGCCGCACCACCGGAGAACCTACGCTGTGGCTGGCAATAGTGCTGCCAAAAAGGCCACGCCGGATATATCCCGCGGGGGTATAAACGTTGGCTGAGACCAGCGTAATATTCGCGTAAGACATGAATTCGCCATCAAAATACACCAGCGTGCGATAGCTATCGGCATCCTGTTGCGTTCCAGAATTCAGCACGCCGCCGCTTTGTGTGAGGTCCCAGGTCTGGCTGACACCTCCGGTGTAAGGATCGCTGGTAATGCCAAAAGTTCCCGTGCCACCGCAAACACCCATCCGCGCCGGACCAAAAATTTCTCCGATCTGGTGATATTCGCTGTTGTCCTGGCTGATCCAAACGTGGCAGCCGCCCCAGTTTGCATTGGCTACTCTCACAGGCAAGGAGGTGGTCTGGATGTATGCGCTCATGCTGTTGGAGTTTTCAAGTTGAGCTCCCCACAAATGCAGTGTTCCCGCAGTGGCAAGGTTATAAACAAATACATGAACTGCGCTGCCAGAAGGACCCATGGTGCCGGTGACTGAAAAGCGTTGCCAGTTCGAAGTGATCTGAAATGCGGTATTTACAATCACTGCGCCGGTCTGGTCTTCAATCAGCAGGTTTGCAGAGTTCGTGCCTGAGGGCGTCTTCACCCAGCAACTGAAGGTGAAAGTCTGGCTCGCCACTGTTACAGGAGGTGTGACATCCTGCCGGATATAAGCCCCAGTTCCCGCCACAGAGTACACGACCGCATCGGCCGTTGTACCTCCATTGGGATCAGTGATCGTATTGGCCGTCACCGTCGTATTGAGGTCTTGCCAGACTGGATTATCAAACTGCTGGGAGTACAGCAGCAGATTGCCCCACGCTCCGCCTGAAATCGCCATCCAGATCTCATGTTGCCCGCTTCGCGACATTTGGAACGGCGCTTCAAATATGATCGGGTTGTTGACGCTTCCCGGATCTGCGTTTGCCTGCGGCAAAAAACCCCCAGGCCCTTGCTGCGGGTAAAGCGTCGGCGAGGCTGTGCCAAAAGGAAAGCCTTCGGCATCCATCTCCAGTTGGCCGCTATCGTTCTCACGAATGGCCGTGATGCGGACCGGCTTCTTGTTGTATCCCAACTCAGGGATGGTGAGCGTCACCAGGTCCATTGGCTCAAGCAGGTTGAACTGCCAGCCCAGCGTGAGCGTATAAGTCGCCCGGATTTCTACTTCTCTTTTGCGTAGAAAATTCGCCACCTGCTTGGCGACATCGGCAGTAGTAATGGAATGCGCCTGTTTGGGAGATGCTTTGCGCAACCCGTAGACGGCGATCATCGCATCATCTTTGTCTTCCGCGATCTCAACGTTATAGTCATTGTCTCGGTTGAGAAATTCCACTGAAACCGAATTCATCACGTCAGAGATTGATGGACGCTTGACCGTAACCGGATTCAATAGATCGTTGCTGCTCAAATCGTAAATGGGGGAAGTGTTGGGAAAGAACGTGGCTCCATTGCCCACGGCAGTCGTATCGCCGTAAGGTACGATTTTCAGCAGGCCTTCACTCCATACGGCGGCTGAGTTGGTGACGTCAAGAATGTCCTGGACCCAATTCGCAGCCGATCTTTGTGAATCCAGCACCGGCGAAAGAAAAATCCCATTCGCCACACAGTAATTGGAATACTGCGTGAGATCGCCAATCGGCACCTGTGGTTCTGGCTTGACGGTTACGCTGGCGCCTGTGCCTAGATTCCATCCCGCAAAAGTTCGCTGCGTTGAAGTTGCCAGGTTGATTCCGTCTGAAATTTTGTACAGCGCCGGATCGCGCGCCAAGACGTTGATGGAATCGGAAGCCGAATTGACCGTGCAGAAGAGAAGCTGAAGGTCTGATGCGCCGGTGCCGGTAAACGGTAAAGAAATATTTTGCGTGACGCCTGGCTGAATCGTCACGCTGTCGCCATGATTGTTGTTCACCGCTACTGGAGTAGTGCCTGCATTGATTACAGTGATGTTCAGTCCGTACTGAACGCCGGCCGTATCCAGGCCAAAATCCAGGTAGTACTTATAGAATGTGCTGCCGCCCGTGCTTTGAATTCTGTAAAAGCCGGTTCCTAATCCATAAAACGGGTTCGATAGCAAATCATTGACCACATCGCTCGGATTGCAATCCGTGATGCCCGCACTGAAAGGGAGAATGCCCAGGACTTCAAATGAAAGGTTCGGCAGCGTTCCGCTTTCGCCCAGGTCCATCGCCGATGAAGCTACGTAAGCAACGCCGTTATATCCAAGATCCTGGCCGGGGTGCTTCGACGTCAGATAGCTCCAGGGCGCTTGCGGGCGTTGCCCGGTAAAGAGCGTCAGATTGAGTTTCTGCTGCGGCTGCCCGTTGGAATTCGAATCCGGTTCCGAGTAGACATAGTTGATGGTCATCGTCTTGCCGGCATCAGCCGACGAAAATGTGTGCTGCCCCGTGGAAGTGTTCAGCAGATATTGTCCGGCGCCGGGCGAACTTCCCACCAGCACCATAGGCATTTGCTGAGTACCGGCGAGAGCAAAGCTGCCGTCTGAGCCGTAGTCATCCACCAGCAAGCTGAAAGAGTCCGCGCGAGATACTCCAATGCCGGAATGGAAGATGCGTCCATCCGGTGGAGGCAGGAACGAACCGCCCCCCGGAGGCACCGTGAATTGGACTGAAGTGGAGACGAGCGTCAACCGGCCCTTGGTGTCCCAGACATTGTGAATGTTCTGGATCGGCCCCAGACAGAGTGCAGTCGCCACCGCGCTTTGATATGTGTAGGTTGTGTTGCTGATGGCATTACCACCACCTGAGCCAAGTCCCTTGCCGCCGACTTTCTGCGTGGATGTATGTGGGATAGCCGTAAAGTCTCCGCTCCAGATCAGACGCCCGGAGATGCGATTTTGCCCATAGACGATAGGCACAACCTGGCCGTAAGAACTGGTCTGCACCCGAAGCGCATTCAGCAGGTTCGGTTTTGCTGCGAGCGCATTCTTTCCGCCGCCTTTTCCGCCCCCCATGATTCCCATATCGCTTCACTCCAAACCGCTAAAGATTTTTTATCCAGGATTTCCCCTCGTATTACCTCAGCTCGCTCACGTGCAAATCGGTCCATCGACTGAATGCTGGCGTCTGCTGCTTGTTGACTGCTAATTCAAAAAATCTGTGTGGCCGGCCCAGCAACTCGCCATCGCGTAGCGCGTCACTAAGCAACACACCGTGCGGAATATACGCGTGAATAATGATTGGCCAGTCGATGACAATGGCCCCGTGGGAATAGGTTCTGCCAAAACGAAAGACAACAAAGTCAGCCGGGGCCGGCGGTCCTGCGATTTCATTCACGAACCGGTCAATTTCCTTGAGATAAAGCTCTTCTGACCGGTGCAGGTGCCACTGGACAGAATATTCCGGCGGCTGATAGTCCGCCGGCAAGACACCGCACTCCTGGTAAACCGAGAGAGGAAACATGGCGCAATCAGCGCCTGCTTTCTTCACTCGCCCATGATGGTGGTACGGCGTGCCCAGCCACTCCCTGGCTGCGCGCACAATGTTTGTCCGCTGCTCAGACGTTAGTTGTTTCATAGTGCTTGCTCGTTGTTCTTAGTCGCTGATTTGTTTGACGAGGAATGGAGTGATCAGGCCAAACATCCTGGTTCCCGCCTGAATGGCGGCTGCATACGAGGGATGAAATCCACCGAAGTCGCTTTGCCGATCAGCACGAACTCTCCGCGATGCCTCGGGAGCCATTCAGATTTGTGCCGGTGAAAAAAATCCATTTCTTCCTCCAATTTGTGCGGCTGTATGCTGGCGAAGCACCTCGCCGGCGTCCTTGATATGACGCATTGACTCGCTCCTCATATTGCTGTCTCCGGCGCTGGCACGTAAGGGTAGCCTTCAAAGTTCGCCAAATTGTTGAACTTGGCCGTGCATGTAGTCTGGGTCTTATCGCATCCGGGATAGGCGGTAAATGCGTCACCCGCATTGGGCACGAACGGCAATGGAGAATTGAAGAAAATCACACCACCAATGAACTGACGGATTGCTTTCACCAGGCCATTGTTTGCACCGCTGGTGAAAATGAGCTGGCCATTATCGAAATATGTATCCGGCCGGCCTGAAGTTGTAATGAGTTTGTTGACCGTGCTTCCAGCCTGCACCGTCAGGTTGTCAGCGAAGCTGGTCTTAAGCAATCCGCAGCGCGGATCAAACAAGGTGTTGGTGCAGCCCGGCTGCAACAGGATTGAAGGAAGCTGCATGTTCAAATAAGCCGTCGCAGCATTGACCGTCAGTTTTGCGGTGCTGCGCGTGAGCTCCTCAACCTGCCCGATGAATCCAGAAAACCTGACGACGGTGCCGGTCTGGTTCGAGTTTGAGTCCAGAAAGAGACGGTCAATACGAAAACCGGCGCCATCGAAAAGGCCTTGCCCGATCGCTTGAAAAATTGGCACGTCATTGACGAGGTCGCTCAGGCTGGCTTCGATTGTCAGTTCGAGCGTTGCGACATCCATGCCGATCTTTTCTTCAATCGCTGAGCGTTCGATGTTTGGTGGACCCGTCAGGAATGTATTGCCCAGAACTACCAGGTTTGTGTCCCATGTTGTGTAGCGCAGGGTTGTGCCGCTCTTAAGTGTGACGGTGTAGAGATCGGCCATGCGGATCTCGGTTGCCGTCTGCAGCCAGGTTACAAGGTTGTTGTGCTGCACGCCGGCAGGAGTAGTGGTACTGGCATAAGCTGTTGCTGTGGAATTGTTCTCAACTTGTGCCCCCCAGGCGTAAACCGTTGAAGCCGGCATTACACCGTCATTGCCGAAGAACACGATCGGCGTTCCGGCCAGGCCTGATGAGGGAAATGTTCCTGTAACCATAAAACGGCTCCATGCTGTCGTGACGTTCACGTTGGTAGAGACAGCAACATGTCCCCCAGTATCTTCAATGCACAAGTTGAGCTGCACGGAGCTTGCTGCTTTAAGCCAGATTGAAAACGTGAAGGTCTTGCCTGCAACAGTGGCGACATCAAGGAATGACTGAGTAAGAAGCGCCCATTGGCCAATGTTTGTCGCGCCGAAATTAATCGTGTCGGCGGTGAGGCCGTTGAGCGGATCAGCCTGACTATTGGGCGTGACGGTTGCCGGAGGCGGACCATTCGCGGAATCCTTTGCCCATACGGGATGATCGAACTGCTCAGAAAATTGGAGCAGGTTGGCGACAGGCGTATCAATGTTCGTGGGTGTTTTCATTTGCGCACCGAGATGAGCTGGACTTCCTTGCACTCATAAAGATTGAAATAGAAATTGCTGAACTCGATCCCTTCTTTGCCGCTGCGGGAACTGCCGGTATCGAAGCGGACGCGCTGCAAGGCAATGAAATCCGCAGTGATGCTCACACCGGCCCCGGGGGCATTGGCAAACGTGACTATGCCATTGGCAATCGTGTAGTCGGTCCCCTGCGCCTTGGCGGCCCCATTCAGGTAAACCGTGGCAGTCTGGTTCATGGGATTTTGCACTGCTTCCAGAAAACCGCCGATATTGCGCACGATCTGGAATGACTTGGTTCCGCCATCGCCCGTGCCGATGGGCTGCCCCGAATAGACGGAATCTTCCAGGCGGCCAGTAAGGTCCGACTCGTTCAAAAGAAAGTCATCAAACTGGCCGCCGCGAGCAAGAAAGAATCCGACGAGCGTTTCCAACGGCGTTTGCTCGTTCTCATCGCGGAATTTTGGATCGTTGAGCAGATATTCGTAGGTCAGCGAGTACTCCCAGATCGGGTTCTGAAAATTCTGGATGCGCACCTCTCTCCCGGCGAGCGACTCCTGAATTTCCGTGGAGAAAGTGGGCGTCTTGATGATGGTCCAGGCCAATCCGCGGATTTTCGGAAAAAGAAGATTTGACATTGGTGTTGTTCTCTCCAGGAAATAAAAAAGCAGCCCGCAGGCTGCTTGGAATTGCCATGACTCGAATGTTAGAGATCGCTCCAGTTTGAGACTCCCTGTTTATCGAATTCAGCCTTCGCTTTGGATTGGCTGTCCAAGCAATTCTGACCAAAGTTCTTAGCGGAATCTCTGAAACTGTTAAGCATTGCAAAATAGCAGCTATCGGCGACGCCAGCAGCGTCTTGGAACAATGGATCGTTCTTTCCACGCGATTGCAACTGCCTCGCCATATGATTGCCCCACAATGAGGCACGCACTCTCTGCAAGGCGACCTTGTCTGCATCAGTTTGCGCTAGATCTTTCAATTGGGAAATGAAACTACGCAGGTCGTCATCAGCAGGCGTCGGGGACTCCGCATTCAATCCAGCAAGCTGGACGTATTTTCTCTCGTTATAAATGAAGGCGCTCCACCCTTGAGCAGCAAAGCGTGTACTTAGGCCAGCTTTTTGAGCAGCCTTAAGATCTTTAGCCGTAGGAGTTATTTGCACAATATTGGCACTCTTTGGACCAGGCCGCGTAAGGTTTGCAATCACAATTGCTGCAATGACCAGCAAGAATATCAAGCCGAGCGTCCGACCCACCCTACTCCGCTTTACAGGCGGTGGCGGCATAGGAGCTCCGGCTATCCGTGCAGGTGGTTGAGGCGGCATCGCAGCCATTGCCGGCGCTGGTACAGCTAAAGGAGTTCCACAAGCACGGCAAAACCTAGTCGTATTAGGATCGTTGTCAGTGCCGCACTTAACGCAATAAACCATAGGCCAAATCACCTTTCTCTTGCATAAAATTAAGAGTCACTGGGAGTTTGGCTGCGAATCATAGCATAAGTTCCTACCTGGGGGACAAGCCTTTTTTCTTCAGCACCCGGGCAACTTCATTTCCAATCATGTTGCCGTGTTTCTTTATCGTGTCCTGGAATGATGCTGCGTCAATCGCATTTACGTTGTGAAAGACATTCACGTTCATGCCTGAATCACCGCCACCGCCAGCAACGGTGGTACGCAGACGGTCGGCAATGCCAGCCGGAAGCACCATTTCTTTCTTATGGATGAACGCGAGCTGGTCGCGATCGACCTCATAAAAGCCACCTGCAGCAGAGGTCACAGAGCCAAAGGCCATTACGGCGGCGAAGGTGGCTGCAGCCGCCGCTGCGCCAAGAGCTGGACCTACTACGGGAATTCCGGACATGGCATCCCAGGCTTTTGTTGCGGCCTGTTTTGCTGTCATAAAAATCTGCTGCATGTGCTCTTTCATGCTAATGGCCTGAGTCTGCTCAGAAGCTGTCTGGTTCACCGCCACTTCACTCTCCTTGGTTTGAGTGTGAACCAACAGCTCCATGATGTGATGTTGCATCCATTGCGACAACATTTTTTCCAAAGCAGATTCCAGGCTCTGCAACATCTGTTGGCCCATCTTTGCGAATGCTGTACTCAAGCTTTCATTGCCTGAGATCATGCCCTTGATCGCAGTTGAAAATGAGTTCGCCAGACTCTGGGACATGGATTGCATGATCTGCGTCGATTGGGTACTCGCTTTTGCCAGTGCGGGAGGCAAGGGCTTGGGTATTCCCACCAGCAGATCAGAAATTTTCTTACTCTCCGCCTTGGTGTCATTGCCAAGCGCGGCCATTGCCTGCCGCCAGTCCACGTCAACAGTGTTACCTGTATCCTTGGCGCTTTTGATGATGCTCTGATGTGATTGCAGCGTGATTACCTCGCGCTGCTTGGCTCCAGTGCGCACAATATTGGTGCGCTTTGTGTCGGCGTCAGATTCTGACTTGAGCGCGTGAATGAGAAAGGTGTCCAGCTCCTTGTCGGTCGCGTTTGCAGTTTGCACCATGCTGGTCATGGTGTTGTTGTAATCGTCTGCGACTTGTTTGAATGCCGCTTTGGCATCGGCTGCAATTCCGGACAAATCTCCTCTAAGAATATCTCTCCAATGGGCGGCTACGCTTCCCAGGACGGTCGTTACGGCGCGGAAAGAATCCGCGATCATACGAGCAGTGCCGGTAACCAGCGTTACCACATTTGTGAGAATGCCTTTGAGTGAAATGAATGCAGCTACTACCTGTCGCACCACTGCAACAACAAATCGAAATGCTGGAAGCAGCATCTCCTGCAATTTTTCTGACAGCGCAGCCTCTTCTCTTTGCAACTCCTTTGCGCTCTCAATGGACTCTTCGACAGCCTGCCCGTGCTCTTTATGTGCCCTCATATCAGCAGCCAGGGCCTTGGAGCCACGCTTCAGATAGGTGACAAGATTCTGGTATTGGTCTCCAAGGATGGCGTGAGCATTTGCTGAGTCAAGCGCGGAGTTTTTGCTGTTGCGGAGCCGGTCAGCAAGCTCTGCTACTACGGTCATGGTGGGCGGAACTTTGTTCTTCCAGCCGTCAGTGGAGATTCCCAGGGCCTCAAACGCTTTCTTTGTACTGCTTGAACCCGACTGGACCTTGCCCATATTTTCCCGCAAGGCAGTTAATTGCTCCCCCAACTTGTCACTGGGAATTCCCGCTTCCTCCATAGCATCTTTGATCTCAGTAAACGTTCCAGCGGTAACGCCGGTAGCGCGACTGAGATTTTCCATTGAGAGCAGATCTTCCTTGATCTTGTTCGTGAGTTGAACCACGGGGCCGAGGTCCACGCCAGCCAGTTTTGAGAGACCTGCGGCGAGGGCTTCAGTAACATTGCTGGCGCTAAAGCCGCCGCTTGCGAGTTTTGACATGGTGGCATTAATGGCCTCACCGGCTTTAGCCATTGCGTCTATGATGGTCTTGCCCATGTTCTTGGCGGCATCGCTGGTCTTGCCGCCCATGTTTTCCGCAAGGCCATCAAGCGACTTGCCCGCTTCAGCTAGGGCTGCCTGAAATTCGCCGGCTTCAGCAGCCAGTTCTAGCGCCATATAAATCATTTTTGTAGACCTCCGGAAGTTTGCGTGTGGTTCCGCCGCCAGCCGTGGCAACAGCTTGCGTTAATTCTTCAAATTTGTCGCTGCGGCTTTGCCGTTTTCTCGTGCTGGATCGATTCTTGTTTCCAGCGGTTAGGTAGGCAGTTACCAAGACATGAGTTGGCGGGTAATCCTGCCAGTATTCGAAAAGATCGTTCAGGTCCCAAAGCGTTAGCTGGTCGATCTGGCTGAAGGTCCATCCGGTAGCAGTAGCTGTGTGGCCGTAAACAAAAGACCAGTCAGCTATACCGGTACCGGTGTTGGTTCCCCCGAAGCCGCCTTCTTCAGGCCGGAAACTTCGAGAACCGCGCTGAGAAGCGCGTTGAAATCATCCAGGGTCAGGCCATTTTCAAGCTGTTCAGCAGTGAGATCTTGCTGCACCTTGCGAACTGAATTGAAGACTACGGGCAAATATTTCAGGAGCGCAGTTACGCCTTGGCTGGGGCCAGAAAAGGATTCAGCAAAGATGCCATCAAGCTGGCGCAGTTCGCCAAGAGTAAGAGATGAGACAGTTAACTGCCCCATCGCCGTGGGAACAGTTTGTTGTTTAAGCATTTAAATCCTCCAAATGATTGCCATGCCGCGGCAATGAGAAAAAGAAATGGCCCGCCAAAAACGGACCAAGGAGAAGAGAGCGACGAGGGTGTATTCGTTCTGCCCCAACCGGCGAACAATGCGCCGGTCGGGGAGCCTCTTTCAGTCAAGGTGAAAATGGATTAGTTATTCGTTCGAGTAGATGTCAATCACCTGGCCGGCGGAGTTGGCAAAGGCTTCAAAATCAAACTCAGGAATGATGAAGTCCTCCTGCTTGGTAGCAAAGCTCAGCTTTGACGCAACTACGGAGTACAGCAGTACGGAGAACTGATTAGTGTTGTAAGCCGTTTCCAGCAACACCTGGATGGTGGGGGCAAAGCCCATGAGCTGGTTGGCGATGTTGAGCTGCGTTCCGGTTGCTGCGGCAACAAAGGTGTATGAAATTTGAACATGTGCGCCAGTATCCGCGGAGGCAAAGGTATAAACGCCCGTGCTGGTGTTCACCGAATACTGTCCTTGTACCGGGCTGGCGGCAACACGGGTGAGAGGCAGGCCGGTTGCCGTATAGCGAACGCCCCAGTCTTGCTTGAAGGTAGCAGCGTTTACCACAGTGATTTGGAATGGCGTTGCAGGAATGGCGGAAATGTCTTCATCCAGAGAAGTCTTGATCATGCCTGCGCCCATAGTTTGGCCGAAGAACAGGTCGTTGAGCATTTTGCCGTTGATGGCGGCAAATTTGGATTTGCCGGTGATCTTGCATTTCCCGCGTGCCACAGCTTCAGGAAACTGTTTTTGACCGTAAAGCTGCTTCACGTCGCCGGAGATATCCAGAGAGACGTCCTGCAGCGTACCGAACTTCATAGGGGTGGGGTTGGGAGCAGTATTGCCGCTGACCGGGAAGCCCCACAGGGTGCCTGAACCAAACTCAAACATTTATTCTTTCTCCTTTTGGGGAGCCCGCCCTGCACTCCCAGAAAATGAAACGGCCCGGAGGCCGCTGAACTTTTATTGGGTGACAACTAAGCCGTGGTGAGGATTTCGATTGGAACGACAGCCATGGCCATGACTCCTAAAACGTTTTCAACGATCTCAATCTTGCCCTCAATGCGGCAGTGCGAAACTTTTCCGCTGAGAGATTGAGCAATCCCAGGCGTGGCATTGCGAATGGCAGCTTCAACGGCATCGAGAAGCGAGTTGAGTTCAGTGGATGGAACTGAGTTAGGCTCGCTATCGCCAACCGTGTACAAAACAAGATCGAGAGTCAACTTTGCATGGATAGGAAGACCGTTGACGCTGGTGCCGACAAGCTCGTCCTTCTGCACTTGATATAAAGATGGACGATCCGCGGGCGAGACCTGAGACTGATCTTGCCAGCGCCGGCTGACGGTCTTAAACGGGCCAGCCGGCGCCAGCAGGGCGCCCTGTAAAGTGGTAAACAAGGCAGAATAGATTTGTTCGCGAGGAAAGATCATTGCTCCACCTGCACTTGCTGAATCGCCTGTTCAAGGAGGGCGGGAAGCGCCTGCTGCAGCTCATAGATCGCCGGATGCAAGTAGGGCCGAGCAGGCAAATAAGGCCGCTTTCCATCTTTCTTCTTGAACGGACCGCGACGGCCAGCGTAGCCGCCGTATTCATGAATAGCCGCATATTTAAGATTTGATCCAATGCTGACCTTCAGGCCGTCGTTATCGACGGTGGTTTGAATGGATTGCAGGACGGAGTTCATGAGATCCCCGCTCCGCGAAGTGAGCATTGTGCTGTTGGATCCACCCGAGCCGGCAAAATATTTGGGGATTGTGTTGAGCAATGACTGATAAACGAGCGGTTTGAGTGCGTCATAAACTTCGGCAACAATGCGGGGAGCCATGCCTGCAAGCCGCTGCTGGAGTTGTTGAAGCGCAGCCTCATTGATCTGCACGGTAATCACAGGGCAAGCCTCCGATACTGGTTGAAGACCGACATGGAACGTGGCGGAACGTCGCTCATGTCGAAGGAGATCGTGATCTGGCCGCTCATGCTGTTGGACTTCTCGCCGATGCGGACTCGCTGGCGATAAGCCAAAGCAAATGCTTCAATCGCGGCCTGGCGCAGATCGAGCGGCACACTCGAGTAACCTGCGGTGTAAGAAAGCTGAACGTTTTGCACGCCGCAGTTGAAACGATAGCCGCGAAGCAAGATGCGGCGTGAATCCCACAGGAAACCTGCTGCCGTGGGGCTGGCGGCCTGAGGAATGGGAATCCCGTCAACGCTCACGCCTGTGACAGCGATGATGGGAAACTGGTGTGGAAGCAGCCGGTCAGAATCATTGCCGTCATAGGTCTCTGTTAGTGCGCCCAGCACTGAAGCCAGCACGTGCGGACGATCAATGAACTGCAAAACCTGCAGGCTACCGTTGGAGATCAGATTTTGCAGCGTGACGTCGTCATTGTTGCCTTGATTGGGCAGCCAGGCTTTGAGATCGGCCAGGGTGCAAAGATCGTCTGGTGCAGCAGCCATGAGGCCCCCTTAAGAGAATTGGTAATTGAGTAATTTGGTAATTGGGTAATTGAAGAACAAAGAAAAAGTTTTCACCGACAACGAACAACATTGATGATTGTTTTAAGGAAGGCAGCTTGCGGCGCGGGGAGGCGAGACAAAGCTGCCTTCCTTCCCTTTTGCCGAGGTTGCGGCAAAAGAATGCAAAGCTCAACAAGGCAGTCGGATCAGACCACGAATGGATTATCCATTCGCTACGTTGGCAATTACGCCGAGAGAGAACGGCGCGCGGCAGACCAAGACCTCATCGGCATAGACGCCATAGACATATTGGCGAGAGACGACGGGCCACTCGATCTGGTAATAATCGCGGCGGCAACGCACAAAAGAAACGTTGTCCACGCCGGAAAGGGGATACGGGATCTCCGAACTGTTGAAGAAGATGCTGCCCGGAGCCAGGTTGGGGTGAATGCGAATGTCAAGGAACTGTTGAGTGAACTTGTTCCAGTACTTGGCAATGCTGGCGCCGCCCAGAAGAGCGGGCTGATCGTCGCCGGAGCCAGTGTTGCCCGGCAGGGTAAAGCGGAAGAGCGGAACGCCACCAGCAGCAACGATCTTCTTGTTGATGTTGCGCGCTTCCTGCGAGTTGACCCAGATTTCTGTGGGGCTGAGGCGCTTGTTGTCCCAGAACCATTGCAGAGCGGTATCGATTTCCACAATGCCGTTGGCCTGGTCCGCGGTAAGGGTGTTGCCATCGAGCGAGGCAAAGTAGCCGGCGTTGGATTTGAGGGCCTGAGTAAGGAAACCATCAAACACAAGAGTGTTGGCAGAGCCGTCAGTGTTTGAGTTTGCAGCATTGGCAAGCTGTGTGCCTGCGACCGGTACACTGATGGTGGCTTTGTTGACCGTGGTGATCTGGTTCAGCGTGGCAGTTCCGGCATTGGTGCCGATGTACCAGGCGTATCCGGCTGCACCTTTTACGGCGGGAACAGTTGCGACAACGGTTTGCTGACCGGCAGAGGTTGAAACAGCTGCTGAGGCCGGGCTGATGGCGCTTGCGCCAGCGCCATATTGCGTGGTGGTGCCATCAATGTTGACCCGCGTTACCTGGCCATACGGCACGCCGCTGGCGGAGACAGTGGTGTTGGCCAGAGCACGCGCAGTGAGCGCCGTAACAAAGACGACCAAGCTGAGCCCTGAGCCAAGCGAACCACCGTTGGCAAGAGTGGCTGTCGGTTGAGCGGGCGTGCCGAGCGGCATGGAGGCATTGCCGTTGAGGATGATGTTCTCTTCACCGATCATAACGGCACGAAGCAGAGACTGAACGAGAGTGGCTTTGTTGTCAAACTCCTGGCCTCCGGACCAGACCGCTTCCCAATCGACGGAGCCTTCAAGACCGATTCCGGCATAAGACGCAACATAATCCTGCTCTGTGACGCTCATTTCCGCCGAGCGCCGCCCGGGAGCAACACCAAGCTCAAAGCCCGACGTGTTGACCCCGGTAATGGCTTTCCAGCGCGTAGCCAGATCGCCACTGGCGCTCAACTGGCGCGGCAGACGGTTGCGCATCGGCGTGATGACCGGATAAAGCTGCAGAGCCGGGCCGCGAAGATCAAATGCGTTTAAGTTGCCAGCCACACCGCTGATGAGCGACTGGCTGATGGTGGTTTTGTTCAGGGCGGAGAGGTCCGCCTTATTGAGCAGATCAAACGTCTGCTGACTCAGATCGCCAAACATATTTTTCTGGTTCCTTTTCTCCGCCCTGAGATTGTGCGGGTTTGATTTTTGAGAAGAACTAATTTCAGGATGTTCTGCTATTTGGAAAAGCAAAACACAAGGCCCCCACCTCCTATTTCGCGAGCTGGTTAAAACGCTCGCTCATTTACGGAGCTCGGGATGACGAAAATCAAGCAGTGCTAGCGCAGGTACACGGAAGCAGGCTGAGGTTTTTGAAGAGTGCGCTTGAGAAGGTCGTGAACGCTGGCTTCACCTGAGCCAGCCGACTTGGCCAGGGACGGCCGGGAATCGTCTTCTTTGGTGACGGTTTGAGTGGGCAAGCCGGTGCGGGCCACGCGTGCTCCAGCTTCCTGCGGTGCGACAAGTTTTTCCACCAGTGAGAGGAGATTGCTCAGCGACTGCTGGATCTCCCGGTTATTGCTCTCCATTTCGCTGCGCAAACCAGCCACTTCCTGCTCCACTTCAGCCAGCTTGGCAAGCGCTGATACGGAATTGGCCCTGGCCTTTTCCAGTTGCGCTTTATCATTTGCTTCCAGCATGTTGTTGTATTCTCCCGTTCTGTGTCCGAAGCGTGGATCGCCCGGAATTTTTTTGATTTCTGCTGAGGTCGATCTGGCGGCAGTGTCTTGATCGCCATCGCTGTCACCAAGCAACGTGTTCAGATGATCCGCGGCCTCCTGATGGTTCTGCGACATCTGGTCCAGACAGTCTTTAATCGCGGCAAGATGGGCCCTGGTTTCTTTGGAATGACGCGCGCCGATCTTGCGGGTTTGATCTGATTTGTCACGCTTGAATTTTCGGACCTCGCAGGTGCCATCAGTCTTGACGGCGGTGAAGTGCGCGCCAGGGACGCAGGGATTGTCCACGACGCTGATCTCGACAGGGTTGGCGGTGAAGCGGACGAACTCACCATCCTTCCAGGAGTCCACGTAAGCCCCGCCGATGCTGAAGCCGGTATAAACGCCGAGCACACATTTCTGCCAGGCAACACTATCGACGATGCGCGCGCCGACGTTGATCTGTTTCAGCTCGTCATCAAACGAGATGGCTACGAGCTTGCCAACAGCGCTGGGCACATGCATCTCGCGCACGTTGCCGAGGCTTTTGCCGTCAGTGGCTTTGGCGATCTCATCACTCCAATTCTGGAAGTAAGGCTTGGAGGATTCGTAGTCAAAGATTTCACCTTCTTTGTCGACGACCTCAGCGGTAGCGACGCCCCAGACTTCGTGAAGTAATTCGTCGATCTTGGCGATTTGAGCAAAGAGTTTCAGGTTTTTCATGAATTAGGTGCTCCAAATGGAAAAGGCGGCCGAAGCCGCCCTTGAGAAGTTTTCTATGGTCGCCCGTGAAGGGCTTGATTTTTTTACCCGCGGTCCAGCAATTACGCGCTGGGTTCAATAATTTTGCGCTTACGGGCTTTAAGACATGCCAGAAGTGTCGCTACTTCGCCGGTGCTGTTTGAGGAATACAAAAGCCATCGATTTGGCGATCAAAGAACGCGGCAGCCGCTGCCGAGGCATCATAGTATTCGAACTCGCCACCGGTGAAAAATCCCCACCGCCAATGCTTGCCGTCCGTGGTGGTGCCACGAACATCCCGGCCCGATCGAGTATCAATGAAGCGAGTTGAAATCGACGAGGAACGGGCCAGAGCATCAACCCTGGGATAACCCAGAAATCCAATCATGCCGGACGAAATCCTCATGTGTTGGTTTTGCTTTCCCTGGTAGAAGATTTTGGTCATCCAGGTATCGACTCCGTTGGTTTGCTTGACGACGGTTTTTTCGTCAACCAGCATGTTGCGGACAATGCCAACATGGATCAGTCGCTTTCCTAAACCTGGTTTGCCGCATTCAGGAAAACTGACCGCGGAATCGGCGTCGATGGGTTTCATGGTGATCAGGGGACTCTCATCGATTCCGTCAACGCGGTACAGGAACGAAAGGTAGCCTTCCTTTTGGAGAAACAGAACGTCAGGCTTCTCGTTCAGGCGAAATGTACCGGTCTCGTCCGAGTTCACAGAATTCCTACCTCAATGTCCGGACGCCCGATGCTAGCCTTTACGACCGAGACGCCTGCTAACGGCTTCCCGGACTCGCTCACGACACGGCCTTCGAATGGCTCCGCCTGCGTGAGTATGATCAAACCAAGTACCACAAGAAAACGCAGGCCTACGATCATCGTTACTCCCATCTGCCTATATTTTGACACCACCGGTGGGTGTTGGTCAGAGTATTTCCAAGTCCTTGCGAGTTGTCGAGATTACCGATGGTGAACCCAAATCTCGGCAGCGCTGCAAGAAGGAGATCATGGTTGCGCTCAGACTAGGAGCTTTGGATATCGCTGTCTTTGATCTGAACCCCTGGTGCTGAAAGCGGCGCAAAGCCCGTGGTTGTGATCACCGCATTCTTGAAGCCGAGTGGATGCTTGCCCAGGCTTTCACGCACCTCGTCGATGGAAAGCACGCCGGCACGGACGTAGATGTCATCGACTTTTGCCTGGTCGAGGGCATTCAAAGTGCGGTCCTGTTCCCAGACAAATTCGATATCGCTAAAACCGAAGTAGCGATTAACGATGAAATTGATGATGTCGGCCAGGTAACCGAGGATCGGCAGAAGACCTTCGGCAGCGGCCTGTTCAACGCTGGTCTCAGCGGTGGCGCGGTTCATGACAGCAACAAACTGCTGCGGCGAAAGACCAAAGGCGTAACAGACGATGCGGGTGATCCATTCATCAAGCTCATCTTTGAGCATGGGATCGCGCGTGAACTGGAGGTTGCCACACTCGGGAACAAAGGTGATGCGGCGACGGCGAGCAGAATTGCCGGCCAGCGCGCTATCAAACCACTCCTGAAATTCGCTGATCTGGTCGGCAGACCATTCTTTGGGCGCCTGGGCAAGCGCTTCTGGCACATTGCCTTCAGTGTAGTAATTCAGCAGATGGATCTGCCGGCGCAGGCCGATGTTGATGGTAAGAATGATTTGCTCGACCGGAGAGAAGCCGAAAAATTTGTGGGCACGCACGTTGCGCGGACGATAGATGAGCTGGTCTGAGGTGAAATCGACAGCCGGCAACCCTTTGAGAATTTGCTGATAGGCCACGCTGGGCGGCGCAGGTGTGCGTCCCATGGCGTCAATTTTGCGCGCGATGGTGGCGCCATCAATGACCTCAAGCGCATAAAGTTGCTTGCCAGGTGACCACAAATCGCCAGCTTGGTCGATGATGGGAACCAGGACTGGCGCGTCGAGCACAAGCAGGTCTTCCAGGAGAAGACGAACCCACTGCTGCCAGGTGTGTTCGCGATCTGGATAGGAAAAGAATTCCCTCAGTTGCGAGAGACGAGGATCTTGCTCTTCGCTGTTTTCTCCGCTGATGGCGGCGTTGCCGAGGTTGTTGGCGTGCTTCGGCTGGCCTGATTGATTCTTCAGGCGAAAGGCCCATGGCATACGGCTGACCTGGTCTTTGCGAGTCTCAATGCAGAGACGAACAAGATCAAAAGAATCAGCCAGAGCACGCATCTGAGCGAACGAGATTGGCTCGAGGTTTCGAGGCTGGATGTTGATGTTGTAACCGACCGG
>DATEHN010000134.1:0-23934 GCA_035279585.1 Candidatus Angelobacter sp. | reverse complement strand
GGCGTATCACCTCTGTAACCGGGTTATGCACATTTTCTTTTAACCATTTTTCCTGCTTGGCCGTCACAATTGATATACGATTTTTTAACGGAGGCAAGAATCGCAAGATGCGCAAATATTTACTTGCAGTTATAGTTCTGTTTTTTTCCATCGCGAGTTGGGCCCAACGGACAAGCAACATGAGCCATGAAGGCTCCTCGGGCGATGTTTACATCGGCTATTCCCTGCTGAACGGTGATACCCTTTCTCACGGCAGCGGCTGGGAAGCTGCTTTGACTGGGAACTTGCATGACTGGTTGGGAATCACAGCCGACTTCAGCGGAAACTACCATTCCGACGATCTTGGAGTCCACCTGCGGGAATACAACGTTCTTTTTGGCCCGCAGCTCTCCACTCGCTATGAAGATGTTCATTTCTTTGTCCATGGGCTGATCGGGGTGGCCCACTTCAGTGAGAACATAGGACCAAGCGATACCGCTGCGGCATGGGCCTTGGGCGGCGGCGCCGACTACGACTTCAGCCCGCATTTCGCAGCCCGTATGTTCCAGATCGACTATCACGGAGCGCACATCTTCTCCTCCACGCAAAAAGACGCGCGCTTTTCCTTTGGTCTGGTTTACCGTTTCAGGTAAAGCCTTCAATATTAAAAAATAACCGGCCGCTCAGAAAATTGCTTCTTGAGCGGCAATTTTTTGCTGGGATTATTACCAAGCGGTGATATTCAGCCTGCAACTCTCACAGCACATCCGCTTACTGTATTATCAATATTGGACTTCATGGTTACCTCCCCACAATCCCAGCGCGTAGATGTTGAGTCTCTTCTGGTTGAGGTTGCAGACGTGCTCAACACCACGCTTGATCTTGACACTCTGCTGCAGCGCGTCGCTGAGGTGGTGAAGCGGGTCATCGATTATGAAATATTCTCCATTCTCCTGCTGAATGAGCGTGCGCAGGAACTGCGTTTCCGCTTTCAGATCGGCCATCTACCGGAAGTTGCTGAGCGCATTCGCGTGAAAGTAGGTGAGGGAGTAACCGGCCGCGCGGTCAAAGAACGGCGCGCCATCCTGGTGGATGACGTTAGCAAAGAAACAGATTACATCGCGGCCGTTCCCCGCGTTCATTCTGAGTTGGCCGTCCCGCTGATCAATAAAAATCGTGTTATCGGGGTCATGGATCTGGAGGCGCGCGAGCGTGCATACTTCAAGGAAGAGCACGCGCGCTTGCTCTCGCTCATAGGCTCCCGTATCGCCGTCAGCATTGAGAATGCGCGACTCTATACTCGAATCGTCCGCCAGGCAGGCACGCTGGCGCTGCTGAACGATATCAGCCGCGATCTCACCTCCATCCTCAATCTTGACCAACTGCTCAAGCGCATTGGCGATCTGCTTTCCAAGGTGATCGATTACCAGATGTTCTCCATCCTTCTGCTCGACGAAAGCAAGCAGAAGCTGGTGCACAGATTTTCTGTCCGCTTCAAGGAGAGCATTCAGCTTAAGCATGACATCCCTATAGGTCGCGGCTTGGTAGGAGCTGCCGCAGAGACTAAAAAGCCAGTACTCGCGCCCGACGTGGCCCGCGATCCGCGCTACATTAAGGCCAATCCTGAGACGCGCTCAGAGCTTTGCGTGCCTCTTATTTATAAGGATCAGGTGATCGGCGTGCTTGATCTGGAGCACACGCGCCGCGCCTACTTCACTGAAGATCATTTGCGCACTGTGAGCACGCTGGCCGCACAGGTTGCGATTGCCATTGAGAATGCGCGACTCTATGAGCGTATTGCCCGCGAAGAACAGCGCATGGAGCGTGATCTCGCGATGGCGCGTGAGGTGCAGCATCATCTTTTGCCGCCCACCACGCCCAGTATGCCTGGAGCCGAAGTTGCGGCGCGCTTTAAGCCGGCACATGCTATTGGCGGCGACCTTTACGACTTTCTTGATTACACGCTGCCGCGTGCCTGCATTGTAGTGGGCGACGTAAGCGGCAAAGGCGCGCCGGCTGCGCTTTACGCTGCGCTGGTCAGCGGCATCCTGCGCAGCCAGGCACGCGACGAACCTGGCCCAGCAGAGATGCTCAACGCCATCAATCGCTCCTTAAACCATCGCCGGCTGGATGCGCAGTATCTGGTTCTTACTTGCGCCCTATGGGATGACGAGAAGCGCATTATGCGCGTGGCCAACAGCGGTCTTCCCCGCCCCATTTATTGCCATCAGGGCCACGCTCACATGCTTGAAGTGGCCGGCTTGCCTCTGGGTATGTTTGAGGATGTCTCCTATGACGAAGTCACCATCCATGCCAAGCCGGGCGACGTATTTGTGTTTTTTAGTGACGGCATCGTCGATGCCAGCAATGCCAAAGACGAACAGTTTGGCCGCAACCGCGTAGAGCACATCATAGACAAGAATGCTGGCGGCTCAGCCCAGGAAATTGTGGATGCCATCTTCAAGGCCGCCGATGAGTTTGCTGCCGGAGCAGAAGTCTTCGACGATCAGACGGCGGTGGTGCTTAAAGTAAAATAAGCTGCCTTGAACGGTAGCGTGGCCGATCCTCCAAGCCAGATACCTTGCTCCGATCCACTCTTTTTTAACTACAAATTGGAAGTTGCTGCGCGTATTTCGACTTACTGGCAGTTTTCGCAGGTGACCGGAGAAGCTTCAAAAGGTGACACTCTCTCATATGTCCCGCGTGTCGAGCGGCCGGAAAAAGTTTGTTCTGTGACGCGCCGGAGCCGAACGTCTCTTTTCCAAGGAGATATGATGCCCCCCACAGGAGCAGATCCCACGGCTCTCGAGAAAACCACTCCATATGAAAGGGAGTGAATATTGTCGGACGCTACAAGAACGGAGAGGTCCGGTGAAAGCAATCACTGTCGAACCCAACAAAGCAGGAACTGCACGTCTCGAAGATATTCCAAATCCGGATGTTCGCCAGGGATCAGTTCTGGTTGAGACCGTCGCAGTCGGCGTCTGCGGTACAGACATCGAGATCGTGGCAGGCATGTATGGATGGGCTCCCCCAGGTAGGAGCCGCCTCGTACTCGGACACGAATCCCTCGGCCGCGTAGTGGAATCCGACTCGTCTGGTCGTCTAAAGAAAGGTGACCTCGTTGCTGGAATCGTACGCCGTCCCGATCCTGTTCCTTGCCCGAACTGCGCAGTCGGGGAGTGGGACATGTGCAGGAACGGTCAATACACTGAGCATGGCATCAAGCAGGTTGACGGCTACATGTCGGAACTCTGGAGAATCGAGCCCGATTACGCCATCAGACTTGATAGCTCCCTCGGTCTGCTTGGCGTTTTGCTTGAGCCAACTGCGGTTGTCACAAAAGCTTGGGAGGCCGTTGTCGCTGTAGGCCAGCGCTCGCTTTGGGAACCTCGGACTGTATTAGTGACAGGCGCTGGTCCCATCGGATTATTGGCCGCGCTCCTCGGAAAGGAACGAGGCTTGGATGTTCACGTTCTCGATCAATTCGAGTCCGGGCCAAAACCTGACCTGGTTCGTGCGCTCGGCGCCACCTACCATAATGGCCCCGTAGCAAAGATTGGTTTTGAGCCAGACGTCGTCATCGAGTGCACAGGTGTTGGGTCAATCATAGCGGATGCCATTGAATGTGTTGGATCGAGCGGCATTGTTTGCTTAACTGGTGTCGGACGTGGCAGCAACACGCGCAGCGACTCGCGTGACATAGCAACAGAAGCGGTCTTGCGTAATAAGGTTGTTGTGGGCAGCGTAAATGCGAACAAGCGACACTGGTACAAGGGTGGGCAAGCGCTCGCACGCGCTAACCGCGAGTGGCTTTCACGTTTGATTTCACGTTGTGAACGTCCGGAAAACTTCACTGACGCTCTTGCACGAAAACCTGATGACATCAAAGTTGTCATACAGTTTTCAGAAGCATGATCGGATCTAAGTGGGCTGCGCGAAAATGTGGAGGGTCGAGGCGAAGCGCCTTGCCTGTCAGAACATGAACTGGATCCCCTGAGAGAATCCCACGATTTTGCCGATTGAAACAGCTGACTTGTAGGCGGTTTTGTAGCTGTCAGAACTTCAAAGAAAACCCACAGAGTCCAACAGCTTTCAACTACCGGCTTTCAACAGGTTCAATGTTCAAGTCCTCTCTCCCCGACCAATCAGAGTGTCCAGTGCGCGGGAATGACACATCTACAAGGTGCGTTTGGCTTGTGGAAAAACCAGGGACGAAATGTAGCCACCTTGGGATGAAGTTTTTCATCCCAATCACAAATCGCATCATCTTTAGACTGGATAGTGGTGGTAATCATCTGCAGAAACCCTCAACCGGCAAGAATCCAAATCTGCTTGAAGCTCAAAAGCAGACGCAACCACAATCATAAAATCAAAGGAGACGGATGAAATGGCGACGAAACCTACCCACGAACAGGCCCAACTCCACCTGCAAGCTTTTGAACAACGCCGCGAGCCGCGTTTGCGACAGGCGCGCGACTGGTTTATCCAGAACTACTTTGCCAACACCATGGAAGAGGCAATGAAGATCGGGCCGATGGGAACCGAACAAGGAACGAATGTGATGATGGTTTTCGGGTACTGGGAGCAAACCTGCGCGTTGCTTAACTACGGCCTGCTGCACGAAGACCTTTTCTTTGAAACCACCGGAGAGTTCTTTGGAGTGTGGGAGCGCGTGAAATCCCATATCGCGCAAGCCCGCCAGATGTGGAACAACAAGGGCTTCCTCAGCCATCTTGAGAAAGCGTCGCAGCGTTTCGAAGCGTGGGATGAGACGCGCAACCCAGGCCACATCGCGACTATGCGCAAGATGATGAGCGATATGGAGAAACAACGTAAGGATCAGGCGAAAGCTGCGTAAGAGCAATAACACCGGAATCCCACCCTTGTTTTAAAGAAATGTATGCCAAGGGTGGGATCTTCTATTCGTTGCCCCCATATCAGAACCGGGTTGCAATAGAAAAGTTCTAGAATCATCTGCTCGGGCCGACCAATCAATCCCTTCCAGCCGGACATTACTTGACGATCAACGTGACGGGCATACTTACTGGCTGTACGCTTGAATTCGAGCTGGTGGCAGTCACGGTGATCGTGAAGGTTCCGGGCGGCGTCCCTTGCGGTGGTGGTGGCGGAGCAGAACCTCCGCCGCATCCAATGCAAAGCAGCACAACGAACGCGCCAGCGCCAGTCGCAAAGACCCAGCGTGGAATGTGCCTCCTTGATCTATCCCAAACCGCAAGCAGAACCATTACCAGCAGGCAGATGGCCAACAGCGGCCAGGCACGGACGCTGAAGTTGGCCGGGGGAAGCCGCAGCGTCGGCCAAGGCGCGAGTTGGCCCCGGGCGGTGGTAGTCACGGTCATCGTCGAAGAGTTGCCGGTAGTCGGGTTCGGGCTGAAAGTTGCCGTAGTGGCCGTCGGCAATCCGGTAACAGTGAAAGTCAAGTTATCGGTGAAACCTGTCGTCCGCGAGATAGTTACGGTGTAATTCGTGCTGGCGCCGGCGTTGAGGGTCTGAGAAGAAGGCGTGGCGCCCAGAGCAAACGGGGCCGACGTAACCGTAAAGGTGGTAGCGCTGGTCGCAGTCCCATCCAGCGTTATGACAGTGATGAGACCAGTGCTAGCGCCGAAGGGAACTGTCGCGGTGATCGTCCCGGAGTTGCTCACGGTGAATGTAGTCCCCGTTCCATTAAACCTGACGTCAGTGGCCCCGATGAAATTCGTACCAGTAATCGTCACACCCGTCCCAGCCGCACCGATAGCCGGCGCAAAGGAAGTGAGGGTTGGCGTAACCGTAAAGCGGGTCGTGGTCACCAAAGGCCCGCTGCCAGTAGTAACGGTGATGGGGCCAGTGGTAGCCCCGGCGGGAACTGTTGTTGTGATCATCCCGGAAGGGCTCACCGTGAAGGTAGCCGCCACTCCATTAAACGAAACGGATGTGGCTCCGGTGAAACCGGTAATCGTCACACCTGTCCCAACCGGACCGAAGGTCGGAGAAAACGGGCTGAAGCTGATTCCTTCAAGGAAAGCGATGATGTCGTCGGTTGCGGTGGGCCCAAGCGCGACAGTGTTGATCGGGCCGGAAAACGCCGCTCCTGGCGAGGTGTTGAAGAAAGACGAATTATAGAAGGCGAGCACATCTTTCAGCGTCGCTGCGGAGCCGTCGTGGAAGAACGGACCCAGGTTGGCGATGTTGAAAAGCTGGCGGACGCTGAACGCACGCGTCCCGCAAGGTGTACTGGGCTCGCAGGGAAGATTGTCCACCGCGGCCGAGTTGATGGTCTGGTTCACCACACCCGTGTTGAATAGCGCTGAGTCGGTGAAAACCGTCCCGTTGTGGCATGTCGAGCAGCCGGCGGCCAAAAAAGCATTAAAGCCTCGCTGTTGCGCCGCGGTGAGCAAGAACCGGCTCAAATTGAACTTATTGGGGTCGGTTCCTGCCGGGAACTCCTGCGCCCGCATGAACGCTTCCATGGCGGCCAGTTCATCAGGTGTCGGCAGCCGGAAATCCGGGTCCGATCCACCACTGTTCCGATTCAGCGTCCGCGGGAAGTGCTGGGTGACGGCTCCCGTCGCGAACGATTGCAGGTCGCCGACGCTGCCGCTAAGCCCAAACGGGCCAAATCTTTGGCTCAGGTTCAGGAGGTGGGGTGACTTGCGGAACACGTTCGGGGTCGGGGGAAACCCGTCAATGTTTTCCAGGATGAGACCACGGCCTTGAGGGAAGTTCACCGTATCCGCGCTCGTCCTCATCCGCTTCGGATCTTCCAGGCCGAGCGCTGGCGAACCTACAATGGCGCCAAGACTTCCTGCCGTGATGCTCATGACGGTGCCCGAACACGAGTTGCTGTCGCTCACGGCGCCGGACAAGGCCGGGTTCATGCCGCCCATGACAAGATAGGTGGTCGGCGAAACCTGCGTCAGCACCTTGGCTCTCGCTGCTGTCGATCCGCTTCCACTCGTTATGATGCCCTGCAACGTACCGCTGCATGGCGCGCCGCTCGGAACCGTCTCGGTCAGAACCAGGGTATTGAGATTGAAATCGAAGCCGGAATCGAAGCTGGAGGGACTCGTCTCCCCGATGAACAGCGGATCGAACGTAGTGGAGACGGTACTGAATCGCGACTGGATATTGCTCGGCGGCAACGCGAAATTCAGGCTTGCTACGTGGCAAGTTGCGCAGGTCCGCCCATTGCCCTGGAAAGTCTCGCCGTTGAACAGATTCCCGCCCTGGTCGACTTGCGTGGCTACCGCAATGGTGAACGTCTTTCCCGCATCGTTTGTTGGTGTGGGTGTCGTATTGATCGCGAAATCTGAGTTAGCGACGGAACCACAGGAGATAGAGGTGCGCTTCAGGCTCACCGTATTCACGATGGGAAGCGCGGCCGCCGGGGGGCCTTCTGCAACGGTGCCGTTGCAGCCGCCGGAGTTGTTTCCGGTACTTCCGGTCTGGTCAACAGGAAAGCTCCCGTAGGCAACGCAGTCGGTTCGTGAAAACGCAAAGATATTCAGCGGATTGTTGGTGAAGCACACCTTCCCGCCAATGGGGTTCAGGAGCGGCGGCATAATGAAATCGGGAGTCGGTGCTCCAGGCAGGTTCGCAAAGTCCTGGGTCGCAATCAACTGCGGGTTGAGATCGGCCGGCACACTGTGCGGGAATTTGAACTTGCCAGTTTCTCTTCCCGCGGCGTCGAAGAACACTAGCATCACCCTCGATTGAGTCTCGCCACCCTGCGGGCCCCATAGGTTGCCACCCCCCTCCTGCTTGATAACGATGAATTGGATTTTGGAGTTGCCATTGACGCCGGCCATGATCTCCTGAATATGGTTCTCATCGTTGGTCGCAAAAGCGCGACTGGAAGACAGCAGAAGAACCACGCTGATAGCCAGAATATAGGTGAAGTGCAGATTTTTGTTCCGGTTAGCCACGCCGTGGCCTCCTCTTTTCCATGCTCGTCGTGCATACCAGAGCCCTTGCAGCCGAAATTTCCATTTGCCTGGGTAACCTTTAGCGCTAAGGGGATGCTGCTGAGACTCGAGTCGTTTGTTCCGGTCAGCGTGAGCGTGAAAGTACTCGTTACTCCATCGCTCCTAATACACCATTACTGAACTAGTGTCAAAGAAGTGCATAGCATTTCATCCCAGTATCTTTATCCTCTAACGAGCGCGGTTGAGTCTAGCTTTAGCTTGTAGTTCATTGCAAGTTAAGTTTGCTTTCATGTCCCGCTAAAAGCCTGGATTTTCACAGACGAGTCTGAGGTGTTAACTTCTCGCGAAACAAGTACGAGTGATCTGCACTTGGCCGGAAAAGAACAGCGAACGAACTTTTACCACATTGGGATATTGCTCATCGATAGCTAGAGACACCACGCACCATTCAGTAGCTTCTATTCAGTGACGTACGGATTCAACCCTTTCTATCAGCCGCCCAACTGCACCTCAAAGACGAACAATTTGGCTGAGCCGCGTAGAGCATGTGATCGATAAATACCGCCAGCCGGTCAGCCCGGGAAATTGTGGACGCCATCTTTAAAGCGGCTGAAGATTTTTCCGCAGGTTGCGAGGTTTTTGCTGACGAAACCATTGCAGTGCCGAAGACAAAATAATTTTCGCCCGTTTATATCTCTACCTGAAAAACACGATACCTGACGGTATTAATCCTAAAAGAAACACCCGATTTTACGGTATTGGATCGCTCACATGGGCTAAAAACCGGTATTACACGGCATAGATACGCCCAAACCCTCCTAATAACCAAGACTAAGAAACTTTAATCTGAATCTCGTTGCGCTTTAATCCTTCCATTGCATTCTGATCGTGAGCTGACATCGCCTTCCGGGCAGGTTGTGCTTCGACATCAAGAGAGGACTTGCGTCGATAACCTGAATCCTACTGCGATGTGCGCACAGGTTCCAGAGACAACAACACAAGGACCATTGCCCACCCTGGTCAGCAGTTTGCTGCGCTGGCGGTTTTCCGTCTGCCGGCAAACAGGTTAGATACTAAGGAGCGCAGCCAAATGAGCCGCAAACACCAGGAAGGATTCTTCCTGTCTGAGAAAGCCTCGCCTGCCCGTCTTCGTGAGGCAGAAAATGCCCGTAAGAACCGAGCTGAGATCTTAAAGGCCTATTCCACCGGCCAGGTCTCACGTCGTGACCTCGTTAAATGGGGTCTTATCACAACCGGTGGCGTCTTGGCCCCGATTCACGGTCTCAATCCTTTTGTTAAAAGCGCTTTTGCCCAGGTCCCAACAGGCGCACCGCCCAGCCCCGGGCTGAATGGATTGGCCTTTACCCAGCCCATGCTTCGTTTTGAAGTGCTCGACCGCAATCCCATTTCTTCATTAAACCCTGCGCCCACAGCAATGGCCAACCAGACGTCACAAGCGGTTGATCCGGCACTGGGTGGGGGCTTTGGCCCAATTGAAGGCCGCCCTCCGGGACAGGATTGGGCGCACCAGCGCTTTAATGAATTTCCTCCGCAGGTTGCCATTGAAGCTTGCCAGGAAGGCGCCAGGATCAACACTAAGAATGGCCAGAGCATTCATCCCAAGTTCCATCCCAACTTGCCCGATCAGGGGCCGCTGGCATTTTGGACCTTTAACGGCACCATTCCTCCCAAGTTGGCGATTGGACGCTATGGCGAGCCGATTCTGTTCCGCCATCACAACAAGCTTCCCGCAGATGTAACGCAGAACGGCGGTTTTGGACGCCACACCATCACCACCCACGAGCACAACGGGCACCACGGCGCGGAGAATGACGGCTTTACCGGCGCGTTCTTCTTCCCCGGACAGTTTTACGACTATCACTGGCCCATCATTCTGGCCGGTCATGACAGCATCAACGTAGACGCCACCGATCCTCGCGCCGGCAGCCCGGCGGACAACGGTGGAATCAACAAAGTCCCCGGTGACTGGCATGAAACCATGTCAACCCACTGGTTCCACGATCACATGTTCAGCTTCACTTCACAGAACGTGTACAAGGGCAACGCAGCCATGTTCAACATTTACAGCGCGCTCGATCGCGGTGACGAAACTGTAAATGACGGCGTGAACCTGCGCCTGCCCAGCGGTTCGTCCAACGGCAAGGGATGGGGCAACCTGGATTATGACGTGAACCTTATGCTGGCAGATAAGGCATGGGACGCAAACGGCCAGCTCTTCTTCGATATCTTCCAGCTTGATGGATTTATCGGCGATGTGATGACCGTAAACCTCTGCTACAAGCCGTTCTTTGAAGTGGAGCGCCGTAAATATCGCTTCCGCATTCTCAACGCCAGCGTTTCCCGTTTCTTCAAGCTGTCCTTGAGTGACGCATCTCCAATGATCCAGATTGCCAATGACGGCAACCTGCTGCCTCAACCTGTGACGCTTACTCAGTTGGATGAACAGGGTATCGCAGAGCGGTATGACATCGTCATCGACTTTTCACGCTACAACGTAGGCGATAAAGTCTGGATGGTAAATCTCTGCGAACACCAGGATGGCAAAAAGCCTGCCGCAGACCGCAGCCTCGCCGATGCTTTAAATGGCAAGTCCTCTGACCCATGCGTTGGCAAGTTCCTGGAGTTTCGCATTACCAAGAACCCGGCCCAGCCTGATCAGAGCCAGGTTCCGGCACAAATGATTCCCAACCCCGATCTCTCCCAGATTCCTGTGGTGCGCGAGCGCACCTTTGAGTTCGGTCGCGGCGCAGTAAATCCCAACGATCCGACTGACCAGGATCCCTGGGGCGTTAAAACTGATCTGGGAACCATGCTTACCGCCGACTATGGCCGGGTGGCCGCAGCGCCCCAGCCTGGAACGCGCGAAGTCTGGACGCTCATTAATGGTGGCGGAGGCTGGGACCATCCGGTTCACATCCACTTTGAAGAAGGCCAGATTCTTGCCCGCAATGGCAGCGCGTCTAATGTGCCTGCATGGGAGCGCGGCCGCAAGGACGTTTATCGTCTGCGTCCGGCCGGAACCGTAACCCTCACCATGCAGTTCCGTGAGTTCTATGGAATGTTCATGGAGCACTGCCACAACACCGTGCATGAAGATCATGCCATGCTGATTCGCTGGGAGTTGGATCGCGGCCTGGTTCCAATGCCGACTCCAATCCCAACGCCGCAAGGTGTGGGCTACATCGCTTCAACCACTTTGCCCACAGCTTTCAACCAGCCTTCGGGCAATTCCAGGTCCGGCTCAGGTGGCGGCTCTGGATCAGGGTCTGGCAAAGGCAGCTCGGGCTCGGGCGGATCTGGCTCTGGTTCTGGAGGTTTGGGCTCAGGTGGATCCGGCAAGGGCGGCGCAGACCTGAATGTCTCTGGTGGCGGCGGTAGCGGCTCCGGTTCAGGCAAAGGTTCCAGTGGCAGCAGCGGTTCCAGCAGCGGGAGCGGCAAAGGCTCCAGCGGCGGAAGCGGCAAGGGATCCAGCGGTGGAAGTGGCTCTGGTAGAGGCAGGTAAGCAAACGCAACTAACAGCGGCGGGACACCCCGTCTTGGGAATTTGCCCGCCGCTTTTTTCAAGCTAACGTGGTATCCGGGACCAAAAGGAACAAAACACCATGCGACGGAAAGGTTGGGCTATCCTGGCGGCAATAGCCGCTTGTATTTTCTCTGCTGCAACTTATCTGGTGGCCGGCGTCACTCCTGCCGCTGCCGATAACTCCTACTGGGGCGCAAATTATTTTCCTAACGTTGCACTCATCACCCAGGAAGGAAAAACTCTCCGTTTTTATAACGACATGCTGAAGGGCAAAATCGTCCTGATCAATTTCATTTACACCGAATGCGGCGACACTTGCCCGCTGGAAACCGCTAAGCTTGCCCAGGTTTATCGATTGCTGGGCCAGCGCATGGGCAAAGACATCTTTTTCTATTCAATTACCGTTGATCCAAAGCATGACACGCCTGCGGTACTCAACGCTTATGCGGCAAAATTCCATGCCGGCCCAGGGTGGTACTTCCTTACCGGCAAACAAGAGGACATTGACACGGTTCGCCAAAAAATCGGCATGGCAGGGCGGCTGGACGAAGACCCTGTCACCGGCCATACCAGCAGCTTGACGCTCGGCAATGAGCCTCAGGGGCAGTGGATGCAGGACAGCTCGTTTGACGATCCGCGCTTCATTGCCACCATGATGGATAACTGGCTGACGCCCGGCTACAAGAGCGCAGCCAATACCTATCAGAACGTGCCGAAGCTTGATCCTTCAACTGCCGGAGCCGGACCATCCATGTTCCGTACACGCTGCGCAGCCTGCCACTCGATTGGCGGCGGTGATGGCGTTGGACCGGACTTGCTTGGCGTAACCAATGTCCGCAGCCGCGAGTGGCTGACGAAGTACCTTCTTGCTCCAGATAAAGCTTTAGCTGCAAAGGATCCAGTTGCTGTAGCCCTCTTCAACAAATACAACAAAGTGAAAATGCCCAACTTGCACATGCCACCAGCTGACGTGCAGTTGCTGATCGACTATTTGGATACTCAGACCGCTGCTCAGAACTCTGCCTCCGTCGCAGACAAATCTGGCGCCGCCAGAGTTGAGTCCGATTCCACCAAAACCAGCCAGGGACCGGCCAGAAACTAATTCTGTCCGCCTGACTGCGAGTGGGCCGCCCGATGCTTACATGCGTCGGGCGGTTTTTTGCGAAAGCTACTAGCTGCTAGCGTTTAGCCATTGCGGTCCCTGCGCCTGGCATTTTTATTTGTGACGTAGTCCGAGATGGGCTATTGGAGTTGATATTTTTCGCCATTCTTCTTTTTGAATAAGGACATTTTCTTGATTCTGACCACATCGCTGCGACAAAATCAAGCTAGCAGCCAGCGGCTTCGGTAATAGCGCGCAAGCCCTGATACAATCCCCTCTTCATGTTTACCCGTCCTCCCGGCTTCACATACAAAAACAACGAACTCCACTGCGACAGCTTGCCCATTAACAAGCTGGCCAAAAAGTTCGGGACGCCCTTGTACGTCTACTCGGCCACCACGATTCGCGAACGATACCGCATTCTTGAGAGTGCGTTTCACCACGTTCGTCATACGCTTTGCTACTCCGTCAAGGCCAACTCCAACCTGAGCATTCTCCGCTTGCTGGCGGGCATGGGTGCAGGCTTTGATATTGTTTCCGGCGGTGAACTGGAGCGCGTTCGTCGCGCGCAGAAGAAGGCGATCGCAAAAGTTGTATTTTCCGGTGTAGGCAAAACTGCCGCTGAACTGGAACTGGCGCTGCGCCTGGGCATACTGCAATTCAATGTGGAAAGTGAAGATGAGCTTGAGCTGCTGGCGGAATGCGCCTACAAGCTGCGCAAGACCGCAGGCGTTGCGCTACGTGTAAACCCTGACGTTCCTGCTGAGACCCATCCATATATCTCCACGGGTTTGCGTGAGCACAAATTCGGCGTACCGATCAACACAGCACGAGAGCTTTATCGCCGTGCTGCATCGCACAAATATTTGCGCGTTTCCGGCATCGGCCTGCATATTGGATCGCAGATTGGCGATGTTGCTCCTTTTCACATGGCGATGGAGCGCGCCGTGGACCTGGCGCAACAGCTTGCTGCCGACCGTCACAACATCCGCTTTATCGATGCCGGTGGCGGACTAGGCATCTCATACAACAGCGCCGCGCCGGTTGATTTTTCTGATGTCGCGCATCGCTATGCTGAAGCCCTCTTGTCTCCGCTGGAACGCCTCAAAACCCGGCCGCATCTGCTGCTGGAGCCTGGCCGCTCCATCATTGCGCCCGCCGGAGCATTAGTCACGCGCGTGCTGTATCTCAAGCGCAACGGGAACAAGCAATTCACCATCGTTGACGCCGCGATGAACGACCTGATCCGCCCTTCGCTGTACCACGCGCGGCATGAGATTACGCCCACAACGCTTACAGAGCGCAGCGCAAAGAAGACTCAATCTGACGTGGCCGGCCCCGTTTGTGAAAGCGGCGATTTCCTGGCGCATGACGCCTGGCTCCCCTCAGTCAACCCCGGAGAAAATCTTTGCGTCCTTGATGCCGGGGCTTACGGCATGTCTCTGGCATCGAACTACAATTCGCGGCCGCGCGCGGCTGAAGTTCTGGTGGATGGCAAGCGTGTCCGTCTTGTCCGTCGCCGGGAAACCATGCGCAACATGCTTCAGGCGGAGACCTCATGCCTGTAACCGATCTCAAGGCCCTGGCCTACGAATTTCTTCATGAAGCGCAACAGTCTCTAAATAACGATGGCTTTCTTAATCCAACCGCCATCGTCATCACGCCTGACGAAAATCTGATCTTTGATATTGAATTTGAAACGGAAGAAGAACGCGACGAGATCTACGCGGAGATGATGGAGGTCGCCCAGCAAAAACTTGCCAGCGCCATCATTACGGTCAATGACGTTTATCCCGACGATGCGTCCGGCGCACCGGTTGAGCTCCAGGGCGCAGGCTGGGGCGTGCTGGCGGAATCGCCAGCTGAGGCCATTATGGTGACAGTTTCCGGCGGCGGCTTTGAGACATGGAGCCTGGTCTGCCCCTATTTTCGTAGCGACGGCAGTATCGTCTTCCATCCGGCCAAAGAAATGCACAATCCAGGGGGCGAAGTTGAGTTGCTGGGCGATTGGACCGGCAAGACTGGGGCAGCATGAGAGTAGCCATCGGCTCGTAGCCATTAGCTCTTAGCCTTTAGCTCTTGGCTTGCTCATCGTGATGAAAGAGACACTATCCGATGGGCCACATTCCCAAAAAGAGTTTCCTTGTTAAAAATTATTCCTAAAATTTTGTAACAGGAATTATTTTTGAACCTAAATCACAAAGCTAAGAGCTAAGGGCCAAGAGCTAATAGCTGAAGCACCGCATTTTTATTGATTTCTCCTCAAATTTTCACAATCATAAAAATCATAAAAAACGCAGCTACCCCGCATGGATATTGGATTTTATTTATGCCGTGCACTGATTTTTGTTTACCCACCTGTGGACGAATTTCCAAACCATTGATTTCATGCAAGATACAAAACGCAAAAAACTGTTTGACTTAAATTAAAGAGAGAGTAAATTCACACTCGTTCTTTGACATTTCAAAAGTTTTCCCGGTTGGCGGCGAGTACTGGGACCCAAGCAAGATCACGGCGCACGGTCAGGTCAAAACCTCTGCTGCTGGAAACAGCGACAGACGGACCAAGCTGAAACCGTAAGCTGCATTGAAGGTCGGCAAGGGTCTATAGCGAACTGCTGGTTGAGGAGAACATGAAAAGTTTAAAGGCAAAGATAGAAGCCCCGAGGTGTTGACCGATTTACCCGGTTGGCGGCGAGCCCGGAGCCCAAGCTTCAGCTAAAGCTGATTAATGATCGCACTTTGTTGAGTTTCGCAAGGAACTAGGACAGGGAAAGCTGGTCGGCAAGGGTCTATAGCGAACCGCTGGGCGAGGTGAATGGGTCAACCACAAAACTCGGGGCTTCTTAATTTTTTGAACCAGCCCTCTTCAAGCGAGACGAGTTCAAAATATTCCTTGATCCGCCGTGACCCACAAATCTGGTAACTTGGGTATTCCCAGCCCGCTCTCCAAGCCCGTGCTCAAACCGCTTATTTCAGATACTTTTCTGGCAGCTGGTGCTCGGGGGTCTCGCCTTCCCAGTAGATATTCACCACCCACCAGCGCGTCCCATCATTGAAGAACTGGAAGCTGTTGATGCCACGAGCAAACGGCTTCTCGCCCTTGGCGTGACGCGACTCGTAAGTGCTCCAGATATGCGCGATGTGGTCCCACTGCTCGAAGCGGTTGGCGACAGACGCCTCGAAGAAGCCCTCCTTATCAAAATACGCCTGCGCGCGCTGGATGTATTCATCGGGAGTGAGGAACCCCCGAACGACAGGTTTTCCGCTCTTCGGATCAACCAAAGTCGGAATGAGGTGCGCGCCTGGATAAAACAATGCGCGAAAGCGGTCCCAATCGCGCGGACCCGCTGGACCGGAGATGGAATCATAGACAGCGGCAAGAATATGGTCCAGGCTGTCGACGTCGCCCGGCTTGGCCTGCGGAGTTGCTGCCTGGGGCGCCGGTGTAGGAGATGAGGTCGACGCTTGCTGCGCCGACTGTTGCGATTGGCCCAAAGCAGCTAAGGAAGAAATCATCAAGAACGCCACTGTAGCGATTTGCAGGTCTTTCATTCTCATCGAAAATCCCTCGATTCTTAGGATTACCCATTCACCAGATACCGGTTTCTCTTCATTCCAGCCCTCCATACACCAATTTCCCACCCAGGAACGTCGCTTCGATCTTCACGTTCTTGATTGCCGCCGGAGGAATCTTGAAAATATCGTCTGAAAGCACTACAAAATCCGCCAGCTTACCCGGCGTGATGGACCCTTTTTCTTTTTCCTGAAACTCCGCATAGGCTGAACCCATGGTGTACGCCTCAATCGACTCTGCCACCGTAAGTTTTTGTTCGGGAATCCAGCCATCAGGGTTCTTGCCATCCAGAGTGGCGCGAGTAACTGCCGCATAAATCGTCCACATAGGGCTGAGCGGCGCCACCGGCCAGTCTGTGCCAAAGGCCAGACGCACGCCGTTATCCAGAAAAGTGCGAAAAGCATAGGTGCGCTTGATGCGGTCAGGACCAATGCGGCTTTCAGCCCAGCGGCCATCATCAATCGCATGATAGGGCTGCACTGAGGCGATCACTCCAAGCCGCGCGTAACGTGCGAAATCTTTTGCCGCCATGTGCTGTGAATGCTCAATGCGCCAGCGGCGATCACGCTTGCCATTGGTCTTCTCAATCTGCGTATAAATATCGAGGATCATTGAAATCGCGCGATCGCCAATGGCATGTATGCAAATCTGCAGTCCGGCGGCATCTGCGCCACGAAGCCGTTGTTGCATACCCGAAACAGGATGCATCTCATCGCTGAGCAGGCCATGCGTATTGGGCGCATCAGTGTACGGATCAAAGAAATATGCCGTCTCTGATCCCAGCGAACCATCGGCATATCCTTTTACTGCGCCCATCCGCAGCAATGGCGTGCCAAATGCGTGGCGAATGCCGATCTTGGCCTGATCGCGCCAGCCTGTTTCCAGAGGCGCAACATACATGCGCACGGTGAGCGCGTCTTTGTCTTCAAGCTCAGCGTAGGCTTTCACGTCGTCATAAGTCGGGTTCATATCCTGGACGCTGGTTATACCGACGGAAGCTGCATGGTCCATGGCCTGGTGAATGGCTCGCATCCGATGCGCCGCCGTCATAGGCGGAATAACTTTTGCAACCAGATCTTGCGCTGAATCTTTCAAAACACCCGTTGGATTGCCTTGCGCATCGCGTACGATCAACCCTCCTGGGGGATCCGGAGTCTTGGCCGTGATGCCGGCAAGCCGCAGCACAACTGAATTTGCCAACGACTCATGACCGTCATAACGGTTCACCCAAACCGGCGTCTCCGGCGAAACCGGGTCAATCAGTTCTTTGGTGGGTAGGCTTGCAGGCGACCATCTCTGCTCATCCCAATCGCCGCCTGTAACCCACTCACCTTTGGGAGTGGACTTGGCGCGTTCGCCGATACTACGCGCAAACTCCTCAGGTGAAGCCGCGTCTTTAAGCTGTACAGATTTCAATTGGTCTCCGCCATCGACAAAATGCACATGCGCATCATTAAAACCGGGGAGCAGCAGCTTGCCTTGTGCATCCAGCACCTTGGTCTGCGGGCCATGCCATGCATCCACTTCTGCCGCGCTGCCCACGGCCACAATGCGCTCACCCAGCACGGCCAGCGCCTCCGCGTTGGGCCGGGATTTATCCACGGTCCAGATTTTGGCATTGGTAATAATCAGGTCGGCTGAGGGCTTGGATTGCGCCACTGCCGCGCCGGCAAGCACAAAGCCGCATAGGGTGGCCAGCGCGCGGCGTACTCTTTCTGGGCTAAACATCCTTGTTTACCGTTCTCCCCACTTAAGCTTCATCCGCAACACGTCAAAAAATGACCGGCCGGCGAGCTTGAACAATTTGACCTGATGATCTGACTTTCTGCAGCAGACCACATCTTTTTCGATCAGCGGCATTCCCTCCTGGCCGTCAACAGTAAGAAAAGCCTGCTCGCGCGTCACCAGGATTCGGGCTTCAATCACAGCGGTATCCTGCACCACCAGTGGGCGATTCGTAAGCGCATGTGAAGCGACTGGAGTAATAACAAAGCCGGGAACGTCTGGGGAAAGAATCGGGCCGCCGGCAGCAAGCGAATATGCTGTTGATCCGGTAGGTGTGGCAATGATAAGGCCGTCAGCTTTATAGGTTGAAACAAACATTCCATTCACGCGCAGCTCAAAATCTGTGATGCGCGCCACCGCGCTCTGGTTCAATACCGCTTCGTTCAGCGCGTCATAATTTGCCACGCATTGGCCATCGCGCTGGACCTGGCAATGCAGCATGGGACGCAAGCTGAGTTCACCGCGTCCAGCATCCACTTCAGCCAGCGCATGCTCAATCTCATCTTGTTTTACCTCTGTCAAAAAACCAAGCGACCCTAGATTAATGCCAAGAATCGGTATCCCGGCATGGGCCACGCAGCGAGCAGTTGAGAGCAGCGTGCCATCGCCGCCGAGCACAACCACAAAATCCGGACGCGCTCGCACCAGGTCATCACGCTCAGCCGCTTCAGAGCTAGAACAGTATTCGCGTGTCGCGGCGTCTGCGGTCACAGTATAGCCGTGCTCATGCAGCCATGTTGTAACTTGCAGGGCAACCTTGCCCAGCTCTGGCTTGCCTTGCTTGGAAATGATGGAGGCTTTCTTCATCAGAATTCTGCGTACAAGAGAAATTCCCTGTTTCCTTCCATGCCGAGAATGGGAGACTCCATTAATTCTATGTTCTTGCCGCCCAAAGCTTCCACTTTCTGCCTGACCTTGAGTACCGCATCCTGTTGCGCCTGCTCGTCTTTCACAATGCCGCCCTTGCCCACCAATTTCTTCCCGACTTCGAATTGTGGCTTAATCAACACTACTATTTCACGCTGAATACTCGTTTTTAGCGGCAAAAAAGCCGAATCCAGCACCGCCGGGAGCACGAGTGTAACAGAGATGAACGATACATCAATGGCAAGGAAGGTGACTGGGCCTGACGCTCCGGATTCTGCAAGTTTTTCCGGTGTCAGATACCGGGCGTTGGTCTTCTCCAGCAGCTTCACGCGAGCATCAGAGCGCAAGCGCGCCGCGATCTGCCCATAGCCGGTATCGACGGCTAATACTTCAGCAGCGCCATATTGCAACATGCAGTCAGTAAAGCCTCCAGTAGAGGCGCCAACGTCCATACAAGTCCGGCCCGCCAGATTGATCTTCCAACTTTGGAGCGCGGCTTCCAGCTTGAGACCGCCGCGTCCAACGTACTTCAGATCCTCGCCCAGCAGACGAATCTGTGCATCTGGCTCCACGCCGGCGCCTGCTTTCTCAACCTTTTGCTCGTTGACCAGCACTCGTCCTGAAAGCACCATGGCTTGCGCACGCTCGCGCGAAGGCACAAGACCGCGCTCAACCAGGAGCTTGTCAATCCTGACCTTCATGGCTCAATTGTATGTTGATGCTTCTATGCGACGATCGGAATTTCACCAGCGCAGCTTCAAAATGTGCAACGGCCGGCGGTTTCTTGCCGAGAGCTTTCTGGATTTTGTGGCCTTCACCAGAAAGCATGTGCCTTTGCAAATTAAGGCCGCCAGGAAACTTCGGATTGAGCCGGCCATCGCTGGAAAGTACGCGCCAATACTGTGTAACCGTTTTCTTCCCTGCGCGTCGTTCTTCTTCAGCAGCTTCGGCGACGATCCGCACAAAGATACCGGTGCATAGCGGGCAGGCTACATCTACTCTGCTGCGTCGCGCCAGCTCTTCACGAAGCTGGAGCACGGTGACCAGTTTTCCTTTAGGTACACGACGAATCAAAGCATCCACATCGAGCGGTTTGGGAATTACCATGCGGCCCTTGCCAAAGCGGGCCTGCATGCGCGCAGGAATATCCACGATCTTCGGCTCTTGCTGGCGTTCAAGCTTCTGCCGCCATGGGACCCGCGAAGTGAATTTCGCAGACATGATTTTCTTTGCGGGCCGCTATAATATCGCTCCAGACATCCTGATGCAATCACTTTTCCTAAACTAAAAATAAATTTCGTGATCAGCCAACCGCGATGAAAAATTTCATCTGCCGTTAACATCAGCACATGATCCAGTGCAAAGCGGGAAAACGTGCGGCATACGCACGCTTGCGGGCACAACTCAACTCTTTTCCACATTCTTTTTCACCGAACTGTTGAAAACCAGGAGGAAGAAATGGAATGTGATTTGCCATTCGCGATTGCTGAGCGGCAAGATGCCGGCTTGCTCCATGTGGCGTGATTGCAAAAAAATCGCCAGCCAATATCTCCAAGTTCACGGCTTGCGCTAGAATGGCCTTACCTTCTTGGAATCTCCATGCCGGGCAAAAACAAAAATCAACTTAAAGCCGCTCCTAAACGCCGCAAAGCTAAACGCGCAAAAAGTAAGTCCTCTGGCGCATCCTCCAACGGAGCGAAAGCAAAGATAGCCGTTGCTGCTGTTCTGGATTCACAGAAACTCCAAGGCCTTTACGCGACCATGCTGAAGACACGAATGCTGAACAAAAGAGCAGGTGAATTTCTATCTGCACAAGAGAGCGTGCAGTCCAACACCTCGCTTGGGCAAGAAGCTATGCTGGTCGGCGCCATTACACATACGCTCCCCGAGGATGCCATTGCTACCACCCAGAACGGCCTTCTTGCCGAATTTATCAGAGGTACTCCGCTGAAATCTCTTTTTGAGCAGATCATCCCTGCCGACCAGCAGCCATCCAGTAGCACGGCGAATCAGAACGCGATGGATTCTTCATCTGAGAGCACCTTGTCTCGCGGCATATCCCTGGCAAATGAAATGAAAGGAACATCCAACGTAGTCTTGGTTTTCTCTGGAGAGTTCCCGGCAAACCAGGCTGCTCATTATGAAGATCTTGCTCTTGCGGCCCAAAGCAAGCTGCCTCTGGTTTGCCTGGCGGAAATAACCAACATCGTGGAACAACGCCCGATTCATCCTGCCCCGAAAGGCGCTTCCCATTTCCCGCGCATCGCTGTGGACGGAAACGATGTAGTAGCGGTATTTCGCGTTGCGCAGGAAGCCGTGCGCCGTGCACGTACAGGCCATGGACCTTCACTGATTGAATGTGTCTTGCCAGAACACGTTGAAGGACACGTAACTGCAAACACAATGGCGGAAGAAGCTCGCGACCCGCTGGCATTCATGCAGCAATATTTGCAACGCAGAAATCTGTGGCCAGATGAATGGAAGCAAAAGATCGTCGATGAATTCAGCCAAGAGTTAGATACGGCAATCGCGAATGCGAAAAATTTGCGTGCTGGAGAAAGCCGTTCGGATCCTGCTTTCACACCGAACGCTAGCTCTTCGAGTCCGCCGCGAAGCCTGTCGCAGGCCCGCTAAGCAACTTCTTCCCGCGCCTAGCCGTGGTGTTCGTTGGGTGCTGTCCTGATGAATCCAGAACTCCACTCTTGCGCTTGGCAATTGTGTGAAATTCGCGTCATACTATTAAGATGAATGCGAAACCTGCCGCTGCCCTGGAACCTGATTATGAAGAAATAATGGAATGGATTGAAGCCTTTGATGAGGTTGTGGAAGAAGAAGGACTTGGTCAGGGGACTCGGCTGCTTGATGCTCTGACCAAGCGCGCACGCCAAGCGGGCGTGGATGTACCCGTCCAGCTAAATACCCCTTATATCAATACGATACCGGTAGAAGAGGAGGTTCCCTACCCCGGCGACCGCGCCATGGAACGCCGCCTCAAGAGCTTGATTCGCTGGAACGCCATGGCCATGGTGCATCGCCAGAACAAGAAAGATGCCGGAATCGGCGGCCATATTTCTACGTATTCTTCTTTGGCAACCATACTTGAGGTCGGCTTCAATCACTTTTTCCACGCCAAATATGACGATCAGCCGGGTGATTTTGTTTACTTTCAGGGCCATGCTTCGCCAGGTGTGTATGCGCGGGCTTATCTTGAAGGTCGCATTTCGCAAGCGCAGGTGGAGAACTTTCGCCACGAACTGCGAGACACGCCGGGGCTCTCTTCGTACCCGCATCCATGGCTCATGCCGCAATTCTGGCGCTTCCCTACCGTCTCCATGGGGATCGGCCCACTGAACTCCATCTATCAAGCGCGGTTTATGCGCTATCTGGAAAATCGCGGGCTGATCAAACCGACGCCGCGCAAAGTTTGGGCATTTGTTGGCGATGGCGAGACTGACGAACCTGAAGTTCTAGGATCGCAGCTCACGCTGGCTGCGCGTGAAAAGCTGGATAACCTGATTTTCGTAGTGAATTGCAATCTCCAGCGCCTGGATGGCCCTGTGCGCGGCAATGGCAAGATCATCAATGAGCTGGAATCGGCCTTCCGCGGCACGGGCTGGAACGTGATTAAAGTGATCTGGGGTTCCGGCTGGGATGATCTACTGGCCCGTGACCACTCTGGCATGTTGCTGAAGCGCATGGAAGAATGCGTTGACGGAGAATACCAGGCATTCAAGGCCAAAGACGGCGCTTACGTGCGCAAGGAATTTTTTGGCAAATATCCTGAAACATCTGCTTTGGTAGCTGACTGGACAGACGATGAGATTTTCCATCTTCAGCGCGGTGGCCATGATCCGCAAAAGATTTATAACGCTTACAAGCGCGCTATGGAGCACAAAGGCGGACCGACGGTAATCCTGGCCAAGACGATCAAAGGTTACGGCCTGGGATCTGCGCAGGCCCGCAACGCAACTCACCAGGAAAAGAAAATGTCTGATGAAGCGCTTACCGCTTTCCGGTCGCGCTTTGAAATTCCTATTCCCGAAAAAGCTGCCAAAGAAGGCCTGCCATATCGTCCGCCGGACGATAGCCCGGAAATCCAGTACATGCACGAACGTCGCAAGGCATTGGGCGGGTATATGCCAGTGCGCGACGGGCATGTGCGCGGATTTGAAGCGCCGTCACTTGAGACTTTCAAAGAATCACTGGAAGGATCGAAGGGACGCGCCGTTTCCACCACCATGGGCTTCGTGAGCATGTTGCGCAGCCTGATGAAGGATTCCCACGTTGGCAAACTCGTTGTTCCCATCATTCCCGATGAGGCGCGCACTTTCGGTATGGAGTCGATCATCCGGCAGGTAGGCATTTACGCCAGCCAGGGCCAGCTTTATAAACCCCACGATGTTGACATGCTGCTCTACTATCGTGAGGCCAAAGACGGACACATTTTGGAAGAAGGAATTACTGAAGCAGGATCTATGGCCTCAATGACAGCCGCGGGCACTGCCTATTCCAACTATCGTGTGCCCATGATTCCCTTCTTCACCTATTACTCCATGTTCGGCTTCCAGCGTGTAGGAGACCTGATCTGGGCGTTTGCCGATGCACGCGGCAAAGGCTTTCTTATGGGCGGCACGGCCGGCCGCACCACGCTTTCCGGTGAAGGATTGCAACACCAGGATGGACACAGCCCGCTGGTGGCCAGCAGCGTGCCAACCTGCGCCAGCTATGACCCAGCTTACGTGTATGAAATTGCCGTGATCGTGCAGGATGGCATTCGTCGCATGTACCAGGAAGGCGAAGACCGCTTCTACTACATCATGATTTATAACGAAGACTATCCGATGCCGGAGATGCCTAAGGGCGTTGAAGAAGGCATCGTCAAGGGCATTTACAAGTTCAAAGCAGCTGAAGGCAAGGCTGCGGACGTGCATCTGTTTGGCAGCGGGCCGCTGCTCAATGAAGCTGTGAAAGCTCAGGCCATCCTGGCAGAAAAATACAACGTTCAGTCCGATGTTTGGAGCGTAACCAGCTACAACGAGTTGCGCCGTGAAGCCCTGGCCGTAGAGCGCTGGAACCGCCTGCATCCAACAGAGAAGCCAAAGCAGCCTTACATCCTCTCTGTGCTGGAGAAAGCAAAGGCCCAGGGACCGAT
>DATEHN010000133.1:0-3416 GCA_035279585.1 Candidatus Angelobacter sp. | reverse complement strand
TACTTGCGCAACGCTTCCGGCACAATCACACTGCCATCGGCTTGCTGGTAGTTTTCCAGGATCGCCAGCCATGTGCGCCCAATGGCCAGGCCGCTGCCGTTCAGCGTATGCACAAACTCACTCTTCTTGCTGCCTTCTGGCCGGAAGCGTATGTTGGCACGCCGCGCCTGATAAGCCTCAAAATTTGAGCAGGAAGAAATCTCGCGATACAACTGCTGTCCCGGCAACCACACTTCCAGATCGTAGGTTTTGGCGGAGCTTGGCCCCATATCTCCTGTGCATAGCAACATTACGCGATAAGGAAGGCCCAGCTTCTGCAGCACCATCTCGGCATCGCGGGTGAGCTGCTCGTGTTGATCGTAAGACTGGTCTGGACGCGTGAACTTCACCAGCTCAACTTTCTGGAACTGATGCTGGCGGATAATTCCGCGCACGTCTTTGCCGTAAGAGCCAGCTTCACTGCGAAAGCACGGCGTGTATCCGGTGACGGAGAGAGGCAAACGCGCGACATCAATCGTTTCGTCACGATAGAGATTGGTTAGCGGCACTTCAGCCGTGGGAATGAGCCACAGATCATGGTTATCGATCTTGAAAAGATCGTTGGCAAACTTGGGCAGTTGGCCGGTGCCGTACAATGAGGCTGAATTCACCATGTAAGGCGGCAAAACTTCTGTGTACCCGTGCTCACCGGTGTGCAGATCAAGCATGAAGTTGGCCAGCGCACGCTCCAGCCTTGCGCCAAGGCCCCAATAGACGGCAAAACGCGCTCCGCTCAACTTTACCGCGCGTTCCATATCAAGCACGCCGAGTTGCTCGCCCAACTCCCAATGCGGCTTGGCTGTGAAGCTAAACGAAGGCTGCGTGCCCCACCTGCGAACTTCTTTGTTATCGTCGGCGGAGTGCCCCACAGGCACAGACTCCTGCGGCACGTTGGGAATGCCGGCCAGCATGGCGCGCAATTCCTGGTCGATCTCCGTGGCCTGTTTTTCCAGTTCATCGCTTTGCTGGCGCAAAGCCTTGGTCTGCTCCATCTGCGCAGTGGCATCCTGCTTGGCCTTTTTGAGCTTGGCAATCTCTTCTGACGCGCGATTACGCTGGGCCTTTAACGTTTCCGATTGCGTGATCAGCGCACGGCGCTTTTCATCTACCTGGTGAAATCCGCTGAGGATGTTCTGCGGATCCATACCGCGGCGGCGCAGCATCTCTTCAATCTGCGGAAGGTTCTCACGGACGTAAGCAAGATCGAGCATAGAATCTTATTACTTTACCAAATCATTTACCGGTTGTTGCGAAAGCGCAGGAATCAAAATCCCAGGCTAGCCGTCTTGCAAAGTTTGTTCTGCTTCAATCATCCTGTTCATCAGTGGTATGGTGTTGCGTAATGGAACGCAAAATTTTCTGGATGCTATTCATCGTCCTGGGCGCGGCCATGGATTTCGCGTTGCCCATCTGGTGGAGCCTGGCGCTCACTTTGCCGCTGCTAGTTGGGTGCTGGTGGGTGGCGTACAAGAGCGGATGGTTCGGCTAATCAGCTGTCGTTTTGACTCCTCTGCCTTTCAAGGAATTTCTCCTTTGTGATCCTGCCGCAGTTATTCAGGACAGAGAAAAATGTCCAGGCTTGGCAAGGTATGCAGCGGAGCAGAAAACTCTTAAGTCAGTACCGGCAATTCATGCAGCGGCATACGGACTGACAGATTGCGAATACGATCAAGCGCCGGTATAGGCCGGCTTATGGAGAAGAGCACCTTTCCGTTGCATTGGCTGCATCTGGGAAAGCACTCGTCTTTAAACAACATGACCTCGCTCTGCAGGCCATGCTCGGCGTGAACCACCGAATACATTCCACTTGCAGGAACGCGGTCGTCAATATTGAAGAGGAATGGCCGTTCGCTTTCAGGCATTTTTAGAGGATTGACTCCGGAATTTCTGCTTTGGTGAGTCAATTATATGTCTGTGTTTTGCCAATAAAATTGTGGTGGCAACAAATATTTGCGTTAGAAAAGATTTATTTTTCATTCCGAGTACATAAGATATTTCTTACGCTTTAGAAAGTGCACAGAGAGCGCGAACATCGCGACGATTGTAAGGTTTGAGGAGTTGAAAAATGCAAGAAAGTTTGGCTTGTTCGCACACACAATAGCGGTGTTTCTTTCCGTTAAACCACAATCCGCTTTTTTGCGGGGAAGAACCGCCGGTGCTGCTCCAGAATGTAGCTGTCAGTCATTCCAGCCACGTAATCACACACGATCCGATGCAGCGGCTCACGCCGCGTTTTTTCCTGGTAGCTTGCCGGCAATTCCCGCGGCGATTTGATAAAAAAAGCAAACATGTCCGCGATCAGCTGCTCAGCCTGTTTTTTATCAGGCTGCAGCGCTGCGCTGAAATATACGTTGCGATAGAGAAAATCTCTGATCTCCTGCCGCTCCCGATCTATTTCAGGGCTGAAAGCCACCAGCCGTTGCGGAAAGTCGCGCACCTCATCCACTGACTGCACGCCAGCTTTGTGGACCACCTCTCTGCTATGCGTGATTAGGTCACTCACCAGCCGGTCCAGCACGCGTTTGAGCGTCTCATTGAATTTCAATTTTTCTGCGGCCATGGGATAGCGTTGCGCAACCTCCGCGTGCAGCCGCGCAAAAAGTGGAACGCCTTGCCGCACTTGCTCGCGCGTCAGGATTTTCGCCTCTACGCTGTCATCCAGGTCGGCCGTTGAATACGCGATCTCATCCGTTAAGTCGATCAATTGTGCTTCCAGCGGTGGACGCCTTTCCAGAAGATATTCCGCCAATTGCGGAAACTCTGCTGCGTCATAATCACGCGAGTGCTTCACAATGCCTTCACGAACTTCAAATGTCAGGTTAAGCCCGGGAAAATCAGCGTAACGTTGTTCAAATTGCTCAACGGTGCGCAGCGCATGGAGGTTGTGATCAAACAGGTCGCCATATTGCTTCATGGCTTCATTCAGAACGCGCTCACCGGAATGGCCAAACGGCGGATGGCCCACGTCATGCACCAGGGCCAGCGTCTCCACAAGGTCCTCATTTAGTCCCAACTCGGCGGCAATCGTGCGCGAGATCTGCGCTACCTCAATTGTGTGCGTCAGCCGGTTGCGAAAATGGTCTGAGCGGCGGCGGGTGAAGACCTGTGTTTTATTCTCCAGCCGGCGGAAGGCGCGCGAGTGCACCACGCGATCGCGGTCACGCTGGAAGTCATTGCGGTAGGGATGCGCCTGTTCCGGATATCGCCGTCCCCGGCTTTCTTCTGCCCGCAACGCATAAGGGGCTAGCATGAGAAAAGTGTAGCACTCAGCTCTAAAGTCCCGAGCGCAGCAAGGGGCCCCGATAGCCTAGACAATGTGGCGGAGGCTGATTGCTGGCAGCTCTCGTCGCGTGCCATAGTTTTTGCTCTAAAACCAG
>DATEHN010000132.1:0-5157 GCA_035279585.1 Candidatus Angelobacter sp. | reverse complement strand
CCGCGCCTTCATTGCGCTCAGTGAGAATGTCTGCTGATCCATTGACCGGAACCCCGTTCGCCCCTGAACCGCTGCGCGAGTCCATTCTGCGGCATGTGCACTACACGCTTGCCCGTCCGGATGGCACGTTTGTTCCGCGTGAGCTGTTCAAGCCGGTTTCACTTGCCATCCGCGACCTGCTGATTGACGGCCTGCTCAAGACGGAGCAGCGCTATCGCGACCAGAACGTAAAGCGCCTCTGCTATCTCTCCATGGAGTTCCTGATGGGACGCTGGCTGAGCGATAACCTGTGCAATCTGGGGCTGAACGCGCCTTGCCGCGCGGTGCTGGCGGAGTTTGGAATCAACCTGGATGACGTTCTGGAAGTTGAGCCTGATGCCGGACTGGGCAACGGCGGCCTGGGCCGGCTGGCAGCATGTTTTCTGGAATCGCTGGCCACGCTGGGCATGCCCGGCTTTGGCTACGGCATTGACTATGAGTACGGCATGTTCAAGCAGGAGATTGTGGGCGGGTTCCAGCGGGAGAAGCCGGACCAGTGGAAATCTGAAGGCACGCCGTTTTATGTTGAGCGCCCGCTGGACGTGTGCGCGATTCCGCTTTATGGCCGCCTGGAATCTTCACGCGATTCGCAGGGCAATCGCCGGCAGAGCTGGGCGGACAGCAAGATTGTTGTGGGCGTTCCCAATGACCTGCCGGTGGCGGGATACAACGGCGCAACGGTAAATTACCTGCGGCTCTTTACCGCGCGCGCTTCAGAAGATTTTGATATTGAGATTTTCAATCGCGGGGACTACATCCGCGCCATTGAGCAGAAGATTGCTTCAGAAAATATCTCGCGCGTGCTGTACCCCTCTGACTCCGTGCTTTCCGGCAAAGAGCTGCGGCTGGTGCAGGAATATTTTCTGGTGGCCTGTTCGCTGCGCGATATTATGCGGCACTACGTTTCCGGCCACACAGGGTTTGACGATCTGCCGCGCATGTTTGCCGTGCAGATGAATGATACGCATCCGAGCTTGTGTGTGGCTGAGCTGATGCGCCTGCTGATTGACGATTACCGGCTGGATTGGGACAAAGCCTGGGAGCTTACGGTGGCGACGCTTGGCTATACGAACCACACGCTGCTTCCGGAGGCGCTGGAAAAGTGGCCAATATCACTGCTGGAGCGCGTACTGCCCCGGCACATGGAGATTATTTTTGGCATCAACCACCAGTTTCTGCGCACGCTTTCACGCAGCTTCCCGGCGAATATGGACCGGCAGCGACGCATGTCAATCATTGAAGAAGGGCCGGAAAAGCATGTGCGCATGGCACATCTGGCCATTATTGGCAGCCATGCGATCAACGGTGTTTCACGGCTGCATACTGAGCTGATCAAGACTTCACTGGTGCCGGATTTTGCCCAGCTCTGGCCAGAACGCTTTAGCAACAAGACCAACGGCGTGGCGCCGCGCCGCTGGATATTGAAGGCCAATCCAGAGCTGGCGGCTCTGCTGACGCGCGCTGTGGGCGAAGGCTGGATCACCGATCTGGAGCGTGTTCGCGAGATCGAAAAGAAAGCTGGCGATGCGAGCTTTCAGCAGGAATTTATGGCGATTAAGCATCGCAACAAGAAGAGGCTGGCGCGCGAGGTCTTTAATACAACGGCGGTTGTGATTGATCCGCAGTCAATGTTTGACGTGCAGGTAAAGCGCATTCACGAATACAAGCGGCAATTGCTGAACGTGATGCGCGTGATCCATGAGTACCTGAGCATGGTGGAAGATGGCGTTGAGCCGGCGGTTCCACGCACTTATATTTTTGCCGGTAAGGCCGCGCCGGGATACTGGGCAGCCAAGCAGATCATAAAGCTCATCAATAACGTGGCGCAGATTGTGAACTCAGATCCGCGCGTGAAAGAGCGCATGAAGGTTGTGTTTGTGCCCAATTATCGCGTGTCACTGGCGGAGATCATTATGCCAGCGGCTGACTTGAGCGAGCAGATATCCACCGCGGGCATGGAGGCCTCAGGCACCGGCAATATGAAGCTGGCCATGAATGGCGCGCTCACGCTGGGAACGCTGGACGGCGCCAACATTGAAATTATGGAAGCCGTGGGCGAGGAGAATATCTACATCTTTGGCCTGACGCGCGAAGACGTGAGCTGGTATCAGCAATCAGGAAGCTATCATCCGCGTGAGCTTTACAACTCAGACGCTGTCATTCATCGCGTGGTGGACAGCCTGGCTTCTAATCGCTTTTGCCCAGATGAGCCAAGTCTTTTCCGCTGGATTGTGGATGAATTGCTGGACCGCGGCGACCGCTATTTCCATCTGGCTGACCTGTCTTCTTATATTGACGCCAGCCGCCGAGCCGAGAAAGATTATCAATCGCCCGCGACCTGGGCCGCGAAAGCAATTCTGAACGTGGCCCGCACCGGCTATTTCTCCAGCGATCGAACGATCAATGAATATGCCCGTGACATCTGGCAGATACGCTCTGCGCTCAGCGGACAGGAACAGCCATCATTGGTGGCAAAGTAGAGGATTATCTTTAATATCTCAATGACAATCCTTGACGATATCCGCATTTTTACTCGTGGGGCAACGGAAGTATTCACAGCGCCGATTGTTGAACTTGGCCGTGCGATTATTGCACTGGTGCGCGGAGAGTTGCCGGAAGCGCCAAAAGGCCAGATTTTGCTCTATGGCGCGCCGAAGGCCGCCTAACGATCGGATGGAAGGGCGGCAAAACCGCCAAACCTGCAAACACCTTCTCTTTGGATGACCGTAAAAATCGAGATAATTTTTCCCTCTTATCCACAGTTCGCGCGTTTTTCCGGAGACTCAGAAGGTGATAAAATCTATAAAATCCACTCTCCGGAGTTCCGATGCAGGCAATCCTTGCGCTGGAAGATGGAAGAATCTTTACAGGCAGAGGTCACGGCGCGAAAGGCGAATGCTACGGGGAAGTCGTTTTTAATACCTCCATCACCGGCTACCAGGAAATTTTCACCGATCCTTCTTACGCCGGGCAGATTGTCGTCCTGACCAATCCCCAGATCGGCAATTACGGCACCAATCCAGACGATAACGAATCCACCCATCCTTATATTGAAGGGCTGGTGGTGCGCGAGTTTTCACCCATCAGCTCCAACTGGCGCTCACAGCAGGTTACGGATGAATACCTGGAAAAGTTCAGGATTCCGGTGATTGCCGATATCGACACGCGAGCACTGGTGCGCCACCTGCGCACGCACGGCGTAATGCGCGGGGTGATCTCTTCAATTGAGAGCGATGCGGAAAAGCTGGTGATGAAGGCCCGCTCCATCCCCAAGATGGATGGCACTGACCTGGCCAAGGTCGTTACCACCAAGCAGCGCTACCAGTGGGAGACCGGCACGCGTTCACATGAGCCGACAGAAGTTGTTGGCGTAAAAGATCTGGCGCCCAGCAAGCACGTGGTGGCTTACGATTTTGGCATCAAGCAGAACATCCTGCGCATGCTGGTGGACCAGGGCTGCCGCGTGACTGTGGTTCCGGCCATGACCAGCGCAGAAGACGTGATGGCCCTGAGCCCTGACGGCGTTTTCTTGTCGAATGGCCCCGGCGATCCTGAGCCGTGCAACTACGCCGCAGAGAATATCCGCCGCCTGATGGGGAAGACGCCGATCTTCGGAATCTGCCTGGGACATCAGCTGGTTGGTCTGGCGCTGGGCGGCCGCACGTACAAGCTCAAGTTCGGGCACCACGGCGGCAACCATCCGGTAAAGCAGTTGGAGACCGGCAAGATTGAGATCACGGCGCACAACCATAACTTTGCCGTCGATCCAGATTCGCTGAAGGAATCTGAGATCATTAAGACCCACATCGACTTGAACGACAATACGCTGGAGGGGCTTCGTCATCGCAACCTGCCGCTCTTCACCGTGCAGTATCACCCAGAGGCTTCACCGGGGCCACATGATTCGCATTATTTGTTTAAGGATTTCATGGGGTTGATGGAGGAGTGGAAAGGGAAATGAAGCCATCCAGTCCATGGTTTCGATGTGCAATTTCGTGCGTTGTGTTTTGCACGCTTTTTTCCGCGAGACTATTTGGCTGTGTGAGGTCGCCCGCTGATGTGAATGTCCCACCAAGCTTCCACGTTTCAGTATGGTATGGTGAAAAGGCGGTTCCCGGCATTCCCATTGAGGTTTACAACAACGCAGCGCTCTATATCGAGAGTGCGAAGCCGATGCCGGTTCTCTCGTTGCAAACGGATCAGAATGGCAATGCTGAAATTATGGACCTTGCGCCTGGGGTATACCTAGTCCAGACGACTGGCCCTGGGCAGGGCAGCGCAGTATATGCGCATGTGGCCACCAATCACTCCAAGCCAGCCTCAGAGATCAAGCTGGAATGGCCATACTCGCGTGAAAAAATCTTAAGTAGCCGGACTCTTGCAGGAGATCTCATCAGCAACAAACCCTGGCATCCGTTTGAGAACATTCATCTCGAACTATGGACCGCCGGAGGTTCTGCGCCTCTGGCTGTAGCGGATACTGGGCCTAACGGGCATTTCCATTTTGATGAATCTCGGGCAGGCATTTACGTTCTTCGCGTTCGCGGTCGCCAGAAAGATATAAGTCCGGATAACCAGGTCGAGGGCGATGTGGCGATTGAACTTTCTCCGTCTGGCCCGGATACCACCGAAATCTCTTTGCGTCTCGACATGACAGATTGTGGAATTGTATACAACAACTGCCCTGCCAGCGGTAACAAGCCTGTTGCAATGGCTTCACGGCGTATTCAGGTGTTCAACCCCCCTGGTATGGCTGAGTATCCAACCATCGCCGGCGCGCAATACAAACTGCTGGATGACCGTGGAGTCTCGATCGCCGAAGGAACCACAGATAAAAATGGGATAGCTGAGTTGCCAACTGATGCAACTGGAAGAACAACCTTGATAGTGGCAAGCGGTCTAACGTCGACGCTGCAACAGACGCTCGATTTGCTTACCCCAAAGGCGGGTGCGCCTGATCTTGCCGTTACTCTAAGACAGGTTGATGAGTGCAGTTCTGTAAGCTTGGAGAAAAATGCCACGCCGCAATGACATCTCGAAGATCCTGATCATCGGCTCCGGGCCGATTGTGATTGGCCAGTCGGCGGAGTTCGATTACTCCGGCACGCAGGCCTGCAA
>DATEHN010000131.1:0-24307 GCA_035279585.1 Candidatus Angelobacter sp. | reverse complement strand
GATAATTGCTGAGACGCATCTCGCCGGCCGTGCGGATCACCAGATCGGGATCGGGCAGCTCGCGCGTGTAGAGGTGGCCGGCAATCAGGGTTTCGTCAATCTGCTCGGCGGGCACTCCGGCCGCGACAATCTGGCGTACGGCATCCACGATCTCGGCACGCCCGCCATAGTTGAAGCAGACATTCAGGCACAGCGCGGTGTTGTCCTCGGTGAGCGTCATGGCGTCGCCGACCGCCTGCTGGATGTCGGGCGCAAGCTCCTCCATGCGGCCGATGTGGCGCACGCGCACGCCCTCGCGGTGCAGGCGCTCCAGGTCGCTCTGGATCACGTCCCAGAACAGGCGCATCAGCCCGTCCACTTCCTCGCGCGGGCGGCCCCAGTTCTCGGTGGAGAAGGCGTAGACGCTGAGCATGGGGATGTGCTCGTCGTGGCATAGCTCGACTACGCGCCGCAGGGCCTCGACGCCGGCCTTGTGTCCCATCAGCCGCGGCAGGTGGCGTGTGGTGGCCCAGCGTCCGTTGCCGTCCATGATGATGGCGATATGTTTAGGGAGCTGGTCAGGATCAAGCTGGCTGTAGAGTTCAGCTTCCTTTCGATCCAGCCCTGAAGGAATGGTTCGCAAAACCGCCTCGCAATCCTCATCAACGCTAGCACAGCAGCTCTGGCGTTGCAATTTCTCACGGGGCCGCTCAGCGTAATTCAGACGCTATTCTCATAAGACAAAACTTAAACTCCACTGATTAGAAGTCTTGTAACAAATTGGCTCGCTTTCTCACTATAAAAAAGGAGCGCCGGCAGATAAGCAGGTCTGACATGGTGCGGTCATAGATCATAGATCAATGATCAACCCATGCGGCAATGCACGACGTTTCCTTGTGTGAATTGGGATTTCTGTTTTCGGCGCGGACAAGCTGAACCCCAATCGGTGCTTACGTTTGTCTGTTCCGCCGGATATTAGTCCTAAACCGCCGATCCGCTCATTTTCAAAAACTTCATTGCAGCGCCTCAATTTCGAATGATCTTTTATCGCGAGGCAATTCTCAGCCATGTGAAAGGAGAAAAAATGGCCACAAAACCAGTGCCGAAACCTGAGCTCAGCCATGGATCAGCCATTGAATATAAGGCCTTTGCCCGTTCATTCCAGAAAAATGGAGCAGCGGTGCTTTATCTATTTGCCACCTGTTACTATCCCACCGGCGGATACACCATTTTCTTTGAATCGAAAGCCGGGCAGGAGTTCGATTTATTGGAAACACGCAGCCAGATTGTGAATGAGCTTGTAACCTATTATGTGGCGGACTGGACCAGCAGCCAGCCGCTGGTTGATCCGCCGACCCACGTCAAGATCAGGGATGCGCATGGATTTCACACAGTCCCGGTTAAACCCTGGGGCTAAATATCCGATTATTTACAAATTTTTTACAAACTGCCGGATAGGGGCTACATGCCCTTGTCCGGTAAGTGTTTCTTGAATTTCCCGTTGCCGTTAACAGCAGCTCTGGCGTTGCAATTTAGGTTCGCTCCCTTAGTACCTTGTTGCTTTGCCATTCCCTCAATGGGAAAAATGCTAGAATTACGATTGATTGCAGGACTTTCTCCGCCTCAGTATTTTTGCGCGAGAAAGCAGCGGGATGAAAGCACTCCGAAGAACCCAACCCGAAATTGAAGGTTTGATGCGCCTGGTGGCGCTGGTCTGCATTGCTCTTGTTCTGTTCATGAGCGGGCTGGAAGCAATGCACGCCCATGCTGACGCTACAGCTTCCCGCAATTCATCTCCCTGCGTTATCTGCCTTTCCATCCACGCCAACGCGCCTGCGGCAAGCGTCCATATTCTTCCTGAGTTTCACGCCATAGAGGCCATCGCCATTCCGTACCAACCGGAAGGCAAGAGCGCAGTTGCTGATCTCACGCTCTTTATCCGTCCCCCTCCCGCTGTCTAGTTTCCAATCTAGTTCAAGGTTAGGCCCATACATTCCGGTTTGGAGGGGAACAATGTTTCGAATGTCCCTCTTTGTATCGTTTTTCGTGCTGCCTCAACTTTTGTGGGGGCAGGTGACAATTCCGTTAAGTTCTTCCGTGACAACGCGCAGCCAGGCGGTGCCGCAAGGAGGCCAATCCACGCCCGCTGCGGCAAGCGCGCCCCGGCCTGATCGCCCTGCGGCCACGCTCATCACCCTTGATCAGGCCATTGACATGGCAGTGACCAACAGTCCGGCCATCAAGGCGGCGCGTACGCAGATTGAGCAGAACCAGGCCCAGGAAGTCACGGCCAATCTGCGGCCGAACCCAACCCTCTCCTGGGACTCACAGTTCATCCCGGTCTTTAGCGGAGACTTTTCTACCGATACGCTGAACAACCTGCAGCAGTTTGATGTCGGCGTGGGCTACCTGTTTGAGCGCGGCCATAAACGCCAGAACCGGCTGCGGGCGGCCCGTGACCAAACTGCCGTCATCACGGCACAGGTAGCGGACACGGAACGCACGCTTATCTTCAACGTTGCCCAACAATTCATCAACGTTCTGCAGGCCAATTCCACTCTGAAATTTGCTCTGGATGATCTGAACAGCTTTCAGCAAACCGTCAACATCAGTGAGCAGCGCTATCGGGCCGGCGACATCAGCGAAGGCGACTATCTGAAAATCAAGTTGCAGCTGCTGCAGTTCCAGACCGATGTGAGTTCAGCCCGCGTGGCCAAGGTGCAGGCATTGGGAAGTTTGCGCCAGCTCATTGGATACTCCAATCTTCCACACGATTATGACTGTGCTGGCGACCTGGATTACCAGCCCCTCACGGCCTCACTCCCAGATCTGCAGGCAAAAGCGCTGGCTGAACGCCCTGATCTTAAGGCCGCACAAAAAGGAGTGACGGCTGCCAACAGCCAAATTGGTTTGGCCAAAGCCGACGGCAAAGTTGATTGGAATGCTTCCGCGAGCTTTTCCCACGTCTCCGGTGTTAGTTCCACCTCGCTCTTTTTTAACGTGCCCCTGCCTTTCTTTAACCGCAACCAGGGCGAGATAGCGCGCACCAAATTCGCCCTGACGCAAGCGGAGCTGACTGCCAAAGCAACTGAAGACACGGTGATGACAGATGTGACCAATGCCTATGAAGCAGCAACTTCAAACCAGGATGTTGTGAAACTCTACGTCTCCGGATACCTGAAGGAGGCCGAGGATTCACGAGACATCAGCCAGTACGCCTACAAGGGAGGCGCCGCTACTCTGCTTGATTACCTTGATGCTGAACGCAGTTATCGTTCCACCCAACTTGCTTATCGCCAGGCGCTGGCGGCTTACATGATCAGCCTGGAGCAACTGCGTGAGGCAATCGGAACCAGGAGTTTGCCATGAGATATTTTCATCAACGCTTAGCCCAACCGCTTACCGGAACCACGGGGCTGCTGGCCATTGCTCTCACCATGTCGCTGGCGTCATGTTCCAGCGGAGACCCAGCCAAGGCTTACACAAAAGACACAGCCGACAAGGCCCACCTGATCACAGTCCCTAAAGAGCAGGCTTCTCACATACAAATCGTCACCGTGGAGCCAACAAGCTGGCCGCGCGTGCTGCGATTGACAGGCAGCGTAGCATACAACAGCTTTGTGACCACGCCGGTGATCAGCCAGGTAAGCGGGCCGGTCAGCAGGATTGTAGTTTCACCGGGCCAGCAGGTAAGAAAAGAACAGCCACTGCTGTACGTCAGCAGCCCTGATTATTCCCAGCTTCGCGCCAACTATCTGAAGACGCGTGACGCGCATTCCCTGGCGCACAAGAATTACCTGCGCTCACAGGACCTATATGCCCACCACGCCATTGCTGAACGCGATTTGCAGGCGGCCGAGTCGGCGGAGATACAGGCCCAGGCTGACCTGACGGCGGCAGAGCAATCACTAAAAATTTTGGGCATTCCGCGCCCGGATACGCTGATAGAAAATCCAACTTCGCCGGAAGTGCCTTTGCTCGCGCCGATCCCAGGCGAAGCGGTGGAGCGGTTGTGCTCACCAGGGCAGGTGCTTCAGGCCGGCCAGACGCAGTGCTTCACTATCTCCAACATGAGCACAGTATGGGTCCTGGCAAATGTTTATGAGAACCAGCTTGCTTATGTCCACGTGGGCGATCCAGTCACCATCAAGACGGATGCTTATCCCGATGTGTTTTACGGACGGATCTCTTTTATGGGCGCCGCGCTTGATCCTACTTCGCGCACCTTGCAGGCCCGGATCGACACCAAGAATCCTTCAGGCCGCCTGAAAAAAGACATGTATGTGACCGCCACGGTGGTAGCGGGAAAGATCGATAACGCATTGCTGGTTCCGGACTCGGCAGTATTGCGCGACGCGGAAAATGAGCCGTTTTTGTATGTGACGACAGGCCAGGGCCAGTTTACGAGGCGTCCTGTGAAGCTCGGCCAGAGCAGTGGCGGCAAGACGCAGATTATCAGCGGTCTGCAACCGGGAGAACAAGTGGCCGGCGATGGAAGCTTGTTTTTGCAGTTCGCGAGTTCGCAGTAAGGGCGAATGGAGCGCAGGTAAAAGCTAACAGCTCTAGCGGCGTGACAGGAGCATCGCTAAAGATTGAAAAAAGAAAGCTCTATAACCGTTGGAGCAAAGCGGCAAACTTTATTACGTGAACCAGCGGCGAAGGCCGTATAGCCTGAGCCGCCTAAAGCAGGAGCAGAAGAAAGCGAGATCGTGAGTGCTCTATAGCGGTTTGGAGCGAAGCGACAAAATCAAATGATACATAGATTAGTCCAAATGGCTTTGCGGCAGCGCTTTCTGGTGCTGATGCTGGTCGTCCTGCTGATCATTGGCGGCGTCATTTCCTTTCAGCGGATGCCGGTGGACGCTTATCCTGACCTGGCTCCGCCCACGGTTGAGCTCATTACACAATGGCCTGGGCACGCCTCAGAAGAAGTTGAACGGCTCATCACTCTGCCGCTGGAAGTGGAAATGGCGGGCGTACCCAAGATGGTGGTAATGCGCTCTATTTCTTTATACGGGCTTTCTGATATCCGTCTAACGTTCGAGGAAAACACAGATGATTACTTTGCCCGCCAAGTCGTTTTCCAGCGAATCGGTGACGCAGAGCTTCCTACCGGCGTAACACCCAGCATGGCGCCCCTATTTAGCCCCAGCGGCCTCGTTTATCGCTACGTGCTGGAAAGCCCTGATCGCACCCCGCAGGAGTTAAAGACCATTGAAGACTGGATAGTTGAACGGGCTTATAAAGCTGTTCCCGGCGTAGCCGATGATTCCGGACTGGGCGGCACGGTAATGCAATACCAGGTGCTGCTGGATCCTGCGCGGCTGTATGGGTACCACTTGACTGTTCCGCAAGTAATTCAGGCACTTGCAGCCAACAATGCCAATGCCGGCGGCGGCTTTTACTCCCAGGGCGGACAGTTTTATTACGTGCGCGGACTCGGCCTGGTGCGGAACACTGCGGATATCGGTGACGTGATTGTTGCCAGCAATAAGGGAACGCCGATCAGGGTCCGCGACGTAGGTGAGGTCACTATCGGCAATGCTCCGCGGCTGGGACAGTTCGGTTTCCAGACGCACACGACGAACCAAGACGACGCTGTGGAAGGCGTAATCCTGATGCGTCGCGATGAGCAGACGCAGACCGTGCTTAAAAGCGTACAGAAGAAGACGGATGAGTTAAACAACTCGATCCTGCCGCGCGACGTTAAAGTCCGGCCCTATTATGACCGCAGCGACCTGGTACAGCTCACAACCAGGACAGTAGAGAACAATCTTTTGCGCGGCATGATTCTGGTGCTGGTAGTGCTGCTTTTCTTCCTGGCCAGTATACGCGCTGCGGTGATTGTGGCCCTCACCATTCCGCTGGGCCTGCTGTTTGCCTTCATCGTGCTTCATGCCCATGACGTTTCCGCCAACCTTCTCTCTATTGGCGCAATTGATTTTGGAATCATCATTGATGGCACTGTGGTCATGGTGGAGAACATCTATCGCGAACTGGCAGTGCGCCAGGGCCAGCCCTATAAACTCCACGAAGTCATTCTGGCTGCCGCGAAAGACGTTGATCGTCCTATCTTTTATTCCGTTGCTGTCATCATTGCCGGTTATCTGCCGATTTACGCGCTGAGCGGCCCTTCCGGCAAGCTTTTTCACCCCATGGCAGACACCATGTCTTTTGCCCTGGTTGGCGCGCTCATTCTTACTCTTACGCTGGTTCCGGTCCTGGCTTCCTATTGGTTCAAAAGCGGCGTAAAAGAGCCGCGGAACCGGGCCTTTGAGTGGATCAAAAAAATATATACGCGGCAGCTTGATTGGTGCCTTGATCATCGCGGGCTAACGCTGTTGATTGGTGTGCTGATTTTTGCCAGCGCTCTCAGCCTGGTTCCATTTATTGGCGGCGAATTCATGCCGCATCTCGACGAAGGCGCGCTCTGGGTGAGGGCCACCATGCCCTATACCATTTCCTTTGAAGAATCGAGCAAGATTGTCCCGCAGATTCGCAACATCCTGATCTCCTACCCGCAGGTCACTGTGGTTGGCTCTGAACATGGCCGGCCGGATGATGGCACAGATCCCACAGGCTTTTTCAACGCGGAGTTTTACGTCGGCTTGAAGCCGTATGACGATCCTTCATGGAATGGCAAACTCGACACCAAAGAAAAATTAATCGCTGCCATCGATAAAAGGCTCGAAGCTTTTCCCGGCATTATTTTTAACTATACCCAGCCGGCAGAAGATGCCGTGGACGAAGCTCTTACCGGCCTGAAAAGCTCTTTGGCGGTAAAAATCTACGGCCCAGACCTTGAAGTGCTGGAAAAGAAGGCCGTTGAGATCAAGAAAACGCTGGAACCTGTGCCCGGCTTTACCGACCTGACCGTGGTGCACGAGTTGGGCCAGCCCAGCCTGAACATCAACGTTGACCGTGCGAAAATCGCGCGCTATGGAATCAACGTCTCAGATGTGGAAGCTGTGATCCAGGCGGCGGTCGGCGGCCAAGCTGCGACACAGGTAATCCAGGGAGAAAAGCTTTTTGATCTGGTTGTGCGCATGCAGCCGCAGTTCCGCAGCAGCGCACAGGAAATCGGCAATTTGCTGGTAGGCACGCCAGATGGCCAGCAGATCCCCATCAGCCAGATGGCGGACATTCAGCAGGGTAACGGCGCGTCTTTCATCTACCGTGAGAACAACTCTCGCTATATCGGCGTACAGTACAGCATTGAACATCGAGACTTGGAACGCGCCGTGAATGATGGGCAAGCCGCCGTCAAGAAAAACGTCTCAATTCCTGCCGGATATCGCATTGCCTGGGGCGGTGAATATGACCAGTTCCTGGCTGCCAGACAGCAGTTCATGGTGGTGGGGCCGCTGGCTGTTCTGCTGATCTTTTTTATCCTGTTTGCCCTTTACGGCAATTTTAAATTTCCGCTGGCCATTGCTCTGGATGTGATCATCACTGAGCCAGTAGGCGCATTGATCGCGCTCAAGCTGACTGGCACGCCCTTTAGCGTTTCTTCTGTGCTGGGCCTGCTCGCCCTGATGGGAGTATCAGTGGAAACCGGCGTGATCCTTGTCTCTTATATCAACAAGCTGCGGCTGGAAGGGCTGGACATCCGCACGGCCACACGAGAAGCCGCGCTGCTGCGCTTGCGGCCCATTATGATGACCGCTTTGGTGGCCTGCCTGGGCTTGCTGCCGGCAGCGCTTTCTACCGGAATTGGATCGGATACGCAGAAGCCTTTTGCCATTGTGATTGTGGCTGGGCTTCTCTCCAGATTGCTGCTTGGTTTCTTTATCAATCCCGTGCTCTACCGGACCGTGGCGCGTGAAGGAGACGTGTTGCAGGTGTGAACCGGAAATGAGTTTTCATCTCCTGCTACCTCGCTAAAATTTTAAGGTTTCAGGAATAATTCTGCTGCAAGGCTGTTGTAGTGGTGTATTTGTTTTGAGAGCCTTTTGGAATAATCAATCTGTTAAGGTCGCATGGAAAATAACTTAACGTTCAGTTGCTTTTCTGGCATGAATCGCCGCCAAAAATGCAAGCCATTGTTAGCCTTGTTATTTCTGTTAGCCATGGCAACCGGCGCCATGGGGCAATCCAACTCTCAAGATGGTACAGATGATATTCCTGAAGCCAATCCGGCGCGCCCTACGGTGGCGACCCCGGCTACGCTGACGCCGGTGGGCTATCTGCAATTTGAAAACGGCGTTCAATACGCCGCGGATTCCCCGGAGTTCTCCAGCCGCCTGGGCATCAATCAGGTAACCAAGCTGACGGTGCATCCCCGGCTGCAATTTCTGGTGCAGAGCGAACCTGTGGTCCATACCGGGCTCGGAACCACCAGAGAATTCAATCCCGGAGACGTGCTGGTTGGATTTCAGGCGGTGGCGCTGCCCGGCCATGAGAAGCGGCCTACCGTCTCGCTCAGCTACTTCAAGCATGTTTACAACGGCTCTGCTCCGGATGTGGATTTTGGCACGCCAGAGCATAGCGTGCTGCTCCTGATCAGCGACGATCTTGCCGGCTTCCACTTTGACCTGAACGGTATGTTTAACGAGCAACTAGAGGACCATGTGGGCCGCGCGCAGTTTGGGCAGACGATTTCGATCTCGCATCCGCTCAAGAAGTTCACTCTCGCAGGAGAGCTGTGGCATTTTACTCAGCCATTTCTGCACGGCAACGCCGTGGGAAATCTGTGGGCCATTTCTTATCCGGTGCGGCCCAACCTGGTGGTTGACGCAGGCTTCAATCGCGGCCTGACCAGCACCTCAACGCAATGGGAGGGCTTTGCCGGATTCACTTATCTGCTGCCGCACCGGCTCTGGCCTGGCAGAAATCACGGAAGCGCAACACAATAACCACGGTATTCAACTACAATTTTGTTGTGGAACCAAAGGCCCTCTCTGATTTGACGGAAGCATTTGCCGCGCTAGTGCGTTCTGAAGTTGAAGATGAACACGTGGACCTGCTGCGGGCGGCGCTTACTTTAGCCCGCATTGAAGACCCGCATCTTGATATCGAGCGGTATGTTCGGCGAGTGGAAGAGTTGGCGCAGCGTGCTGAGGCCAAAATCCAGGACCCTGATGATCCCGCAAACCTGATTGCGGCTTTGAATGAAGTGCTGTTCCAGGAAGAGATGTTCCGCGGCAACACTGTGGATTATTACGATCCACGCAACTCATTTCTCCATGATGTGCTTGATCGCCGGCTTGGCATTCCTATCAGCCTGGCGCTGATTTATATGGAAGTTGGCCGCCGCATTGGCTTCCCACTGTTTGGCGTAGGGATGCCGGGACATTTTCTATTAAAGCACTATGACATCGACGGCCGCCCTATTTTGATTGATGTTTTTGAGCGCGGCTCAATTGTTACCGAAGAGGATTGCCGGCAGAAGCTTAACGACATTTATTCCGGCCAGCTAGCCTTGCAACCGGAATTTCTGCTGCCTGTTACCCGCCGGCAAATGCTGACGCGCATGCTCAACAACCTGCGCTCCACCTATATCTCACAGCGCGATTTCCGCCGCGCTCTGCAGGTTGTTGACCTGATCCTGGTGATCTATCCGCGTTCACCGGAAGACGTAAAACAGCGCGCTAAGCTGCGCTACAACTTTAACGACTATCGCGGCGCCCTCAACGATTTTGAAGAGTACGTGAAGATGTCTCCCGACGCTTCCGATGCAGAAGAGGTCAAGCAGACCGCGCTTTCATTGCGAAGGTCGATGGCGTTGATGAACTGAAGTAACCTGGGAACTTTCAGCTGGTCGTGGTGTCTTACGCCCCAGAACAATCCACAATGAAAAAACGGCTGAAATGGATACTTGTGCTTCTTTTGCTGACCGTGCGAGCCGATTTTGCACATGATCCCGTCTCGCATGGAAAAGCAACGGAACTGGTCGTGATCAGATTCGAGAGATTCATCGCCTCCGGCGCAATGCTGACTCCTCACGGCTGGTCAGAAACGGCAAAGCTATTCGATCAATCAATGGCTTATCCCCGGAACGGCAAAATTATCCTCGCTTCCACAGGTGGAGCGGTGGGAGAGATGTGGATGAAAGACGGCCAAGCAGAAGTGGAGACAAAATGGACCGATGATTTTGGGGAGATCGATTCAACATTGCGATATATACCACCGCGTTTCTCCCACGTCACGATGACTTCATTTCAATTCGGGCTCGTTTTCACCAACAAGCACCGTGAGATCGGGTCACACAAAGAGACAGTCAAGGAAGTAAAAGGTTCGTGGGAATGGAAGATGCAAGGGCCGCTAGAGCACCGGTGGGCAACCGTGGCCCGGGCGCTTGCTTATGTTACGAAAAAACGAGACGAGTCGGATTCTCCAACCATCAAGAAAAACGCCGAGAAGACCATTCGGATACTCAAACGTTTGAGCTATGGATGCGGATCAAGCGCTTGCTAAGAGGCGCTATTTGGGCGCGTTTCCGTCTTCGCCGGGAGGATTTATCTCCGCCAACTGGCCGATAAGCTTCTGTTCCTGGTCAGAAAAAGTAGTGTGAAAGCGGTCTGATTCCAGCACCTGCTTGCGCTCATCTGCTGGCATCTGGCGCAGATGGCGCACAGCCTTATGCACAGCCACCTGCCGGTCCTGGGGCAGCTTTTTGATCTCCTGGCTGGCGTTGCGCAGCTCTTCGCGCTGTTGCGGCGTCAGCTTGGCCAGAAATTGCATGCGCTTCAGGGCCTGCTCACGCTTTTCCGGCGGCAGGCTGTTGAATTTTCTCAAACGCTCACGCAATGCATTTTGGCGGTCGGGAGGAAGCCTTTTAAACTTGGGATCGTTTTCCAGCAACTTCAACTGCTGGTCAAGAGGAAGGTCTTTATGGCTTTGCAGCCAATCGCCCATCTTGGGTTTAGGTTTCTGTCCATTGTGATTGGCGTTTTTCTGCCCCGAACCAGCCTGGAAGTTGGCAACGGGAACTTTGCTCGCTGCGCCCGTATTGACATGCGGAGGCACGGATACGGTCAGCATCCCTGAAAAGAGCAGGATTGTAGTTACTGCGGCCCCGGTCACAAATTCGCTCTCCCCCGAGCAGAATTTTTACGGCTCGGCTACATCGTCAGACGGTCCACCCGTCAATTCGTTCACCAGATCAGTATCGATTATCAAATCGTGATTGTTGTCCAGTGACTCAATATCCGCCACAGCGGTCCCAACTTGAGGCTTTCCATTGTCCGTCGTAGTCGGCACTTCAATCAGGCGGTACACCAACCCGCCTGCAGCCAGCATGGTTGCCAAAGAGACGGCCAGCACCGGCCGGCGCAGCCATGCAACCCACCTGGCTGCTGGAGCTTTCTCGCGTTCTTCCTTCATGTGCGCCCGCAAGCGCGTAAGAAAGTAAGGAGAAGGCTCCGGAGCCTCCCATTCATCCAGCAATGCCATTGTGTCTTGCAGGGAGGCAAGCTCCGCAGTGCAGGCATTGCACTGGCTGACGTGAGCTGTCACCTGCGGGTCGGCCTGACCACCGGTGAGCAACTCGATCAAATTTTCCCGAACATCGTTGCAGTTCATACAAATTCCTTGAGCCGTTCGCGCAGTGTTTCATAAGCGCGAAACAACAGTGACTTAGTGGCGGACTCGCTCAGCTTGAGCACCTCCGCAATTTCCTTGTAATCCATCCCTTGATACTTGTGCATTAAGACTGCGGCGCGCTGTTTTTCCGGCAGCGCCATTACTTGTTTCTTGATGGCCTGGAGCCGCTCCCGGCGGAGAATGTTCTGTTCCACATTCAGCGTAGGATCGGGCACATCCAGGGTGGTGCCGGATTCCTCATCCGGCTCATCCAGGCTTACCATCTTGCCGCTGCGCTCAACCTTGTGGTCGCGCGCATAGTTCACGGCCAGATTGGTGGCAATGCGGTAAAGCCAGGTGGTAAACTTGGCCTCCGCCGCATAGCTTTTGCGCGAGCGATAGACACGCAAAAAGACTTCCTGCGCCAGCTCTTCCGCCAGCGCCTGGCTGTGGCACATGCGGTACATGAAGGCGATCATGGGCCGGTGATACTTGTTTACGAGATACTCGTAAGCGGCATCATCGTCAGTGCCCGCGCGGAGCATTACTTCCGCATCGCTTAGCGAATCATAAGGAACGTGGCTAGCTGCCATCTCCGCAATACCCTGCATTCTGCCGGTAACTGTGGGCATGAACAACCCCGATTTTAAGGCCACGCTGCTCACATCCCCTTAAACCCTTTGGACCACAAAAAGTTGCGGGGTTTAGGAGTGGCCGGCAGGCCCCGTCAAAGAGTGTATTCCATGGCCGGATTTCGTGCATCTTGAAGTTTACAAAGATTTTGTGGTTTCCATACCCAAACCGTGACTTCCGTAATCATGGGTGGGGGTTGAGTTGGACCGTGATCTTCAGGTGCACGAACTCACCTGGCTTGTGCGGGGCCAAACCCACCTGAATGATGACGCGGCCGGCGTCAATATCGGCCTGCGTCATCGTGGTGTTGTCGCAGCGGACAGAAAAAGCCTGGTCCGGCCTGGCTCCGATGAGCGTTCCGGCGGCCCACTGGCTCCGCAAAAAATTGGCGATCGTGCCGCGAATACTCATCCAAAGAGTAGGGCCGTTGGTTTCGAAGACGGCCCCCTGGAGCCCGGCCTGAAGCGATTGCTCGACGAATATGATGAATCGGCGGACAGCGATGTACAGCCATTCGCCATCCTGGCTGGTTGTGCGCGTGCCCCAGACCATGGTCCCCTGACCTGGGAAGCTACGAATTGTGCTGATGCCCTTAAGGAACAGGAGTTCGTCCTGCGCGGGGCTGATATTTGCCGAAAGCCCGGTGACTCCGGTCAGGGTCGCATCCGTGCCCGCAGGAAAAGTGTGCACGCCGTGTTGGGTATCGATGCGCGCGTAAACTCCAGCCACATGCCCGCCGGGAGGAATGGTGACCGACCCGCCGTTGCTCAAGACAGAAAGCCAGGGATAGTAATAAGCCGAGTATGCAGATTGCACAGGTACGTTGTGGGTGGCGTCAGGGATGACCGGTTGCGGCGATTGCAGAATGCAGAAACGGTCTTTCATCTGCTCGCAATGGGCTGCCAGGAGCGACGCTGCCTGCGGCACAATGGACTCGTCGGGACAGCAAAGCACTTGCAGTTTCACAGCCGTGAGCGCATCAAGCGCCATTTTAAGAGGATCGCTCGGGGCGATGGTGGCCGCATAACACCTGGTTCCCCCATTGCCAAAGAATCCCTCTACCGCGAGCGCAAGGAACTGGCTGGCGTGCGGATACGCCTGACGAAATTCGACAAGGCTGCTGAGGAGCGCGGGCGCTGGGCCGCGTTCGGAGACGCCGATGAAGCCAGCCACGCTGGTGGGCACACCCGCAATTGCCGGCAGGGTTGGAAGCTCTTCAATGTAAACGCCGGGAGCGAGCGATGTGGGCATTCCGGAGTAGCTTAGCGGCAGGAGATAATGAAAGCAAGAAGTGGCGCCGGAGCGCGGGGCCCGGCGCGAAGGCCGATCCGTGCAGGAACCGCGGCAGCACAAAGCTTCTGGTAGAATGAAATTCACCCGAAGGCAGCGGTAAACCCAAGCGCAATGGGCGCTTAACTCAGCGGTAGAGTGCCATCTTCACACGGTGGAAGTCATAGGTTCGAATCCTATAGCGCCCACCACTCTCCTGGTTCCCATATTTGGAATCAAAAACGGAACTGATGAGGGTGGAAGTTTATAAGTTTTTGCTTGCACAGGCATTTGTTCGTGGTAACATCAAAAATGTCTTCAGTGGCTGCCCGTTCCGGTGCGGCGTTTCGCGCAAAGACTAAAAGCGCTGATAACAAACGAAGATTTTTCCATAACTTTTAGCCGAAAGACGTCCAACCAGACCCTTGGAAGTTTATTTATACAGGTTACCCCTTGGACATTCCGGCAGATAGACCAAAAGCTCACAAGGTATAAGAATGAATGAAGGAATGAACCAACCGCAGCAACCGCGCAACAACCGTAAGTCGCGGCGTCGCAGACGTAATTTTGGCGGCCCCAAGGGCCAAAATGGACCCAATCATCACGGCGGCCAGGGCGGCCAGCACCGGCAAAACCGGGGTCAACGCGGACAACGCCGGGGTGGTGGTGGAGGGTCCTTTGTTGGTCCCATGGACCACAGCTACCGCAATCAGGGGAACGGCAATGGGCAACAGGGCGCTCGCTTCCACAACGGCGCGCAGGCTGTCCCCAACATGGAGCCGCTCACGCAACGGCAGGATGCGCCGACGCGAATCTTTGCTTTTGTCGACGACCTCTTCTTTGTGGCCAAAATCCAGGAAATCTCGCGCAAACTCAATGTAAAGGTTGAGTTCGTAAAAACCGATAAAGACATCGCTGAAAAAACTGAGAACGTTGAAGAAAAGCCTTCTCTGATTATCGTTGACCTGAACAGCAACGGCATCAAGCCGCTGCCGGTGATCTCCAAGATGCGTTCCCGGTACAAGAAAGCCACTTCAATCGTGGGCTTTGTCTCCCATGTACAGGGCGATTTGAAAGTGAAAGCGCAGGAAGCCGGCTGTGATGTGGTAATGCCGCGTTCGGCGTTTTCGCAGAACCTGCCTAACATTCTCCGCCGCCATGGCGCTGAGGATGAGAACGAAGAGAATTTCAACCGGGCTTAAAGGCAAAATCGCCGACGCAGGTGTGTGATGGCCAGCATGCAACGTTGGTGCGCTCGCACCCTTAGATGAGACCTAAGTAAAGCGCTTCTTACGACACCCTTCAATCGGGGCAATACCGTGTTCTGTTGCTGCCCCGTAGATCGCATATCTATATTCAGCTTGTTCCGCGTTATTCAGGGCACGGAAAGCACCGTTTTCCAGGGCTATGATGTAGTCTCCCGCCGATGCGATACACGCTACCGCCGAGACCACGGTAGGATGCGCGTGGGAGCATAACCAAAGGGCGCCATCAGTGCATTCTGCGCGGTGGTAGGTGATCGTTTTCATCTATCCAGGCTCCGGCTGATGTTTCGAATGCCAGGATCACATTCTTTTACTTTTATAGGTCCGTGAACCTGGAGTACAACATTACGGAAGTGAATAAAAAAGCAGGCAGCCTGGGGCCGCCTGCTTTAATCAAAAAATTTTAATCTACTGCAGCAGAATTACCCGGTGCGCGTACATCGTGGGATTGCCGCTGACCGGATCTTTCAGGATCAGGCCGTAGGTTGCCAGGCTCATGTTCCCGCCGCTCTGGATATCGGCCAGCCCGTTCAAGTTAGTGAACTTCGTGCTGTTCGAAGTCTCAACTGCGAGCGGCGCGCCCAGAACGTATCCCAGCATGTGATTGTTCTGCAGTTGGAATGATCCAGCGTTTCCGTTGTTGATGACCACGCTGTTCAACACCAGATCGCCTACCACGCCTTGCCTGCGCAGGACGATATGCGACGGCACGAACGCGTTGGTGGCAGAGTCAATGGATCCGCCCATGGCGATCCGCTGGCCCGGCACCAGGGAGGTGTTGTTGAAGACGAAGCTGGTGAGCCAGTTGTCCAGCAGACGAATGCTGTAGTTGGTGACATGGCTTACGTCGATCGTGGTAATGGTACTAACCGGAACGCCAGGAACGTCAGGCAATTCTTCGCCCACCAGCAACGTTACGGTCTGCACCGGGCCAGCGGTTGGATTCACCGCGATAATTCGTCCGGAGATAAACGCTCTTTCCGTGCTGACGACTTCCACCGACTCGGCCATGATGCTGCCGTCCGCCTGGACCATGCCATCCACTTCAATCACGGAAGGATTCGGCAGAGTGGCCAGCGTGAAATTACCGCTGAAGTTGGTGCCGGCATTTACGTCAATGGTAATGTCGTGCCCGCCAATGCGCTGCAGCACGAATGAATTTGCGGCTGTATTCACTGAAACCAACCCGCCATGCAGATCATTCACTTCAGCATCGGGATCGGTCTGCACTACCGGCTTTACTTTGATCGCAGGATTGATCACCCCGGTGATCTGTCCGGTGGCATCCACGGCGATGGAGTTGCGCAGATTGAAATCGAAGTGTAAGCCGGCCAGCCCACTGCCTGAGACAGTCAACGGCCTGGTCAATGCCACGGAAAACGTGGTGCTCGGCACGTTGTTGCCGCCGGAATCCTTGAAGGTGCCGGTAATGTTGGAAACAGAGGGCGGCGTAGTGGTGAGGTCAAGAAATGCAATGCTGGGATCAGACATGGAAATCGTCAGGTTGTTGTAGGTCCCGGCGGGGACAGTGTTGAACCCCAGCAAAGTGCGAAGGCCCAGCAGGCGCGCAAAATCCACGGTGACAGGTGCAGTTAAAAGCTCAGTGGCGCCGTCCAGCTTCAGGCTGGTTAAAGTCACGTTGAATGACAGTACGGATGGAAGAGGAGCGTCACCTCCGGTAACGAAAACGCTGGCCGATTGTGTGGAGGTTACATTGTTGTTGGAGCCTCCTCCGCAGCCAATGAGAACAGAGGCAAGGATAACCGCAAGTGTGATTAAGAAAATCAGACGTCGCATTGAAATGACTCCAAAGTGGAGAAATTTGAAGAGAGATTAAGTTTTGTTACGCCCTGCCTTAACACGGGCGATAAAGCAGAGTTGCGGGATTGCAGAAAAAATAACTGAAAAAATTTTGTACGCTGCGCGGAAGAGAAACGAATTTCACATCAACATGGGCGCGACGCGAATGTTCAATACGGCCCTAAAACCCCCTGCATTTCTGGCTAGAACGGCGGAACCGCCCGAAATCCCAGCACAAAAACCAAAATGACACACCTGTTTAAATTTCTTTTTGTTTTGCAACTAAGCAGCAGCCCTGAACGTCCAACCATCCATAGGCAGCAAACCATGGCTTTAACACGCGCGTATGAGGAACACGAAGTCCCGCCAGAGATACGCCGGATGTATGCAAGCATTCGCACCGGTTTTGATCTTCCTTTTGTTCCGACAATTTTCAAGCTTTCAGCCGGCGCGCCCCAATACCTGAAACTGATCTGGAAAGACCTGGAGAGCGTAACGGCATCGCGGGAGTTTGATACCGCGGCGCGCGCCCTGCAGGAGATCGCTCACTCCGCGGCGGTCAGCGGCGGCTGGACATTTTCTGACCAGCCGAACCTTCTTGCAGCGGACAAATTCTCTAATGCCGATATTCGCGTAATTGGCGGCATTATAGGGCTGTTTACCCGCGCCACAGCACAAGTTGGCCTGTTTGCACGGCTCATGCAACGCGGCTATTCCGGCGGCCAAAGAGGCAGGGTTACCCGATCAAAACAAGTTTCTGCGCTGGCGCAGATGGTGCGCGTGCACATACCCAACGAGCGCGAAGCCGGGCTGCGTGTGTGGCTGATCTATTCCGATATCAAGAAGGTTACAGGCGCAAAACACGTGCTCAGCGTGTACCGCGCTCTCTCGCCTTTTCCCAGTTACCTGGCCTCGGCGTGGCTCGATAGCAAGAGATTATTAGCCGATCCTGCATTCACTGCCGCCGCAGAGGAGCTTAACCGACGCGCACGCGCGTTGCTGGCTGGCCTGCCGGTGAGAGATCATCGCGCTATGCTCAAAGACCTTGGTCCAGCGCAGTGGCACGAGATTGAAGAAACTGTAGATGGCTTTGCGCGGCTGCTGCCTCAGTTTGTTCTGCTCACATCAGTGTGGCAGCGTTCATTCCCTACGGCATCAAGGTTGATTGGGGCAGCGTGAGGTTTTTCTGAAACCTCGAGCGGAGCGAGAAAACCCTATCGTTGGAATTATCTACAGGTTATAGCGAGTAAGACTGGAGTAAATTGGGACCGGTTTGCGAGGAAATTCTCCCGAACAATCCACTCACGAATAGGGTTCCCTCCCCCTACGCAAAGAACGCCCGGGTGTCGGGATTTACAAAAAGCTACCCCGGCGGCCAATGCATCTGTCTCCCGCCCAGCAAATGCAGGTGCAGATGGAAGACCGTTTGCCCGGCGTCAGGGCCGACGTTGTAAACCGTACGATAGCCGCGTTCCAGCGTGCGTTCGCGCGCGATCTTTGCGGCAACAAGCTGGCAATAGCCCAAAAGTTCGGCATCGGCCTCTGTCGCCTGGTCGATGCCAACAATGTGTTTCTTGGGAACGATCAGCACATGCGTCGGCGCCCCCGGCTTAATGTCTTCAAAGGCGAAGGCCTTGTCGTCTTCATAAACTTTCTTTGAGGGGATGGAACCGGCGATGATCTTGCAGAAGAGGCAGTCGGTCATGATCTTGAAATCTTAGCAAAAAGCAAGCACGGAAGGAGCACTACAGCCGGGCGAGACTATGCACTTCCCCATACTGTCCCAGACGCAAGCCGCATGGCCAGCTTTACTGAAACCAGGCTCAAGAACAAAGCCAGAACCGTCCACCCCACATCGGCGCTCATCATCATTTGCAAGATGCGGTCTGCCGTGGATGAAGCGAACGAAGGAGATTGCGCTGCGGCGCCGTGGCCCAGGTACGCCTGAAGCACAGCCAGCAACAAAACCAGGATGGCGGCAACCAGCCCTGGCAAAGCTCGCTTCCACGGAAAGGGAATGGGTGGCGGAGCAGAGGCTTCTCGCCTGTTTCACACTTTCTTTTTTGCTACGAAAGAATAAAGAATCATGCGCGCGGGGATTGTGCCTTCAATCTGGAATCGGCATGTAGTCAGTCAAGCCTCACCAAGAACATACCGGCATCAGTATGGGTCTCCCGCATCACTTCCTGTGCGCGCGCTTTATCGTCTTCCGCTACGCGCACACGGAGCCAGGCACCACCTACTGGGCTGGTGAACTGCAAAACTTTGGCGGTGCGATAGCGTTTGGCCAGCTTCTCTTTCAGCTTGCGTGCATCGGCGGAATCAGTAAAGGCGCCGATTTGCACGCACCAGCGCCCACCTTCCTTAATAGGCGCAGGAGTTTCCAGAACTTCAATCCGCACCAGCGCCGTGCCGTGCTGATAAACACTCAGCTTGCGCGCGGCTGCGCGAGAGAGATCAATGATGCGGTCGCTGACAAATGGGCCGCGATCAGTAATCCGCAGCAAAACTGATTCGCCGGTCTTCAGGTCGGTCACGCGAGCGATGGTCCCCAATGGCAAAGTGCGGTGCGCGGCCGTCATGGCATTCATGTCATACGGTTGGCCATTGGCGGCGTTACGCTTTTGAAATCCCGGACCATACCAACTGGCATAGCCAACTTCGCTGTAAAGCACCTTTGCGTTCTTGGGCACCCTGATCTCAGCATCAGGGTGCGTAACCGGCGTGGGCACAGGAGTAGGTGTTGGCGTGGGAATTCGAGCAGGTACCGGCGTTGATGCAGGCGCAGCTGGAGGCGGGGCAGGCATCGTCGGCGGCTGCTCACGATGACCGCAACCAGCCAGCAACAGCAGGCAACAGAACAGCCCAACTGCTAGGAACGATTTCTGTCCATATACTCGGCAAGTTTGCTGAGCTGCTCCGCCGCCACCCGCAAAGCTTTGGTTGAGTGCGTGCGGATTGCCGGCACTACCTCGTCGTTCAGATAGGCAATGACTTTTTCTGCTTCGCGATCTACTTTCTGGGCCGCTTCGCTGAACTCTGTATCCAGCTTGCGCCCAAAGCGTTCGAAACGGGCTTTGGTCTTGGGACCGTCTTGTTGATTCATCTGCTCTTCTCACCATCAAGGTTTACCGGACGGGTGGCCGCTGGCTATAAAAGGGTTATACGTGCCTCCGGGAGCTCCCGATCAAAAATACCCACAAACGGCCACTCTGTCTCAGTATCTTAGATGATACCTGCAAAGCCGGCACTGAGCGATTTTCAGTACAATGACCGGCTAAACGGACATGATCAACGATGCGTCGGCCAAGTGGTATGCCAATGCGGATGAGATCGCGACGTTTCTCAGCGGCGCCAACCCAAAGAACTGGGCACTCAGAAGATGAGTGCGCCTTTTTACTTTTGCGCTGCACGCGATTCTCTAATTTAGCCGTGTTCGACGCGGGCCTTGATATCCGAGTATGCTGCGTCAATGAGCCTGCTTAGTGCTGCGATGTTGATAGGCGTTGCCGGCCTGAGTTTTACATGACGCATGAACTTGCCGTTGCCTTGCAACAGCCGGGCCGGATCCGGCAGCGCCGCGCCGTGAAAGAACCCAACGTTTACGTGTGAGGTGAACACATTGACGTAGCCGAAGGGGGCGTCTCCAAGACATGCAGTGGGACAGCCGTCATGCAAAAGCTCGCGGACTTCGTCTCCGCATTTTCGCATCAGCTCAAACCACTGCTGCGCGATGGCCCCCAATTCACCTGCGTGCGCTTTCATCCAGGCATCAATGGCGTGGTCGCGCGCGACAGCGCCGTTGAATCGCAGCAAGTCCGTTCTCATTGCGGCTCCACGTTTCCAAGATAATGCGTCAGAATTATACGATCCAAGCGCGGCAGGCGCTGAAGCCCCAGTATCTTGGGAGCACTTAACGCACGGCTGAAGCCGTGCTCTTCTGCGGTGCTGCAGGCAGATATGAACAATTCAGGCTTGCGCGGTGCTGCAGAACAGATATGAAACGGTTCAAGCTTGTTTTGCGTTTGTGTCTAGAGTTCACTACGCTGCGGTTCAGGTTTGTTTTGTTCCGCCGCCGTGGCTTTCGGCGTATTGTGAGCTCTCCAATAAGGTGCGCTCCAGGTAATGAGCGCGAGTTTCGGGGAAGCGGCTGCGGAAGATGGCGATGAGGTATTGCCGGCGCAGCGATTGCGGCATGAGGTCCCATCCCTGGCGGGCTTTGGGATTGCGGGCGAAGGCAGAGGTGAGCAACGGTGGAGGGTCGAGTTCGGCTTCCATGGTTTCCGCCAGGAGCTCGATGGTTTGCTGGACGCGGCGCAGGCGGGTGTCTTCTTTTTTGACACTGCGGATGAAGTGATCGAAGTCATTGCGGGTGGATTCGGAGAGGGAGTTGAAGAATCTTATCAGACGGTGGCGGCGAAGGGCACGAGCGAGAAGTGGGTGGAGGGGCATCGCTGAGGATTCTAGCGGGGTAATGGGTTTCACCGCAAAGAACGTGAAAAAAACAGTGTCCCGCAAAGTTCTAAATGGCGGTTCCCCTTCTTGGGGGTTACTCAGAGATTTCGTGCGATTACTGCGCAATGCTCTATAATGCTATCCTCCTTTAGGCATGTCGAGCATACCCCCAAGTACGCCAGTCATCCCCTCTTTCAATCACTCGGGTGTGCTTCCGCCGTTCCTCGGTGCCGATCCTGCAGGATCTAGCGCAGCGATGTCCCCATATCGTGTTTCTATCGATAGCTTTGTCACGACTTATGCGACGACACCGGAACGAAGCCTGATATTGCAGGGGTTTCTTAAATTCCGGCGCGACCTGAGAGCGATCGGCATGGCCGGTTGGCATTGGCTCGACGGAAGCTTCCTCGAAAATATTGAGGCCCTCCAGTCGCGGGCCCCGCATGATTTGGATGTAGTAACCTTTTTTATGCGTCCACACAATGTACGCGATCCCGCCGCTTGGATTACATTCGTCAACCAGAACCTTCCTGTGCTTGACAGGACTCAAACGAAGCTAACATACGGGTGTGACGCGCAATGGGTCGATCTCAGCACCGATCCATATAATGTTATTAGCCACACAAGGTATTGGTTCGGACTTTTTTCGCATCAACGAGTGACGGGCGTGTGGAAGGGTATGCTCGAGATCGACCATCCTTTAACAGACGGCGATGCTGCAGCGCGAGTCCTTCTCGGGGTGAGCTAATGGCAAACCGCCTCAAGAGAGAGCACCTAAGCGCCGAGTTGGCTACGCTCGATGCTCTAATAGGCACTTTGCCCCACGACGACGTTCTGGGGAAAATTGGACTACAGTCTCGCCGCGAGGAGATCGTGTCGGAACTTGATCAAATCAGAGAAATCGTTGGGGAAGCTGCATCTATTGCACTGTTTTTTGGAGGGCGCCCGGTAGTGGGATCTAAAGGAATAGAAGCATCATTTGGAGCTGACGCGGTTTCTAAGTTTCAGGATCTTGTTACAAATGTTTGGGGGACTGCAGACCGTGGAGGAGTAGGGTCGCGCGGACCTCTTCCGGCAAGCGATCTTAGTAAGCTTCACATCACCTCGCTGCTACACGGATCCGTCGGCTTTCTCCTTGAGGAGATGGAACCACAAGATCGTCTGTTTGATTCACCGCTAAAGAAAGCGGCAGATCGCACGGCTGATGTTATTGCAGCTTTTGCCGGTGAAAACGAGCAAAGTTTCTCAGCTATATTAGAGACCGTTGATCAAAGAGTGCTCAGTTCTGCTCGAGAGTTTTTTCGGCAGGTCTACCAGAAGGGTGCCAATATACGAATCGTCGAGGGTGAAAAAGATCTTGTGCTCGATGGGGCCCCGCTAGAACGTGCCTATAGCCGTGCAGAAAATGCCGACATTCAAGATCAAGATGAGCCCGTAGAAGGAATACTCCTGGGCCTCATACCAATTGGCAGACGATTCGAGCTTCGAAAGCCGGATGGAACAATTTTATCCGGAAGCGTCGCCGAAACTCTTAGCGAGGCTTACCTCAAGCGACTAACGCAGGAGGAACTCGTAGGCAAGATGTGCCGCGGCCGCATAAAACGGAAACGCATAACAAGATTCTCTAAGGTTACAGAGTCGTTTGTCTTGCTTGACCTCGAAGAACATACTGGAAATTAGCCCGGTGCAGCCCGTTGTTTTGTGCGGTCTCTCCTGTTTTCAAGGATTCGATTCGTCGTCAAACGGATCGTGGGACGGATGGGACCCGTAACGACCATCTTCACGACAGGGGAAACCCCAGTTTTTCGTGAAGTCGAGGTTGTTTCGCCAAGCGGGCAATTCGAATTCCTCCGCCGGCTTCCATCTCATCGATTCTCCGGTTTTCACCGTACCAAAGCCCGTAGAGCTGTCTAATAGTTCAACGGCCAGACCGTTAGCAGTGTGCGGACATATGCGTCCTACCCACTTGACAGGAATCTCGCACGTCTCCTGTTTAGGAAGTTCTAATCCAAATTTGATGCAGTCTTCTGCTATTGCCAATCGGCATTGTGTGCATGCGCAAACGACTCTTGCTTTAACGAATTCCATACCTCCTCCAAATCTTTTCCAATGGAAAAAAGGCCACGCTCTCAGTGGCCTTTGAGATTCAATATCGATCAATTTGATTCTTTCTCTTTATATGACTTTCACTTTGATCTTAATTTGAATTGAATCCGAATACCCGAGCGCCAGCCATATACTTCTGAAGCTCACTTTCATCAATCCAAATCTTTGCTGGATTATCGCAATTTCCCCTACCACAGACTACGCCCGATTCCGGATAAGCGACCGGGGGCTTGGGATTGATTACATACACCCGACCATTTCTGCCTTCAGGGTCCTTATGTTGCACATCTTGCAAGTGCCATGTCCTTTTCTCCAGAAAGTTCTCTCTGCTAAAAAGAAAAGGCCCCATCATTTCTGATGGAGCCTTTTAGATTTTAATGCGGCGACGACCTACTCTCCCACACACTTTCGCGTACAGTACAATCGGCCCTGCGGGGCTTAACTTCCGTGTTCGGGATGGGAACGGGTGGAACCCCCGCGGTAAGATCACCGCAAACCTGGCGCACCCTTCGGGTGCGGCTGCTAGCTGCTGGCTTCTAGCTAGTAGCTAGAGGCTAGGAGCTAGCCGCTGAATTTAGCGATGCGCGAGCATCAGTCAGGTTCTACCGTGTTTTTCTCGCGCAAGGGGCGTTTCACAACTGGAAACGCCAAAGACTGTCAAAGAACATGAGGGCGATGCCTCACAACTGAATAGATTGATTTTCACTACGAGAGCCGCAGCACGCTGCGTCTCTTTTTTTTCAAGGCGCGAGACCAGGGCTAAAGCCCTTTCTCGAGGCGAGGCGTGTTCCCTGGACTAAAGTCCGGGGCTTCCACCATTGTCTGCGCCGAGGCGCAGACAAAGTGCCCTGAGTAAATTTTATGGTCAAGCCGAACGGGCGATTAGTATCCGTAAGCTAAAACAGTTGCCTGTTGTACACTCCGGACCTATCAAGCAGGTGGTCTTCCTGCGCCCTTCATTACCCTTTTGGGTTGGGAGATCTAATCTTGAGGAGTACTTCACGCTTATATGCATTCAGCGTTTATTACAACCGAACTTCGCTACCCAGCCATGCCGTGGACACGACAACTGGAACACAAGAGGTTCGTTCATCCCGGTCCTCTCGTACTAAGGACAAGCCCTCTCAAATCTCCTACGCCCACACCAGATAGGGACCGAACTGTCTCGCGACGTTCTGAACCCAGTTCACGTACCGCTTTAATAGGCGAACAGCCTAACCCTTGGAACCTTCTACAGCTCCAGGATGCGATGAACCGACATCGAGGTGCCAAACCGG
>DATEHN010000130.1:0-90151 GCA_035279585.1 Candidatus Angelobacter sp. | reverse complement strand
GAGGTTTGTACCCGATGCATATAGCGAGGAAGGAGGAGGGAGGTTATATCGGACGGGAGACCTGATGAGGTGGCGGAAGGACGGGACGCTGGAGTTTGTAGGCCGGAATGACGATCAGGTGAAGGTTCGCGGCTTCAGAATCGAATTGGCTGAGATTGAAGCAATACTGGAACAGCAGAGCGGGGTACAAGGCTGTGTAGTGGTGGCGAAGGCCGGTACGAATGGAAGTAAACGTTTGGTGGCTTATGTGGTTGGAGAGCGGGACCACGAAGAGTTACGGCGAGATCTAAAAGGCAAGCTGCCGGCGTATATGGTTCCAAGTGTTTTTGTGCACCTGGATGAACTGCCGCTTTCAAGCACAGGGAAGGTAGACCGGCAGGCACTAAAGAAATTAGAGGTTTCGGATTTGGGCCGTGAGGAAGTGCACTATGAGGCTCCTCGCAGTGGGGTAGAAGAGCAACTGGCAGAGATTTGGACAGGGTTGCTGGAAATTACCCGAATCGGGAGACACAGTAATTTCTTTGATCTGGGCGGACACTCGTTGCTGGCAACGTCATTGGTATCGAGGGTTCAGGATGTGTTTGGAGTCGATGTTCCGGTACGAGTGGTATTCGAGTCACCAACACTTGCGGAACTGGCAGGGGTGATTGAGCTCGACTTGAAATCGCCGGGAGGAAAATCAGAGGGCATTAACTCAACGCAGGCAGCTACCGTGTCAAGACCCACTCTGTTCCCGATTTCCTTCCAACAGGAGCAGCTCTGGTTTTTGGACCGGTTCGAGCCCAGTAGCGACTTTTACAACGTGCCCTTAGCCTGGACTCTCAAAGGCGATCTGGATGTGTCCCGGCTCGAGCGGAGCCTGCAGGAAGTGGTGCGGCGGCATGAAATCCTGCGGACCTGCTTTGTGATGGGTGAAGACCAAGAGCCCAGGCAGAAAGTTGTGGGAGAGAGACTCGATGTGCGATTGCCGGTGGTGGATTTGAGGGCGCTGGATGCAGACGCGCGAGAGGAGCAGGCAAGAAAAATTGTAGCAGAGGATGGTAGCAAGGCCTTTGATCTGAGCCAGGCCCCGTTGCTGCGAGGAGTGTTGGTGCAAACGGGAGACCATGAGCATGTTTTAGGCCTGACGATGCACCACATTATTTGTGACGACTGGTCGTTAAGGATACTGCTGAGAGAATTGGGGAAATTGTATGAAGTGTATGGGAAGGGGGAAGAGTCGCCGCTGCCTGAATTGAGAACGCAATATGGGGAATATGCTTTGGAGCAGCGGGAAGGGTTGCGTGAAGGAAAGTTCCAGCAGCATATGGAGTACTGGAAAGAGCAATTAAAAGGAATGCCGCAAGTGCTGGAATTGCCGACAGATTATGCGAGGCCTGCGCGGCAGAGTTTCCGCGGAGAGACAGTTCATCGATTTCTGCCAATCGGCTTGTTAAATAGTTTGAATGCGGTGGGAAGGGAAGAGAAGGCCAGCCTGTTCATGATCCTGATGGCGGTGTGTCAGGTTCTGCTGGTGAGATATAGCGGACAAGAGGACTTTGGGATCGGCACGCCGGTAGCTAACCGTAAGCGCATACAGACGGAACAACTGATCGGTTTCTTTTTGAACACGCTGGTGATACGTGCGAACCTAGGCGGAGAGCCTACCTTCCTTACAGTGCTTCGGCGGGTGCGGACAGCAGCGCTGGGCGGATACGAGCATCAAGACCTGTCATTTGAAAAATTGGTGGAAGAATTGGCGCCGGACCGTGATGTTAGCCGTACGCCAATATTTCAGGTGCTGTTTACATCGCTTGGCGAGGCCGACAAATTGGAATTCGGAGATATTGAATTGGGTGGTTTCGGGGTCGATATCGGAATGTCTAAGTTTGATCTCGCTATGAGTGTAGAGGAAGACGGCCAGGGTGGAGCGGCAACAATCAACTACACGACCGATTTGTTTGAAGCCGAGACCATCCAGCGGATGCTGGGACATTACGAGCAGTTGCTGAAAGCAGTGGTGGAGAATCCGGCGCAGCGGGTTTGGAACATGCCCTTATTAACCGAGCCGGAGAGAAAGCAGCTGGAACAATGGAATCAGACCGCGAGAGATTACCCATACGGCAAGACTATCGCAGAAATGTTTGAAGAACATGCGGCGAGGACACCAAACGCCGTGGCGGTGGAGTACGAAGGGCAGGAATTGAAATATGGTGATTTGAATCGACAGGCCAACCGTCTGGCGCATTATCTGCAGAACCTGGGGGTAAAGCCGGACACGCTGGTGGCCGTCTGCGTGGATCGCAGCCTGGAAATGATTGTTGCGGTGCTTGCAGTGATGAAGGCTGGCGGCGCATACGTACCGTTAGATCCGGCATATCCAGAGGAGCGATTGCGATTCACGGTAGAGGACAGCAGGCCGGCTGTGCTGCTGACACAAAATCATCTTCGCGGGTTGTTCACGAAAATCCAGGGCCTGAAGGTGATTGATCTGGGGGGTCCTCAGGCGTGGAGCATTCAGCCCGATTCAAACGCCGAGCACGCGGTGATCGGATTGACTGCGAACCATTTGGCCTACGTTATTTATACCTCTGGTTCTACCGGCACGCCTAAAGGTGTTGCCATGCCGGTGCGTGCCGCCATGAATATGCTTGCATGGCAGATGAGTGAATCAGAGTGGGCAGGAACACAACGCACCTTGCAGTTTGCTGCACTTGGCTTTGATGTTTCTTTTCAAGAGATCTTCAGCACCTTATGCGCGGGCGGGACTTTGGTCCTGATCGATGAAGAGAAGAGGCGCAATTCCACCGACATGGCGCGCTATGTTATGGAGAAAAGGATTCAGCGCTTGTTTCTTCCCTTTGTTGGGCTGCAAATGCTGGCCGATGGCGTGGCCCAGATCGGCAAAGGGCCCTTCGATTGTGCACTACAGGAAATCAACGTAGCCGGAGAGCAACTGCGCATCGATGACAAGATAAGGGGACTTTTCCAACGCTTGGGGCACTGCCGGTTGAACAACCACTATGGTCCCACAGAGACGCACGCTGCAAGTGCGTTCCATCTGGGCACGGAAAGTGAACGTTGGCCGCTATTGCCGTCAATAGGACAACCGATTTCCAATGCCCAGGTTTACATATTGGATAAGCACGAGCAGCTTGTTCCGGTCGGAGTGACTGGAGAACTGTATATCGGTGGAGCGGGCGTAGCACGAGGATATTTGAATCGTCCAGACTTGGAGTCAAAACGTTTCTTGAAAGACCGGTTTGCCAAAAAAGAGGGAGCACGGATGTACCGGTCAGGGGACCTTGGCAGATGGCGGCTGGATGGGACGATCGAGTTTATTGGACGAAATGATTCTCAGGTGAAGATACGCGGCTACCGCGTCGAACTGGGAGAGATTGAAGCGATGCTGCAACAGCAGAGCGGGGTAAAGAGCTGTGCAGTTGTGGTGAAAATTGGTGCGAATGGAAGTAAACGTCTGGTGGCCTATGTGGTTGGAGAGCGGAATCTTGAAGAGTTGCGGAGAGACCTAAAGGGTAAGCTTCCGGCCTACATGATTCCAAGTGCCATTGTGGGTCTGCAGGCATTGCCGCTCTCCGGCAATGGGAAGGTGGACCGCGAGGCATTGGAAAAATTGGAGGATCTGGGGCCGGGTACCGAACACTACCAGATTCCTCGCACTGAGATGGAAGAGCAACTAGCTGAGATTTGGGAAGAAACGCTGGAAATCGCGCGAGTCGGGAGAAACGATAATTTCTTTGATTTGGGCGGCCACTCATTGCTGGCCACATTACTGGTCGCCAGGATGGCGAACGCGTTTGGAATAGATGTTCCGGTGCGAGCGATATTCGAATCACCAACCATCGCGGAACTGGCAGAGGTGATTGAGACTGGTTTGCAATCGCCCGGGAGGAGAGCCGGAGTCGGCAAAGACGCCAAACCAAAGCAGATTGCTGCTGCTTCAAGGCCTTCACTCTTCCCGATTTCCTACCAACAGGAGCAGCTTTGGGTTCTGGACAGGTTCAATCCCGGCAATGCGTTCTACAACATACCGATGTCATGGAGGATCAAAGGCGATCTGGATGTTTCCCGGCTGGAACGGAGTTTGCAGGAGGTGGTGCGGCGGCATGAAATCCTGCGGACCTGTTTTGTCGTGGATGAACACCAGGAACCAAGACAGAAAGTTGTTGGCCAACTCGATATGCGACTGTCAACGATGGATCTAAGAACGTTAGAGGCGGGCGAGCGAGAAGAGCAGACAAAGAAAATCCTGGTTGAAGCGGCTGGAAAAGCATTCGATTTAGGCCATGCGCCCTTGCTGCGCGGAGTGTTGGTGCAGAAGGGAGACCAGGAGCATGTTTTAGGCCTGACGCTGCACCACATTATCTGTGACGACTGGTCTTTGGGTGTGCTGATAGAAGAGTTGTGGAAACTGTATGAAGCGTATGGGAGAGGAGAAGGGTCGCCACTGCCGGAATTGGAAATGCAATATGGGGATTATGCGCTGGAGCAGCGGGAATGGTTGCGTGGGGGAAAGTTCCAGCAACAGATGGAGTACTGGAAAGGACAGTTAGCTGGGATGCCGCAAGTGTTGGAGTTGCCGGCAGATCATGTGCGGCCGACGCGAGAGACTTTCCGTGGAGGGACAGAGCAGCGAATTTTGCCCGGCGATTTGCTGAAAGGTTTGAATGCGCTGGGAAAGGGAGAGAAGACCAGCTTACTCATGACCATGTTGGCTGCATTCCAGGTGCTGCTGATGAGGTACAGCGGGCAGGAGGACTTTGGAGTTGGCACAGTGGTGGCCAATCGTAAGCGGAAAGAGACGAAAAGGCTGATCGGCTTCTTTCTGAACACGCTGGTGATACGTGCGAACCTGGGCGGAGAGCCCACCTTCCGCGATGTGCTGCGGCGAGTACGGGAGTCGGTGTTAGATGGATACGAGAACCAGGACCTGGCATTTGAAAAATTGGTGGAAGATCTTGCGCCGAACCGCGACGTGAGCCGTAGCCCCATTTTTCAAGTGGCATTTACGTTACGTAGAGGAGGAGGCTCGGACAAGTCGGAATTAAGAGGGTTGGAATTGATTCCGTTCGAACTTGATCCAGGTACATCTAAGTTCGATCTCATTATGGGTATAGAAGAGGCAAGCCAGAACGCATCGATCAGCCTTAACTACGCCAGAGATTTATTCGAGCCCGAGACCATGCGGCAGATGTTGCAGCATTATGAGCGCCTGCTGGCAGGAATCGTTGCAGACGCCAACCAGCCAATTTGGGCTTTGCCAATGATGAGTGAGTTGGACGAGAAGATTTTGTCCAGTTGGAACTCTGCCAGCCCTGTTTCTCACAGGGAAAGCAACATCATTGAAGTTTTTAATGCGCAAGCAGAGTACCGGCCGCAAGAATCGGCTGCAACTTTTGGCGCAACACAACTCAGCTACGGCGAATTGAATCAGCGGGCCAACCAGGTTGGAAATTATCTCGCCGGTATGGGAGTTGCTCTGGAATCTGTGGTAGGTATTTTCTTGCCGCATTCGCCGGAACTGATGGTAGCTCTGCTGGGAGTGCTGAAAGCCGGTGGCGCGTATCTGCCTCTGGATGTCCAAAACCCCAAAGATCGTCTGTGGGCGATTATCGAGAGTTCTGGTATTGGCGTGTTGCTGACCATGGAAAGCCTGCGCAAGCGTCTTCCTCAGACCCATGCGCGCGTGGTCTGTTTGGATGCGGAACGGGAAACGATAGACCAGCAAAGCGCAACCAGCGCTGGGATCAATCCGCAAAACCTCGCGTGTGTAATCTATACAGCCGCATCCAATGGGCGCACTAAAGGTTTGATGATCGATCATCGTGGGTTGATGGACCTTGTATCGGCCGGCAAGCTCTCCGAGTCTGGCCGAAATGGGCATGCTCAAGAGGATATCTATCCGGAAATCTGGTCACATTTAACGTCGAGTTCTTTCCTGGTATCCAACTCTGCTTTTCTCACGTCATTTGAAGAAAGAGAACGAACCAGGTTCAAGCCAAACGGCAACGCAGAGATCTATATTCTCGATCCGCACCTGCAGCGTGCTGCCATTGGCATTCCGGGAGAACTGTGGATCTCTGGAGCTACTGTGGGCCGTGGCTACCTGGGGCAGCCGTCACTTACAGCGGAGAAGTTTCTTCCCAATCCGTTTACCTCGGAAATGGGTGCGCGTATGCGAGGGAGCGGGGAGCGTGCTCGATATAGAGAGGATGGGACCATTGAGCTGATGGGCAGATTGGATGATCAGGTAGAGATTGAAGGCTTCAAGGTGGAATTAGAAGAAATTGAGACCGTTCTGATGGCTTGCGAGAGCGTTCAGGATGCGGCGGTTGTTGTACGACCGAATAGCGAGTTGGTTGCTTATGTCGTGCTCCGCAGCGGAAAAAGATTGGGTCAAAACGAGCTGCGCAACTACCTCGATGAAAAGCTGCCTCCTTATATGGTCCCGAGCGCTTTCATCACATTGCAGGGGTTGCCGCAGAATGCCAGGGGTGAGGTGGATCGTGCCGCCTTGTCTGTTCTGGGTCAGGAGCAATTGACCAGGGAATTTGTGCTTCCCCGGACCGAATTGGAGCAAACGATTGCGACTGCTTGGCAGACCGCCCTTGGGGCCGATCGGGTAGGAGTACATGACAACTTTTTTGATCTTGGCGGACATTCACTGCTCATGATCCAGCTCCATCAGAAGCTGCGGGCGGAACTTGCAATTGATATTGAACTTCTACACCTCTTTCAATTTCCCACAATTGATTCACTCGTCCGTTTTCTTCAGGCGGGTTACAACTTTGAGGGAAAGTCCCGCGAAACGCGGGACAGGGCGGGAAAGCAAAAAAGCGCCGTCCAAAAATTTAGAAGGATACAGGCACAATGAGCAAAGACGCGCTTGACGGAATAGCAATCATCGGCATGGCGGGACGGTTTCCTCGGGCCCGCAATCTCCAGCAGTTCTGGGAGAACCTCCGCCAGGGAATCGAGGGAATATCATTTTTCTCTGATCAGGAGTTGGAACAAGCCGGAATTCCTCCTGAGGTGCTGCGTCATCCGAACTATGTGAAAGCCAGAGGAGCGCTGGATGACGCTGATTTGTTTGACGCCAGCTTTTGGGGTTACTCGCCGCGCGAAGCAGAACTGACAGACCCGCAGATACGATTGTTTCTGGAGAGCGCATGGGAAGTCCTGGAGTCAGCGGGATATGACCCGGAGAAATTTCCCGGGATGATTGGCGTCTATGCCGGAATGTCATTCACCTCCTATATGTGGCAACTTGCAGCAGCGGAGACGGAAGGAGACTCCGTGAGCGGGTTCCGCATTCTCATGGGGGGCGCAGAGAAGGACCATTTGGCGACGACCGTCTCCTACCGCCTTAACCTGCGTGGCCCCAGCTTGAATATCCAAACTGCATGTTCCACCTCGCTCACAGCTGTTCATGCGGCTGCTAGAGCGGTGATGACTTATGAGTGCGATATGGCGCTGGCCGGCGGTGCTACCGTCAGCGTACCCCAGCGCAGCGGTTACATGTACGAGCTTGGGGGCATTGCCTCCGCTGATGGTCATTGCCGCAGCTTCGATGCCGATGCCAGCGGCTCTGTAAGCGGTGATGGTGTTGGCGTTGTTCTTTTGAAACGCCTTGAAGATGCGGTTGCTGGCGGCGATACGATTTATGCGGTCATCAAGGGTTCAGCGGTTAACAACGATGGCCGCAGGAAAGTTGGTTTCACTGCGCCTGCGGTGGAAGGTCAGGCAGAAGTCATTGCCATGGCGCTCGCGGCAGCGGACGCGGAATGCGAGAGCATTGGTTATGTGGAAGCTCACGGGAGTGCCACAACAATGGGCGACCCGATTGAGATAGCTGCGCTGAATCAAGTGTATGGTCCGGCCGGCCTCAAGCCAGGAAGCATTGCCGTTGGATCTGTGAAGAGCAACATTGGACATCTGAACGCAGCGGCAGGAGTGGCTGGGTTGATTAAGACCATTTTGGCCATTCAGCATGGCGATATTCCGCCCTCCTTGAACTTCCGGCAGGCGAACCCAAAGATTCCTTTTGAACGCGGCCCGTTCCGCGTGAATAACACGCTTACACCGTGGCCGGAAAGCAGTAAGCCAAGGAGAGCAGGAGTGAGTTCGTTCGGGATCGGTGGCACCAATGTTCACATGATTTTGGAGGAAGCGCCGGAGACGAGGCCATCAGAACAGGCAAAGCCCTGGCAACTCATGGTGATCTCAGGCCGAAGCCGGCAGACCCTGGAGCGAGCTACGGACCAATTGGCTGCACATCTGTCTGAACATCCAAAGCAGAACTTTGCCGATGTCGCCTTCACCTTGCAGCAAGGCAGGAAGGCTTTTGAGCACAGGCGCGTGGCTGTAGCTTGCGATGCGACAGCTGCAGCAACACTCTTGCAGGCTAGAACTCCTGCTCATGTATTTACTGCTGCCGCGCCGTCAGGGCGGCGCCCCATTGCTTTCCTGTTACCGGGTTTGGGAGATCAGTACCTTGATATGGGCCGGGGCTTGTATGAGTCGGAGCCTGAGTTCGCACGGTATGTGGACCATTGTTCAAGGTTTCTTCAGCCGCTTTTGGGTATTGATCTGCGCAAGGTCATGTATCCCGAGGCCCGCGTGCGGCAGCAGAATGAAGTTAAGACGGAAGAGCGAATGGACTTCCGCAGCCTGGTGCAGAGATCGCGTGAAGAAAATTCTACGGCTTTGCAGGAAATTCATCGTACCTTGTGGGCGCAACCCGCTCTCTTTGTCATTGAGTACGCGCTGGCCAAGCTTTGGATGAGCTGGGGCATAGTTCCAGAAAATATGATGGGCTACAGCATTGGGGAATACGTTGCTGCTTGCCTGGCTGGCGTTATCTCTTTGGAAGACAGTCTGCGTATGCTCGCTGTCCGGGCGCAGAAGATTGAGGCGCTCGCACCCGGAGCAATGCTGGCCATCGCCGCGCCTGAAGAAGTGGTTCGTCCGCTGCTTACCAAAGAAATTTCCATAGCGGGCATTAATGGCAAATCACTGTGTGTAGTTGCGGGCACGTTAGAGGCGGTTGATGTATTGCAACAGCGGCTGCTGCGTCAAGGCGAACTGGTGTGTCGCCGGCTGCTTGCAACTCATGCTTTCCATTCACCGCTGATGGAACCTGTGGCTGAGGAATTGACCAGAATTGCGCGCTCCATCCGTCTCAGCCCACCTAAAATTCCTTATATCTCCAATGTGACCGGCAAGCCGATCACGGATTCTGAAGCCACGGACGCCGCATACTGGGCCCGGCACCTTACTCATCCCGTGCAGTTTGCGGCAGGCTTACAGCACATGTGTTCGCCAGCCGCGCCGGTGTTCCTGGAGGTCGGACCTGGTCAAATGCTGACGTCGCTTACTGAACAGTATCTTGCCGGCCAGGGCCTGGCTGACCGGGTCGCGCTGCCCTCTTTGCCACATGCGTCGGACGCGCAGCCGGATCGTGCTTTTATTCTCAACACTCTCGGCAATTTATGGCTGGCAGGCATTGAACCCGACTGGACGAGTGTCCATCGCCATGAACGGAGAAACCGCGTTCCGCTTCCAACGTATCCTTTTGAGCGACAACGCTATTGGCATACGCCCAACAGGCGTCGAATGGAATGGGAAGCCGAGCCGGCAAAGGCCAAAGCTGTGGCTGCTCCTTACGCGGAAGAAGTAGTTGCGTCAAACCGAAATGCCCAGACGGAAGGCAATGGCATTGGGAGTTCGCGCTCATATTTGAGCGCTGAATATGTCGCGCCTCGTAATTCCACAGAGCAAAAAATCGTGGAAATGTGGGAGGAGTTGCTGGGGGTGCATCCCATTGGAGTTCATGACGAGTTTCTCCGCTTGGGTGGAAATTCGCTCTTAGCTATTCGCGTAGCTGCGGAGTTGCGCGAGACTTTTCAAGTCGAGTTTCCCCTTGAGGCACTGTTGCAATCGCCAACCGTGTCTGATATCGCACTATTTATTGAGGATGCCTTGCTGACCATGGTCGAGAACATGGATGAGTCTGCACTGTCCGGAATGGAGACAAACGATGCCCGCTCATCCGCCGCTGATTGAGAATAATCAATCTGCTGACAACCCGAGTCTTCCTCGCCTTGAAACGGTAGGCGTGATCGGAGCGGGAGTCATGGGTGTTGGCTTGGCTCATGCATTGGCTCAGAGCGGATTGCGCACCCTGCTGATCGATATTTCCGATTCTGTTCTCCAGTCCGCCCTTGGGCAGATTAGAAACAACATTCGTTTCCAGCGTTTATTTCAGAAGAACCAGGGCAGTGGTCCTGAAGAAATCCTGGGACGCATCAAGGTTTCTGCTGACTATGACGTTCTGCGGGAAGCCGACTTTGTGGTTGAAAATGTAACGGAAAAATTGGCACTCAAGACTGAAGTATATCGCCAGTTGGATGCGATATGTCCTTCGCAATGCGTTTTCGCCGCCAATACCTCTGCGATTCCCATCACCCGGATCGGCGCCATGACCCGCCGTCCCGCGCAGGTGCTTGGTATGCATTTTATGAATCCGGTACCACTGAAGACTGCGGTTGAGGTGATTCGCGGCTATCACACCAGTGACGACACCATTGCCACCGCAAGCCGGTTACTCGGTCTTATGGGCAAAAAAGCCATCCTGGTAAATGATTCGCCAGGATTTGTTTCCAACCGGGTGCTGATGCTGACCATCAATGAAGCGATTTTCTTGGTACAGGAAAACGTCGCCGCGCCAGAAGTGGTGGACGAGATCTTCAAGAATTGCTTCGAGCACAAGATGGGTCCGCTGGAAACTGCCGACCTCATTGGACTGGACACAATCTTGTTTTCCATTGAGGTTCTGTATGACGAATTGAAAGACAGCAAATTCCGCCCATGTCCACTGCTCAAGAAGATGGTGGATGCCGGTCTGCATGGCCGCAAGAGCGGACGTGGATTTTACAATTACGAGAATTAATCAATCTTTCAAGGAAAGAGATTCATGGAGCAATCGAAACAAAAACTGAGGGCTTTCCTGGCGCAACATATCAGCGGCCGGACGATTGCCGACGATGACCAGATTTTTGCGTCTGGATTTGTTAACTCCATGTTTGCCATGCAGCTCGTTTTGTTCCTGGAAAAGAACTTCAGGATCGCCATTGCAAATGAAGACCTGGAGTTAGCAAATTTTCAGAGCATTAACGCCATGGCAGCGTTGGTGGAAAGAAAAACCTCCAGTTCGGAGAATGGGTCTAATTGACTCTTGATCGTGTATGGAACTGACTCCTAAACAGCAACGGCTACGGACTGCGCTCCGCGAATTTGTAGACGCGCAGATCGCACCCAACGCGAATGCCTGGGACCGGACAGAACTCGTGCCGGACGAGATTGTGCGCGCGTTGGCCAAGAAGGGCTATCTCGGAGCGGTACTGCCGGCTGATCGTGGTGGCGCCGGCTTCAACATGATTGAATTTGGGCTGCTCAATGAAGAGCTGGGGAGAGGCTGTTCATCCGTCCGCAGTTTATTGACTGTGCATAGCATGACTGCTTTGGCGGTATGGCGATGGGGAACGGAAGCGCAGAAGGTCCAGTGGCTGGAAAAGCTGGGGCAAGGGAATACTATCGCCGCATTTGCTCTTACTGAAGCCGAGGCCGGGAGTGATGCACGGGAAATCAGGACAGAGGCTGTGGCCAGCGGCGACGATTTCCTTCTTAGCGGACACAAGAAATGGATTACCTTTGCGCAGATTGCTGATTTGTTTCTGGTTTTTGCCAGGAGCCAGCGGGGGCCATGCGCTTTTCTGGTGGAACGAAAGACGCCGGGACTGGTGATCTCGCCTGTGCATGGCATGTTGGGCGCGCGCGCATCCATGATGGCTGAACTCCATCTGGAACAATGCCGAGTGCCGAAACAGAACCTGGTAGGAGCTCCCGGGTTCGGCCTTTCTCATATTGCCTCCTCTGCTCTGGATTGCGGCCGTTACAGTGTGGCCTGCGGTTGCGTGGGTATTGCCCAGGCATGTTTGGACGCGTGCCTGCGATATACCGGCCGGCGAAAACAGTTCGGCGCTCTCCTGCGTGATCATCAGTTGGTCCAGCGCATGATCGCGCGCATGGTGGCAGGCGTGAAGGCCGCACGTTTGTTGTGCTACAACGCCGGAAAACTCAAGGATGGGCGCGATCCGGACTCAATGATTGAGACTTCAATTGCCAAATACTTTGCCTGCACGACCGCCGCAGAAATTGCCCGGGATGCTGTTCAGATACACGGCGCAAACGGCTGCAGTGGGGAATATCCAGTGGAGCGCTTTTATCGTGATGCCAAAATTATGGAGGTCATTGAGGGCAGCAATGAGATCCAGGAGATTACGATTGCCCGGAGTGTCTGCCAGGAAATTGCGGAAAGCGTAGCTACAACCAAGTGAGAGGTTACTGTTGACTGAACTCGGATTCCAGAACGAAATTTCAGGCAACGCCGTTGCACCAGCAAAACGGCGCAAAGTCAAGTGTGTGGTGTGGGACCTGGACAATACTATGTGGGACGGGACCTTGCTTGAAGATGGCAAGGTGCATCTGCGCGATGGCGTTCGGGAAATCATCCACGCTCTCGATGCTCGCGGCATTCTGCACTCCATCGCCAGCCGCAATCATGCGGAATCGGCCCTGGCTCAGTTGCGCGACCTGGGGCTAGAAGAATATTTTCTGTATCCGCAGATTAACTGGGGATCCAAGTCAGCTTCCATACGAAGCATTGCGGAAAGTCTCAACATCGGCCTTGATAGCATCTGTTTTATTGACGATCAGCCCTTTGAACTTGCGGAAGTACAGGCTGAACTGCCGCAGGTGCTTTGTTTGGATCATACCCAATTATTCCATCTGCCGCAGATGCCGGAACTAACCCCTGAGACCATCACGGCAGAATCGCTTATGCGACGCCAGATGTACCTGGGCGAGATGCGACGCAAGCGAACAGAAGAAGCTTTCACCGGACCGAAGGAGGAATTTCTTGCCACCCTCGGCATGGTATTTACTATCTCCCCTGCGCGCGCACAAGACTTGGCCCGGGCGGAGGAACTTACCAACCGTACCAATCAACTCAACACCACGGGACGCACCTTTTCCCAGGAAGAGTTGGAGAAGCTGCGCTGCTCCAATCGCCATCTTCTGCTCATGTCTGAGTTGATTGACAAGTTTGGCAGCTACGGAAAGATAGGCCTGGCTTTGGTGGAATGCGATCCTGCGGTGTGGACGATTAAGCTGCTGCTCATGTCCTGCCGGGTGATGAATCGTGGCGTGGGGACCATCATGCTGAACCACATTCTCAGAAAGGCGAGGGAATCCGGCGTCCGGCTGCTTTCTGAATTTATATCGAATGACCGCAACCGCATGATGTATGTCACCTACAAATTTGCTGGATTTACAGAAATCGAGAACAGAGGAGGAATCCAGATTCTGGAACACAGTCTGGCGTCGATTCCTCCAGTAGCAGACTACATTTCAGTGAGAGTTGAGACATAAAACAGCGACCAGCCGCGGAACTTAGCAACTGGCAAAGATTTTTAGTGTGATGCCAACAGCATGGACCGGCAAGCTGTTTTTCACGCGGGGCAATTCCAAGTAAGAGTCGAGTCGTAAGAGTGGGAGATTTTTTAAAATGAGCAATGAAGTTCACGACAGAGAGTCAACGGTCAATCAGGAACGGATTTCCAAGCTTACGCCGGCCCAGCGAGAAATGCTGGCGAAGCGGCTGCGGGGTGAAGGACCAAAAAGCCAGCCCAAATCAGTTATTAAGCACCGTCCCACGCTGGACTATCCAATCACGGCCGAGCAGGAACATCTGTGGCTATTGCATCAGGTTGACCCAAATGTCTATTACTTCAACCATACCCATGCCTATCACCTGAAAGGCGATTTGAATATTGATGCGGTGGAGCGTGCCATCAATGAAATGGTGCGCCGCCATGAGAATTTCCGCACATCGCTCCCGGAAATTGACGGCAAGCCCAGAGCGGTAGTTGCACCTCAGCTTCGGATTCCGCTGGAACGAGTGGATGTTCCAGAGTTTCCTGTGGAAGACCGGCATGAGCGTTTGCAAGCTCTGGTTACAGCCCATACTTGCAGGCCATTTGACATCTCGAATGGCCCTATGGTCCGGGCGATTCTTTTCCGCATCACTGAACAAGAACATGCAGTCATGCTCACTCTCCATCACCTCATCACAGATTTTGTTTCCTATGATTTGGTTGATAGTGAGTTCTTCGCTCTCTACGAGGCTTTTTCCCGCGAATTGCCGTCCCCTCTTCCTGAGCTGCCGGTTCAGTTCGGCGACTTTGCTTACTGGTTTGACCAGTGGATGAAGACGGAAGAAGCCGCCAGGCAGACTGACTACTGGCTCCGCAAACTCGCAGATTTGCCGCGCCTGGATCTGGTGACAGACAAGCCGCGCCCGCATACCCGGAGTTTTAGTGCCGTGCGCCTAACGTGGATACTGCCGGATGCGTTGTGGGTGCAGTTCAAGCAGTTGTGCATGGCTGAAAATGTCACACGATTCACGGCGTTTCTCGTTGTCTTTGCCATGCTTCTGCGGGAGTATTGCGGCAAAGATGACATTCCCATTGCCACTCCGGTGAGCAGCCGCAAGCATCGGGAAACCCAGTCTCTGATTGGCTATTTTCTTAACACCATCGTTTATCGGCTGGATCTATCGGGTAATCCCAGTTTTCGCGAATTATTGCAGCGCACGCGCGTGATCACACTGGAAGCGATGGCGAACTCTGATTTGCCTTTTGAGGTTCTGTTGAACAAGCTCCAGATAGAGCGAGATCCCAGCCGGGCGCCGTTGGTAGATACCTCGTATGCTTTTGGCAACGATCATAGGGTGCCGCAACTTGCGGCCGGCACGGCACTAGAAGAAATACGAGAATTTGATGCTTTTTACCAGTCAGCCTACCTGGACGTAAATCTTGGAGTGAACGATAACACCGATCATGGCGTCGTTGTTTATGACTACCTGGTTGATCTCTTCCTGAATTCCACAGGGGAGCGGATGCTGCTGCACTTCCAGCGTTTGTTCGCACAGGCGGCTGCCGATCCAGGAAGACGGTTGAGTGATTTTCTGTTGCTCAATGATCATGAGCAGCAACAGATTCTTATTGACTGGAATAAAACTGCCGCTCCCTATCCTTCCACGCAGACGATTCAAAGCTGTTTTGCCGCGCAGGTTTCACGGGATGAAAGCGCCATTGCTCTTCGATCGCCGTACGAGAATCTGACTTACGGCGAACTGAATCAGCGGGCAAACCATCTTGCTCATAGGCTCATCAGGGGCGGCATGAAATCTGAGAGTGTGGTTGCCATCCTGATGGAACGGTCTACTGACATGATCGTTGCCATGCTTGCGGTGTTGAAGGCGGGCGGCGCTTATCTTCCGCTGCATCCGGCGTATCCACTAGAACGCATGAGTTTGATCATGGAAGAGGCAGGCGCGTCTGCGCTTCTACTCGACCGTACGACCGAAGACCGCGAACTTACTTGCGCCGAAGTTGTAGTTGTCGATAACGACCCTTATCTGATGGCGGAGGATGATAGCGATCCCGATATCGCGATTGATCCCGACCAGCTTGCCTATGCCATGTACACTTCGGGATCCACCGGTACTCCTAAAGGTGTTGCTGTAACACATCGCAATGTTGTCAGCCTGGCGTTTGACCGTAGCTGGCGAGAGGGGAGTCTGGAAAGAGCGCTGTTTCATTCTTCTCACGCCTTTGATGCTTCAACATTCGAGATATGGGCTCCATTGCTGCAAGGTAAACAGGTCATTATCGCGCCGCCGGGCGAGTTGGAGGTTGCCGATTACAAGCATTTGTTCCAGGCAGAGAAGATCACAGCTGTCTTTCTCACCACCGCCCTTTTCAATGCTCTGGTTCAGGAAGCTCCGGAATGCTTTTCCAGTGTTCCTGAGGTCTTAACCGGCGGGGAAGCGGCTTCCCCCATGGCTTTCCAACGGATACACCAACATTGTCCTGAGACGCTGGTGTGCCATGTCTACGGACCAACGGAGACTACTACGTTTGCCACCCATTATGCGGTGTCAAACCCAGACAAATTGACCGGCAACGTGCCAATTGGCAGTGCTTTTGACAACCACCAGATATATGTTTTGGATTCCGCTCTCAAGCCCGTTCCTGTGAGCATTCCCGGTGAGTTATTCATTGCCGGCGCTGGAGTGGCGCGCGGGTATCTGAAACGGCCTGATCTTACGGCAGAGCGTTTTGTCCCGAATCCCTTTGGTGATTTTGGCGGACGCATGTATCGCACCGGTGATCGAGTGCGCTGGAGAGAAGACGGGCAGATAGAGTTCCTGGGACGGAACGACCAGCAGATCAAACTTCGAGGCTTTCGCATCGAACTGGCGGAAATTCAGGCGGCTCTGGTGGACTGTTCCGGGGTAGGCCAGGCAGTGGTGATTGTGAACGAAGATCGGAAAGAAGGAAAGCGACTGGTTGCCTATGTGGTTCCCGCTCCGGGCCACAGCTTGAACGCTGCTGAGTTGCGCGAATCTCTGTCCAGTACGCTGCCCAGCTACATGGTGCCTGCGTTTATTACGATCCTCCCCTCTCTGCCTTTGAACTCGAACGGCAAACTCGACCGCAAGGCATTGCCGTCGCCTGAAGTTGCGGAGAGCAGTTCAGGACGTATGCCTCGCACACACGCGGAAGAAGTCCTCTGTTCACTCATGGTGCAGGTACTCGGCGTTCCTCGCGCCACGCTGGACGATAATTTCTTTGCTCTCGGCGGTGACAGCATTTTGGCGTTTCAGTTGGTCAGTCGTGCGCGGCAGGCAGGGGTGATCGTTAGCTTGCGCGATGTCTTTGAGCAAGAAACGATTGAGTCACTCGCGGCGGTTTCCCAGTCACAAGATGTAGCTGCTGCTGTACCCGATGTCGGGGTAGGACCAATGCCTCCGACTCCCATGACGTGTTGGTTCCTGGAGTCAGGTGGTACGCTGCATCGCTTCAGTCAATCGATTGTGTTGCAGGTCCCGGCCAATCTGAAGCGTCAGGACCTCGTGCGTGTTCTACAGACGATCATCAACCATCACGATGCTCTGCGTCTGCGTTTCACCGGCGCACAGGGACCCAGAGAGGATTGGAGACTGGATATCCAGACGCAAGATGCGGTGAATGCGGATTCGTGCTTGCGCGTGATAGATATCGCCGGTTTGAGCGGTGATGCATGCAAACAGAAGATAACGCAAGAAGGACAAGCTGCCACGGAACGGCTTTCCGCTGAGAACGGAATCATGCTGCAGGCTGTATGGTTTAACGCAGGCCGTACCGCGCCCGGCCATTTGCTGCTGACGATCCATCATGTAGTCGTAGACGGGGTTTCTTGGCGAATCCTGGTGCCGGATTTGATGGCTGCCTGGGCAGCAATCAGCGCCGGAAATGATCCGGTGCTCGAGCCAAGTCCCTTCTCATTCCGAGGGTGGGTTGAGCGATTGAGCCGTGAGGCGCTGAATCCAGAGCGAATGAGAGAGCTATCTTTCTGGACTGACGCGTTGAAGAACGCACCAGAGCTTGTTCCAGGCGGCCAACTCGATCCCAGCCGCGATACCCTCGACAAGGCTCGGCAGATTGTTCTTACGTTGCCGCCCAAAGTGACTGCTCCTTTGTTGAATCAGGTTGCGAGCACATTCCATACGCGAATCAATGACGTGCTGCTCACCGGGCTCGTTCTGAGTGTTCTGCAATGGCAGCGCCAGCATCATTCCAGCGATAACACTTCGGTCTTGATTGATCTGGAAGGTCACGGAAGGGAAAGAATTTTTGAAGGTGTTGATCTTTCGCGCACTGTGGGATTTTTTACCATCATGTTTCCTTTGCATCTTGACGTCGGTCCACTGGACCTTGAGGAAGCCTGGGCAGGGGGAAAGGCGCTGGGAAGTGCACTCAAGTCAATCAAAGAACAGCTTCGTGCGGTCCCTGACAATGGGATTGGTTACGGATTACTGCGTTATTTGAATCCTGAAACCGCGCCAGCTTTATCCGGGCTGACTAAGTCGCAAATAGATTTCAACTACCTGGGACGTTTTCCAGTGGCTGAAACCACAGATTGGTCGCCTTCGGACGCTTTCACTGGAGGCCTTGACCCTGAAATGTCATTCCATCACCCGTTGGAAATTGATTCCATGGTAGTAGAGCGTGCTGCGGGGCCGGAGTTGACCGCCCTTTGGACGTGGATTCCGGGAATACTTTCAGAGCAGGATGTTCAGTTAATGGCAGAAGGGTGGTTCCACATGCTGGAAGCGCTCGTCCAGCTTAGTGAACAGCCCGGAGTGGGAGGACTCACGCCATCTGACTTGCCTCTGGTCGCTCTCTCCCAATCTGAAATTGACCGGCTGGAAAACGAATATGGAGATATCGAGGACATATTGCCGCTCTCACCGGTGCAGGAAGGAATGCTCTTCCATGCTTTTTATGATGCCAGTGGGCCAGACGTTTACAACGTCCAGATCGCTCTGCGGCTGGAGGGGCCGCTCGATGAAAAATTACTTGAAGCTGCAACCAAAGCCTTGTTGTCTCGCCACAAGAACTTGTCCGTAGCTTTCAAATACCAAGATCTGGATCGGCCAGTACAAATCATACCAAGAGATTTTTCTGTGCCCTGGGATACTCTGGATCTCTCCGCGCTTGCGCCGCAGGAACGCGAACGGAGTTGGGCTGAATTTGTGAAACGCGACGGTCTGGTCCGCTTTGACCCAGGCACCTCACCACTGTTTATGTTCCATTTGGTCCGCTTTGCGCCAAAAGAATTTCGCCTGCTGATTACAACTCATCACATCCTGATCGATGGGTGGTCCACGTTCTTGATGATTGACGAGTTACAGAAAATCTATGAGCATCATGGCAACGCTTCTGCTTTGCCGCGAGTCACGGCCTTCCGGGACTATCTAACGTGGCTCACCAGCCGTGACCGCAGTTCAGCCGAAGCAGCCTGGCGGGAAGCGCTGGCCGGGTTGGAAGAAGGCACACGGCTCAGCCCGCTGGCATCTCTGGGCGACCCAAAAATACCTGAACGAATTGTCATTAGTCTCGACGAAGAGACCACGCAACGCCTCACCGCACAGGCACGTGCCCGCAATTTGACTGTCAACACCATCGTCCAGGGCGCCTGGGCTGTTTTGCTGTCACGGCACACTGGCCAGGAAGATGTGGTGTTTGGCAGCACCGTTGCAGGGCGCGCGCCGGAGATCGCGGGCGTTGAAAGCATGGTAGGGCTTCTGATTAACACTGTGCCTACGCGTGTACGGCTGGGTTCCGCCGATTCATTCGATGATCTTGTCAACCGGTTGAATCAGGAACAATCTCGCCTTCTTCCTCACCAATATCTTGGACTGGTAGAGATTCAACGCCTGACCAAGCTGAATGAATTATTTGACACTCTTGTGGTCTTTGAGAACTTCCCCAGAGGGGAGGAAGGAACTGCGGGACCGTCCGGTGGTCTGCGGTTCTCATTGTTGGATCTCAATGATGCTGCACACTATCCTTTGACCTTGATCATCGGTCCCAGCCGTCGTCTAGATATGTTTTTTACCTATCACCCTGACCATTTCAGTTCCAATTTCGTGGAGATTCTGAGCCAGCGCTTTATACGGCTGCTTACGGCCTTTGCCACCGCTCCTGATCAACCTGTAAATTTCATTGATTTGCTCGATGAGCAGGAACGGCGGCAGATTGTGGTGGAATTCAACCGGTCACACACGGAGTATCCTCGCAACAGGACCATGATGGAGTTGTTCGCGGAGCAGGTCCAGCGCCGTGGGGAAGAAGTGGCCGTGATCTGCGATCAGGAGCGTATCAGCTATAACGACCTGGATCACCGCTCAAACCAATTGGCACGTTATCTAAAGAATCTGGGCGTTGGTCCGGAAAAGCTGGTGGGCATCAGCGTTGAGCGCTCCATAGACATGGTCCTCGCGATGGTCGGTATTCTCAAAGCCGGAGGGGCGTATGTCCCTATCGATCCCGCATATCCAGCAGACCGATTCCGCTTTATGGCGGAGGATTCCGATATTGGAGTTTTGCTGACACAAAAACGGCTGGTTCAGCGTATCCCACAGCTCAAAGCACATGTGGTTTGCCTTGACCGTGATTGGGACGAAATCGCCCAGCAAAGCAACCAGAGTTTCCAAACCAAGGTCTTGCCGGAAGATCTTGCCTACGTCATTTATACGTCCGGCTCAACCGGACAGCCTAAAGCTGCGGCAGTAAGCCATTGCAGCATGATCCGTTTGCTACGTGATACCAACTACATTCAATTTCAGGGCGACGAGGTGGTGGCCCAGACCGTCAACATGTCCTTTGATCCATCCACATTTGAGATATGGGGAGCACTGTTGAATGGATGCCGGCTGGTGATCATCACCAACGAAGTGCTGCTCGACGTAGAAAGGTTCGCTGCAGAGATCGTGGACAAGGGCGTGCAAGTCATGTTTCTGGCAACTGCATTGTTCAATGAAGTAGGACGTCTGAAACCTGCCATGTTTAATTCGGTGAAACACCTGCTGATTGGTGGCGAAGCGATTTATCCCGTGACGGCAGCTGCAGTGCTTGAGCAAGGCGGGCCGGAGCGGCTTTTGAATGCTTACGGGCCGGCTGAGTGCACCACATTCACCAGCTGGTATCACATAAGGGAAGTCGCAAGAGACGCTCAAAATGTGCCCATTGGCCAGCCCGTGGCAAATACTCAGCTTTATGTGCTGGACCGCAACATGAACCTTGAACCCGTGGGAATCATGGGCCAGTTGTATATAGGTGGTGAAGGACTGGCGCGAGGTTACTGGAGAAGGCCGGAACTGACAGCCGAAAGATATCTTCCCGATCCTTATGGCCCGCCGGGAGGGCGTCTGTATACCAGCGGTGATCTTGCCCGTTGGATGGAAGACGGCAATCTGGAATTCTTTGGCCGCAGAGACAGCCAGATTAAGATACGCGGCTTCCGCGTGGAACTGGGCGAGATTGAGGCGGCCCTGTTGCAGCATGTCAAAGTGCGGAATTGTGCCGTGCTGATGAAGACCGGTAGCAGTGGCAAACAGTTGGTGGCTTATGTCTCCGGCGAAGCGAATGCTGACGAGTTAAAGAATTACTTGAAAGCCAAGCTGCCTGAGTACATGGTGCCAAGTGTCTATGTGATGTTGCCCGAGCTGCCAATCAGCACCAACGGCAAGGTAGATCGCAGAGCTCTTCCGGAGGTAGAAGACAGAGCCCAGGAAATCCAGCAAGATGCTCCTGAGACAATGAATGCTGTCGAAGAGCTGCTGGCGGACATTTGGAAGGACGTGTTGGGAGTTGCACGCGTCTCAATGCACTCCAACTTCTATGATCTCGGTGGACACTCATTGCTCGCGCTCCGCGTAGTGTCCCGGATCAATGACTATTTCCAGGCGGGGCTTTCGGTGAGGACGCTTCTTGAGTATCCAGTGCTGATGGAATTTGCGCAGAGGGTCTATTCCTTATCGGCGCGTCCAGCCCAGGAACTGGAGAAAATAGCAAAAATTGGGCTTATAGTGCGCAGAATGTCGCCTGAAGAACGCAAAGCCGCTCTTTCTAAACAATGAACTTCCTTTTGCGTCGAGGAGTTCCAGGAGAAACCATGAATAAATCCGGTGCATTGCTGTCTGACGCAGAGCGGCACCAGGTTGCGTATGAGTGGAACCGGACACAAGCGGAATATCCAAAAGGCGTGTGCATTCACGAGCTGTTCGAAGCGCAGGTGAAGCGGACGCCGGAAGCCACAGCAGTGGTGTTTGGAGACGAAAGGATCAGCTATGGTGAGTTGAACCGGCGTGCGAACCGGTGGGCACATTATCTGCAGGTGAAAGGAGTCAAGCCGGAGAAACGAGTCGGGATCTGCGCCGAGCGCAGCGTAGATATGGTTGTGGGACTGCTGGCAGTACTGAAAGCCGGAGGAGCGTATGTGCCTCTGGATGCGGAGTATCCGGAAGAACGGCTGCAGTACATGGTGAAAGATAGCGAGCCGGTAATCGTGCTTGCTCAGCGCGCCACTGCAGACCTGGTAAGAAGAGTTGCCGATGGAATCCAGTTGATGGAATTGGATGGAGAAGTAGAGAAGGCAGGAGACGTTGAAACAAATCTGGAATGCGCAAGTGTTGGGCTAACGCCTGAAAATCTCGCTTATGTGATTTATACCTCCGGTTCAACGGGTCTGCCTAAAGGCGTAATGCTGGCGCATCGCAACACGGTCAACTTGATCCACTGGGCGCATCAAGCCTTTAGCGATGATGTTCTGGCCCGAACGTTATTTTCCACCTCGCTTAATTTTGATTTGGCAGTATACGAGTGCCTTGTTCCGCTCACGATCGGAACCAGCATTTGTCTGGTCTCTAACGCGCTGGATTTGACGGAACGGGAGATGGATGTGACTCTCGTCAATACCGTGCCTTCGGTAATGAAAGGTTTGCTTGAAGAGCAGGCGCTCCCGCCAAGAGTACGGGCCGTTAATGTAGCCGGGGAACCATTGAAGCGGGAACTAGTGGAAAGAATTTTTGCGGATACCGAAGTGGAGCAGGTATGCAATCTGTATGGTCCGACAGAAACCACGACATACTCAACATGGGTAAGGATGAGGCGGGAAGACGGATTCGCAGCGCATATCGGGCAGCCGATCGCAAATACCTATGTATACGTCCTGAATAACGAGATGGATCCGGCGCCGGTGGAAACAGCGGGAGAAATTTACATCGGAGGAGCAGGAGTGGCCCGGGGATACCTCAACCGCAACGATCTGACGGCAGAGCGTTTTATACCCGATCCCTACATCGGACAAGCGGGCGAGCGCATGTACAAAACAGGCGACATGGGGAGATGGCTGGCGGATGGGAACCTGGAATTTTTGGGACGGAATGATGATCAGGTAAAGATTCGTGGGTTTCGTATTGAGCTTGGAGAAATTGCGGCGCGACTCCAAGAGCATCCGGCTGTGGAGGAAGCGGTAGTGGTTGCGCAAGAAGACACGCTGGGGGAAAAACGTTTGGTGGCCTATTACGTAATGGACACCGCCTACGATCCCTTGAGGCCAAAGCTGGTAGAAGGTCTGGTGCCCGAACTTCGCCGATGGCTTGAAACGAAACTGCCGGAGTATATGGTGCCGCCGGTATATGTGCGGATAGAGCAGATGCCATTGAACGCAAATGGGAAGCTTGACCGCAAATCATTGCCGGCTCCCGGAGTTGATGCATATGCGGCACAAGCGTATGAAGCTCCGCAGGAAGAGACGGAGAGGATGCTGGCGGAGATATGGGCCGAGTTGCTCCAGGTAAAGCGGGTCGGGCGTCGCGATGACTTTTTTGCTCTCGGCGGACACTCACTCCTTGCGACGCGAGTGGCCACGCGTATCCGGCAAAAGTTGGGTGTGGCCATTACGTTAGGTGATCTGTTCGCGCACCCGGTGCTGGTTGGTCTCGCGCGTAGTCTGAAAGGCGCAGCGCGATCCGAACTGCCGGAAATTGTGCGTGTGGAACGAGGGCAACGGCTCCCGTTATCGTTTGCGCAACAGCGCTTATGGTTTTTGGCGCAGATGAAGGACGCGAGCCAGGCATATCACGTCCCGATGGGCTTGTATTTAAAGGGCGAGTTGGATGTTGGAGCTTTGCGGCGAGCGCTGGATCGGATTGTGGCGCGCCATGAAGCATTACGGACCACTTTTGTTTCGATTGATGGCGAACCATGGCAGCACATTGCCTCGGCGGCAGACAGCCGGTTTCATCTGCTGGATCACGACCTGCGCCAGCATCGGACTGCGAAGGCGGAATTAGACTGTCTTCTTGCCGAAGAGGCTGCCGCGTCTTTCGATCTGCAAGCGGGACCGTTGATCCGAGGGCGATTGATCCGCCAGTCGGAGCAGGAATACACACTGCTTATCACCATGCACCATATTGTTTCAGATGGATGGTCGATGGGTGTTTTTCTTAATGAAGTGAGCCAATTGTACAGCTCCTTTAAGAGCGGTGAAGAAGACCTATTGCCGGAGTTAACACTCCAGTATGCAGACTATGCGGTCTGGGAACGGCAGTGGCTGGAAGGGGAGGAACTGCGGCAGCAGTGTGAGTATTGGAAAAAAGCTTTGCAGGACGCACCGGCGTTGCTTGAATTGCCCACGGATTATGCGCGCCCGCCACAGCAGAACTACAAAGGAGGCAGCGAGGAGTTGGCGCTGGAGCAGGGACTCACGGAGAAATTGAAAAAGTTGAGCCGGCGGCAGGAAACAACCTTGTATATGACGTTGCTGGCCGGTTGGGCAGCGTTGCTCTCACGATTGTCTGGCCAAACGGAGGTAGTGATTGGCACACCGATGGCGAATCGTGGGCGAGCGGAGATTGAAGGACTGATTGGATTCTTTGTGAATACTCTGGCTTTGCGCGTGGATGTAGGCGGCGGAGTCACAGTAAAAGAATTGTTGAAGCGGGTGAAAGAAGTGGCATTGGGAGCGCAACAGAACCACAACCTGCCGTTTGAGCGGGTAGTGGAGACTGTGCGACCCGAGCGTAGTCTGTCGTACCATCCCCTGTTTCAGGTGACGTTCGGATGGCAGAACATGCCTGAGGAAGCCATGATGCTTCCCGGAGTAGAAGCGAAGCCGCTGAAAACAATACCTTATCAGCCGGCGAAGTTCGAGCTGACGCTTGATTTACAGGAGGCGGATGGAACGATCATCGGTAAGCTGGAGTACTCCACCGCACTGTTTGAGCCCAGCACCATCAAACGCTACGTGGGCTATTTCCGCAGGTTGCTTGAGGGAATGGTAACCGAAGAGTCGGAGATAATAGATCGCTTGAGCCTGCTCAGCGACAGGGAACGAGAGCAAGTTTTATATCAATGGAATGACACTCAAGTTGAGTGTCCGTCAAACAAGCTCGTTCATGAGTTGTTCGCCGAACAGGTGGATCTGACACCCGAAGCACCGGCAGTTGAGTATGACGGCCGTCAGTTGACGTATCGCGAATTGAACCATGAAGCGAACCGGTTGGCGCACTATCTTCAGATCTTGGGAGTGAAGCCGGAGGCGCGGGTGGCCATCTGCGTAGAGCGCGGTCTGGAGATGATCATAGGACTCATGGCTATACTCAAGGCTGGGGGCGCGTATGTGCCGCTGGATCCCGCCTATCCGCAGGAGCGTTTGCAGTACATGTTGAAGGATAGCGAACCAGTGGTCCTGCTAACTCAGCCTCAGATCAGAGAGCGGATGGGGCCATTGCCAGCCGGTCTACCCACACTGGATTTGACTGATGCCGCCTGGAACAGCCAACAGGAAAGCAACCCGGAGATTGCCGGCTCGAAGCCTCTGGCCGGACATTTGGCCTATGTTCTTTACACCTCTGGTTCCACAGGCAAGCCCAAAGGCGTTATGGTGAGTCACCGGAATCTTGTGAGTTCTACCTTTGCCAGAAATCTCGCTTACGGTAAGACGGGTCGTTTCTTGCTGCTTTCTCCCATCTCATTTGATAGTTCAGTGGCGGGTATTTTTGGAAGTCTTCTCCATGGGGGCACATTAATCATCGCTCCTGATGATATAGTTCGCGATCCATTGCGCCTAAACCAGGAGGTTCAGCGGCTGCGAGTGGAAAGCCTGCTCTGTGTCCCATCCTTATATAGGTATCTTTTGGAATATCCAGTTGACGGCGAACAGAAGAAACACCTCTCTAGGGTCATCGTTGCGGGCGAGGTTTGCCCGCCGGACTTGGTGGCAAAATCAGCACAACAATATCCTCAAGTTGAGCTATTTAACGAGTATGGCCCAACCGAAGGTACGGTGTGGGCGAGCATGCACCGTTGTACCCATCCATTAAGCGGGCAATCCGTGCCCATCGGACGGCCGATTGCGAACACGCGGGTATACATCCTGGATACATGGGGAGAACCAGTTCCGGTTGGAGTAACAGGAGAGCTGTGCATTGGAGGAACGGGTGTAACCCGGGGATATTTGCATCGGCCAGTGCTGACGGCGGAGCGTTTCGTGCCTGACCCCTACGCAGGAGAAGCAGGTGCGCGCATGTATAAAACAGGCGATGTGGGGAGATGGTTGGCGGATGGGAACCTGGAATTTGTGGAGCGGAACGATGACCAGGTGAAGATTCGCGGGTTCCGCATTGAGCTTGGAGAAATCGCAGCGCGATTGCAGGAACATCCAGCAGTGGAGGAAGCAGCAGTGGTGGCACGGGAAGACGCACCGGGAGAGAAGCGTTTGGTAGCTTATTTTCGCCCTGCGTCTCGGCATGGGTTCCTTGATCCTGAATCCCTGCTCTCGGATGTGCGCTCGTTTCTCCGTGAGCATTTGCCGGAGTATATGGTACCGGCAGCGTATGTGCGGTTGGAGTCTTTACCTCTAACACCAAATGGCAAGCTGGATCGTAGAGCTTTGCCTGCGCCCAATGGAGATGCATATGCGGCGTGCAGGTATGTGCCGCCGCAGGGAAATCTTGAGACCGTGCTGGCAGCCATCTGGGCAGAGGTACTCAAACTGAAGCAGGTAGGTAGGCACGACGACTTCTTTGCACTGGGCGGACACTCATTGCTTGCGTTACGCGTACTGTTCCGCGTGAATGACTGCTTCCAGACGGAACTTTCTGTGCCAGCTCTCCTTGAACATTCGGTGCTCATGGACTTTGCTCAAAAACTTCGTTCCATTTCCGGACGCCCCATGGAGGAGCTGGAAAAAATTGCAAAGATATGGCTTAAGATCCGCAGGATGACTCCTGAAGAACTCAAAGCCGCTCTAGCCGTCCATTGAACGCCGTAAGCCGTCGTAATGGTACAGCTTTGTCCGTTTTACTGCTTGATTTGATTTAAATTATTTTGAATTCGCTTAATCCACAATCTAGAGGCAAGTAATGTTTACGCTCGCACAGAATTTCAAATTTGCGCTTCGCAGATTAAAAAACAATCCCGGATTTACCGTTGTAGCTGTTCTCACGCTGGCTTTGGGAATCGGGGCAAATAGCGCGATGTTCAGCATCGTGAACGCCGTGCTGCTTCGCCCTCTTCCATATCGTGATCCGCAACGGTTGATGTTGCTTGCAGAGTATTTTCCCCCGCAGTTTCCCAGGTTGTCAGTGTCCTATCCCAATTACAAGGACTGGCGCGACCAGAGCCACTCGTTTGAAGCCATGGGAGCCGTGCGGAACAACATTACGACCATGACCGGGATCGCCGAAGCCGAACGGCTGCCCACCCAAAATGTTACGGCCAATTTGTTTGACCTGTTAGGAGTCAACCCGGAATTTGGCCGCGCCTTTTCTGACTCGGAAGATAAGCCGGGAGGGCCACCTGTGGCGCTCATCAGCCATCGTCTCTGGGAACGGCACTTTTCTTCTTCTCGCGATGTGCTTGGCAAGACCATCACTCTGGACAATCAGAACTATTCGATTATCGGCGTGATGCGGCCCGGCTTTGAAATTCTTCAGCAAGCGCCGGATGTCATTCTGCCGTTTGAGCCCTGGGCCAGAACACTGCCGGATGATCGTAGCTGGCATCCCGGTATTTTGCCGATCGCGCGGCTAAAGCCTGGTGTTTCGCTTGAACAGGCCCGCTCAGAGATGGCCGTGATTGCCAGACAGCTCAAGCAGCAATATCCGGAAACCGACCTCAGTGTTTCAGCGTTAGTCGATCCCATGCTGGACCAGGTGGTGCAGAACGTTCATACTGCGCTTTGGGTATTGATTGGCGCGGTGGGACTTGTGCTCTTGATTGCCTGCGCCAATGTCGCTAACCTTCTGCTTGTCCGGGCCACCGGCCGGCGGCGCGAGATGGCAGTCTGCATCGCCCTGGGAGCCCAACGCTTTGACATTATTCGCCAGCTATTGGCGGAAAGTATCTTGGTGGCTGTTGCCGGCGGCGCTTTTGGGCTTGCTTTGGCTTGGGCTGCAGTTCCTCTTTTAACGCGCCTGGCGGGAAGCAGTCTCCCTCGCAGTAATAACGTTTCCATTGATCTATCTGTTCTCGGCTTTACTGCTCTGATAGCTCTTGTTCCCGGCGTTCTGTTTGGTTTGGCCCCTGCACGCCATTCATGGAGCATCGACCTCCGTGAAACCTTGAATGAAAGCAACCGTGGCGGGGCGGTGGGCGCCGTTTTGCGTACACGAGCGGCGCTGGTTGTTTCTGAAATTGCTTTGGCCATGTTGCTGCTGGTGGGGGCAGGACTCCTGTTCAAGAGCTTTGAACGGTTGTCCAATGTTTCTCCGGGCTTCTCCACTGATCACATTTTGATTGCGAGTATAGTCCGTTCGCCAACTGCGTACAGTGATCGGAATGTGCGTTTGGGTTTCTTTGACCGTTTGTTTGAGCAGGTTGGAGCGCTGCCCGGCGTGCGCTCAGTTGGGGCGGTCTCCTTTCTGCCAGTAACGGGCGCCGGGGCTGCCCTCCACTTTAATATTCAGGGTCGCCCTCCCCACTCTCCCCAGGAATACACCATTGCCAGCTATCGTGCGGTGAGTGCAGGTTACTTGAAAACCCTGGAAATACCGCTTATGACCGGTCGATGGATCGAAGATCGTGACCGTGAAGGAGCGCCCACAGTAGCAGTAATCAATTCCAGCTTCGCGCGTACATATTTTCCCAATCAGTCGCCCATCGGGCAGCACATACAATTGGGGGCCACGCCTGATCCCAACGTTCCATGGATGGAGATTGTTGGGGTCGTTGCTGATGTGAAGCAATCCCTAGCCAGTGAATCTTCTTCCGAAATGTACGTTCCTTATCGTCAGGCGGATCAGTTGATTCCGGTCTTAACGCTATCCCTCGTTGTACGCACCGCTGGGGATCCTCTGGCACAAACCAATGCCATACGCTCGGTGGTGCACAATATCGATCCTAATCAGCCGGTTACCGCAATCCGCAGCATGCAAGAGAACGTGGCGCAGTCTGTCTCTGAACCAAAATTTCGCACTGTTCTGTTTTCTGTCTTTGCTGGTATCGCTCTGGTGCTTGCTGCAGTCGGCATTTTTGGCGTTATGGCATACTCAGTTGCTCAGCGCACCCGCGAACTCGGACTGCGGATGGCTTTGGGAGCATCACGCGGCCGGGTCTTGCAATTGGTGCTGATCAATGGTGTGCAATTGACATTGATGGGCGTAGGGATCGGACTCGTGGCCACGTTCTTCCTGACTCGCTATGTTTCCAGTTTGTTGTTCAACGTCCCTCGCTACGACCCCATAACGTTGGTAGGTGTAGTTGTGGCGTTGGTTATTATTTCACTCTGCGCGTGTTACATTCCCGCCCGGCGCGCTACTTTGGTCGATCCGATTGTGGCCCTGAGGGACGAATGACAAAAGGCGAAACGGAATAGAATTCGTGGATGCAACAATTTTGATCGTCGGCAGCGGGTCTTTAGCGCGGGCCATCTCTTATTCGTTGGCTCTTCTGCTTTCACGGCCTCATCGCGTGGTCATTTGCGCCCGATCCAGGAACCAATTGAATGACATTCTGTATGTCTCACGCGCAAAAGCCGCGAGCATACAATCGCGAGCCATTTTTGATTCCATCGAATTTGAAGCCGAAGCAGATGATGCTGGCAGGCTGCTTTCGTCGATTCAACCTGACGTGGTGGTGAACTGTGCCTCCTATTATTCTCCGTGGGAAGATATTCACCAGCCTTCATCATGGACCCAATTGCTCCGCAGAGCCGGATTTGGTTTCACACTGCCATTACAGTCAGCTTTCGCAATCAAGTTTGCCAAAGCCGTGGCCGGGCACTCACGAGCGGTGCTTTTCATCAATGGCTGTTATCCTGACGCGGTTAACCCGCTGTTGCATGCCTTGGGTCTTCCTATCTTTTGCGGCATCGGCAATATTGCTCTTTTGGCGGCAACATTGCGATCTTCACTGGGTCTTGCGTCCGAACAACGTTTGAAGGTCATGGCACATCACCTGCATTTATACACACCAAAGCCTGGAGTGGAGGAAGCACAGGCCTGGGTTGATGGGAAGCCTTGCGAGAACGTGGGCAGCTTATTGGCAGGCCAGCGAGCAAGTACTGGGTTGGAGGTCAATAAGGTAATTGGATGTACAGGCGCTGTGTTGCTGCGTGACATCATTGACAAACGAGATGTGGAAACTCACGTACCGGGGCCATTTGGATTACCCGGCGGGTATCCCGTACGAGTAGCGGGCGCACACATGGAGCTGAATTTACCAGATGGTCTTTCCCAAGCCAGGGCAATCTCATGGAATGAAAAAATCGCAGTCGCGGATGGCGTGAGAATACTTTCTAATGGATTTGTGGAATTCGGAGAAAAGCCGAAACATGCTTTCAGGAAATATCTGCCGCAGCTATCAGATGGATTTCACGTCAGCGAGATAGAAAAAGTTGCGCAATCAATGCTGGAACTTCGGGCTCGACTGACCATGGAGAAGGCCCAATCGCTCACATTCGATGCGCAAAAAGTGGAAGCATCGTAGGAAAATTACCCCTTGGCTCTTGGAAGAGATAGGAATCACAGTTTCATGATCTGCGCCATCTCACAGGCAAATTGTGGCGGATTTCTGAAGAGTACATTCTGGCAATATCCCAATTTGAAAATCCAAATTGGGACACCTCACATTCTCTTGACATCCAATTTTATAAAACCCACGATGTAGGGAGATAAGGAAAATGGAAAGGTGGCCATCCGCCAACTTTTCTCGCGACTCACGAATCGAAAAACCAGGGAGGACTTATCAAAATGTTAAGAAGCCTCAGTAAGCCCTTCATCTCCAGTGCGCTACTGTGCGCCACCATCTTTGCGTTGGGTGCTCAGGGGCAAACCGCCAGCAATTCGGGTGCTTCAACCGGTCCTTCAACCGGCAGCTCCGTGATCCTCTGCATGCCCGGACTTGTCTATAGATGTAACAAGTTTGGATGTTTCTGTGTGAGACCCTGAGTGTAGAACGGCGAACCACCAGGTTAAGAATTACATGGTAAATGTGTGGCGTAATCCATTGAGGGATACGCCACCAGTTAATTCCAGGAACACAAAGCCCAGCCCTGCTTCCACACACAGAACAGGGAATCGGAACAGAGTTTTTGGCTATCGTGAGTACGTAGATAGACTGCAGGGCGAACAACTTGGCACCGATCTGAGGCCATTGGCCATAGACGTCGACCACGCCCATCATCACCACGCTGGGCGGAGTCCATTAAGCGGCTGCCCGGTCGTGATCCCCTCCTTGATCACTGTGGCCAGCGCATGTATTGGGTGCGGTAACTTGCACCCCAGGTCTCCCGGTGGCCGGGATTTAGGATTCAGAGTTCAATCTTCGCTGGATAATCGTCGGCTTCTATAAACAGACGAACCTCGTGCTTGAAACCGTTCCTGCCCAGCAGCCTTCTAAAAGGATCACCAAAGACTATCTTGATTTTCCTTTCCAAACCTCGAGCATCATTCGGAGTACTGCTGTCGGTGACGTTCACTTGCAGCTTCCTCAGGCTTGAAACTAAGTCGAGCAAGTAGATTCGGTTGGTTACTTCGGCAGCTTCGCCCCGCTTGCCTCCGCTACCATGTACGCGGCATACCAGTCTGGCCAGTTTGCGTCCTTTTGTCCGATGCGCTTCTCATGCTCGTCGTGGGCTGTAGACGCACGTCGCATTGCGTTGGCCAGGTCACTTACCGAGCCGAATGAAGTCGCACCAAGGTCAACGAGCCCAGGAAGCCGTACAGTGACCTCCTGCAGAATCCAGGTGTTACCGTCAGGATCATCGAACGAGGCCCGGGATCTGTAGCTGCGACGCTCGGGGTCCAGACCGGCGGACACGCCGCCGTCGCCAACGTGAAAGAAGTCGCTCACCTCAATCCCGCGAGCGACCAGCGCATCCCGAGCGATCACAATATCGGAGACTATTAGGTACCCCTTAGCTGAACTGGGTAGGGCCGGGGTTTGGTTCGTGCCGAAATGCAGTGAGCACCCGGAACTGGGCGGCGTGAACTGGACGCTCCGGTACCCATCGACGAATCGGAAATCAGCATCGAACCGCCATCCCAGGCTCGAGTAGAACTCTTTGGCGCGATCGATGTCCGATACGGGTATCACGACAACCTCAAGCTTCATGTCGACTTTCGCAACCACTGGTTCGATCTCTTGCGGGTAGATGCTGGTAGCGGTCTGACGCATCTTATCCTCCTCTCGAATAACACTCTTGCTTTACTGTGCGGTCATTTCCAAGGATTTGAGCGAAGAGATTGTGTTGATAACTTCATCCGTGCTCACAATAGCGTTGGCGTAGTTTGGGAGATTGGTGACGAGCGCGGCGTGCATGAATTCCTCAGCGTAATCGGCAGTCGCGTCCTTCACCACAGTGACGTCATATCCGAGTTCAACGGCCTGCCGTACGGTCGATTCAACGCACGTGTGCGCGACAAGACCCGTGACAATGAGCCTCTGGATGCCATGCCTTTTGAGTTGTAAATCCAGATCGGTGTTGGCAAAGCCACTGGAGCACCAATGCTCGTGGGCTACGATGTCTCCCGGTTGCGGGACAAATTCGGCGCGAAACTCGCCGCCCCAAGTTCCATATTCAAACGTCTTTCGTGACCAAGCCGCTCTCTGAATTGGCGCGGTGTATTTCCAGGTCTCGTAGTCGCCGGGACGATACCGATGATGCATCGCATAAAAAACTCTCATCCCCGTAGTTCGCGCTGCAGTCAGCAACTGCAACATGTGAGCGATGCAGTCATTCGCCTGGGCAACGGTCTTAATGCGATCCCATAGTTTGCCGCCTTCGGAAATGAAGTCGTTGTATGGATCGATGATGAGAAGTGCCGTAATCTCTTTCTCGAACTTTAGATTTGTCATGTTTCCTGCCTGCTGTGTTTCGTTCTCGTGATCGATTTCATTCAACATCGTCGCTGCCTATGTGCCTGCCGCGAAACTTACGACATCCGCTGGATTGTTGTTCTTCAAGGCGTGGCGCTCAATACTTTGGGCGTATAGAGGTGTCTCCTGCCGGTTGTGTGCCTCTGAAATCGGCTTACGGGCGGTTTGGAAAACATCCCGCGGAATGCCCTGCTTTGCCAGAGCGTCGAGCAGCTCCGGGGTGAAGGTGCTGTGCACTTCATTGGTAAACTCGCAGGTGTTGCCATCGATCTTCTTCACACTCAAGTCCCAGATCACGCCTACTTTTATCCTGCCAGTTGGCGTAAAAACGTCTGAGTTTGAAACCAACCGCAAGTGATGCGGTTCAGCAATCTCCTCGACGTAGTGCTGCACCATGGGGCTTCCACCGAGAACTTCGACGTTGATGGACATACGCCGACCATCGGGTGCCGTAGTTACGCCGGCAGACACATGAGCCGGGGAGCAGGATTGATATTCCGATTCTGACAGCCCAAAGCACCATGAAGGAATGTCTACTTTCTCAATGGGTGCGTTGACCGTTGCCGAAAAGCTCGACTGAACTAACGTGTTGTTCTCCATATTTGTCTTCTCTCCTATCACTCGGGAAGCTCGGCTCCGGCTCGGATCCACTCTGCGGATTGGACCAGCCCATGCCGGTCAGCTGGCCTTCTTCTCCGCGTCATCGTCGTCCGCTTGCCCGAACTCGGTGAGGTACCGGCCGAAGTTCAATTCGAAGTCGCTGCGAATTCCGTAACCGATACCACGGAGCTTGGTGCGGCGCGCCTGCGCATCGGGCCAGGCCAGCATTGGGAAGATCATTTCATTGCTCGACTGAAGCTCGGCAGCTGTCGGCATCCCGACTCGATTGATCTGGGTCTTTGCCGTGGCCAGCGTTTTGCGGTCGAATGAAGCCAGCCGCTTTGCGAGCGCATCGACGAACGAATCGAGGTCTTTATCGTCCAGCGTGCGGTTCACCCAGCCATATCGCTCTGCGATATCAGCATCGAAATCGTCAGCAGTGAGCACAAATTCAAGTGCCCGCGAGCGACCGACCAATCGCGGAAGCCATTCCAGGGCTCCGCCCCCCGGGATCAGCCCGACGCCGACCTCGGGGTTGCCGAATACGGCGTTTTGCCGGCTGGCGAAGCGCATGTCACAGGCAAGCACAAACTCGTTACCAATCCCGCGCGTGCGCCCCCTAATCTTCGCGATACTCACGACTGGCGCGGACGAAAGGCGAAGCACAAAGCCGCGCCAAAGGCCCAGCAAGTCAGGCCGCTCAACCGCCTTGGCCACGTCAAGATGCGCAATGAAAAAATCAGGATTTGCCGACTGGAACACTACGACCTTCACGGACGGGTCTGCCTCGAGCTCGGTCATGAGCGCTCCCAATTCGACGATGCTTGAGGGAACAAAGATGTTGATCGGCGGGTTGTTGAACGTAATCGTCCACCGGCCCGGATAGGTGCGGTCGATGTTGAGCTGCTTAGCCTGGGCTTCATTTGTCGTATTTGCCATGTTCGTCTCTCCTTTTTTTGTCCGCACTCGCGCATTGCCCTCATGCGCCTTTTTGGGTTTCGCTACCTTCAGAAATCCGCGAAATTCGCCTGAATCTTCCGATTCAGTCCCTTCATCTCATTGAGTTCCTCGGGCGTGATCTGAGGTAAGTGCCGGATGAACACAATCAAGCGCCAGGCTTTCTCGGGAGTGTGGATTTGCCTGAAGGCCGGCATGCCGCTCAAACGAACTCCATTGTCGATTGTGTAGTAGAGCTCGCCATCGCTTTTGTTCTGTGTCCCGGCGGCACGCAAGTCGGGCGGTTTCGGATACAGGCCTTTGCCGTAAACGGTTTGCCCCCCTCCGTCATTGGCATGGCACGTAGCGCAATGATCGGCGAAATGCGCCATACCTCTCCGAATGTTCTCCGCTGAAGGCGAGAGGGGATTGCGAAGCTGGCGATACGAAGATGGCACGGCCAGTTTGCGTGCCGTTGTGGCCGCAAGTTCCTCAACCGCCGATGGTGTCGCAAGCGCGCTGAAGCCTCGTCGCACGAGAGTCACTCCGTATGCCACAACGATAAGCACAAGAGCAAGCAGAGTCAGCGAAACTATTTTCCAGGTTTTCATGCCTACATCTCCTTCCTCTCGTGTGAGAAATCTCAAAGATCCGATCTTCCCCTTCCAGATTTAGGGAGCGTAATGGGTGAATACCAAATCACTCCCGCTGGCCTTCTCGTGGCACGGGAAACAACTTTTCATGAACGCCGCGTCTGCAGGTTTGCCGTCCTTGAAGTGACCGAATCCCCAGCGACCGGTACCCTGACCTGTCAAGCCACTTGGCTCCCCGCGACATCGGCTGTCTCGCCAATGAGGGTCTTTCGGAGCGGTCGAAAGCCCGCGCGAACCTCTTCAGAAAAAGCCTTCGGCTGTTCCCAGGCCGCAAAGTGCCCGCCCTTGGGAAGCTTGTTGAAGTGAATGAGCTTGGGAAATGCTCGCTCTGCAAAACTGCTCGGCATCGGATAAAGTTCGTCGGGAAAGACGCTTACAGCCACGGGGATGGAGACGCCCTTCGCATTGAAGTAGCCGCCCTTGCCCCAATACTCCCAATAGAGCCGAGCGCCGGAAACGAACGTGTTCGTCAGCCAGGTGATGGTGATGTTGTCGAGGATGTCGTCGCGCGTGAGGCCTTCCGATGCTCCGTTGAAGACGCGTGCGATCAGCTCGTAGCTGCGTGCGTCGTGATCAAGAAAATAAGCCGCAACACCTACCGGGGAATCTGCGATTCCGTACAACGTCTGCGGCCGCAGTCCCATCTGGAACCCGTAGGCGATTCCCTTTTGATATTCGTGTTGCAACTCCTCGTAGGCGTGCTTCTCTTCAGCCGAAAGCCCCGAGGGCGCCGGCTTGCCTCCAAATGCCGCCGCGTCGATCTCAGGTGGAAAGATGCCCGGCATGTTGGTGTGAATGCCGAGCAATTCCGGAGCCGCCTGCACGCCCATATTTTCAGTGACGACGGCGCCCCAATCCCCGCCCTGCGCCACAAATTTCGTGTACCCAAGACGCTTCATCAGCGTGACCCAGGCGCGTGCGATGTGGGCGGGATCCCACCCGGTTGTAGTCGGCCTGCCCGAAAAACCGTAACCCGGCATTGATGGAATCACCACGTCGAAAGCATCTTCTGCGCTTCCGCCGTGGGCCGTGGGATTTGTGAGCGGATCGATGATCTTCATCTGTTCGACGACCGAGCCGGGCCAGCCGTGGGTGACGATGACGGGCAACGCATTTTTATGTTTCGAACGAACGTGAATGAAATGGATGTCAAGCCCATCGATCTCCGTGATGAACTGCGGAAGAGCGTTCAGTCTTGCCTCAACTTTTCGCCAATCGTATTCTTTGGCCCAATACTTCGCGAGCGCCTGAGTGGTCGCGAGCTGTACGCCTTGCGATGCATCGGTAACCGTTTCTCGATCCGGCCACCGCGTGTTGTTGATGCGTCTGCGCAATTCGGTGAGTTCCGCTTCCGGAAAATTCACTTTCTGAAACGGACGAATCGCACTGTTGTCAGTTGCCAGCGTGCTGCGATCTTGTACAGCAATAGTTGCGGTCATGAATTCCTCCTCTTCGGTTATTTGGGCGGTCGATCCTGCAAGTCACGGTAGGGCTCATCTTGGACCAGCGGACGTTTGAAAAAAACCCCAGATCAGGTGAATTGCATAGACTATTTTGTGGGAGGTAAGCACGCTCTTTAGAGGTGTTGAAAAAACCTCTTCAGGGTGTACGAGTTCGAAGCTCTGCGGCTACAAATGCTCGATTTTGTTTTCAGGCGTAACGGTAGGAACTATTTCGAATACTTAGGATTTGGGTGATCCCGCGTTTCAAAGTCAAGTCTTGCAGCATGAGTTCCGTACAGACTTTGGAGAGAATGTCTTTTAGCTCTCCTCTTGATGGTTTCCTTCGGATATGAGAGTTGAGTGGGAACCTTTCTCTTCGCGATTTCCGCCAGTGCGCGGCGGCATCGCTGTCGAAGTAACTAAGCGGCTCCGGGTTGACTGCCTATTGAATGGCATTGTCGATTGACTAAATCTCCGGACTTTGGGGAAAGAACTCCTTCACAAACGCACCTCCGCCCAGTTCAGCGAAACAGGTTAACGCTAGCCAGATCGATGATTTCATCAGCCCTCCCATTGAGCACAGCTCTCATCAGAAACAGACTGAAACCTTTGGCCTGCTCATACGTGATGGTGGGAGGCATCGAGAGTTCCTGACGGGAAACGGGCACCTCAACCAAGGCAGGGCCGTCATGCTTAAGAGCTTTCGCCAGCAACGGTTCCACCTGACCCGGACTTTCCGCTCGCAATCCCATAACGCCCGCACCTTCTGCAATCTTTGCGAAATCAGGGTTCCGCAGATCGGTTCCAAAACCGAGGATTCCACCTGCTTTCATTTCCAGTTCGACAAACGCGAGTGAATCGTTCTTGAACACAACCATCTTCACGGGCAAGTTGTGTTGCCGGAGCGTCAGCAGATCTCCCATAAGCATCGCAAAACCGCCGTCGCCTGACAGCGAGATCACTTGGCGCCCCGGATAGGTTGCCTGCGCCCCGATCGCCTGGGGCAACGCGTTGGCCATTGATCCATGCGAGAAGGAACCGAGCAGCCTTCGCTTGCCGTTCATGGTGAGATAGCGCGCAGCCCAAATCGTTGGCGTTCCCACGTCACAGCTAAACACCGCATCGTCGCTGGCCAGTTGATCGAGAGCGCGGGCAATGTATTGAGGATGGATCGGCTTGCCGGAATGGGCCGTTGCCAGATTATCCAGGTCCAGGCGCGCCTTGCGGTAGTGCTCGAGAGACTGCTTCAAATGTGCTTCGTACTGATTTTGTTGCAACTTCGGCAAAAGTGCCCGGAGCGTAGTTTTTGTGTCGCCTACGAATCCGAAGTCGAGCTTCGCGCGACGGCCAAGCTGCTCACCGCGAATATCAATTTGAATGATAGTCGCATCCTTAGGATAGAACTCCTGATAGGGAAAGTCTGTTCCGATCATGAGAAGCACTTCGCAACTCATCATTGCATAGTAGCCTGAGGAAAATCCCAGGAGGCCAGTCATGCCCACGTCGAACGGATTGTCATACTCTATGAACTCCTTGCCACGCATAGCATGCACGATTGGAGCGTGCAGCTTGCCGGCGAGTTGCATAAGTTCAGCATGAGCTCCAGCGCATCCTGCACCAGCAAGGATCGTGATCTTCTTTGATCGGTTGAGAACCTCCACGAGGATGCTCAATTCCTCTTCAGAGGGGCACACGGTGGGCTTCTGTTCGGAGAAATGCACGCGAGGTTCGTGGTGAATGGCATCGCGCAACGCCACGTCGCCAGGCAAGGCGATAACGGCGACCCCGCGCTTGGAAATCGCGGTCTGTACGGCGATTTCGACCACGCGAGGCATTTGCTCAGGCTGTGAGACCAGCTCACAGTAATGGCTGCATTGAGCGAAGAGATGTTCAGGATGAGTTTCCTGAAAATAGTTGCTACCGATTTCTTTGCTTGGAATTTGGGCCGCGATGGCCAGCACAGGAACGCGGCTACGATGGCAATCATAAAGCCCGTTGATCAAGTGCAGGTTTCCCGGGCCGCTGCTGCCGACGCAAACCGCCAACTTGCCTGTGAGATGGGCTTCGGCGCCAGCGGCGAAAGCGGCTGCTTCTTCGTGCCGAACGTGAATCCAGCGAATCTGTTCCCGACGGCGAATCGCATCTGCAACGCCGTTGAGGGAATCGCCAGTCACACCGTAGATTCGCTGTACGCCTGATTCCAGCAGAACATCTACCAGCAGATCAGCTACTCTCTTTGCCATGTCCACTCCTTCTCGCGCTTCAATCGTCGATCTCGAAACGTGGTTCGCCGAGGTCCTTCCTCTGTTCAATACAGAGCGTGATCGAACAAGTGGTCTACGCGCCCGTCACCTCGCGAATCACTCGTAGATGATTCTGGCCCAGGATTTTTTTCAGTTCATTCTCTCTATATCCTCGATTGAGCAAAGCCGCAATTAGAGACGGCATCTTTGAAACATCCTCCAGCCCGTTTGCCGTCCCGGCAATGCCGTCGAAATCACTCCCGATCCCTACATGGTCGATGCCCACGACCTTCACCGCGTGGTCGATGTGTTCGGCGATATCTTCCACCGTTGCTACCACGGTCGCCCGCTTCCCGAACAGCTGTTGCGCATTCTCGGATGCGTACTCGTCAAGCGCACGACCAGTCAGTAACGGGGCCTCCGCTTCCGTATCAGTCGCCGATCGCAACGACTCCGCATCCTTTGGATTGATGAATCCCATCCCAAAATTTATCCCGATAACTCCACCATTCCTGGCGAGTGCGCGTAGCATTTCGTCGGACACATTCCGGGGAACGTTGGAAATGGCCCGCATCGATGAATGGGAAACAATTACTGGCTTGGTGGTGACCGCGAGGGCATCGTAAAAGGTTTTGTCGGAAACATGGGCCAGATCAACAATCATGCCCAGGCGGTTCATCTCGCGGACCACGTCTTTGCCGAAATCGGTTAGGCCGTTGTTCGTTGGGGTGTCGCTCGCCGAATCCGCCCAGTTGGTGTTGCGAGCATGCGTCAGGGTCATAGACCTAACCCCCAGCCGGTAGTAGGTCCGCAAGACATGCAGATCGTCGTCAATGCTGTGGCCACCCTCAATCGCCAAAAAAGCGGCGATCTTGTGCGCTTTCACGATCCGCTCGATATCCGACGCGGTTGTCGCCAGTTCGATCTGGTCCGCATTCCGGTCCAGCACTGATTGCATTGCATCCCGGAGATCGAGCGTCCTGCGAACTGCCTCAGCGCCCCGAAAGAAAACTGGGACCCACAATGCAAAGAAAGCTGCGTGCATCTCGCCCTCGCGCAGACGTGGAATGTCCACGTGTCCTGCGTCGTGCCGTTTGCTCAGATCGTCGCCCATCATCACACGCTGAACCGTGTCGATGTGGCTGTCGATTCCGATGGCTTCAGCCATCAGCTTTCGGGCTGCAGCAACATCACCTCGCAATAGGGTTGATCTCGTCGCCATCGTGAACCTCGTCTAGGGGTTTTCCACGGTTTCGCTCATGTGGTTCATCGAAGGAAGTGCCGCAGCCTTGGGAACCCAGGTTGCGCGTGCACCGCCGATCGGTCCACTACTCATTTGCCATACCTTCATGCAAGAAAGAATCAAGGCGCGTAATAGGTGAAGACATAGTCGTGAGCTTTGCCAGGCTCATGGCAGGGGAAGCAGGTACCGAGCTTCGCCGCAGGATCGGGCTTGCCGTTTTTGAATTGTGCGAATCCCCAGCCGCCCGTCGCTGCGTACTTCTTGGAGTCCTTCACCATGAACTGCACATTGATGGCGGGCCCTGCAACGAAAGATTGTTGGCGGCCAAAGACTTTGTCGTTTGCCGCGGATGCGGTGTATACCCAGGCGAGGCGCGCAATGATGGTACCGTCCGGGAACGGCAGCGTCTCTTTCCGGTAGGCCTTCATCGCGGCAACATTGCCGAGAACTGCGCGCAAATCGTTGTTGGCGCCTGCTTCATGGGCCACGGAGATCACCGGCCAGGTGCGGTATCCGGGAGGCATTTTGATTCCGAACATCGGGGTAGCTTCTTGAACGGATGCCGCAGACATGAGTGTGAGAACGCCAGCTACTGCGGCAACTACAACCAGACACCGTGCGATGCGTTTCATGGCTCCTCTCTGTCTTTCAGGATGCAGCTTTTTCACAAGATTCTCGCTATTGTGCTTTGATCCATTTGTCTGACCCTGTCAGCTTCACTGCCACGTCAGAAAGGAAGACGTGCAGAGGTTTGCCGTCGGCGCTGCCGCGGTGCTCGGTTGAAATCAGAAGAGGGCCTGCCTTCTTGTAGGCTGTCCACGATGCGAAGGCACGGCTCGGTGGCGTGGCTCCTCCGCGATGGTAGTCGAGGTAAACCACACGGTTGTCTTTACTAATGTAGAGATCCCAGGTGTCTCCGGGCCTATAGCCGCCGCCTGCCGGATATTTCACTGAAAGCAGTTCGGCCTCGCCGCTGCCTGTCGGCACGTTGAACCTGCCCTGATCGATCACGCCAGCGCTAGTGTCCCAATAAGCGTGAAAGGGGAACAGAAGCCAGTAATTATCGTTAATGAAACCTGGGTCGATTTCGTTCTTTACGTTATCGGGCTGGCTGCCGAGCTCGGAACGCATGTAGGTCACCTTAACCGGCTTACCGTCCTTATCCTTGCTTTCATAGGTAACTTTGTTGGTCTTGGGTTCCCACTCCCAGGTGCGAGAGAGTTTAAAGAGCCCGGTGATTTCCCCATTCCAGGTGTAGCGGATGGCCTCAATTTGATTCCATGAATCGACTCCGAAAGCTTTGGCCACTTTTTCTAGAAGTGGCGATCTCTGTTGCGTCCACAGGTTTGAAGCTAGCATCAGCACGCCTACGATCAGGCAACGGCGGGTTGTCAAAAGCCTTAACTTTGTCATCGAAGATCCTCTTGAAGCAGCATCATAATTCGCGATTTGCTAAGGATGCGGCCGGGATAGAGCTTTCGCTATCCTGGCCCAAAAAGCTCGATAAAGCGCGTCGAGGGCTTTGCAGATTGAGCCTGTGATGAGCAGGCCATCCGCGATGGCAAACGACCGTCTGCGCAATTCCCTGAGCTCCGCTTCCGGAATGTTCACGTGAAACGGACGAATCGCATTCTTGTTCAGTTGCCAGGGTGCTGCTATCTGGTGTTGCGAATAGTTGCGGTCATAGGTTCCTCCTCCTCGGTTATGAGGACGATCGATCTTGCCAATCAGGTAGGTTCATTTTGGACGAGCTGGGGTTTGAAAAAAACCCCAGATCAGGTGAATCACATGACTATTTTGTGGGAGCCCAGCTAGCTCTTTAGAGATGTGAAAAAACCCCTTTTTAGGGTGTAAGAGTTCGAGGTCTTACGGCTACAAATGCTCGATTCGTGACGAAAGCGATTGCGGGGTTGACCGCCGATTGAACGGCATTTTCGATTGACGAAATCTCCTGACTTTACGAAAGAACAATTAACATCAGCCGAGTGGGTCAGCGCCGAAATCGCCACTAAGCCACCGACCCTCCGGGCGAGAGGTCGCGATGGTCGAAAATGGCTCCGCGCCAGCGCTGCCCGAATTGCTCGATCTCATTGACCACAGTCGAGAAGCGCCCCGCCGCGTCTTGTGAGGTCTCGTCGAAAATGGGCTGCAAAGCAGAGACGGCGCGGCTGACACGCGGTGTCCAGGTCTCGATCCATCGCTTGACCGCGAGCGCCGATTCCGGCCTGTCCCGAATGGCAGTCAGCATGAGTGACTCACTCCAGGCGCGATGCCAGGCACAGTCTTCGTTCAGGGAAAAGAACATGCGATCCAATACATCGTCGCCGGCTGCGCGGGCAAGTCGCCCGAACTGCGTCATGAACAGCTCGTCGAAGGCGGGCTTCACCACGAACTGGAGAGCAACGAGGGCTTCGCCCCAGTCCCATGTAACCAGAAGTGTTTCGATGACCTCGCGGAGCGGCTGCCAGATTGGATCGTCCTGCCAGATCTGTCGCGCCGTACGGCCGAACTCGGGATGAGTTACCTGCAATTGACGCATCCGATATGCGAGCCGCTGGACGCGCCGCATTTCGTCCGCAGCCTGGAACGTGGCGGCGATGGTGATACGTGCGGTAGGCGCCATGCTCCCGATGTAAGCTGCGACCATTTGCAAGCCGTGGCCGGGATACCGAAGCGGGGCGAGTACGCGATCAAGCAAGGCCACCCACTGCGGCGAGAGGCCCCGGTCGTAGTCGTCGCTGATCGAATCCAGGAGTCCATTAACAAAGGCCTCGCGGGTGCGCTGCATCGTGGTGTACGCTGTGTATGTTGTCTGCCGCGGATCGCTCCACGCTTCCCAATCAGCGCAGCGGAGTTCAGATCCCCGTTGGTACCGCTCGTACCAGTCGGTGACCGGCACCTTGACCTCAAAGCCGCGGGCGGTCCAATAATGCAGCCTGGACGTAGCGATGTCGTAGTCTGTCGGCCTGCGACCAAGTTCACTCAGATGCCAGTACGTCCTCTTCTGGGCGATCTCCCGAGGGCTGCGTCCCCTTGGGCCGGCGGTTGCAGTGGCTTCGAACGTACGGTCCACATCGTCGTCGCTGCGGCGCACTGTGTCTTTGAGGGATGGCATCGCATCGGGAATCATGTTGGGATGGCTGCGCGCTGACGGGCTGGCGGTTGCTCCGCTGATGGCGCCGTCTTCGAATGTCCAGACCGCCTCGTCGTCGTTGAGATGCATTCTGCCCTTGAAAGATGGCATCATGATTTCCAGTTCGGCGCGAAAGTCGAATGGCTGTCTGAGAATATCTTCAACAGCGCTCCGCGTCACGAGGCAGCGGCGCGGAACGAGCACGCGGATATAAGAGCCACGGTTGTGAATTTCCGCGGATGGGTTCAGCCGCCGAATCGCTTCGAGCACGGCCTGGGCGTGGTGATGGCCGGTAAAGACCGGTCCCACGAGGTCAGCGACATCCTCAGCATTTGGGAAGTCAGGGTGGGGAGCTTGGACATTCACAAAAACCCTGCCATCCTCAATCTTGACCGGGAAATGTTTGAGGCAGGCCGTCGCTGGGTTGATCCCTGTGCCGCTGCGGACGTCATACTGCCAGTGGTGGGCGCGGCAGGTAAGTACGTGTCCGTCCAGCCGTCCCTCGCTCAACGCCACGCCGAGATGTGCGCACCGATTCTCGTAAGCGTAAACAACGCTGTTGTGCCGGACAAGAAGGACGTCATGACCATCCACGCGACGCGCGGTCATGTCACCATCCCAAAGTTCAGCATCCGAGATTATGGCCTCGAAGGGCACTATCCCTCCTCGGGAATCACGTCAACGCGATCCAGCGGCGAGAGGCCTGCCTTCGATACCGTAAGCTGGGGATCGAGTCGCTGACCTTGGAAATACACGTGCGCATGGGCTCGCGGCGCGACCCGAACACACGCGGCCAACTGAATCTGCTCTGCGATCGCATGTACGGGGGCGTCGTCGTGTACCTGCACGAGAAGCCCTAGTGTGTCACCAGCAAGAAAGCCGTAAAGTGGCACGAGCAATTTGTTATCCCCCCAAACCAGGATCGTTGCGATGTGCCCGCAGCCACGGGTACCGCCCACGCAACATGTCCTCGCCCCGAACCTCGGGGGTTACCTCGAAGTATGTTCGTGTGAGCTTAACCATGTTGGCGGGCGCCTCGCCGGCAAGCATGCGATCGACAACTCCCTTGTGATCTGCGTAGCGCTCCGGCTCGCGCGAGAAGATCCATGCACATGGTTCTGAGCAAAAGATGTATTTCCGCCCCAGGTGCTCGACGACGCGAGCAGCATTCGAGCGCGGAGTACCATTCGACAGGATAATCTGACACAGATTGCAGAACGCGGGCATGGTTGCCCCTTGCGTGGACCATTCTATTCCGGGCCCGCTGCTCCGCCAGCGTTCAGTAATCCTCTCCCACACCGGGTCAATCAGGTCCCACGTGTGCGGATACTTCTGGCGAAGCCACGCACGTTCCTCCGGACCGGGAAGCGCGAAGTCGAACCACATTGTTGCGCGGTATGTATACGTACTCGCATAGAGCATGTGGTGATAAATATCGAGCGCGTTAATGAGGCTGTCCCAGTACCAAGGCCGTTTCAACCCGAACGCTGTCAGGGTCTTTTGAAACTGGTCGCTGATCCACTCCTCCATGAACTCCTTAAAGGACAAACGCCGATCTGAGAGCGGCGTTAGATAATCCATGCTGAATCCTGTGACCACGGCGAACACGATCCAGCTCCGCCAAAACCACTTGTCAACCAGATACTGGGCCCGTTCGGGGTCGTGGCGGATCAGGGTCGCGAGCACGGGATGACCGATCTGGGCGTGACGCGCCTCGTCGGTCTGGATGCTCGTGACCATTTTCTCGAACATCCGATCGCCGACGTCGTGGGCTATCGCCGAGAGCCCGATGAACTGGAGGTTAGTAAAGCCCGTCTCGAGCACGAGATTGGTAGCGATGGCGAATTCGAGAGGGTCCGTGCCAACGCACATCTCGTCTATGAGGTGCCGCAGGGCGATGGCCATCCAGTTGTTGGTGTGGAAAAGCCGGTGCGTCCAGTCGAACTGCGGGTCCCAGCGGACCAGTTCGTGCATGAGTAGCAAAGGAATCTGCGTATGGCGGAACTCATCGAGCGCACCGAAGAGTGCCATCGTGCGCCAGGCGCTGTCTCGCCCGAAGCGGGCGCCACGGATGTCTCCCATCCCCGCCGTAAACTCCGTGAAGGCCATCGTTGCTGCGTGGAGCTTCAAACCGTTGAGCCAAGATCGATCAAGTTTCGCGAAGTCCTCGACGCGGCCCACGGCTTCCCGCACGCCTTGGACGATAGCGTCTTTATCGGCTTGGGTGTCCACGTACTCTGCATAGCTCGTGCGGTACGGCTCGTCCCAGTGCTGCCACTCTGCGTGAGGAAGCCAGGGGCGACCACTCAGGAGCTCGGGAAACATCTCTTCCTCGCGGACGTGAGAGTAATCCCAGTCCAGCTTACGAGCTAAATCGATCCACTCATCGCGGTTGAGCTTTGGCATTCGAGTGTCCTCCGCAAACAACCGAAAGATTTACCTGGTCTGGTGCTGCTCTTCGTGATTGGCCGCACCTCGATGTATAGAAGGTTAACTTGTGATGTTTTTGTAGGCTTTTGCTGCAGGAATCAGTCTACTCCATCCACTGCCTTCGTGACGGGATCTTGCACGAATTTTCATGCAATGCGCTAAGATGTAACATTACCAGGGACCCCGCAAGACATTTTGACATGCCAGTCGGACCGTCGAAGGCAAGGAGGTCAGCCCCCAATGAGTGCGGAGGTTGCTGCTATTTCTTCGAAGCTGCTTACGGCGATCGTCGAATCATCTGATGACGCAATCATCAGCACAACACTGGATGGGCTCGTAACATTTTGGAGTCCTGCGGCTGAGCGAATGTTCGGATACTCCGCAACTGAAATGATTGGCCACCCGCTCGTCACGATCATGCCGCCCCCGCTCGTCGATAAGGAGCGCGCATTAATGAGTCGCATAGCAGAGAACGGGAGGGTGGTCCGGAATAAATCGATCCGCGTGAGCAAGGGCGGCCAGCAGCTCAAAGTTGCCGCGACATTCTCTCCCGTACGCGATGGGGCGGGAACGATCGTTGAGATTCTGAGTATTGCCCACGAGGTCATCGAGATGCAACGCGGGGACCTCGTTCAACGTGAATCGGAAGAACGTTTCCGCGTCATGTCAGACTCAACACCCGTGATGATCAAGTCGGCTGGCGTCGATGGCGAGTTGAATTTCGTCAACAAGGCCTTTCTCAAGTTCACGGGGCGCGGGATGGACGAGACGCTCGGGATCGGCTGGGCCGAGGACATCCACCCGGAGGATTTGCAAGGCTGCTTCGAATTCCGTACCACCGCTTTCTGCGAGCGGCGGCTGTTTCAGCACAAGTACCGGCTCCGCCGCCATGACGGCGAGTACCGATGGATCGTTGACACTGATGTGCCTCGCTTCGACACCGATGGTAAATTCATTGGCTACATCGGCTCAAATGTAGATATAACCGACCGCAAGCATGCCGAAGAGCTAGAAGCCCGCGTTCACGAGCGAACACGCATAGCGCGCGAACTTCACGACACTTTGCTGCAAAGTTTTCACGGCCTGTTGCTCCGCTTTCAAACGGCTTCCAGCCTCCTCCCATCGCATCCGGAAGAGGCAAGAGAAATACTGGAGAAGGCGATCAACGCTGCCGCTCAGGCGGTCACCGAAGGCCGGGATGCAGTGCAAGCGTTACGCTCATCTACGGCCGAGGCTAATGATCTTGCGGTCTCAATAAAGATGCTCGGCGAGGAACTCACGGCTGGTGAAAGCCACTCGATCTCCCCCGCCTTCCGCGTAGAGGTTGAAGGCGAGCCTCGGAATCTGAACGCGGTCCGCCGAGACGAGGTTTACCGCATAGCCGCTGAAGCCTTGGGCAACGCCTTCCGGCACGCTCAGGCGCGGAACATCGAAGTGGAAATTAGATATGAGGAACAGCAATTCCGTCTTCGCATCCGCGATGATGGAAAGGGCATTGATCCAGAAGTCCTTAGAGTAGGCAGGCGTGAGGGACATTTCGGCTTGCACGGCATGAAGGAGCGTGCTCAAATCGCGGACGGCAAACTGGAAATCTGGAGTCGAGATGGGGCCGGCACAGAAATCGAGTTGGCCATCCCCGCCGCGAGTGCCTACACCGCGGTCCGCCCTTCTGCCCAGTTCGCTCAGAATTTCTTCAGCACGGCCACTGATGTGCAATAAGCGAGGATCGGATGGTGAATGCAGGCCATGCCCAAATTCGGATTCTCGTCGCTGACGACCACCCAGTTGTCCGCGAAGGAATCCGCGGGTTCCTTGCTGTTCAGCCGGACATCGTGGTCGTCGCCGAAGCGTCGAACGGACGCGAAGCGATCCAGCAGTTTCGTATTCATCGCCCGGACATTACGTTAATGGACTTGCAGATGCCTGAGATGAATGGCGTCGACGCGGTTTCAGCGATCCGTGTTGAGTTCCCTGGAGCAAAAATAATTATACTGACAACGTACGCCGGTGACGTACAGATTCTTCGTGCCCTCAAAGCTGGAGCGCAGGGCTACATGCTAAAAGATGCGTTGCATAAGGAATTACCAGAGAAGATTCGCGCGGTTTATGCGGGGCGGAAGGTTATGGCTCCGGAGGCCGCCGCCCAGATTGCTGAGCATAGCGGCGAAGAAGCTTTGACACCCAAGGAACTCGAAGTCCTGCGACTCATCGCTGCGGGCAATGCCAACAAAGAGATTGCGGCACATCTCTCGATTTCGGAAGAGTCTGTCAAGAGCCGGGTAAAGAACATCCTTGATAAGTTAGGGGTACGCGACCGAACACACGCCGTCACCGTCGGACTGAAACGCGGCATCATCGAACTGTAATCCCTCAAAAGAGTGCAGGCCCAGACTTGTATTAGGGTTTCGAGCTCTTCACCGAGCGTCTATGCTCGATGAGGTGTGCAATGCAGCGCCTTTATTCGAGTTTCGCCCGTGGATGGCCAGGGATGGGACTTTTGTTGCTTCGCGTGACTGCGGCAATCACCACTTTCCACTTTAGTGGGAGCGCTTTGAGTTTAGATCGGTCGTCGATTGCGGTAATCGAGGGCGCTCTGGCCTTCCTCCTCTGCGCCGGTCTCTGGACACCAATTGTCGGCAGCATGCTTGCTGGCCTCGCAATCTGGGCCGTCTTTTCTCGAATCGCCGATCCTTGGGCCCTGCTCCTGCTGGCTGCAGTGAGTGTTGCGCTCGCTATGCTTGGACCTGGTGCCTGGTCGATCGATGCGCTGCTTTTCGGAAGAAGACGCATGATTCTCTAGACGTAGCGCCTTCGTTACTTTTCTGCAAGCGACGGAACACGCTGCGACCGCAAACCTTCGACTCCACACCCAGGTGCTTTAAGCTGCACCCGAACCGTACGCGACAAAAAAATGCTTTGGCTATTTCCCGAGGTTCCTATTCGCTCTCTTCTTAAGAGCGTCGGTTCGCCTTGCGCTGCTGCTGAACTATTTCTCTTCGGCGCTCCTCGGCTTTAAGGAAAACGTCGTCAGGATCAGTCATTTCTTTTTCCCACGCCGTTCTTATTTTTTCATGTCGAAAGCCGTCGTCGGCTTCGATACCCTCCATGGCGCTCATCACGTCTTGGTTAATTTCAGCCTGCAATTCTTGTGTCAAGGACTGATAAAGGAGCGTGTACTTTGAGCTTAGGATCCGAAATTTCTTTAGTAGGCGGCAATGCACAACAATATTGGCGAATGACGCATTGTGCCGGTAAATGGTTCGATAGATATTCATCTTCTGGGTCGCGTCAAAGTCAGCCATTGCGACCTCCCAAGACCCATGAATGCCGCTGCGTGGATATGAGCAAACAGCTCCTTGCGATCTTGATGGCACATAAGAAAACGCGTTGCTCCGGGCCTTCCAACTTGGGAAAGCGAGTATTGCCGATGATCTTGTATTCCCATCGGAAGCTGGAACTCCCATCTGCCCTGATAATATCGGCCCGCGCTACATGGAACCCGCGCGCGAACAGGCGGGCTGGGAAAGTTCCGATTCCACGACCTGCGCCATACATTCGGTTCGCTCTTGATCCAGGCTGGAGTTTCTCCCGCCTATGTTCAAAAGCAGATGGGACACCGGAGCATTCAAGTCACCATCAATGTCTATGGTCACTTGATTCCCGGCGAAAACGTGGCTTGGATCGAACCCTGGACAGCACTCCTCAAAAAGTCACGGCCATAGCCGCACACCAGCCGCACACGCACGGCAGGGAATCGGAAGAAGAAGTTCCAGAAGCCACGCAAGAAGCTGAATCTAAATAGGTTATTTGGCTGCCCCCCAGGGATTCGAACCCCGATATGCTGATCCAGAGTCAGCTGTCCTGCCGTTGAACGAGGGGGCAGCAATTTGTTGACGGTGCGCAGCCAGATTTGGCTGGCATCATTGATTCTATGATGCTCCCGTAGACAGGTCAAATTATCCACTAAAACATGCTTCAGCATCGCCTGCGTTTCGGCAGGCCTGGAACGACCAGGCCTCAGCCCCAGAATAAAGCTAAAAGCTCTTCCCCAATGCTTAGAAAAGCTGTCTTGAATCTGCCACGCATTAATCTGGCACGCATTGATTGCTTGTGACCACGACGCTTGTTTGAAATTCTCTGCCAGATTAACAGCGGCAACTCTCTGGAGAGCTTCGGGGAATTCTCATCAGCCATGCTTCGTTCGGCGCTTGCTTGCCACAATTCAAGGCGGGCCTAACAAGACTGCAATCTCGTATCGGATCAACAGATTTTGACTGTTCCAGCTAGGCAACGCATGGAGCCTTCCTGTATAGTTTTGCTTCAACTAAATGCAATGAATTCCAGCGGTTTAGCCCAGGTAGACCTTAGAGAAGGCACTAGATTGGAGCACAGGTGTGCCAATCGAATTACGGCAATCTATCTGGTTTTTGCCAGCGAAAAGAGAATCGTGTTACGAACTGTTGTGATTATTTTAGTCCTTTTTTTTCTTGTTATCGGTGCGGCTGCGCAGACGGAGCGACCCATGTCGCCTCCAGAGCGCCCCACAGGCGTACAAATCACTAACACACCTGCAGAGCAAGAACAGCGCAGCCTGTCACGCGAGCGTGAAGGCGAAGAGACGCAAAACCAAGGGCGCGAGCAGAACAGAGCACGAAACGAATACGTCCCCCTGCCGCCTGAGCCGGATACAGAATTTCAGCAGTTTGTGGCCAGCTCTTTAGGAAAGCGGCTTCCCATCTTCGGCCAGAATCTCTTTCGCAACGTTCCCTCAACCTTCGCTCCACTGGATCGCGTTCCAGTCACGCCCGACTACCTGATTGGGCCCGGCGATGAGCTTTTGATCCGTTCCTGGGGCCAGATCGATATCAACTATCGTGCCGTCGTAGACCGTACCGGATCCATCTATTTACCGCGTGTAGGCGCCATCAGCGTTGCGGGGCTGCGTTATGAGCAGCTAAACGATGCGCTCAAGAGCGCCATTGGGCATGTCTTCAAGAATTTTGAGCTCAGCGTGACACTGGGGGAGCTTCGCTCCATTCAAATCTTTGTTGTTGGACAGGTCAGACGACCCGGCGTTTATACCGTGAGCTCGCTCAGCACTCTGGTGAACGCGCTGTTTGCTTCCGGCGGCCCCTCCAACCATGGATCAATGCGCAACATTCAGCTCAAGCGCCAAGGCAAGGCGGTTACAAGTTTCGATCTTTATGACCTGATCGTACGGGGCGACAAGTCAAAAGATGCTCCGCTTTTGCCTGGTGACGTGATTTATGTTGCACCGGTTGGGCATCTGGTGGCGCTTTCCGGCAGCGTGAATGTGCCTGCCATTTTTGAGTTGAAAGATCATGACACCCTGGGCGATGCCATCAGCTATGCCGGTGGTTTAACCACAACCGCTGCCGGCCAGAAAGCACTTGTCGAGCGGATTGATGAACACCATACTCGCCGTGCTGAAGAATTCTCACTGTCCGCAGATGGCCTGCGAGAAGAGTTGCACGATGGCGATGTTGTGCGCTTCCTGCATATCTCGCCCCGGTTTGAAAACACTGTCACGCTTCGTGGGAATGTCTCCGTGCCTGGACGTTATCCATGGCATGAAGGCATGCGCATAAAAGACCTCATCCCCAATCGCGATGTTCTGATCACATACGAATACTGGAAACGGCAGAACCGTCTTGCTCTTGATCTGGAGAGCGAGAGCTTTCAATTGAGGGAAGATCAGCAGAAAAGAGATCGAACGCACCGGTATTCCGATCAGCGATCCTATTCTTCCAACTCCAATGAGCATTCAGAACAGGATGACCAACAGGACCGGACGTATCGACAGAATGAAAACTCATCCTTAAACAATGACCGTGACCGCAACCAGCAAGCGGAAAGTGAAACCGACCAAAATCGGGAAAGACCGACCGGCAGACTTGAGGCCCAGCGAGCCACAGAAGAAGAGATCAAGAACGAAGTTAAGCGCTCTGCGGCTGAAATCAACTGGGAGTATGCGCTCATCGAACGTTTGAACCCTGACGATCTCACCACCCGGTTGCTACCTTTCAATCTCGGAAAAGCCATTGCCGGTGACGATAGCCAGAATCTTCCACTTCAGCCGGGAGACGTGATCACGGTGTTCTCGCAGGCAGATATGCAGGTTCCTATCGGCCAGCAGAGCAAGTTTGTTCGTCTGGAAGGCGAGTTCCACACTGCGGGTGTTTACCAGGTTGAACCAGGGGAAACTCTGCGGCATCTGCTCGTCCGCGTGGGTGGTTTTACGCCACAGGCATACTTTTACGGCGCGGAGTTCACTCGTGAATCCACCCGTGAAGAGCAGCAGCGGCGTCTCGACCAGTATATTGACGATCTGAGCAAAGCGATTGAGCGCAATGCAGGGTCTCAGCGAAACCTGTCACCGGAAGAGGCCTTGGCGGAACGGCAAAGCTTGGAGGGCCAGCGTCGTCTCTTGGAGAGATTGCGTGAAGTGAAAGCCAGCGGCAGAATCGTTCTGGAGTTAAAACCCGGCGCAGCCAGTGTGGGTGCTTTTCCTGATCTGGTGCTTGAAGATGGCGACCGCCTGCTGGTGCCATTCCGCCCTGCGACCGTTAATGTGCTGGGCAGCGTTTACAACAGCAATGCCTTTATCTTCAAACCGGGCAAAACTGTAGGAGACTATCTGAGTCTTTCCGGAGGCATAAGCCGCGATGGAGACAAAGCTCGCTCCTTTGTCATACGGGCTGACGGTTCCACGTTAAGCAGCCAATCATTTCATGGACTGTTCGGCGGAGCGTTTAAAACTCTGAGGCTCATGCCGGGGGATACCGTCGTGGTCCCGGAGAAACTCGATAAAGGAGCCGTATTGCGTGGGTTCAAGGACTGGACTCAGATCGTGACCCAGTTTGTACTGGGCGCTGCCGCGGTGAAGGTGTTGTTGCCGTAAGTATTTGCCTAAGAAGTTACTAAGAGACCTTCTGAAATAGTTACGAAAATTGCCTGAAGTTGCGGAGAAGACACCACTCCGCCCTGTTTTACAAGTAGAATTACAGCACCCCTTAGAATGGTTGGTTTTTTTGGAGTTGGAGCGGGTCCTCATCACCTTCGGAACCCGGCCAGAAGCCATCAAAATGGCGCCGGTCGTCCACGAGCTGCGCAAAGCGGGCTTGGCTGAGACCAAAGTGTGCGTGACTGCCCAGCACCGCCATATGCTGGACCAAGTGCTCGGCCTCTTCACTATCAAGCCGGATTTTGATCTTGATCTGATGAAGCCGGACCAAAATCTGGTTGACCTGACGGCAGGTGTGTTGTGCCGAATGCGCGATCTTTACAATCAGTGGCGCCCAGATTTGGTATTGGTGCAGGGCGATACTACCACAACCTTTGCCGCCAGCCTGGCTGCGTTTTATGCCAATATTCCCGTAGGGCATGTGGAAGCGGGCTTGCGCACAGGCAATAAATACGCTCCCTGGCCGGAGGAGATCAACCGCAGCCTGACCGGGATTCTCACTCACTTCCATTTTGCTCCCACGGAACGCGCGCGCCAGAACCTGCTGGCTGAAGGGGTAAAACCGCAATCGATCGTAGTAACCGGCAACACGGTGATTGATGCCTTGCGAGAGATTGTCTGCCGGTTCCAAACTGATCGGCAGCTAACGCTGGCTTTGCAACAGCAGTTTGCTTACCTGAATCCTGATCGCCGGTTGGTTCTGGTGACCGGCCATCGCCGGGAAAGTTTTGGCCTGGGTTTTGAGAGGATCTGCCGGGCGTTGAGGAGGCTGGCTGAGCGGCACGACGTAGAAATTATCTATCCTGTCCATTTGAATCCTAACGTGCAGCAGCCGGTACGCAGGATTCTAGGTGGAGTGAATAATATTCATCTGGTTGAACCGCAGGAATATCTGCCGTTTACGTTCCTAATGCAGCGGTCATACCTCATCATTACTGATTCGGGCGGAATCCAGGAGGAAGCGCCATTCCTGGGAAAGCCGGTGCTGCTAATGCGCGATACCACTGAACGTCCGGAGGCTGTGGAAGCTGGTATTGTCAAGGTGGTAGGTACCCAAGTAGAGACGATACTGGAAGAAACGAACCGCTTGTTGGATGATCGTCAGGCTTATCTCAGCATGGCAAGAGCAAGCAATCCTTTTGGTGATGGCTTTGCGGCAAAACGGATTGTAGAATTTTTGCGGTTGAATTGGGCAAGTAAGGCGATGGGCGCGGCCATCGCTCAGGCACAATGAATTTTTAGCAACTAAGCAGTTTTTAAGTGGTTTGAGTTTTCATATATATGACAAGTACCGCGACAATTGCGTTTGCGCAGGCAACGGTGTGCCCTGTTTGCGGCAATCAGACATACTCCCGGGTTGAATCGTTTGGACGCTTTGCCGTAGTGCGTTGCTCAGCTTGCACGCTCGAATTTGCCGATCCGATTGAGTACAGCCGGCAGGAATACGATTTGGCTTATTCAGAACCGGCCGCATCTGAGTTTGTGGTGCCTTCCTTGAAGTGGCTGGCGGAAGCCAGCCCCAATCTGCATGAAGCGCGCTGGATGCTCTTTTCCGCCCAATTGGAGGTCTTGCGCTGGCTTAAATCAAATAGGCCGAAGGCCAGTATTCTGGATGTTGGTTGTGGTCCAGGCTGGTTTCTTGCCCGAGCCAGGCAGTTGGGTTTTGAGGCGGCGGGCATTGAGGTGGGTTCTGCGCCTGTGAAGCTTCTCCAGGAGAAAGGATTCCGCGTGATCTGTGGGTCGCTGGAATCTATTCCCAATGAATGGCAGCCGGATGTAGTTACGTTGTTTGAGGTGTTGGAGCATCTTCCGCAACCGGCAGCCTTCATGGCCCAAATCAAAAAACGATTTCCGCACTCAACCTTTATGTTGAGCGTGCCTGGTCCTCAGCGGTGGACCAAAGCCGGGAACCACCGTGATCCGGCAGACTATCCGCCCAATCATTTAACACGATGGAACCCGCAAAGTTTGCATTGGGCCCTGAAAGATGCGGGCTACAGCCGGGTTGAAGTGAATAATTCTCCCGCCATCGCTTTGGAGACGACCGCCGTTTCCATCAAGGCCACGTTACAGAGTTGGCGTAACCAGATGCCGGAAACGCTGCCTGAAGTGATGGCAGGTACGCGTTTGCGCCATGTGAAAAAGGAAATCCTGGTTCGCAAGTTGAAATACGCACCGGGGATAATTGCTGCTTGTGTTTTTAGAGCGCTTGGCTGGTCAGGGCTTTCAATTTGGGCTGTTGCGGAGCCATGAGCATGGTTCACAGGGCTTGATGCTGCCTGGAAGCATTTTGCGATAAGCCACTCCAACAGGATTTGTATGTTCGGGGTCAACAAATAGATAGGTTACAAGAGCTTAACTTTACTTAACTTAACCTTGTTATTCATCAGTGAATTTTTGCAGCTTGATTCTTGAAGACTTTTACCAACTGTGTTACATAAGTTTCACCGAACCTAGAACTTAAACAAGTTGAGCAGGGACGTAATCTGCTTTTTCAGATTGTGCCTGGGAATACCAAAAAGAGTGTAGTTTTGATTAAGACAGTACATAGTAGAAGTTCAGAACCTGAGCAGCCGGAAGTCTCGGTGCAGCCGCGACCACAACGGGTGTTTGAAGAAAGCACTTATGTGCTGGTCCCGGAAGAAGGCGATGCGCGGCAAACCTCTTCACGCGGCGATGAAGATTGGCTTGATTTGCTCATCCCCCTGGCCAAAAGATGGCGGTTTATTCTGACTGCTCTTGCAGCCGGAACTGCGTTAGCACTTGGTCTCTCCTTCATAATTTCCACGAAATATGCCTCTGTGGCGCGCATTATGCCGCCCCAACAGAGCCAGACGACGCTTTCTGCTTTGCTGGGCCAGCTTGGCCCACTGAGCATGTTCGGGGCAAAAGACCTGGGACTAAAAAGCACCAGCGATCTATATGTTGACATGTTGCAGAGCCGCACCATCGCTGATGCCATGATTGAGCAATTCAACTTGAAGCAGGAGTATCACCTCAAGACCCAGGCAGACACGCGCTTGAAGCTGGCTGCGCGCAGCGCAATCTCTGCCACCAAAGATGGGATTATTTCCGTCTCTGTTCTGGATCCTGACCCTAAAAAAGCTGCGGCTATGGCCAATGCTTATGTAACTGAGCTTTACAAACTCAACCAGACCCTTGCTACTACAGAGGCTGGACAACGGCGCGCGTTTTATGAGCAGCAGCTAGAGAAGGCCAAGGACGATCTATCTCGCGCTGAAGTGGAAATGAAACAGACGGAAGAGAGCACGGGAATGGTGAGCCTGGAAGGCCAGACTAAAGCTGCTGTGGAATCCTCAGCCCATCTGCAGGCATTGATTGCGGAAAAAGAAGTTGAGTTGCAGCGACTGGCCTCTTTTGCAACCGACCAAAACCCTGAGTTGCAGCGCCTGCGCGCCGAACTGACAGGGCTTCACCAGCAACAGGCTGCATTGCAGAGCAAAAATGCAAAAGGCGAACTGACAGCGGGAGAGTTGCCTGAAGCCAGTCTGGAATACGTTCGCAAACTCCGCGAATTTAAGTACCGCGAGACGCTGTTTGAAATCCTGGCGCGGCAATATGAAGCCGCTAAGATGGATGAGTCGAAGAACGCATCAGTAATTCAGGTACTCGATCCCGCGGTGGAAGCAGAAAAGCCATCTTCGCCGGTACGGCTTGCATTTGCCGGCGGCGGAGCTTTGGCTGGGTTGTTTTTCGCAGTCCTCATTGTATTTGCTCAATCAGCGGCAGAGCGCTGGCGGCGCAATCCTGAAAGGCGGAGCAAGCTACGCTTGCTGGGCATGTATCTGCGCGGTACGGGCATAAAAGGATAAGACGAGTGGTGACGGATTCCTTCATCTCCGGTGCAGCCACCACGGCTCCTGTCTTGCAGGTTCCGCAGGAACGGCTTTTTGGGCTGAATTTTTGCACCTTTGATATGCAGGACGTTGTTGCCCACGTAAATACAGTGCTTCAATCCAATGGAAGCACGGTGATTTTTACGGCGAATGTGGACCATGTTGTTCGCTATAACAATGATGCGGAGTTTCGCCGTTACTATCGCTCCGCCGATCTGGTTTTTGCCGACGGCACGCCTTTGTTGTGGTCGGCTCGCTTGCTACGCCGGAGATTGCATGCCAGGGTAACAGGCGTTGACCTGATGGCAGCGCTCTGCGGATTGGCTGCCTCTCGCAATTATCGCTGCTTCCTGCTTGGCGCGAAACCAGAAACCCTGGACAAAGCAGAGCGCGTACTGCTGCAGCGCTTTCCTTCACTGCAAATCTCCGGATCGCATCATGGTTACTTCGATGACAGCGCTCCGATTTTAGAGTTGATCCGGCAAGCCCGGCCGCATTTGTTGTTCGTAGGCATGGGATCTCCACGCCAGGAAAAATGGATTGCCGAACATCGTGGCCAGCTTTCCAGCGTCGTCCTGCCTGTGGGTGGAAGTTTTGAGGTGCTGGCCGGAGAAAAAAAACGTGCCCCCCGGCTGATACAGCGATTGGGGCTGGAATGGACCTGGCGGCTGGGCCAGGATCCGCGCCGTTTGTGGAAGCGATACTTAGTGGAAGACCTGGTTTTTCTGAAGCTGTTTTTCAGAGAATTACGAACCCGATAAACCCCTGGGAATTTAGAGCATGAACAGTTCCGGCAACATCATTGTCGCCGACAAGAGGACAGTAGCGCGCTCAGCGACAGCATACGTGCGGCAAGCGTCTATGCAGATGTTTTTCAGGCGTATGCAGGAGGAAGCCTAAGCATGTGCGGCTTCGCTGGAATTGTTTCTGAACACGGAGTAACTGCCGAAAGCATCTTCCTCTTGGAGCGTGCGACTTCCGCACTGGCTCATCGCGGCCCCGATGACGAAGGCTATGTTCTGCTCGGTAATGGCAGGGCACGTTCGCTCCGTGGAATTGATACGATTCCGGAACTGGCATCACTGCCTGCCATCGATGGAGTTACGCCGCAAAATGAGATAGCAGCATTCGGATTTCGCCGTCTCTCCATCATCGAACTGAGCGCAGCTGGTCACATGCCCATGCAGGACCCGGCCACCGGCAATTGGCTGGTATTCAATGGAGAGATTTACAACTATCGTGAACTGCGCCAGGAGCTGCTTGCCTTGGGGCACAGCTTCCGTTCATATTCCGATACTGAAGTCCTGCTTAAGGCATACGCCCTGTGGGGTGCGGAATGTTTGCACAGGCTAAACGGTATGTGGGCTTTTGCGCTCTGGGATATGAGGGAACAGAAGCTTTTTTGTTCGCGTGATCGCTTTGGTGAAAAGCAGCTCTACTTTCGCAAGTCGACGACCGGCGACTTCTGGTTTGCCTCAGAGATTCGTCCTTTATTAATTGCTGCCGGGGCGACCGATGGAGTCAATGCTCCTTTGGTATGGGATTTTCTGATGTATGGGCTGGCTGACCACACGGAAGAAACCTTTTTCTCCGGTATCTGCCAGTTACTGCCCGGAACCAGCTTGTTTTTGAAGCCAGGCCATGCTCCGGCGATATCGCAATACTACAAATTGAATCCTACAGCGCTGCCGGAGAACCAAACAGCAGAACAGCTTGCTGAAGGTCTGCGCCAGCGCCTGCATGAATCAGTGCGGCTGCGCTTGCGCAGTGACGTGCCTGTAGCCAGCTTTTTCAGCGGTGGGCTGGATTCCGCCAGCATTGTGAGCCTTGCTGATGAAATCATCTGTTCCCATGAAGCCACCTTCGTAAGCAGTTTGCGTACTTACACTAACTGCTATCCGGCAGGCCATGCGTTCGATGAATCGCCGCGTGTTCGCACCGCACTGCCGCGAATGCGCAGCGTACAGCCGGCATTCATCCAGGCATCGGAAGCAACGCTGGAAACCGGCTTGGCTGATTTGATCGAAACGCAGGAACAACCTTTTCATAATGTTTCCATCTTTGCTTCATATAGCCTGCTGCGGCTGATTCGCCAGCGGGAAAATATCAAGGTTGTACTCACGGGTGAAGCGGGTGACGAGCTTCTTGCTGGCTATCAGCGTGTATATCTTCCTTTATTCATGTCCGGCTTGCTGCGTCACGGTAATTGGATTACTTGGGCATGGGAACTTGGTTCCTGGGGTGTACGTTCAGGGATAAAGGCCAGCGGCAAAGGATTCTTTAATCATTTGCCTGCCAATATCCGGCTGTCATTGCAGAAGAAATTCAATCCTGTCGCACAACTAATGGCAGCTGATTTCTTTAAGACTTATGAGGATCGCGAATGTGCATGGGTTGAGCAGTGGCGCAAAGGGCCGTTACAACACCGGCTTGATGCCGATGTAACCCGCTTCAATCTACCCCAGCTTTTACGGCATCTCGACCGCAATGCTATGCGCTTCTCCATTGAGACGCGCGTGCCCTTTCTTGATCCAAATTTGGTGGAGTACTGCTCCGCCCTGCCTGAACGCATGAAGCTGCACAGCGGTTACAGCAAGTATGCCCTGCGTCGGGCCATGGATGACCGCTTGCCGGACGAGATTGCCTGGAACCGAACCAAACTCGGGTTCGGTATGGCGGAACAGTTCTGGTTCCGGAGCTGTGCCGACCTGATTGAAGACAATCGCGAACTGCAAAATTTTGTCGATGTGCGGCGTTTGGTTGCAAGTCTCCGTAACTCCGCAACAGTTGACCAGAGTTATTGGCTGCCGGTTTGCTTGGGACTATGGATGAAGCAGTTTATTCAGGACTCGTCACGCTGGGGCTTGCCTGCAACACACCAAGGACAGGTAGCTATCATGAGTGAGAAATCAGGGAATGGAGTGACTCAATGAGGATTGCAGTAACGGGAGGAGCGGGATTTATTGGCGCGCATTTTGTTGCCACACTCCTTCATGAGGGCCATCAAGTATGGGCCTATGACAATTTTTTTGTCGGCCATAAGGTAGAGCGCTTGCCGTGGCGGGAACAGGCAATGCTGGTGGACGGAGATGTCCTGGATTTCGACCGGCTAAGCGCATCTCTCCAGGAATTCAAGCCTGAATTGATCTTTCACCTGGCGGCCATTCACTACATTCCTTATTGCAATGATCATCCGGCTGAAACGATTCGAGTAAACGTGGAAGGCACAGTCAACGTGATGCGAGCGGCGCAGAAGTGTGAAGGACTCAAGGGAGTCTTCTTCGCCTCGAGCGCTGCTGTTTATGACACGTCCTCTGTTTCCCACAAAGAGACTGATCCAACTGCCCCGTCAGATGTTTATGGATTGAGCAAAGTCCTGAGTGAAAGAGTGGTTAGGCACTATGCCGCAGAGAGCGGCTTGTCCTATGTTCTGGGGCGTTTTTTCAATGTTTACGGGCCGGACGAAACCAATCCTCACGTGATCCCGGCTGTGCTGAAGCAGGTGATGGAGGATGGCAAAGTACGCATGGGACGCACGGATACCTTCCGGGATTTCATTTATGTGGCCGATCTGGTGCAGGCGCTAATAAAGATCGGCGAACTGCTGTCTTCAGGCAAACAAGTTGCGGAGATTTACAACCTTGCCTCAGGTCAGGAGTGTTCAATCGCGCGAGTGGTAGAGATCATGGGGCAAACCGCGGGCGTGAAGCTGGACATTATTACTGAAGAGCGCCACGTGCGCCCTACTGACCGGCAGCACCTTCGTGCCGACATTGCTAAGGTGCGGCGCGAGCTTGGCTGGATGCCTGTGGTTTCTATAGCGCGGGGTATCGAGGAGATTGTTAAAGCAGAGGCGGCACAACTGGCGGAGGCGCGTAGCGCACAGTGAAAATCTTTCTGATTTCACATGGCATTTATCCACAGCGCGGTGGCGTGGAGTTGCACGTGTACCGCATTGCGGAAGGGCTGCGTGCATTGGGTCACGAGCCATGTGCGATTGTCCAATCCGGTGCTCCGTCAGACAGCCTGAGCAATGGATTCCGCGTAGTGCGTGGAGCAAGTCTGGCAACAGTGAAGAGGCTTCTTGCTTCGGAACGGCCTGATGTCCTGCATGCCCACGGCGCGAGATCAGTTTTTGGCGCACGCTGTCTGCTTGCTGCCAGAAAGGCTGGGATACGTACCGCATTTACGCCGCATTGTTTTTATCCGGCACAGGATTTCGCCGGGAAGATCAAACGCCTGGCTTTTGACAAGACGCTTGGGCGAGCAGCCATGAAGGCCTCAGACTGCATCATTGCGCTCACGGAAAATGACCGTCAAGATGCGGTCATGCTCGGTGCTGAAGCCGCGCGCATGACCATTATTCCAAACTCAATTACTTTGCCCCATGCTTTACCTGAAACGTATGTCCGTGCCTGGCGTGAAAAACATTGTCTTGGCAAGTTTCTTTTGTCGGTTGGGCGGCTGGATCGTGTGAAGCGCGGAGACTTTCCTATTCGTGCTTTGGCAGAGCTGCCGCGCGACATGAATTTGGTTTTCATTGGTCCTGATGCAGGCTGCCGGGACGAGTGGCAAAAGCTGGCAGCCGAAATGGGGCTTAGCCACAATGTGCATTTTCTGGGTGAAGTTTCTGACAATGATTTGATAGCGGCATACCAGGCGTGCTCTGCGCTGGTGTTGGCTTCAAAATATGAAGGATTGCCCACGGTCATTCTTGAAGCCATGGCTCTGGGCGCGGCGGTAGTAGCGTCTGCCACGGGAGGCACGCGCTGTTTGATTAAAGATCGAGAGAATGGCTTTCTGTTTACCTACAACCATCCCACTGAGTTTATTGCCGCGGTGAAGGCCGCGCTTGACCCATCAAGTTCGCTGATTGCCGAGCGGGCCAGCAAGATGGTGGTTGCTGAGTATTCCTGGGAGGCAAACATTCCCAGGATATGCCGCTTATATGAAATGAGAGCAGAGGTGGGAGAGGGCGCAGCTTATGTGGTTGCCCAATAGCTCTATGAAGCCGGTGATGTGGAATTCAATCTGCGACATGTTTGCTGCGTTTGCCGGGAGCTGCCTGTACTCCATTCGCGCCGATGCATTTTTTCATCTGGCGCAAGGGGGTTCTGCACCGGCAAAGTTTGCTGCAAAAAACCATTTATATCCGGCTTTTGTCTGGGCGCGCGCTGCGCGCGCCCGGCGTGGACTTGACGCCAGCCTGGCTGGCGATTCGCGCTATCTTTTCATCTGCGATTATGCTGCCGAACCAGGGTTTGGAACTTTACGACCCATATTGCAAAAGCTGGGACAGGAATCGCTCTTTGCCGGGCTTGATGGTGTGATGCAGACCAGGGCCGCGGAATTAGCGCAAGTGCGCGCAGGCCTGGTCAATCTTGATGCAGAAATGTTTGCTTCAAGAAAGGGGCGAATGGGCCGCCTGTGGACAAGAGCGCAAAAAGATTTCAATTTGCTGTTAGAGAACTGTCCGCAAGAGCAGCAACGTCTGTGTGTCGCATCTGGCAATGTGATGCAGACATTGCTGGTACGCGCTTACCTGTATCGTGAAACTTATGAGCGGCTTTTTGCGGCAAACCATTCACTTGCGGCGGTGATCACGCATAACGATTTCACCACCCCCAGCTACCTGGCATGTGTTGTGGCCCGAGAAGCCGGGGTAAAAAGTTTTACGTTGCAACACGGTTTTCCAACTGAGGAATATTTTCCGACCTCAGCCGACCATTACCTTGTTTGGGGACCGCGCTTCCGCGACTACATGGCTGCTCGTCCTGGCATGCAATCAAACCTGATTGTGGCAGGGGCGCCCCGTTTTGATGGTCTGACCAAAGCGCGGAATTCGCGTTCCGCAATGCGACTCAAGAGGGAAGAGAATGGGAACTGCGCCGGCCGTTGCGATGTGGTTTTTTTCTCGCAATCGCATTCGCCATTGTTCACTGAAGCTGAACATCGCTTGGTGCTGGCGGCGTTGAAGCCACTGCTGGACGATCATCGCTTCCATGTAGTGGTGCGTTTGCATCCGCAGGAAACAGAAAAGCGTTTCCGTCGTTTAAGCGGGTTTGATCGAATTACGATTGTTCCCCGTGACCTTTCCTTGCAGGAAACGCTTTCCTCCGCTGATGTTGCGATCTCATGCAACTCTACAGCCATGCTTGAGGCTTTGGCAGTGGATGTGCCGGTAGTGCAGATTGCGCCAGCAGAATTGCGGGACCGGCTGGGAATTATGGAGCCTTGTGGAGTCGCGCGAAACGGTCAGGAGCTTAGACAATGCTTGCAGTCACTCCTGGGCGCCGAACACCGCCGCAACTTCACTGAAAAGCAAAATCAATTGCTGCACGAGTATCTGAGCAACTTTCCCAGCGGAGCAGATGCTGTTTGCGAAGTTATAGAAGAAGAGTTGACCTGCAACCTTGACGTGGTGGAGGCCAAAGCCTGATGTACCTGGCTCTCCTATATATATATTTCACCTGGCTGGCCCTGCAGAACTTTCTGTTGCCGTTGGCTTACCAGCAAGGATGGCTCCCCGCCGGCCTTGTAGTTGCGCTCATGGGATTGAAAGAAGTGGTAATGATGTTGGCGCTGCTGGCGCTGGGTTATCGCGCTTTCCACAAAGGCTGGCGCTTTAATGCCGCGGACAAATTTGCTTTTGCCTACGCCGCGTTGCTGGTGCTCTATTTTGCGGTTGCGCCTCTATTTCTTGGATCCACCGTACCTTTTTTTGTTCGCGTTGTTTCCTTGCGTTATTTGATTGCGCTTGTGGTTTTTTATTTCTGGGGACGGCTCAGTTATCTGGAACTGGCCGAATTGCGGCGGTTTATTCGTTTTGTAGTAGTGCTTCAGGTTGCTGTGGCCCTTTTCGGAATTGTTGAATGGAATTTTCTTCCGCTTTCCTTTTGGCAAGACACGGTAGGCATAGGTGCTTTTATGACCGATGTTAAAGGGCTACCTGAAGGGTTGAATGTGACTGATGGACTGCCAATCAATATGGTGCGTTCAGATATCCGGCGCTCTATCTCGACGTATGGGGATCCACTTGCGATGGGTATCGCTTGTGTCTTTCCTCTGCTCGTGTGTGCCGCCTATTTATTCGGTGGTTTCTCAGGGTTTAAACGCCGGAAATGGTGGATTGCTTGCTGGATTATTGCGATTGCATTGTTGCTTACAAACGGCCGTGAATCGATTGCTGTCGCGCTGTTGGGAATTGCTTTGGTAGGTCTATGGACCGGAAAAGCTAAATCGTTACTCATTCCTGCCATTCTGGCAGCGATAGTTGTGCTGTCAATTCCGGCTGTCTGGTCTCATATTACTGACACGGTCACGTTTAAGGAAGGTAGCGCATCCACGCATCTACAAGTTTTATATTCCGGGTGGGAGAGTGCGCCAAAACTGCTTATAGGTAAGGGATTGGGAGAAGAAGGTGGCTGGGCAAAGTCACTTGCCGGTGTTGACTCTGAAGTAGGAGAGGATTCCTACTTCGAACTCATGGGGCAGGCCGGCTTGATGAGTGTGCTGCTACTTGTTGGATTCTTGTTTGCCTTACATAAGCAAGGTCTTTGGTTTGCGAAGAAAATCCCAGACAAATTTATTTCTGCTGTTTTTTTAGCAGTCGCTGCGAACATCATTGGACGAATAATAATGGCCGTATTTTCCCCGTCAATTTTCGCTGTCGTCCCCATGGCCAGCTTCTTTTTTGCCTGTGGAACATCGTTTACCACGATGGACCGGCTTGGGCTGCGTCCTGGAAGAGTATTCCGGCGTGTTTTTACATTTATCCATGATGATAATCTCGCCGACGATAGTATTCCTGCGGGATATCGAGTATTAAAGCTGAGTTGATGAATCGACGAGTGATTGAAAAACAATTCACAAGTCGAGGCATATACCAGCACTAGGGGCTTGCGTTGGCGAGTTCAAAGCAACAGTCTGAGATAACAATTGGCGGCCTTACGAGTCTCAAGGAGCGCGCACGGCACAGCATGGCCGCGCTGACCATTCGTTATGGTCTGGGCATTGCAATCAATATTATTGGAACATTTGTTCTCTCTAGGCTAGTCGGACCGGAAGTTTGGGGCGCATTTGCGATTGCTCAAGTTGTATATATGAGCAGCCAGGAAATCCTGGGGCGTGGTGTGGCCACGTATCTGATAAAGAAGAGCGGTGCGCCCACAACCACTGACGTTGGAAATACGTTTGCTCTTCAGCATCTAATCGGCTTCATATTTTTTGCCGGCGCTGCTCTAATCGCTGTTCCTGCTGCGCACTGGTATGCCCATCTGGAACTTGTTCCTCTGTTGATTGCCGCTGCGGTAGCTTCTTACTTTTATGCCTGGCGCAGCGTTCCGGTAGCTCTGCTGGAACGGGACCTCAGCTACGTAAAGGTAGCAATCATCGAAATCCTTGATTTGACCGTCTTCAATATGACGGCGATATTGTTTGCCTGCTTCGGGTATTTGGTAGCCGGGTTGGCGGCGGCAATTGCCGCACGCGCCATATTCTCAACCGGCATTGCATATTTTTTTGCACCTGTCCGTCCCAAACTGTTCTTTTCTCCAAGCTCAGTGCGCGGCATAGTCGATTTTGGCGGCACCATGACTGGGAACAGCCTGCTTAATATAGCGATTCTGTTTATCCCGGCCCTCCTGGTTGGGAAACTGGCTGGTATTACCCAGTTGGCCCCATTGCAGATGTCGTTTTCACTTTTTGGGAATCTCCTCTTTGCTTCCGCAGCGATCTTGCGGCTGAGTTTAAGCGCATACGCCCGCATTGCGGAACATCCGGGTGAACTGCAGAGAAATGTGAACAACAACATGGAAACGGCTGCGGCCGCTTTTGTGCCTACGGTTGTACTGTTTGCCGGGCTCAGTCCGCTATGGGTGCCGCTTGCTTTGGGCGCCAAATGGAATGCGCTGCCTTTTCTGCTATTGCTGCTCGCGCCGGCCTACTTCCTCTCATCAGTGTTTTGGGGAATTCTGAACTCAGCTTTTGTGGTTTCAGGGCGGCATCGCACGATTTTTGCTTTTCTGGTGTGCTTCCTTACTGTTTACGCGCCCACCGCATGGGTGCTTACCGTAAAGTTCGGGGCGATTGGCGCCGCGACAGCATTTTCAATAACACACATTCTTCTATATCCAGCCTTGCTGATCGCCTATAAGCGAACCATTGGAAAGCTCAGGTTCCGTAAATTGGGGTTCCAGCTATTCGCTGGCGTTGTTTGTACCGGATTGCTGTGGATGGGGTCCCGATATGCTCCCTGGATCGCCGGCGGCGGAGCCATTGTGTACCTAACGATCTGGTATTTGAGAAATTCTGAAGCTTTGAATTCGCTCATGCGATTAATACCGGTGTTTAAAGGCCGCTCTGTGGCTGTCGCCGAGGAAGTCTTAAGAGCGCAAGTTTAGGTTTTCATAAAGAGCTTACGTAAGGATTTTTGTGTGTTTTCAGGTAGACGATTCAGGCTCGGTTTGCCGATTTAATTGGCAAACAAATTTTCATATAACCCGGTTTCCCAGGGGGAAAAGGTGATTCTTCAATGGCCCAAGCAGCAAGGGTTCAGTTATTACTTGTAATTCTTATAGTCATAACTCCAGTAATTGCCCCAGCCCAAACACGAATAACCCAGGATGTCTCCGCTCAGCCTGGCAGCGTAGCCAAGGATGCGGTGCCCCGGATGGTGAAATTCTCAGGCACGCTGGTGGATGGAGCGGGCCGGCCGATTTCGGGAACAGTACCAGCGATGTTTTCCATCTATGCGCAACAGCAGGATGAACAACCGCTGTGGATGGAGTCCCAAATCGTAACCGCGGATGCTTCTGGTGAGTTCACCGTGCTGCTTGGCGCTTCAACCACCGAGGGATTGCCTTTGGATCAGTTCCAGGCAAACCATGCCCAGTGGCTGGGTTTTCACGCCGAAGGGCAATTGGAGCAGCCAAGAGTGCTTCTGGTAAGCGCACCGTATGCGCTAAAAGCGGCTGATGCAGAATCCTTGAATGGGCTTCCCGCTACGGCGTTCGTCCAATGGAAGGATTTGCAGTCACCTTTAGCGACTGAACAGGCATCTTCTGCGACCCCGGCAAAATCTTTGTCCACTACACCAATAACTCCGACTACCACTACTACTACCACCGATCCCACTAACTTTATTCCCAAGTATGTGGATGCAACCACGTTTGTTCAATCAGCGCTATTTGATGCTGGCGGCAAGGTTGGGATCAATACGCAAACGCCGGTTGCCGTGCTGCACATCACGGGCGATGGCACCGCCGAACTGGCGCAACTTGAAGCCACAGCCGATGCAAACTCCGGGTTGGCAATTTTGAACACAACCCAGAGTTGGGAACTCGCACTGCGCCAGGATTTGCAAGAAGCTCTGGTGGTCCGTAATAAGACCGCCGGTGCTGATGTGATGCAGATTTCTGCGGCAGGCAATGTCTCCGTTTCCGGCAAACTGGGCGTCGGCACAACCACGCCGCAAGCGCAATTGGATGTTGCCGGAGATGTGAAATTAAGCGCTACTGGTGGGGGAATCATATTCCCGGATGGAAGCAAGCAAACCACGGCTAGCCAGACCAATATTGCCGTTGCCCCAAACACTGTGGTTGAGCGTGATGATACGGGCAGCATCTCTGCGCAAAACGCAAACTTGCAGGGTAATCTGCAAATTCCCGTTAACGGTTACATTGCTACATCGGATGTTGTGGACGCCAATGTTGGCGCTATTCCGAAATTGTTTCTCAGTGCGTCCGGCGGGCCTAACGGTGGAGTGATTCCGTCTTTAACCTTCAGAAGCCTGAACCCAAATAACATTTACGGCGAAATCGCCTTCCAGGACAACACGCCTTCGCCGGGACAAGATATCTGGGCACTTGCTCAGGACCTGTTCTTTACGCGCACAGAAAACCTCGGCTTCCGTCGCAGAGGCCAATCAGTATTTACCTTTTTGCCACTAAGCCCAATTGGTTCGGATGTCCTGACAGTTTTTTCCGGCAGCAGGGTGCGGCTCGAAAGGTCCGGGCCATATCCCTTTGAGTTCAGAGACGATTCTTTGGCGCTACCCAAAGGCTTATGGAGAACCACTATTGCCCAGGATTGCTGGCTGTTAGATAAAAATACCGCCGTAGCCGGTGATTTCTCTACACATGTCCCAGTCATACAGACTTGCGCCGACCTTAATCTTGTTCTGGCAGGCGGCATGATTCTCAATGGTCCGATTTCAGCTTCCACCAATTTCAGTGTCACAACGCCGGGCAATGTGAGTTTCGGCTCGACCGGCACAGGCAGTATTCGATTTACTACAGGCCATGGAGGATATACCTATTTTGGAGAGCCAGTTGGGATTGGGACGACGCCTCAAGGCAGCCTGCACCTTTTAAGCGGCGGTAATTTCCAGGATGGCATTTTTGCCTCGTTTTTAAATGCGAACGAAGGGATTTCCATCAGGAACACGGTGCAAGATTGGGCCATGGGAGTGAGGGCAGATCGGAACCAGGAGTTTGACATCAGAAACATTACTGCGGGCTTTGATGCCGTGGAGATATCAAACCTTGGTGATGTTAGCGTGGACCATGGCCAGCTCAATCCTACACAGGGCATAAGTGTCGGAAAAGGGGTTGATGCTGATGGCAGCGGCTTGAAGCATGGGCGAAAGGCGATTGGTGCAGTAGCCAAAGGAGCCGTCCTGGCCGTGGAGTTGGATTGGAAGACCCCGTTCGCAGACACAAATTACACCGTTAATTGCAGCGTGGTTAATGGAGCGGCCGATGGCACGGCCCTTCGGTTGCATCACATACAATCTGTTTTGGCAAATAAAGTGATAGCAGTGGTGGAGAACGATGATCCAACGAATTCTCAATCGGGAGTGCTGAATTGCATGGCGATGCATGACTAGGCGTTTGAAAAAAAATTGAAAAGAAACGCCCGGCGCGGGGGCGTCACTATATAGTGGTAGGCGGCTGAGGGGTGTGAATTTCGGCAAGCGGAGTTCTCACGGCCAACTCCTATGGGCAGGGGGCAGTCTTGAAAGTGAGCAGTAAAGAAGAAGTTGCAGAAAGAACCGCGCTATTGAAATCTACAGATGGAGCATTGGCAAGAGCCCTGCCCGCGCGCAGAAAGATGGAGAAAGCGCCGCGTCCGGTACTTGTTTCACATGCCAGAAGAACGTACGCCTCAGGCTTCGCTGCGATCATAGATTTTGCCTTCCTCATCGCGATTGGCGCGATATATATTCTCCGCAACTATAATGGCCAGCCTGAGACTGCCGGCCGGCTGAATATCCATGGATTTTTATTTCAACAATGGCTGACAGTGGCTGTTTATGCCTTTCTGTTTCTGGCATGCGCGAATTATTACCGGCTTTACCGGCATCAGCTTCCAATCATTGATACTGCCCTGGCCGCAGTAAAAGCGGGCCTGACCGCTGCCATGGCGATGGCTGCGTACTTTTATATATCTGGTGCGAGCAAGAGTACGCGTTCCATGCTGCTCTTTATTGCCGGGTGGACCATAGTGGCAACAGCAGGGCATCATGTGTTACGCCTCATCTACTTCAGGCGGGCGGTGGTACGCGATGAGCAGATGACGAATGTGCTCATTGTTGGCGCGGGAATGGTGGGCATGGACCTGGCGCAGCACCTTAAGCAGAGTCAGGGATATCGCGTGATCGGTTTTCTGGATGACCATCGCCAGGACGACCCGCAGGTGTTGGGATCCTCCGCCGATCTCCCTGAAATTGCCCGGCAATATTTTATCGACGAAGTGGTGGTTACAATTCCATCTCAACGCGAACTGGTGAAGAAAGTGGCGTTGCAGGCGCGCGGACTTCGTTTGGATGTGAAGGTGGTACCGGAACTCTATGACGGCTTTGCCGTGAATGCTCCGGTTGAATATCTGGCACACCTGCCCGTGCGCGTGCTGCATCGGGAGCCAATTCCAGCGACTGGGTGGATGCTAAAGCGGATCTGCGACGTGATAATGGCCGGCCTGTTGCTGCTGGTCTTGTCGCCCGTATTTCTTCTTATTGCAATACTGCTCAAGCTGGAGTCTAGAGGGCCGGTGTTTTATCGCTCGCATCGGGTAGGAAAAAAAGGCAGGCTCTTCACCTTCTATAAATTTAGGACCATGGTCAAAGGGGCAGACGGACTTAAAACGAATCTGGAAGAGAGCAACGAGCGCAACTCCGTTCTCTTCAAGGTTGCCAACGATCCGAGAATTACCCGAGTTGGCCGCGTGCTGCGCAAGTTCAGCCTGGACGAAGTGCCACAACTAATCAACGTGTTAAAAGGCGATATGAGTCTTGTGGGACCGCGGCCGCCATTGCCCAGTGAATTTAAACAATATCGCCTCGACCATCTGAGGCGTTTGGACGTTGTCCCTGGCATTACTGGCCTGTGGCAAATCACCTGCCGCCAGGACCCATCGTTCGATAATTACATTGCTCTTGATCTGGAGTACATAGAAAACTGGAGCCTGGGTCTGGATTTTAAAATTCTTTTGCGCACAATTCCTGCGGTGTTCAAAGGAACAGGAGTTTAAGGCGATTGCCGAAAGGGATCAGAGAACAGGATCTTCCACGATGAAAGCAGATGGCGCGAAGCAGCAAAGAAATACTCCCTGCCACAATTCGCCAACATTGCCGTGATCGCGCGTGATGCGGTTATAATCCCAAATTCAAAACCAGCAAAGCAAAGGAGTTTCCATGGCAGAGCTCATCTCCGTGACAATCCAGGATCGTATTCTTACTATTCGCATGCAGCGGCCGGAAAAGAAGAATGCGTTGACCCGGGAAATGTATCTGGGGATGAATCAAGCACTGCAGGCTCATGCTGATTCCAACGTTCGCGTGATTCTGATCACTGGCACCCAAGACTGCTTTACTGCGGGAAATGATCTGGTGGATTTTGCCAACGCCCAGCCAGGTGAGATCAGCCCGGCAATCCTCTACCTGCAGACGCTGGCAGCAACCAAAAAGCCAGTGGTTGCGGCGGTGAGCGGCGCAGCGGTAGGAATTGGAACAACCATGCTGTTGCATTGCGATCTGGTGTATGCAGATTCAACAGCGCGCTTCCAGCTTCCATTTGTCAACCTGGGCTTGTGTCCGGAAGCAGGTTCCAGCGTGATTCTGCCCGCATTGATGGGGCAGAGACAGGCAGCGGAACTCTTGTATCTAGGTGAACCGTTCAATGCCGAGAAGGCTCGCATACTCGGGATAGTGAATGAGGTTGTAGCAGAAGGTGCGGTCTTGGACACTGCTTTGGCCAAGGCGCGACAATTGGCAGAGAAGCCGCCATCTGCATTGCGCACCAGCAAAATGCTGCTCAAGCATGGGACAGCATCCCCAATCGCTGATGCCATGGCCCGCGAGACGCAACAATTCGCAGCGTTGTTGCAAGGCCCAGAAGCAAAAGAAGCTATGGCAGCCTTTCTAGAGCGGCGCAAGCCAGATTTTTCAAAGTTTTAGCGGGGTTGCGGCTTACCCCGACTTGCGCGACGCAGAACAACGAACAATTAAGCGTGGAATTGATCCTAAGCAATAAGCGCAGGCTTATCCCGCTTCCATCTCCTCGTCCCAACCATCTTTCTTCATTTCTGCTTGGAACCAGCATTGCAACTGAGCGTGGACTTCAGAAGAAAGATCGCCAAACTGTATTCCGTGATGGCCTTCTTTATTCGCCCAGGCAATGTGTCCGGTGATCTCAGCATGAGCATCGCTTTCAGGAATGCTGAGGCTGATTGTTACCAGCGAGCCTTGGCCAAGAAGCTTGTGAATGCAGACCGCTGCTCCGCCAAGGCTGATATTCATCAGCGTGGCGTTAATCCATTCATCAGCCGTTTTCAAGCGGATGGGGGTGTTGATTTGCTTGCGATAGTAGCGTTCTACGCACCACTCGCTACCGGTAGCATTCGGTCCGCCTTCACGATAGGTCTTAAGTTTGCGCAATAGCGTTCGCCGGGAAATGCCAAGCGCTTGCGCTGCTTTGCCCTGGTTGCCGCCGCAGCGTTCCAGAGTGTCAAATACAATCTGCCGCTCCAACTGATCCAGGTCATGGCTGAGAGGAGCTTTGCTATTGGCCGGCTGGATTACCTGAGTCAATTTGAGGTCAGCCGCGGTAATCTCTACAGAGGCGTTCTTGGCCAACATCACGGCGCGAAATATAGCGTTGCGCAGTTCGCGCACATTGCCTGGCCACTCATAAGTGAGTAATGCAGTCACTGCGTCATGGGAATAACGCGAGTCAGGATAGTGCTGATGCAGTATCTGCTCGGCGATGGCCAGCAAGTCCTCCGGCCTCTCCCGCAGTGGTGGGATTTCCAGTTTGAATTCCGCCAGCCGATGATAAAGATCGTTGCGGAAACGTCCAGCGCGTACTAGTTCTTCCAGGTTTTGGTTTGTCGCCGCCACCACGCGGACGTTCACTTCTACCTTTTTGCTTCCGCCCAGACGAAAATAAGGGGCGCCATCGAGCACGCGCAGTAGTTTTACCTGTACCCGTGGATCAAGGTCGCCTACTTCGTCCAGAAACAGCGTGCCGCCATCTGCCATTTCAAAATAGCCGGCCTTTTGCGTCTCAGCTCCACTGAAAGCGCCTTTCTCATAACCAAAGAGTTCGCTTTCCACCAGATGTTCAGGAATTGCGGCGCAATTTACATCAACCCATGGTTTGTTGCAACGCAGGGAAAGGCTATGGATGGAGCGCGCAATCATCTCTTTGCCCGTGCCGGTTTCACCTACAATCAACACCGCAGCTGGATGACATGCCACTTGCTCCACCAGCTTCATTACCCGCTTCAGGGCATCACTGCGGACCACCTGATTGCTAAGGTCGCATGAGTTGTGAACGAGCGTCGACAAAAGACCCTTTCTCCTTATGCACTAAAGTACAGCCCGTTATTGGCCATGATGAGGCAAGTGGGCAGGACCGGGCAATCGGTAAGCACTGGCGTTCGATTACTAAAGTTCTCAATACTTCGGTTTTTCAAAGCAACGTTTCTTTGGTAAAGATCACGCTTGTTCTTAGGCGTGGGCCCTTCAAATATCTGAAAATTGATGGTTGTTTTCATCAATCCTTGTGACAGTTTGACATGGGCCAGACGGGTGCCCTGTGACAGATGTGTCGCAGGCATATAGGTGGTATCACGCAAGCTTCCGCTGTCCGTTACCACAATCCATTGATTCGGAGGCAGTTACAGAAGTTAGATTTTTGGCTTATTTGGCCCGGCAGTTGCCATGTATGTACGGCGTAGGTTCATTTACCAGCATATGTCGAAGCAGGCTCGTATATTTCTTTTCATCGTCTGCACGGCCGGTCTTGTGACCGTCGTCTATGGCGGACTGGTGTGGAAGATTGGTGACGCGGCCAAATTTGCTGCTTACGTGCTTACGGCATTGCTGGCCTCGCGGCTGAAAGTTGATCTGCCGGAGATCACCGGCACGATTTCAGTCAACTTCTTATTTATTCTCATCGGCATTGCCGAGCTGACGTTCAGCGGAACACTCGTGCTAGGCTGCTCTGCGATCCTGGTGCAGTGTGTGCTTACAGGGCGCCGCTTGCCGCGACCGGAACAGGTGTTCTTTAACATCTCCAGTGCTGCGGTTGCCATTTGGGCGGCTTACTTCACATATCATGGGCCGCTGAACACTTACCTGCACGCAAACAGCGCGTTGTTGCTGATGCTTTCAGCCGCTGTTTACTTTCTTTTTAATACGCTGCCGGTGGCGACCATTATTTCGCTCACTGAAAACAAGAGCCTGCAAAAGATCTGGACTGATTGCTATTTCTGGTCGCTGCCTTATTACCTGGCAGGTGGTGCGATTGCTGCGCTCTTTGGATGGGTCAATCAGAAAGTGGGATGGCAGCCGACATTACTGGCCTTACCCGCAATGTTCATCATCTACCGGTCTTACCGCCTTTACCTGGGCAAGTTGGCAAATGAAAAGAACCATGTGGCAGAGATGGCGGCCTTGCACATGCGCACGATTGAGGCGCTTGCTCTGGCCATTGAAGCCAAGGACCAGACCACGCACGATCATCTGGAGCGCGTACGTGTCTACGCCGTGGAGTTGGCAAAGAAACTTAATCTTCGGCAGGATGAAATTGAGGCCCTGCGAGCTGCGGCCCTGCTCCATGACATCGGCAAGCTGGCTGTGCCGGAGCACATTCTCTCCAAGCCTGGACGGTTGACGCCGGAAGAGTTTGAGAAAATGAAAATCCACCCTATTGTGGGTGCAGAAATTCTGGAGCGGGTGCACTTTCCCTATCCTGTGGTGCCGATTGTCCGCTGCCATCACGAACGTTGGGATGGTACGGGATACCCGCATGGGCTGAAGGGCGAAGAAATACCCATTGGGGCCAGGATCCTTTCTGCGGTTGATTGCCTGGATGCTTTAGCCACGGACCGCCAATATCGCAAGGCGTTGCCGCTGGATGATGCCATGCAGTGGGTGGTTGATCAGGCCGGCAAGGCTTATGACCCTAAAGTGGTGGCGATGCTGCAGACCAACTATAGAGAACTGGAAGAGATTGTGCACATGCAGTCACTGGTACCGGACCGCCACAAGCTCTCCACTGATCTGAAAGTTGCGCCGGGCAAAGCGCCGGCCAACGGATTTGAAGCAGCAAGAAGCGTTGAACCAGGTAATCAAGCGGCATTCCTTTCGTCGATTGCCGCGGCCCGCCAGGAAGCGCAGACACTCTTTGAGTTAACGCAGGACCTGGGCAACTCTTTAAGCCTGAGCGACACTCTCTCCGTGCTCAGCGGCCGTTTAAAACGGCTAGTCCCGTATGATGCGATTGCAACTTACATTGTCCGTGGCAATGAATTGCTGCCTGAGTTTGTAAGCGGTGATAATTTTCGTCTGTTTGCAGCTTTGCGCATCCCGCTTGGTGAAGGATTGTCAGGATGGGTAGCCCAGAATCGCAAGCCCATGCTAAATGGCAACCCAGGAATGGAACACGGTTATGCGCCCGATCCCAATCGCTTCAGCGCGCTGCGGTCTGCCATCTCTGTTCCGTTGGAAGGCTTGCAGGGCGTAGTTGGCGTGCTAACGCTCTACCATTCTGACCAGGACGCGTATACCGCGGACCATCTGCGTATTCTGCTGGCCATCAGTTCAAAAGTTGCGCTTTCAGTGGAGAACGCACTGGCGTTCCAGGAAGCCGAAAGCTCGGCCACAACCGATTACCTCACAGAGCTGCCGAATGCACGTTCACTATTTCTTCATCTGGACCGTGAATTGGCTCGTTGTAAGCGCCTGCAGAGTTCCTTGACTGTGATGGTTTGTGACCTGGATGGCTTCAAGAAAATCAATGATCGATTCGGCCATCTTGAGGGTAATCGTATTTTGCGGCGTTTTGCCGAGACCTTGCAGGGTTCTTGCCGTGAGTACGACTACACTGCCCGTATGGGTGGTGACGAATTCGTGATTGTCGCGCCGGGTCTCAGCAACTCTGCGGCGGAAGCGCGTGGAATATGCCTGAGCGAATTAGCCGGCAATGCTGGACGCGAGATCTGCGGCGTTGATTGGCTCAGTTTGAGCGTTGGATGTGCCATTTATCCGGAAGATGGCGTGGATGCGGAGAAGCTGCTGGCGGAAGCTGATCGCCGGATGTACATACAGAAGCAGGAACATCATAGAGTTTTGAAAGTCTTCAATGCGCTGGCCGAGACGCGCAAGCCTAACGGCGTCCGTGACGTGGTGGCAGGATAATGCTGCGTTTTTTTAGCGGCGCTGTGCTTCGGCTGGCGGCGCTTATGCTCATGGCGAGCTTTGCGGGCGCCATGCTCATGCGTGTTGCTCCCGGTTTTAGCTCTGACGATCAGGAACTCAATCCCAGCCTTTCTGCTCAGAGTATCCAGGCTATCCGGCAGGCCCGTTTGGCTGATGCGAATATTCCGCGGTTCTATGTGCAATATCTTGCTGCTCTGGCCAAGGGTGATTTTGGCACTTCAAGCTCTCTTAATCAGCCGGTAAAAGAGCTTTTGCGTGAGCGTCTGCCGGTAACGCTTTCAAATTTGGCGTTTGCGCTCGCGATAGGCTGGCTACTGGGGCTTGCATTGGCCATCGCTACACAGATTTTGCGTTGGCGAGCATTTAGCTTCATGGTGGATGGCCTTAGCGGGACATTCATTTCCACTCCTGCAGCAGCGCTTGCGCTGGTCTTCCTTCTGTTGCGATTGCCGCCGGCATTTGCAGCGGCCTTGCTGGTTTTTCCCAAGATTTATCGCTATACGGAAAACCTTCTTCAGCAGAGCGCGGAGATGCCGCATGTGCTCACGGCACGGGCTAAAGGGGCTGGTCCGTTGCGTGTCCTGGCCTGGCATGTTGCGCCTATCGCTTTGCCTCAGTTGATTGCGTTGGTTGGCGTTTCCATCAGCATTGGCATAGGCGTGCTGCTGCCGATTGAAGTTATCAGCGACGTTGCCGGCATTGGGCAGCTTGCCTGGCAAGCCGCCGAGGCACGCGACCTGCCTCTGCTGGTGAACCTCACCATGATTGTGACTTTTGTTACAGTTTGCGCCACTTTGATCTCTGATGGCGCTCAGAAGGGCTTCACCCGGAGCGCAGCATGAAGACCGTACGTTTCATAGCGATTACGGTCCTGCTGGCAACGGCATTCGTTGTGCTGTTTGCCAACTACCTTGCGCCTGCAGGATATGAACAGCAGTTTCGCGATCTGCCGCAGGCTGGCCCTACAGTCCATCATCCGCTGGGCACAGATGATTTAGGCCGCGACCGTTGGGCAAGACTACTTTTCGGGATGCGCGTCTCCTTGACCCTCGCCCCTTTGGCGGCATTCTTTACAACAGTTCTGGCAGGTCTAATGGGAGGCATTGCAGGATATTGTGGCGGATGGATTGAGCGCTGCTGCAAGCTGCTGATTGATTTTTTTCTCTCCGTGCCCTGGTTATTTCTCCTGATTACAGTGCGAGCAGTACTCCCATTGAATATTTCTCCCCAGGCTTCCGTCACAGTTACTTTCATCCTCCTGGGATTGCTGGGATGGGCGGCGTCCGCGCGGATCATCTGTTCCGGCGCCAAGGACCTGATGAAATCAGAATTCGTGTGGATGGCGCGCGCCGCAGGTTTTTCCGGCTTTAAATTAATCCGGCTGCACCTGCTGCCCAATCTCCGCGGTGCATTGTTTGCCCAGTTCTGGATCTCAATTCCCGTTTTCATCATTGCCGAGGCAAATCTGGGCGCTTTGGGCCTTGGAGTATCAGAGCCTTTGCCTTCGCTGGGCAGCCTTTTACGAGAACTTCAGGACGCGATTACGTTACGTCCGGAACCTTGGCGTTTGTTGCCTCTTGCGGTACTTATAGTGGTAATCAGCTCCTTCCAGGTACTGCTTAACAAACAGGAGGTCCGCGTATGAGGCGTTTGCATTTGCTCTCTGCGATCTTGCTGCTGGGTTGCGCTACGCTAGTGGCCCAGACCGGGGGAGAGCTGCGCTTTTGTTTGCGCGCTGAACCTAAGACATTTAATCCGTTGCTGGTGGAAGATGATGCTTCTGAGACGATCCGTTATCTCACCGGCGGTGTACTGGTGCGTGTGAACCGAATCACCCTGAAGCCGCAGCCGGAACTGGCCAGCGAATGGAAGGTTTCAGAAGGCGGCAAGCGCATACGCTTTAAGCTGCGCGAAGGCCTGAAATACTCCGATGGCACACCGTTTTCTGCCGCTGATGTTGCTTACACTATGTCACAGTTGATGGATCCGGCACTGCATTCCAGCACAGGTGATGCTTTCCGTTCCGGTGAAGGCAAAGTAGAGACGCGAATCATTTCGCCTAGCGTTGTGGAAATCAGTTTCCCAGCGCCGGTAGCGAATCTGGTGGACCTGTTCGATACGGTCGCCATCATGTCTGCAAAATCGCCGCAAAAAGAAATGGCTGCCTTGGGGCCGTTCTATGTGACTGAGCGCAAAGCCGGCTCCTATATTTTGCTAAAACGCAATCCTTACTATTGGAAAAAAGATTCGACAGGTAAGCAGTTACCGTATCTGGATTCAGTGCGGCTTGAGATTGAGCAAAACCCTGAAATCGAAGCCATGCGTTACAAGCGTGGTGAAGTTCAGCTGATCAACACCGTTTCACCGGCAATCTTTGAGAAGCTCTCCAGCGATAGCGCTTCTGTTCGCGATGCCGGAGCTTCCACTGACACGGAACAGCTCTGGTTCAACCAGGTGCCTAACGCGCCGATTCCGGCGTACAAACTGGCGTGGTTTACTTCCACTAATTTCCGCCGGGCAATTTCAGAAGCCATCAATCGCGCTGACCTGGCGCGGATCGTTTATCACGGTCACGCCGTGCCGGCGATTGGCATTGTCTCGCCCAGCAATAAGTTCTGGTTTAACAGCAATCTCAAACCGCATCCTTACGACACTGCCAGCGCGCTTCGCCGGCTGCAGCAGGATGGGTTCCGGCTGCAAGGTGACACGCTACGCGATAAGAGCGGTCACACCGTGGAATTTTCCATCATGACCAACGCGGGCAATCGCTCGCGTGAAAGCATGGCCACCATGATCCAGGAAGACCTCAAGAAAATAGGGATCAAGGTGAATGTGGTTACGCTTGACTTCAATTCGCTGCTGGAGCGGATGACGCAAAGCTTTAACTATGAGGCCTGCCTGCTGGGCTTACAGAATGTTGATCTGGATCCCAATGGGCAAATGGCGGTGTGGCTCAGCTCGGCGGATAACCACCAGTGGAATCCGCGGCAGAAATCGCCGGCAACAGCATGGGAAGCCGAAATCGACAAGCTGATGAAAGCCCAGGCTTCATCAGGGGACGAGCATAAGCGCAAACAGTATTGGGACCGCGTCCAGCAGATTGCGTGGGACCAGGAGCCATTCATCTACCTGATCAATAAAGATGCGCTGGTCGCTATCTCACCTGAAGTAAAGAACAGCGAGCCAAGCGTATTTCGTCCGCAGACGTTCTGGAATGTGGAGACATTGGCGCTGGCAAAAGCACATTAGGATTTATGGACCTGCTCTCACTCCGATTGACGATCAGCTACAAGGAAAAGCCGCCCGTGCTGGATGACTTGCGTCTTGAGTTGCAGGCCGGAGAGGTGCTGGGTCTGGTAGGGCACAGCGGCTGCGGGAAAAGTTCTATGGCACTGGCGATCCTGGGCTTGCTGAACTTGAAAGGCGGCAAGGCGCAAGGCTCGATTCGCTGGAACGGGCGTGAACTGCTGACTCTTAAGGAACGCGAGTGGCGCAGCTTGCGCGGAAAAGAAATCGCTTTCGTGCCTCAGAGTCCCATGTCATCGTTGAATCCGGCCTTGCGTTTAGGTACGCAGTTGGAAGAAGCATGGAAGCTGCATGGCAACGGTAACAAGCAGCATAAAGAGGAAGCAATTTTTCGTGCGCTGATGGATGCAAGTTTGCCGGCCACGGAAGAGTTTCTCCGCCGCTATCCTTCTGAGATCAGCGTCGGGCAGGCGCAGCGCGTATTGATTGCCATGGCCATCCTGCACCGGCCGGCCCTGTTGATTGCAGACGAGCCGACAAGTGCCCTGGATGCTGTTACCCAAGCCGAGATTCTGGCTCTGTTTGCTGACTTGAATCGCAGGCTGGGAATGAGTTTGCTTTTCATCTCCCATGATCTGCTCTCGGCGTATGGGTTATGCCACCGCATTGCTCTCATCCACAATGGCTCGATTGTTGAATGCAACCAGCCGCAGGCCATTTTCTTTAGTCCGCAGCATGAATTCACGCAAAAGCTGATTGCAGCTTTGCCATCAATCCCCAGCGCGGCTGAGATTGAAGAAGCGCTCCGCTTTGAAGTCTAAGCAATCCAGTCTGCCTCTCTCTTACATTTCCTTTTCTTATCGGTTGAACCCTGCACTTGCATGCTTCCCGCCGGGGATTGGTTTGGCTAATCCGGGTTTGTCACACCTGTCGCAATAGGACATAAGTCTTTTAGTTACTGCATGTTAAGCCGACATTTCTCCGGCTCTTCTGTCACCCTGGCAGACATTGCTGTCACATTTGGCGCAAGCCTGGAATGATCTAAGACTAATAAAATCAATAGTTTACATTCCTGCTACTTTGGTTTCATGATTGCATTAAAGAGCAGCGGAGGTTCGACCCAATGTCTTTCAGGTCAAAAGTTCTGGTTTTTGTCTTAGGTGCAGCTCTGGCTGTAATTGCAGGTAGCGCCTTGGCTGCAGGAACCCTTCATAACGCTTTCGGCGTAGTGGCATCAGCGGTTTGGGGTTCATAGGAAAAAGTGCTGTGGAAAAAGTTTGCAAGAAACTTCCGGGGTTCTAAAACATGATATTCGACAAACAAGATTTGACAACAAGACACAAACTGAAGTGGCTCTTCCATCTTCTGGCGCTCGCTTTGGTGCTTGCGTTGGCTCCCGCGGCCGCACATGCGCGTGGCGGACATGGAAAGCTCGCTGCCGATCTGACTAATTTTCCAGTCAATCCTGACGGAACGGTGAATGTAATCATTCAGTTCAATCAGACTCCCAAAGCGCAGCATTTCGCCGATTTGGCAGCACGCGGCGGGCGGATGAAATTTTCTCTGGATCGCATTAATGCTGTGGCGTATCGCATTCCCGTCAAAGTGCTTGCGTGGCTCCAGAACCACCCTGACGTGGCTTATGTAAGTCCGGACCGCCCGAATAAAGTTGCGTCTGATGACGATATCCCCGCGGTCATGGGTGATGTTGCCCGCCAGCAATATGGCCTGGATGGTACTGGAGTCGGCATTGCAATCATCGATAGCGGCGTCTTTAATCACGACGACCTGCAGAAGGCGAGTGGCGCCGGCTCACGAATTGTTTACAGCGAAAGCTTTGTTCCCGGCGACCCCAGCACAAATGACTCTTATGGACACGGCACGCACGTGGCCGGAATTTTGGCAGGGAATGGCCGTGATTCACAGAATGGCTATCCAGTCCAATACACCGGCGTCGCTCCTAATGCCAACATCATCAACTTGCGCGTGCTTGACGCTGATGGTATGGGGACGGACAGCCAGGTAATCGCGGCCATTCAGCGCGCGATTCAGCTGAAGAACACCTACAACATTCGTGTTATCAATCTCTCGCTGGGCCGCCCAATTTTTGAGTCGTACACCCTTGATCCTGTATGCCAGGCAGTGGAAGCCGCATGGAACTCCGGAATCGTTGTAGTTGTAGCGGCGGGGAATGCCGGACGCGACAATTCCTGGGGAACTCAGGGTTATGCAACCATCAACGCGCCGGGTAATGATCCCAATGTGATTACCGTGGGCGCCACCAAAACCAATGGCACTCCCGGCCGGCTTGATGACACGGTGGCCAGCTATAGCTCTAAGGGGCCAACGCTGCTCGATCATGTGGCTAAGCCTGATTTGGTTGCTCCGGGTAATCGCATCGTTTCACTGGCTTCACCGGGGAGCACACTGATTTCCTCATTGCTGAACCTGGATATTCTGCCCATCACAACCTGCGTTTTGAATAATTGCACCACGGGAGCAAGCGGAAAATATCTCCGGCTGAGCGGTACGAGCATGGCGACGCCCATAGTCGCCGGTGCAGCTGCGCTAATGATTCAAAAAGATCCGACGCTCACGCCTGACACCATCAAAGCACGGATGATGAAGACCGCATGGAAGGGATATCCCGGCAGCAGTTGGGGATATGACACTAAGGGACACGGTTATTTCTCACAATATGACGTGTTTACCATCGGAGCCGGATATCTGGACGTTGACGCTGCTCTGAAAAACACCGACGTGGTAAACGGCGGAGCGCCTTCGCCCATTGCCAAGTACAATCCTGCCACCGGAACGGCTACGCTCACCAATAGCCAATCTATCACCTGGGGTAACAGCATCACCTGGGGTAGCTCTATTGTTTGGAGCAATTCTATTGTGTGGGGCGGAAACGCGGTAGCCTCAGATTCCATTATTTGGGGTAACTCAATTGTCTGGGGTCAGACTGGCATCACCGGAAACAGCATTATCTGGAGCAACTCGATCACCTGGGGATCGAATGGCATCACCGCCCTGAGCGATGGGGAAGACGGAGAAGACTAATGCCGAAGGGGTTATCAGCGCGAATATTTGTGGCGTTGATTATCGTTTCGGGTTTCCTTCTCATGGGGAACGCCGTACGCAACGTCCACTCGGTGGCAACAGTGCGCTTTGTTTCGATCCTGGTACTGGCGACCGTGGCAGCGAGGCTTAAAGTAAAGCTGCCTGGTTTGACTGGCACCATGTCAGTAAACCTGCCTTTTTTCCTGCTGGCGGCTGCGCTGCTGGGAACTGCTGAAGCAATGATTGTCGGCTTTATCAGCACCCTGGCCCAATGCCTGCCGCGGGAGAGGCAAAAACTTAATCTGGTGCAGCTTGCATTTAACAGCTTCGCCATTGCGATGACAGTTGCGGCAGCGCGGCTCATCTATGTTTCACCCATGGTAGAGTCGCGGATTGCATCACAGGCTTTGCGGTTGGCGCTTGCTGCCGCAGTTTATTTCCTGGCGAACACAGTCACCATGGCGCTGGTGATTTCACTCACGGAGCAGGAGAATGTGGTCCGCGTCTGGAAAGAGATGTTCCAATTGTCATATGTGTACCTGGTAGCCAGCGCCGGCGTTGCCAGCCTGGCCTTGACGTTAGGATCCGATATCGGATGGCAGGTTCTTGTGGCGCTGCTGCTGGTGATGTTGGGAGTGTTTTATTCCTATCGTCGCTACTTTGCCGCAACGGCAACTGAAGAGATTGCGATGGAAGCCGCAGGCGTTGTTGCAGGAGCACATAGTTAGCGTAGTGCCGGCTTCACCAACGATCCTGCACAGGAGACACAAGATGGTAGGCAGCTGCAATCAGCGGTCAGCTTAAAATGCTGGCCGTTGTTTTTGTTTTACGATACATTGCAGATTCATGCTTTCCGGTTTCCAGTGCGCTGGTTGCGGTGAATGGAATGAGACCCAGGTGGATTCTTCCGCCGGCTCGCGCCAAAGCTACGTAGAAGATTGCCAGGTTTGCTGCAAGCCGAATATCTTGCAAATCAGTTGGGATAACTCGGCCAGCGAATATACGATCAGCGCTGAGCTGGAGTGATAAGTCACAGCAATATGAGATGATGCAATTGGAGATTGTCGCAAAGATTCATGTCCTCATTTACCGTCAGTCAGGCTCAAAATTGCGCTCGTTGTGCCCGTCCCCTTGCACCGGATGCCTTGGAGTGCCCATATTGTCATACGCTTGTGCACGAAAATCAGGTAGAACAGTTTGCCGCCCATGCGCGTGCCCTTGAAGCGCACGGCGACTTTTCCCAAGCCCGTGAACGCTGGTTGGCCTGCTTGCCGTTACTGCCCGCTCAGTCACAACACGCTACCTGGATACGTGACCACATGCGCGAGCTCGAAAAAGGCGGTGGAACGTCGCAATCCAACCAACCGCCGGCTCATGCAAAGCCGAAGTGGGCGAAATGGCTGGGACCGCTGGCCCCTATTGCGATTTTTATAGCGAAATTCAAAGCATTCTTTATCGCGATTTTTAAGCTTAAGTTTTTGTTCAGCTTTGCTGCTTTCATCGGGCTTTATTGGGCCATGTGGGGGCCGAAATTTGGGATCGGCTTCGCTGTTTTGATCCTGATCCATGAAATGGGCCATTTTATTGATGTCAAACGTCGCGGCTTGCCGGCAGACATGCCTGTGTTCTTGCCGGGGCTCGGCGCGTATGTGCGATGGAAAGCGCTTAATGTAAGCCTGGAAACTCGCGCTGCGGTGAGCCTTGCAGGGCCGTTCGCAGGCCTTCTTTCTTCGGCTGCGTGTTGGTTAATCTGGCGCCAGAACGGCGATGGCATCTGGGGCGCGTTGGCCGCAACCGGTGCATGGCTGAACCTAATTAACCTGACCCCAATCTGGATACTCGATGGCGGCAGCGCTGCGTATGCTTTAAGCAAGATACAACGCGGTACGATTTTAGTGATCAGCGCTGTGCTTGGCTATGCGTTGCACGATGTCGTGTTTTGGATCGTTTCAGCAGGTTTAGCCTGGCGGCTATTTACTCGTGACGAACCAGAAGAGCCCAGCAACTTCATCACCGCTTATTTTGTGGCCGTATTAGTTGGTCTGGCAATTGTGTTATGGCAAGTGCCAAATTTGAACAGCCCATGATAATAACCTCGGGAGAGAGATGAATGCGCGAGGGCGGCGTTCAATCACTCAAAATTGCTGTTTAGCTGGTGCGCCATTGTTGCTTTACTCGACAGCCCTGTGTGAGCTGGACTTGAGAGAGACGCGCTATCGCGCAGCAGCCTAAGCCGCTGCGGTGTAATCTTGTCGCACGCAATGGAGCGCAAATCCACCCGCAATCTTCTGGTCATCTACGCGGCCGCGTGGCTGCGTTCATTCAACATCGGATTGATGGGCGTTGTGCTCGGCGTCTATCTCTCCCGTGAAGGTTTCTCAGCCCCATCGATAGGCCTGGTGATCGCAGCCGGATTGGCAGGCGCGGCCGCCGGCACGGTTTTCATAACGTTGAAGGCGGACCATCTGGGACGCAGGCGGACGCTTGTGTGTATGGCTCTGCTCAATGCCCTGGGCGGAATTCCCCTGATCTTCCATTCTGGACTGGCCGCGCTTCTTATCCTCGCTTTTTTAGGAATGCTCAACGGGATGGGGGCTGATCGGAGCCCGTCGTTCGCTTTGGAACAGGCAATGATCCCCGGCCTGGTGAGCGATCAAAAGCGCACATGGGCGCTGGCTTGGTACAGCGTGGTGCTGGATGCAAGCGGAGCCATTGGAGCGCTTGCGGCAGGAATTCCATTGTTGGCATTGCGAATATGGAACGTGGGACTGGGCAATGGATATCGAGCCGTATTCGTTGGCTACGCGGTCTTACATTTGATCAGCGCTGTGGTTTACCTGATGGTCACGACGGAAGTAGAGGTTTCACGCATCAGCTTACCGGGCCAGGCGGTTGCGAAGATATCGCAAGGAACTAAATCAACTGTTGCCAAGCTCTCCAGCCTGTTCGCTATTGACTCACTTGGCGGCGGCTTTCTCACTGATGCGCTGGTGTCTTACTGGTTCTTCCGGCGCTTTGGCATCGCTGAGAACAAATTGGCTTTGCTCTTTTTCACTGTCCACGTCTTGAATGCGCTTTCACATTTAGGCGCCGCGTGGCTGGCGCGCAGGATTGGGCTCATCAAAACGATGGTCTTCACGCATCTGCCTTCCGGCGTGTTTCTGATTCTGGCCGCGTTTATGCCTTCGGCACGCTGGGCCGTGGTGCTGTTTCTATTGCGTGAATCGTTGGTGGAGATGGACGTGCCTACGCGGCAGTCTTATGTGGCTGCGGTGGTCAGGCCGGAAGAGCGTACGTTTGCAGCCGGTGTAACCAACCTCACGCGCAATACGGCATGGGCTGTGGCTTCAGCCGTTGCGGGAGTCTTTATGCAGCAGGTGGCATTTTCTGCTCCTTTGTTGCTGGGCGGCGGATTAAAAATTATCTATGATGGCCTGCTGTGGCGGGCCTTCCGGCATGTGCGGCCACCGGAAGAAAGGTAAGAACCAATTATCAGTAAAGCTTGTGCAGGACGTTTTAGTTCTTCTGACGAAGCATTTCCCGGATTTGCTGTATATGCCTTTTATTCGTCCGCTGCTGCTGTGCCATCTTAGCGATTAAATGGAGCCAAGTTGATCCAGTGGAATCCGCGGGTATTCAGCAGGTATTTTCCGTCCAGCTGGTGCAGCGTGATGTGAACGCGCTGACTGTTAATCTGGCCATCCAGGGCCATGATGCCGGTTGCAGGGAAGGTATAACTTAGATTGGCCTTCCAATGTGCATCATCGCGTCTGGTTAGATCTAAAGTCTTTTTATCAAGGTCCATTTTGCCGGGCATGCGAAGGAGTTTGCCGTCCATGCTTTGCACCATGATTCCGCCGGTCGAGTCAATGATCGCTTTTTGCCAGCGTATGCTGTCTGTTAGAAGTGGGGGCCGCACCTGTCCATCCAACGCGAACTCGTCCACGGCCCAGGTCCCTCGAAGAGGTGGTTTAGCGGCAAAGTCTCCCGTTGTTAAGCTCTTTACCTGCAGGTTTGCAGCATGAAGGTTGTAGCCGGCAAAAAGCAGGCCGAGCGCGATTTGCCCCATCAAAAAGCCGCGGTTCAGCCACCGGCGACTAAAGCGCAGATCAAGAGCGGCAGGCTCCGTTGGGCGATTGAGAACAAAAAAACTCACCAAGCGCCGTAACTCAGGAAGAATCAGGAAAATCCCCAACAGCAGCAGGTGGAATGAGAAAAATTTGACCGGAACGTCATAGCTCATATTCAGGATGAAGACATTAGTCATCGCCGCGATAGAGATGAGCGACCCCAGGGTTACCAGCCGCGGCACAAACAGCAAAATTCCTCCCAACATCTCCACAGCGCCGGCAAAGATGGTGTAACTGGTGGATGCGCTCATGAAGGTCCATAAAAGGCCCATGGGAGAAGAATCGCCAAAGGTTTCAAGGTAACGCCATTGGAATATCGGTGGAAACTGAGCTGGAATGACCTTAAATGCGCCATAAACCAGCAATGTGCCCCCTAGGAAGACACGCAGATACAACCTGCTCCATTGATGAAACGTGCGATAGCTTTCACGCTTGCGGTCAAGTAGAGACCATATGATCGTGATTAGCGCAGCCAAGGCCAGGAAACACAGAGACTTCACGTAGCTGTAAATGGTGTCACCGCTGCCGTTTGATAAGGGAACGATGGGCTGTGCCAAATGCAGCCAATGGAGGCCGACCCAGGGAACGATTTTCATCCACGCCGCGTCATACCATGCTGTCAGCTTCTGCCAGGGCAGCATGTCCAGAGGAAACGGAAGACAAAATAGAATGAAATAACTAAGGCCAAACCGAAAAGCGATTTTTAGAACAGGGCTCCAAGTGCTCTTCGGTTTTAGCGGAGCGACTGTACTGACTGCAATCTCGTGCTCAGGTGCTGTCTCCGTCTGTGGATGCATTAAAAAACCTCCTGAGAAATCGCTGTACTGCCAAGCATTGTGTACCGTCTAAAGGAATTGGTACAACTATATTCAGTGGCAGTTTCATTCCCCGGCAAAAGGCGCTGGACTATCTGGGTAAACCGGCCTATCTTTGATTGAATTATGGGAACCAGGGCTTTGCTGTTGCTGGCGTTTGAGTTGATGGTCGTCAGTTTTCTGCATGCGCAAAATCCGGCAGCAGACCAGCCTGTTTTCCGTGTGGATGTGCACGTAGTGCAGGTGGATGCGCAAGTGCTGAATAAAAAGACGCGGCACGTCGCTCCATCACTGAGGCAAGATGACTTCCAGATTTTAGAAGACAACGTACCTCAAAAAATTAGCTCATTCAGCCAGGACAAAATGCCGCTCTCAATCGTGCTTCTGTTTGACCTCACGGACAGCGTGCGTCCGGTGCTGAAATCGCTGGCAGGTGGTGCGCTGGAGGCGCTCCAGCACCTGAAGCCGGAAGACGAAGTCACGGTAATGGTCTATGCCGCAGCAACCGAGGTTTTGCAGCCGGCCACCACAGATAGGGCTCTGGCGGCGGCGGCAATTGAAAAGGCCAGCCGCATGGAGAGTGAGGAAGCCGCCTTTTTCAATGAAGGGATCTACCAAGCCACTGAGGAATTAGCGAAGGGACAGAACCCATCCAGCCGGCGGGTGATTATCTGGTTTACGGATGATGTTCCGAACATACCTTCAGAAAGCTCGATCCCATTGCGTTATCGCCACAGCTTGAAGGGCGCGATGCCGCATTCCCAAAAAGAGGCAATGCTGGAGCTTTTCCGCAGCAGTACCGTGGTCTGCTCTCTGGTGAAGCAGAGCGATATCTCTGTGGAAGGCGCGCAAGGACTCTGGGCCCACCCCGCCGAGCGCATGTTGCATCCACCGGGCGAGGTTTACCAATATGCTGAAGCCACGGGCGGACAGGTGATCGAGTACAAAAAGAAAGAATTGAAAGACAAGCTGGCTGCGTTGATCGATGATCTGCGCATGCGCTACAGTCTGGGTTACCATCCATCGGTACAAAAACCAAAAGGGAAATTCTGCGCCATCAAAGTGCGCCTGACACCCGAGATCAAAAAGCAGCTTGGGGGAGTGGTAGTTGAGGCAAGGCAGGGATATTACAGATAGGTCGCCGTGATCGAAAACCAAAACCTTACCGCTGATTATGCTGATAACACTGGCTTACACAGATCGGGAACAAGGGCTATTGCGTGATTTTTAATTTGTAATCCGTGTTGTTCCGTGGTGAGGTTTCCGATTACGGCGATTTCGGCGATTCCTACCAGTTTGGGTACTTCGCGCGAATTTTTTCATACAGCGGTGATGTAGTCTTGTATTTTTTGTGATAGTTCAGGACCTGGCGCTCATGGGCCGTGGGCCAGTTCTGTCCGGACTCAACGCGCTGCGGCATCTGGCTTTCAACTTCCGACAAATTCTGAATGCGGTCGCGGGAAAGCGTGATCTGCTTTCCTTTGGGCGCAACCGTAGCAACGATATGGTTTTTCTCGCGGCGCAGTGAGCGCGCGTCGGCATGGAAGGTCTTGCCTTGTCCCTGAAAATTGCGGTATTGGATGGCTACGGTGCCTGCTGGCGGTGGGTTGGATTGCCCGGAACCGGAGCTCCAACCGGAGGGTCGGCCTTGCGATGGCTGTGACGGGCTAGAGCTCCATCCTGAAGACTTGCCTTGCTGCCCTTGAGGAGGCTCAGAGGGCGGCTGAGGCGACGCATCACTGGGATTCAGGCTGGGATTGAAATACTGGCACAGCGGATTGAAGCAGCGAATCTCATTGCCACTCTTGCGTACTCCGGGCGTGCCGCACGCGGGACACTTGCCACCACCGAGAATGTCTTTCAGGGCATTGAAAAATCCCATGACTCTCCTTCACAAAGACAAAGCACCCAGAGGGACGGTTGAGCAAAACGAGCTTCCGCTTTAGCGGCCAAGCTCTTCCATAACCCCCATCTACAGGCGGCCACCCTCTCTCACGGGCATTTACCGGCCGCTGCTTCTAGGACTGAAGAGAAAGCTGCCTGGCACATGGCTTTGTGGCAGCCTGGCAACCGTCCCTCTGAATGCTTTGGCGCTCCTTTCTGTTTGCCAGATGAAAAATGGGCTTGCAATGTGGCCCCGCCGGATCAGGCGCTGCCGGTGTACCAGTGAAGGCAGCCCCATGGCGCGCAGCTCTGCGAAGCTGATGCGCCGGAAGTGCCCTTTCTTATGTCCGCCGAAGACGCAGGCGAGCACCTCTTCCGCCAACCAGCGATCGAGAAGACGAATCTGGCTTTCATCATCTACATGCTTGAGATAGTAATCGAGGATGGCAACGTTGCGTAATCCCTTGTCGATAGTCTCTGCGGCGAGAGCGGCCAGGGCGCGGGCTTTCTCGATTGGCTCCTGAATTTTTTTCCAGCGTCGACGGGCTCTCCGAAAAGCAAAACGGAACAGGTTCTGGATCTTGCGTAGCTTGTCGCGCGAGAGTGAAACCGTGCCGTTGGCCCGGAACAGCAGGCCCAGATGCCGGAACTCGCCCGAGCGTGGGAATTCCATATCCGCCGGAAGAGCACTCGTTGAAAGCGCCAGATCAGTGCTGTGGCTGGTCTTCATCCCAAGCCGCAGCTCAGCCAGAGACGATTCCAGCATTTGCTTTGCCGCGTGCGCCTGTTCATGGCCGGAGGCCAGCAGGAGAATATCGTCAGCATAGCGGAAGTAGCGAACGCCGGCTATGCTCTCAATTTTGCGATCCATCTCTGTGAGATAAATGTTCGCGAACAGGCAGGCAATGGCCGAGCCAAAAGGTATGCCGACAGTGGCTGTGCATGTATCCGCGTCTTCCTGATATTGGAAATGAATACGCTGGACGAGAATCTGAAACAGGTAGTCAGCGGGATCGACCAACTCGGCGAGCTTGGCGATCAGAAGTTCATGATCGATGCTGGCGAAGTAGTCGGCAATATCGCGCTTGACTACGTAGAGAGGAGCATGCGTAGAGCGAATGACATTGGCAATTTGCGATTGGCACTGGTCCAGGCCGTAACCTAAGGCGCGATAGGCGTAAGAATTCGTGGAGAACCAGGGGTGCAGCTTGCGGCTGAGCACGCGATAGAGCATCAGGTCAACAATGCGCTCTTCCCAGGGCGAGATATACAGCGTCCGTTGCTTGCCATTGAAGTTATAGCGCAGCGCTAGCGCCGGGCGAAATTGAAATCGCCGCCGCTCCAGCGAACGATGCAGCGAGTCAAGCCCGCGCAGCCCGCGCGCGGCAAAATCATAGAGGGTCTTGCCATCCGTCGAGGTGGAAAGCGCCTTGCGCCAGTGAAAGAGCGGCTTGGTATAGACGCGGACAGCAGCACGGCAAAGCTCACCTTCGCCATAAACGTGGCTCCAGCGCAGGGGACGAAGCAGGAGAGACGTTGTGGCAAAGCCAGCCATTTCTTGTGGGAGATGTTGTACCCCAAAGCATGGCGAACTGCAACTCAGTCGGAGTACGGAATCAGATCAGAGTTGGCTAGTGTAGTGTCTCATAAATAGCTTTACATTACGCTTCTGCTATGGTTACCTATCGCCATGGCAAACCATGCAGCAGATGCATTGGCCTGTAATACAAGTCAAAAAAGCCAGCTGGAACGCTTGCAATCCAGCGGCAAGACCCCTCAGAAAATTGCGCTGCGCGCTCGCATCCTGCTCCAAGCAATCGCAGGAGAGGGCAACAGCGCCATTGCCAAGGCTCTACACATCAGTCGGCCCACCGTCTTGCTGTGGCGGAATCGTTTTGCCCAAGCCGGAGTGCCGGGCATTCTCTCCGAT
>DATEHN010000129.1:0-52396 GCA_035279585.1 Candidatus Angelobacter sp. | reverse complement strand
TCAAGTTCATCCAGGAGCGGCTGAAGGTCAATGCAATGGACCCTCTCTTCTCGCTCTATTCGAACTTGGGATCTTTGGGCGAGCATGTCACATAGCACTGCACCATCTTTCAGATTCATCCCAGGGGCAGAGAAAATTCCGGCAACGTGAAAGTCAGCATCGTAACATAGCGATTCGTGCTCTTCCCAGGGACCCATTGCATCCTGAAAAAGCTCTATTCCTTCTCCTTCGGTTACAGCAACATGGGGGATAACGCGCACCCAGGCGTGTAAACCACCTTCAGTTTGCTGCAATTTCAGCAACTCAGCTCTTGTCTCTGCAGTAATCGCCACGCGAATATGCTCTCCGTCCGGTTGCCGGGCTTTTACCTCTGCTATCACACCAATGGAATGCAAATCGCTTTGAGCAGATGTTTCAATCGCGCTTTGACGGGACTTAACAATGAATAGCTTTCCAGCGTAATCAGCAGCGCGATCAACGGCTTGCCGCTGTAAATCAGAGAGTCTATCCAAATGGACGTGAAGCAGAGCTCCAGGAAAAACGACAAAATCTGTCAGGACAAGAACGGGAAGACCGGTCTCCGCGAAATCACTCATCATCATTAACCTGGATTCGGCGGATTGGATGCAATTCCTTACAATCCGCTTCTTTAATATATATGGCTTACATATGAGGCATCTCGGCCTCTAGTCCAAGGGCGCCCCGGATTCCAGGCTTTTCTTAATAAATCTAATGTTGTCCTAATTCGTTTCTAATTACCAAAGGCCATCCTCTCTCCATCGACGATTTGATGTTCTTCCGGGCATTTCACGCGCTGGTCAGATACCACAGACTGGTTTCCCGCTAAAAACATCAATACTGAAAACAAGGTTTTCAGGCTCCTGGGTGGACCGTCGGTGCAACGGCCCTGATTGGCTTAAGTGAAGGACCATTTGGCAAGCTCACACCCGATAGCGTGAAGCCCACGGATAAATACATCCCAGCTGCCTTATAGGTCACGATTCATCAGCCCCCTAGCGCCTGCGCACTCTCCACAACCAGGAACAAAGATTTTGGCATAACGGAACTAACCGCTCTGTTTTGGTTGTACCGCTTTGTTTGACTGTGCCAGCGCAGCGCCGCTCAATTTTTTAAGCGCAAAGGGATGATGAAAAATGGTTTCTCTCATCGGTGTTGAGAATAGAGCTTCTGCAAAATCACACAGGCCATGGCTTCATGTGCGTGCAGCACTGCTCGCAAACTTAAGGATGGTTTTGTCTGTCTTTTCCCCCGGCTCCATTCACTTTGAATGGCACCCACTCAATCATGAGCTGCACGGTCGCGGCTTTGATCTTCCCCGTGCCAATTGGCGTTTTGTGCAGGAACGCGGCCCCAGGCTGCGGATGCAGTCGTAAACAGTTTTGGTAATGGCACAACGTACACATTTGTAGTTTGAGCGATCAACGACGCATGGCACAGGGAATGTGCCTGCAGCAGTGCACCTGGGGCAGGACTAGATCAGCACCCGCGGCACGCAAGCGATTTAGGAGAAATTAACTGATGAAACGATCTTCCGGGCGTTTGGCCTTTCTGCGGATTTTCGTGTGGGTAGTTGCAGTAATAGCTGCCGTTGGATACTTCGAGCACGTTCAGGCGCAGAATTCCAGTTCCGGCTCTACTCAAACCGCCGTTATTCCTCTCCGTCCGCTTGCTCCGCTCTCTACCGTTCCTGTGCCGCCGGTTTTTGGTATTGAAGGAATTCTGGCCAACAAGACCGCTGCCATTGAGCTGGGCAAAGCTTTATTTTGGGACATGCAGGCCGGTAGCGATGATACGCAGGCTTGCGCAAGCTGCCACTTCAATGCCGGCGCAGACAGTCGCGCTATTAATGAGGTCAATCCCGGGCAGAATGCAGGCGATAGCACTTTCCAGGTTGGCAATGCGCCAAACTATCATCTGAACCCTGGTACACCTGCAACCGGCTTTGGCGGCTACCACGATGGCGATTATCCCTTCCACAAAGTGGCAGACGTTGACCAAGGCTTATCAATTACTACTGATGTTAACGATGTAACTGGCTCGCAGGGCGTACCTGGTCTCACCGATGCGCAGATCATCGTTACCGGCGGCCAGGCAGTGCCTTCCAGCGGAGTCAATTCCAACTGCCAGCAAGCAGCCAATGGCGCCATTCCCATTGAAGCAGCTACAGAGATGAAGGTCAGCGTCCGTGGCGGCGGCAATACGGCAGTAAGCTCTGCGCCAAACACAACTACATCTTTAAGCAACACCACCGCTTCAAGCAGCACCACCATCTGCATTGAGCAAACACGAAATCTTCAAGTCACGGTGCGCAATAGCGCGGAAAACGACACAGTAGCGCCTGATCCAGTCTTCTCTTTTCCCGATCCCAACAGTCCCAACAAGCGGATCAACACCCGCCGAGTGACTGGACGCAACACGCCCAGCGTGGTGGATGCAGTTTTCAACTATCGCAATTTCTGGGATGGCCGGGCACAGAACGAGTGCAACGGCGCAAACCCGTTCGGCTCGCGCGATGGCCAGTCACACCTGATGGTCACCGATGAAACCGGGACCTCAATTGGGCCGGCGTTGATCAACATGAAGAACTCAGCGCTCTGCTCGCAATCGCTGGGGCCGATTCTCAGCTCAACCGAGATGTCAGCCGATGATCGCATCTTTCCCCAGGTCGGCAAGAAGCTGCTGGCGCGCAAGCCTCTGGCCAAGCAGCTTGTCGATCCCACGGACAGCGTTCTGGGCGGATTTTCCAATGCGCCGAGCAACGGCTTGACGACCAGTTATTCTGCTCTGATCCAGCAGGCGTTTCAGCCTGAGTGGTGGAATTTCCCCAATCATCTCTGCGTCGCAGCAAATGGCAGCGTCCAGGCGCAGGTGAATCCGGCGAAATTTCAAGTTTGTCCCTCCAGCACCACTGACTACTCGCAGATGGAATACAACTTCTCCTTGTTCTGGGCCGTTGCCATCCAGATGTATGAGAGCACACTCATTGCTGACCAGACGCCGCTGGATAAATATCTGGAACAGCAAACCACCTATACATTGATTGGTGATAACCAGAGCAACTCATACACCATTCAGTTGGCGCCGGGACTTGATCCTTACACTGTTTCAGTCATCTCCCTGAACCCAAATTTTGATTTCAGTGATCAGGATGTTTACGCCTTTGACGACGGTTTTGGCCGCTTCACCGGCACCGGGGTTGACGGCACTGTTGATTACGCCACCGGCAAAATCGTGGTGAATTTTGAAAACCCGCCGGTTTCTACCGTGCCCGTCAGGATCAACTACTCGGTAGGCCCAACGCCGCTAACGCAGGCGCAGCTTCACGGCCTGCTGATGTTCCAGACCAAAGGCCAGTGTGTTGTATGCCACGGTGGGCCTGAGCTTTCTAACGCTGCCGTTGATACCGTTTCTCCGGAACCGCTGGAGCGCATGATTATGGGCGACCTGAACGTGCGAGTTTATGACACGGGTTTCTACCACATCGGCGTGCGTCCCGGCGCGGAAGATGGCGGCTTGGCGGGAACTGATCCAATCGCCGGTCTGCCGTTATCCAATGGGGAATTTCAGCGCGAGCGCGTTTGCAACGATCCTTCAGTCAGCTTGATGATCCCTGGGCGTCCGGGTGACGGCATCTCCCAAAGCCCCTTGAACTGCGGAGATGACATTGCGCGCACCGGATACTTCAAAGTTCCGCAACTGCGCAACGTTGCGCTCACCGCTCCGTACTTCCATAACGGCGGCGAATTGACGCTGGAGCAGGTGGTGGAGTTTTACAACCGCGGCGGCGATTTCAATACCTCCAGCGAAAACAAAATCATGGACCCAGACGTTGAGCCGATTGGATTCACACTGCAGGAGAAGCAAGACCTGGTGGATTTTCTCCGCAACGGATTGACTGATCCACGCACGGTCGCGCAGTCAGCTCCATTTGATCACCCGCAGCTATTCGCCCCCAACGGACACCCGATGGATGAAAACGGTATTCCGCAAGAAGATCCAGCGCATCCGGGGCAGGCAACAACACAGCTAATGGAAATTCCAGCAGTAGGCAAAAACGGCGGCACGCCGCAGTCTACCTTCCTGGAAAACCTGCTGAAAAACCAGCACAACTAGATTTTCTGGTCCAGCTGCATTGCGCAGCCGGGCCGGCACGCGATTATGAGCGCACGGCAGAAGAGATCGGCAAAGACCAGGGGAAGCAAGCAGCTTGACAGAGGAGTTTCATGATGAGGATGAACGAGCAAACAACAAAAATATTCAAGGCGGCAGCCGTCACCCTGCTGCTGATGTTCGCTATGACGGTTGCACAGGCCCAATGGCCCAAGCCGGCGACACCTCCGACGCCGGCGGCAATTCCTTCCTTCCAGACCGTGCCCGTAGGCTTTGACACGCTCGGCTTCATTGAATATGCCTCTGTCGATTCTCTTTGCACTCCGGCTCCCAGCGTCACGCTGGATACAACAGCGGGCATCAGCTCTCCTGTGGCAACGCCAACACCAGCGCCTGCGGCGCCTGCACCCGCGGCCTGCAAAACCTCTGGCGGTTGGATACAGGTGAACAATGACACCATCAGGATTCCGCAGAATACGGTGGTCATTTTTCCCAACGTGATGATGACCTGGGAAGAGGCGTTTGAGAACAACCCTACGGGCGTGGCCGGTGAAAGCGGCATGGCGCTTTCTGATAGCGTGCGTCTTCCGGGCACGTATGAAGTGCATGTTCAGGGCAACATTGTGCACGGCACATATATCGCCGGGCTTGTTTTTATTGCGCAGAAGGCAGGCACCGCCTTCCAGGGCTACATTGAATCCATCAATTATGCTGACGGCAGCTTCATAGTGAATGGCAAACGCATTCAGATCAACGATCCTGCAATGCAGATTACTGATTTAAGTGGCAGGCTCTGGAACAAAGGCCGCTATAGCATCGGCCAGTCGCCCGATACGCGTTTCGCCGTGGATCAGGGCAATCCTACTGTGCGCGCAGATACAGGCTACCCGATGTGCATCCCTCGCGTTGCGCCCGGAACATGGACCGCGACTCTGGCCGATGGCGTAACCAGCACTGGGACTGTCGATCCATATCTGGGCGGCTTTGATGATCCGCAGTGCCCGGAAGTGAACCGGCAACGCGACCCAACTGGTGCTATCCGTACCATCTACACCATGAATGCGCCCGGCGGTGGACCTCAGGTTGATAATCCGTTTCCGCAGGATCCTTACACTGAAGCTCCGTTTGAAGTAGGCGATTTTATCTCCGTCGTCGGCACTCTTGAACTCGATTCGCAGGGCGTGCCCTACATGTCAGCAACGCAGGTGGTCGCAAGCCTGGGCATCTTCACCTTCCCCAACACTGATCCGGCTTACCTGGAAATTGACACCTTGCTGGAAGGCGCGGGTGGAACGCCTGACCCGTCATTCCCGCAGGAAACGGCGCGGCGCAACGTGGTGGAGGGCATGATGACTGATCCGCTCCGCAACATTGATATTTCTGCCGTCGACATTGATTGCAACGGAAACCTGGTCTTCCGTCTTCCAGCGTGGGTCTCTGGCTTCCCGGTGGAGCAAGGCCTGCCGCTGATTGGCAAAAGAGGCCGGTGGCGTTTCCGTCCTAACGGGGGCACATTCCTTCCTCCGACGCAAAACGTTGCTGTGCAGGTGAGCGGCGGCGTACCCGGCTTAACTAACAACGGTCTGGTGTTCAATTATTATCAGCTTCCGAACACGCAGTTCGTCTTCCCTGAAGCCCTGGTTTCAGGCGACTTGCCGCCACGTTCAAACTTTGGCGACCTGCCCTTCCTCGTCAACGGCACTGGGCCCTGGCCTCTTCCCACCAGCGTCCTTGATAGCGAGTTGATTCGCTTGAACGCGCGGCGCGCAGAAGTTCCTGTTGCTCAGCAAACACAAACCATCGGCCAGCTCAATCCCTTCCCGGATGACGTGACCCCGGCAGTTGTTTGCTCACTAAACAACACTCCCGGAGGGATATCGCAGGCAGTTGCCAGCTTCAGCGGCTCAACCACGCCGATCACCGCAGGCTCGCTTGTAACTCTCAATTCCACGGGCAGCACTCCGTCAAATGGGCCGTTCCAATGGACACAGATCGTGAACCCGGGTGATCCCGTTGTAACCATCAATAACCCAGCCAGCGCGACAGCAACATTTGTCGCGCCGGTGGTCTCTTCTCCGCTGAGCCTCGGCTTCTCACTGACGGTCGGCGGCGGCAACACTACTCAACCCAGCACAACCTCCTTTTCCGTGCCTGTCACAGTTCCCCCGCCAGGCACATCGCCATCTGTCTTTGCTACTTCAAGCCCGGCCAGCCCAATCGTAAGCGCGGCCAACGTGACCTTGACCGCGACGGGTATTGACCCAAGCGGGGGCACTTTAACCTATAGCTGGCAGCAGAGCGCTGGCCCAGTTGTTGCAATGACGCCTGTTGCGGTTGATGGCTCAGTGCAGAAATTCGTAGCTCCAACGGTGCCGGCCCTGGTTGCGCCGCAGGCACTCACCTTCACTGTAACCGCCACTAGCTCAACCACTGGATTACCTCCTGCTACAACTACAATCACCGTGGTGGTAAATCCGGTAAGCGACTTCATCCTTATTACCAGCGTGCGTTACGTTGCAACCAAGGCAAGCCTGGTAATTACTGCAAGTGACAACACGCCCAGCGTAAGATTGTTTGCAACTCTTGCTGGCCCGAATGGTGAAAGCCCAACCATGAATCTGGCAACCGGACAGCCTTACACCGGCGAGATGGGCCCGGTTATCCCGTTTGCGGTAGGCAGCTTCACCATCACATTCACCAACGTGCCATCACCGCCTCTGATAACGATCCGCTCCAGCGCGGGTGGAATGATAAGTTCAGGACTCACAAAATAAATTTAAGCAGAAAGGGCTGCCGGAATTTTTCATCCAGCAGCCCTTTTTCCCGCCCTTTTTTGCAATTCCCTTTTCTTCAATTGTGGAACATTTTCTTTTGTACATCTCCATGCGAGATGAGTATTCCATAACGGAATTGTCTTTCCCAAATTAGTGCGCGCGTTTTTAATCTTGTGTGGCTTAAGCTAGAGCGCATCAGGCAGCCATGTTTCTGCTTGATGAAAGGAAAGACTATGAAACGCACATGGCTTACTCTCACTGTTCTGGCGTTTGCGGCCGTATTTCACGGCCAGGCGCTGGCTCAAGCCGCTACGGTAGACCATTTCCGTTGCTATCTGGTACCGGCTACCTCGGTAATGTCCACGTTTGTGCAACTGCAGGACCAATTCGACGCGCCCACAGGCGTGTTCGAAGACATTACTTCGCTGAGCGTCGTGCGCCACTGTAATCCGGTGGAAAAGATCATCAACGGGGTCGTTACTCCGATCGTGAATCCCAACCACCACCTGGTGATGTTTCAGATCAACACCCAACCCATCGTCAGCAGGACGGTCATGGTGAACAACCAGTTCGGAACACAGACGTTGGCCGTGGCTGCGCCCACCATTCTGGCCGTGCCCAGCGGCAAGATTCTTCCGCCGGGAACGCCGCCCGCGCCGTCGCCGGACCTCGATCACTACAAGTGCTACAACGCCAGCGGTCCCGTAGTCGCCAATCTTGCGGCGACCCTTAAAGATCAGTTCCGCACTGATACCGTGGGGGTGATCCAGCCGGTGTTGTTCTGCAACCCGGTTGAGAAGATTCACGGCGAACTGATCTCGCCCATCCAGCACCCGGCGGTGCACCTGGTGTGCTATTCGACCTCAATCGTGCAATTCCAGACCAACATCATCGTCCAAAACCAGTTCTTCCCCAACAACCGTGAATTGAGAGTCGGAAGCCCCGACATGTTGTGCCTGCCTTCCAGCAAGCTCTCTTGGAGCGTGACCGGAGCAAGCGGCAACGCCAAGCCCAAAACACGTCGTTAAATTTATAACCAAACCTTGCTACTGATGGCACTGGTTTCACGGATGAGAAATTTAATCAGCAAGATCGGCGCCTTCAGTGGCAGGGTTGGGTTTTCTCACAGCGGCAGCTCTTTTGAGAAACGCGCCAGATGTTCAGCAGCGGTATCCTTGAACCAGGATAGCGCCCGGTTCCTTTTGCGATGGTAAGGTCGCTTCGCGGTTGTGAACCGCGTAGGCCGCTCCAAATTCTCGTTGAACCACCAACGAACCAAATCATGCTGGTCCTCCTCGTAGGGATAGAGCTTTCCCGAATCACGAAGGTACCGGACAGCATGAAACACGCCGAGCGTACGCTCAGAATCAGCATCGATTTCGGCGACCACAAATCTCAAGTACATAAATATCCCGATCTCTCGTTCACGAACACAATGGCTTCGTGCCGAGTTTGCTTCTCTATTTGCGGAAAGAAGTAATTGCGGCGGCTACCGTCGTAGCGGCCACTGCGCATACAACATTTCTTGAAAGCGCCGACCAGAACCGCACGGACAAAGGTCATTCCGACCGAGCTTCTCTAGAAGTTCTTTTGCAAATGGAAAAGAGAATGAATAAATCATTAGAATCCCAACTTTTGCGAATTCGCTTTTCAATGGCGCGGCCCGGCACTGACAGAATTCATTACGTTAACGAGGACGACGTGCGCGTTGTCCTCAGCCGTTTACCCTTTGAGTTGTGGCATCGTCTTCGCGCCGTTCACTTCAATGATCGGGCGCGTGGATCACGAGTGGCGGGTTATGTCACTAACGGGCATCGCGAAATAGCTCTATGTGCTTTACCGCCACGCATGAGCATGAGAGGGTTTCTGCTCAAAGGCCAGACTCCCGAGCAATTTGGAGCAATATGGGGTCAGAAGTGGCCACGGCTGGCAATACGGAGATTTATGCTCTATGACGTTTTGCTGCACGAACTCGGTCATCTGCAGGTGGTAGACGGGAACCGGCCCTCTGAAAAGCTTCGATTTGCCCACGAAAAACTGGCTCAGGTTTTCGCACAGAATTGGTGCCGCGAACTCTGGTCAACTCCCTTTTCACATGACGATCCAGTCCATAACCCGCCAAGCCTGAAAGAGTAACTGCGCGGCTCATTTCCGACTATGGCAGGCAGGTAGCTCCTGTCTGTCATATGTTAGGAGCTTATAATAAGCACTCCATCGAGCTCTGAAGGTCTGCCCTTCATTCGGCAAGTCCAGCTTCTCGTGACACAATGATCGCTAAGGCATTCGCAATCGATGGAGGACATCGAACAAAGATATGTCAAAAGACCTGCTATCAGTCGGTGCACTTTCAGCTCTGCACGGGCAAAAGCGGTATGGTGTGAACGAATTTCTGGTCGAACGTCAGCCTTACCGGCTTCCGATGTGGCTTATTAATGGAGCCGGCGAAGGGCCGACGCTCGTCGTAACAGCCGGTGTCCATGCGGCTGAGTATGCCAGCATCGCGGCCGCGCTCGAACTCGGACGATCTCTTGATCCGGGAAGCCTCTCCGGGCGCGTGATCGTGGTGCCGATTGTGGATATGCCGGCGTTCACTGCGCGTTCTATTTACGTCTGTCCTCTCGACGGCAAGAACCCGAATCGCGTATTTCCCGGTAATCCGGATGGTAGTGCCTCCGAGCAGATCGCCGATTGGTTGTTTCGTAACGTACTATCGCAGGCCAACTATTATGTGGATTTGCACGGCGGGGACTTGATCGAAGCATTGGTTCCATTCACGATTTTCTTTCGCACCGGCGACAAGCGTGTAGACGAAGGGTCGCTGGAAATGGCCAAGGTCTTCGGCATCCCTTTTCTGGTTTGCAGCGAGACCCCTGGGTCAACATTCTGCGCAGCATCACGCGCAGGCATTCCGTCCATCCTGACTGAAGCCGGCGGGCAGGGAATTTGGACGGCCGAGGATGTCCGGTGCCACACCAATGGCCTCAACCGCCTCATGCGCCACCTGAAAATGATTCCGGGTGATGCTCCGGACACGGTGCCGTGCACGCTGCTCGAACGTTTTCTTTGGTTGCGCAGCGATCACGAAGGTTTCTGGTATCCCGAGATCGCGGTAAACGACCGAGTCAAGGCCGGTCAGACCCTGGGCTTCGTTAAGGATTTCGAAGGGCACGTGCTGCAAACGGCGATCAGCCCAGCCGATGGCATCGTTCTTTTCATCGTCTCGTCGTTAGCAATCAACCGGAGTGATCCGTTGTTGGCAGTTGGTGCTTGACTCCACGGTCAAGATGTATTCGGCGAATTTGGCTGGGGCGGATTGCCCTGCGCCGTAGTTTTCTCAGCCGCCGCGTATTGCTGGTCATCGAGCGCACGACTCGCTTCGCCGAGTAGCTTTTGAATGGCAGATTCGGTCATGGCCCGTTAGGGGGCGCTTTCTTTCGGTTCGTGTTTTTTAAACTGGGCGAGAAGTCGAGCTCAACAGAATCAATCAAGTGATAAGCTTCGCCCACGCCTGCGACTTGGCTGATGACAAACCCACGACGTTGCAGTACGCGCTGCAGTTTGAGATTGGGTTTGGCACAAGAGACCGCGTGGACGATCCATTCAACCTCTGACAGGTTCCGCAATTTGGTGTATCGCTTCGCCAAGGATGCCAGTGCCATTAGCACACCCTCCCCGCCTCCTTCGATTTGTGCGAGCTCGATTACGAGTCTGTTTGTGTCGATCTTGAACGAACCGAGAACAACTGCTGAGCCAATCCGAAAAACAAGCGGCTCGCCGAGCAGAATGAGTTGTTCGACGGTCTCCCGCGGAAGGTTGAGAATCTCTTCTTCCCGCAGCCCCTCGAAAAGAACTTCATGCGGCGCCACCTGACCCTCCTTTTCTCATTCCGACTGGTGTGCGACTCCGGCAATCTGCGCCCCCTCAAAACGCACGAATCGAATATTCGAGCAGTTCCTTAACAGGTGGTTCCACAAACAAACCACAACGGAATATTGCTCGTGAAAACCACTTTACTTGTTCCGCTGTCGGCGTAGTGAAGCTGCGGTTGAATTGCCGCTGCCACCGCCGGACATACTTTCTTAGCCAGTTCTCTTAGCTCCTCAGCTTCCGTACACAGCGCTTCAATAAGATAAGTGATGCTCTCCCACTTGCCTAGGCGAGCGATCAAGAAAAGCGAATTGCGACGACTATGTGCGCTGGCTGTATTTGTGAAGACATGCCAAATGCGTTCTCCTTCGAGTAAATGGACTCTTTTGCCCAGCGCTTTCGTTGTTTCTCGTGAGACACTCGCCGTCGCGTCTGATAGATATTGCGTGAACAAATCCACGAAGCCGAAAATCTTCAACAGCGGTAAAAGATCCATTCACATCGCGAAAAACCGTCGCCCAAATTGGAAACGATCATGGCTACGACCAGGTACTTGATGGCCGTGATCGCGAGCGCTTGTAAATTCCCTCCCCGCAGCGCTGCCTATGCTATCACTTTTGATCTTCTGCACCTTTCAGCACTTGCAGATGAAACCCTGCGCGATCATTTAGAATCTTTCCTTCGTTATGCTGCGTCCACTCGTTCTTATCATTCTCGATGGCTGGGGTTACGCTCCGCCGTCCAAGGCCAACGCTATTTCACTTGCGCGCAAGCCCAATTATGATCGCCTGCTGCGCGAGTATCCCAACACGCTGATTCATACCAGTGGGCGGTACGTCGGCCTGCCCAACGGGCAGATGGGCAACAGCGAGGTTGGCCATCTCAACATTGGCGCCGGGCGCATCGTTTATATGGACATCACCAAGATCGATCGCATGATCGAAAAAGGAGACTTCTTCAGCAACCCCGTGCTGCTGGAGGCGATGAAGAATGCCCGCAGTGGCGGACGTCAGCTACATCTCTGCGGCCTGCTCTCCGATGGCGGCGTGCACTCGCACCAGAACCATCTTTATCCGCTGCTGCGCATGGCGAAGCAAAACGGCGTTGACCGCACTTACGTTCACTGCTTCATGGATGGCCGAGATACTTTGCCAACCAAGGGCGCGGGATATATCCAGCAACTGCAGCAGAAGATGCGTGAGCTGGGCGTAGGCAAAATTGCCACCGTGAGCGGGCGCTACTACGCCATGGACCGCGATAAGAAGTGGGACCGCGAGTTGAAGACATTTGACGCCATGGTCGCGGGCAAGGCTGAAGGCGGCGAATACGTCGATGCCGTACAGGGCGTGAAAGACTCATACAACCGCGACGTGACAGACGAATTTATTATCCCCTTCACCTGCGTGGACAATCGCGGCGCGGCCCTTGCGACAGTTCGCGATGACGATTCGGTAATCAATTTTAATTTTCGCGCCGACCGCGCACGCCAAATCACCCGCTGTCTTACGCGTGAAAGCGGATTGACCGCACATGGTGGCCGCGATCTGCCTGACGCTGAAGCGCTTGATGCTGCCATTCCGCGCAGCCGCGTTCCCAAAAACCTGAAGTATGTTTGCATGACTCAATATGACAAACAGTTCGCGCTGCCATTCGTTGTGCAGCCAGATTCGCTCAAAAACATTCTCGCCAACGTGATGGCGGAACACAAGCTGCGTAACCTGCGCGTGGCCGAGACGGAAAAATACGCTCATGTGACTTATTTCTTCAACGGTGGCGTTGAGAAAGCTTTTCCTGGCGAAGATCGTGTACTTGTTCCTTCGCCTAAGGTAGCCACCTATGATCTGAAGCCGGAAATGTCCGCCGCCGGGATTGCAGAAAATGTGATTAAGTCTGTAAATGACTCGGCCTTTGACGTGGTGATTGTTAACTTTGCCAACGCTGACATGGTTGGCCACTCCGGCAAGATTCCGCCGACAGTTCAAGCCGTAGAAACTGTGGATGCCTGCCTGGACGAGATTTATAAAGCTGTGCGCGCCCGCGGTGGAGCGATGCTGATTACTGCCGATCATGGCAATGCCGAGCAGATGATTGATCCAGCCACCGGCGGCCCGCATACAGCGCACACTACGAACCCAGTGCCGTTTATCGTGGTAAGTGATAACGCGCAGAAGTTTGCTCTTCGTCAGGATGGCTCATTGCAGGATATTTCGCCGACCTTATTGGGAATGCTGGGATTTGAGCAGCCCAAAGAAATGACTGGGAAAGACCTGCGGAAATCAGTAGTTAGTATTTAAATACTTTTCATGAAAACCCTGATCGTCCACTATCATCCTTTTGAACTTTGGCACGCCCCCGCATGGATTCGCGAGCGCCTGCAGCAGGAATTTCCTCAACACAGCTTCACACAACTGCAAAACTATGACCACGTGCCGGAAGAGATACCGGATACCGATGTGTTCATTGGTTGGTCTCTACGGCCACCGCAGTTCGTGACTGCTAAAAAACTGCGCTGGATTCACTCCCCCGCAGCCGCTGTGCATCAATTGATGTTTCCTGAGCTGATCCAGAGCAATGTGATCGTAACCAACTCCACGGGGATTCATGGCCCTGTGGTCGCCGAGCATGCAATCGCGGTTCTGCTGGCTCTGGCCAAGCGCCTGCCGCAAGCCATGCAGTACCAGGTAAAGCACACGTGGTCCCAGGACCAGCTTTGGCATGAGCGGCCCCGGCCGCGCGAGGTTGCTGACGCCACGGTTTTGGTTATTGGCATGGGGGGGATCGGGCGCGAGTTTACTGCTCGAGCAAAAGCGCTGGGGATGAAGGTGCTTGCAATACGCGAAAATCCCGCCAAAGGAACTGACGGCGCTGACGCGGTCTATGGCCTTACTGAGATTGATAACCTCCTTCCGCAGGCTGACTACGTTCTGCTCTGTACGCCCGTTACTCCTGCCACAACCGAACTGATCAATGCAGCGCGATTGAACAAGATGAAGCCTGACGCTTACCTGATCAACGTGGGACGCGGGCCACTGATTGACGAAGCAGCGGTTTTTCAAGCCTTGAAAGATCGCCGTATTGGAGGCGCCGCGCTCGACGTTTTCAATGAGGAGCCTCTGCTGGCTGATTCGCCCTTCTGGTTGCTGGACAATCTGCTGATCACTCCACATACTGCCGCTGTCACTGAGCGCCTGTGGGAGCGGCACTACCGGCTGATTGTTGAGAACATGCAAAGATTTCTAGCTGATAAGCCACTGCTTAACACTGTCGACAAAAGGCGAGGATACTGAGCAGCGATGACTTTACAGATCAACGGCGAACAACGTGAATTCCCTGACGGCCTGACGGTTGCTGCGCTGGTGGCGCAGCTTGCCATGAAGCCGGACCGCGTAGCTGTGGAGCTGAACCTGGAGATTGTTCCCCGCTCTAATTGGGACACAACTGTGCTTAAAACCGGCGACAAGCTAGAGGTCGTACATTTTGTGGGTGGCGGGAGCAGCTCTGGCTTGCATCCAGCCACAATCACGAAGGCAGGGTAAGTCAGGAGCTAAGCGCGAGATGAATAGACTTGCCCCCACCTGTTCCAGCACAACTCCAGCAAATGGCATTGGATTACTAAACGGTCAATGGCGTAGTGGGATCAGGCAGTCAGCACTTCTTCATTGTTGCGTTCTTCATTCATACGCGCCAGAAGCCGTTCCACGTACTTGGTATCAATGTTGCCTGCCTGAAATTCCGGGTCGGCCAGGATGCGCCGGTGCAGCGGAATGGTAGTGTAAATGCCTTCGACAATGAACATCTCCAGCGCGCGCTGCATGCGCATAATAGCTTCCGCGCGGTCCTTCCCAAAGGTGATGAGCTTGGCAATAAGCGAGTCATAGTAAGGCGGAATCACGCCTTCAGCATACGCGGCGGTATCAACGCGCACTCCCAGACCACCGGGAATATGGAAAGTCTTGATCTTGCCTGCCGAAGGAGTGAACTTTTCCGGGTGCTCCGCGTTGATGCGGCACTCAATCGCATGGCCACGTTGGCCCTTGCGATCAAGTTTGGGAATCACCTCAGTCATCTTGGCGCCCGCAGCCAGCAGAATCTGCGATTTAACCAGATCAAGGCTGGTTACCATCTCCGTAACCGGATGTTCAACCTGGATGCGCGTATTCATCTCTATGAAGTGAAGGCTGCCGTCTTCATCCATCAAAAATTCGACCGTTCCTGCGTTTACGTAGCCGATCTCAGACAACGATTCTTCCAGCTTCTTGCCAATTTCCGTGCGCAGCTCCTGCGTAACCCGCGTGGAAGGCGACTCTTCCAGCAACTTCTGGTGGCGGCGCTGGATGCTGCATTCGCGCTCACCCAGGCTGATCACGCGCCCGTATCCATCGCCCATCACCTGGAACTCAATGTGGCGGGGGCGCTCAATGAACTTTTCCATGTAGAGATTGCCGTTGCCAAAAGCGGCAGCGGCCTCAGACTGCGCAGCGTTAAAGGATGGCTCGAGTTCGGATTCGCTGCGAATAACACGCATGCCGCGCCCGCCACCGCCGGCTGAAGCTTTGACGATCACGGGATAACCAATCTGCTTCGCCCACTCACGAGCTTCTTCTCCAGAAGCAATTACGCCGTCCGATCCAGGCAAAATGGGAACGTTGGCTTTTTTCATCGCCTGACGCGCTTTTTCCTTTTCCCCCATCAGGCGGATGACCTCAGGCGGCGGCCCAATGAATTTGATATGCGAACTTTCGCAGACCTCGGCGAAGTTAGCGTTCTCGCTCAGCAGACCATATCCGGGATGAATGGCATCAACGTTGGTGATTTCTGCCGCGCTGATAACCGCTGGAATATTTAGATAGCTCTCTGACGAGCGTGGCGGGCCAATACAGATGGCTTCGTCGGCAAAGCGGACGTGCAATGAGTTGCGGTCAGCGTCACTATAGACGGCGACTGTTTTTACACCCAGCTCCTTGCAAGCGCAGATCACGCGCAAAGCAATTTCACCACGGTTGGCGATCAGTATCTTTTTAAACATTATTTCCTTGGCCTGATAGCAAACAAGGCCTGGCCATATTCCACTGGCTGCCCGTTTTTGACCAGCATTTTGACGATCTCACCGGAGGCGTCCGATTCAATCTCATTCATGAGCTTCATGGCTTCAATAATGCATAGCACCTGGCCTGCGGCTACCTGATCGCCCGGTTTAACGAACGGCGGAGCGCCTGGTGCTGGTGATTCATAATATGTGCCAACAATCGGCGATTTTACCTGGTGCAAATCTTCTTCTACAGCAGCAGGCGGCGCGGAAGAGGGAGGAACGGCAGAAACAGGCTGCGGAGCCAATGGAGCCGCGGGAACAGCCACAGGAGAGGCAATCGGAACGGGTGCGATTGGTACGGCGTGCGCAATCATTGGAGCCGAGGAATCCCCGCCGCGCTTGATGCGAACCTTCACGTCACCACGCTCCAGCTCAAATTCGGAGATGTCTTTTTCGATCAGGAAATCAATAAGCTCTTTCAGCTCTTTCTGATTCATGAATGTATTCGGCTCTTCTCTGCCTCAACCTTTGCTTTCGCAACGGCTGGGCTTCCAAGGGAGTTAAAGCGTGATTAGATCCTTTGTGGTAGGCGTCAGGATTTCATGTCCAGTTTCAGTAACCAGGACCATATCTTCGATTCGGACTCCACCCTCTTCAGGAATGTAAATGCCAGGCTCGATTGTGATGACCATGCCAGACGCAAGTTTCTGGGTCTGCCCCTTGGCCAAGCGGGGTGGCTCATGTACTTCAATTCCCACTCCATGGCCTGTGGAATGGGTAAAAAAAGCATCGAAACCTGCTTTTCGCAGCACTTCTCGCCCGGCGCGGTCCACTTCGCCAGTTTCTACTCCGGGCCTTACAGCCCCAACTGAGGCAAGCTGGGCTTCCCGTATAGCGTTATACATGCGGCGATGCGATCGTGAAACTGGCCCAGCATGCACGGTACGGGTCATATCAGAACAGTAGCTTCCGAGTATAACACCGTAATCCAGTATTATAAATCCTTCCGCAGGAATGGTTTGCGTGGATGCGCGCCCATGTGGCAGGGCAGAACGCAGCCCGGCGGCCACAATTGTGTCAAAGGACATCTTTTCTGCTCCAGCCCGACGCGCCTGCAACTCCAGTTCACCTGCAACCTGCGCTTCCGCTACTCCGGGCTTGATGACAGAGAGAGCGGTCTGAAACAAACTGGCAGCCAGCAGAGCTGAGGCGCGAATCTGGCTGATCTCATCCGCATCTTTGATGACACGAAGCGTCTCTATTACAGCGCTTGCGGGCTTTAGCCTGGTTTTTGCGCCAAGAATCTTTCCCAACTGCTTGAACTCGCTATAGGAAAGATGCTCGGCCTCAAATCCCAGCGTTCTGATACCGGTCTTCTGCACCCCTTCACACGCTTCAGCAAATGCCGCACGTTTCCCGATTACGATTTTGGCAGCCTTAACTTCTTCATGTGCCTGCTGGGTGTACCGGCCATCAGTGTAGAACCTGGCTCTATGGGTGTGTTCGCTTACCAGGAATAGCAACACGCCTGCTGAACCGGTAAATCCGCTTAGGTAACAAACGTTGGGCAGATGCGTCACCAGGAGAGCATCCAGCCCAGCTTGCCTCAGCGCTAATGCCAGCTTTTTTTGTCGAGCGACGTAGTTCATAAGATCCTGTCGCTTCGCAGCCTCTCAAATTGTTTTGATTTTTGTAAACACATTGATTTGTGGCGTCCTGCGATCTGTGATCGCTTCCAACTTATCAAAAAGATAGGCTCACTGAAGAGAAAATCATCCTGACGTCATCAAGAAAATAAAAAACCCCGAGGATATTAAATCCCCGGGGCATGAATCGGCGCGATTTAGGTTTGAATGATTTTCGGAGTGATAAAGAAGATTAACTCCGCGGTTGAAGTGTTGATGTTGGTGTGTTTGAACAGATTACCGAGAAGCGGAATACTTCCGAGCAATGGGACTTGCGCAATAGCAACGTTGTTCACGGTCTGAATTACGCCGCCAAGCACCACCGTGCCGCCATCAGTAACCAGCACCTGCGTGGTGGCTTGCTGCGTATTAAGTGTCGGGTTCAACTGTGAACCAGTCACACGGCTAAAGTCTGGCACCGTGTTTTCCACGTCAATGTTCAGGAAGATGGTGTTTTCCGCCGTGATCTGCGGGGTTACGGAAAGCCGCAGAAACGCGTCAACATAAGTAACGGTCGGTGGGCCGCCTAACTGCGCTTGCGTTACCACCGGGATACGCGAACCCTGGCGGATGAGCGCCGCAATATTGTTCTGCACGGTAATGGTCGGGCGCGACAGGATCTTCAGCAAACCACGGCTCTCAGCTGCGGTAAGAATAAAGTCCAGGCGGAAGCCGGCGGTTGCATTGCTGAACTCAATGCCGCTGGTAGGTCCGGTTGCCCCCAGGTTAGAGAACAGCGGAATAGTGGTTGGATCGCCCTGCCCGGTGATAAACCGTGGTACTTGGTTATTTGGCAGAGTCACATTGATCGGGCTATTGCTACCCAACCCGCCGCCAACGGCATTCGGGCCGCTTCCGAAGCCAGCCGCCAACTGTGTGCCGATGTCACGGGCAAAAGTCCTGGTGGAAGCTACCACGCGCGCTTCAATCTCAACTTCCGGCGCCTTGCGATCCAGCGTGCGGATCAGCTCTTCAACCTTGGGCAGCACACTGGGTATGTCCTCAATGATCAGCGCGTTGCTGCGGTCGTCTGCCACCACGTCACCGCGGGCCGAGAGGAACTTTTTAACCAGCGTAGCAGCATCTTTAGCGTGTCCGTAACTCAGATACCGCGTGATGGTTTGCTTGGGGACTGCCAGGGCTTGCGCTTCCTGCTGGGCGCGGCGCGCTTCTGCTTCTGTCTTCATGGTGTCCAGCGTAGCAATGCGCAGCACGTTCCCCTGCAGGGTGCAAGCCAAACCATTGTTATCGAGCACGATGGCCAATGCCTGGTCCCACGGCACGTCGTCGAGCACGATGGTGACTGATCCGTGAACTGAAGGATCAAGAACCACGTTCAAGCCGCTGATTTCGTGAATCAAGCGGAAGAAGTCTTTGAGATCAAGGTCCTTAAAATTCATTCCAAACGGTTCACCGGTATAACGCCCGGTGGTGCAATTGCCGGTTACCGGTGCGCCAACCGCGACAGTGGTACCTGCCCCGGTTGATTGCACAGGCTGAGGAGTAACGGGTTGGGGAAGGGCTTGAGGTTGTTGCTGTTGCTGTTGCAATGCTGCGTTAATGACCGCAGGTTGTGACGCCATGCTGCCATGGGCTGCGTAGGGTGGCTCGTTGATGCTGGGAATCGACGGCTGATCGTGAGCAAAATGTGCCGCTGCAAGTTCAGACCGGGAAGGTGTGGCTTCCATGAGTTTTGCTTCGGTCTTGCTTGTAGCGTTGGAAACGACGCCTGAAACGGGTACAACTGCAGGTTGGCTGCTCTGAGATGCGGATGGCGGCACTACATTGGTGTTGGCCGCAACCACAGTCGCGCTCTTGTCCGGCATTGAAGCGGGTCTTGCGCTGGAACCGTCATGCAGCTTTACCACCAGCTTGTTGCCTTCAGGCACAACCTGAACTTCGTGCATCTGTGCCATATCCAGCACAATGCGCGTGACGCCTGCATCGTAACGGGCTGCGCGCACAGATTTCACGTCGCCGCTGTTGACAGCGATATCCCGTGAGTGTCCCTGCAGTAACGAATTGGGGATATCGACAACGACGCGGTCCGGATGCTGAAGCTTCATGGTCTTGGCCGTCATGGGGCCGCTGCCGCTGATTTCAATATTGAGAGAGTCCGCGTTGCGATCAACGGCGATATCGCGAATGTGGCTAATGTTGCCGGTCTTTTCGGAAACTGGCGTAAGGGAAGCGTCAGCCTTCCGCGCCGGTGCGCCGGAAACGTGGATCTCCAACCCGCCTTCTACGCCATTCACGTTGACCTTGGCGCCAGGAACCAGCGTTAGCTCCATCCGCGCCACATCAGTGCCGTCAGCCGCGCGGTAGCTGGCCATACGATACGAGAGCACGCCGGGAGCTGACACTGCATGCACCTTGGCGTCAGGATGCGCGATCGAGACTCCTGCCAGATCAACCAGCATCAAGTTGTCGGTTGGACGATACTCGGTATGAGTAAAGGTACCGTTCGCCAAGATAGTGATCACGGCGGCGCTATCCTGGTTTTTCACCAGCACGCCCCCCAGTTGCGAAACGGTAGCTGTTGCCATGGATGCTGTTCCCACGGTCAACAGGAAGATTCCTAGCAGTTGCTTTAGCCTCATCTCTTTTGTCTCCCCATGCGGCGGTCGCTACCCCGCCAGTCATGCGCGGCGTTGCTGGAGCCTACCAAATACTTTCCAGCCGCTTAGAAATTAGTCCGTACGTACAACGTTTGGTACTACTTCCCCTGGGTTCATCCCTACTGCTTTTACTACTCGATCTCGTCTTGCAATTTTGCTGTCCCCGCTTAAGATGACGGGACTAGCTTCTTCACAACCTCGCGAGCGGTTTCACGCCCCAAGGCATCTTTCACAAATTCGCGGAAGATAATGGAGTCACTGGTAATTTTTTCTACGCTGCCGTTGAACACCTGGTCATTCTCACGCAGGAAATATGTTTTCTTGGTGCTGTTGGCCACTACTGCCAGCATCTTTCCTGTCGTGTCCTTCACTGTGCCTTGCAATACCAGCTCTGGAATTGCCAGACAGCGCTTCCCGGTGGTGCAGTTGGGCGAGGGGCCATTGTTCACGCTACCGGTGCGGATTGGGCTCACAAATGGGTCGCGGCGTCCACGAGGACCAAATACCCGCGTTACCGGCTTAGGCTTTTCTGCCGTAGCCGTTCTGACCTGAGTTACTTTGGGCGCCGGCGTTGCAGGTTTAGCCGGGGCCTTCTTTGCTTGCGTAGAAGTCTTCTTTTTTGCTGCAGTCGCATGCGCCGGCTTGGCAGCTATGACTGCTGGTTTGGCGCCTTTCTTGGCATTGGCCGCTTGTGGGCCCGCCTTGGCCGCAACCACTGGCGCTGACGCAGCTTTTACCTTGACTGCTGTGTTCTGCGGGGCCTTCCCAGCCTGCTTCACCGGCCTGCTGGTGGTCTTCACCGCAGGCTTGCCAGGCAAAGTTGTAGTGTGTGCGGCAGGCTTGGCCGGGGCCTGACTGTTTGTTGCCGTCGCAGGCTTTGACGCGGTCTTCTTGGCAGGCGCTTTGTTCTTGCTGTTTGCAGTCGCATGCGCTGGCGTGGGACTGGGCTTGGCCGCACCACTTGTTTGGCCCTTAGTGCTGGAATTCTGCGCCGTGGCCATTGTCGCCATGGCTGTTGCGAGCGCAAGAATTTGAATCAGCTTCATCTCAATTCCCTTTTGGTGCAGTGCTTCTTGCTTTTTCTTACTTCACCGGTTTTGCCGGCGCAGGCTGCCCTGGCTTTGCAGGGGTTGCCGGCGCTGCTTCGTCCGGTTCATGGCTGAAGAACGTGGTGGCTGTGCAGCTGGCCAGCACCGTTTCATTCGGCTTCCAGGTGTAGGTGCCCCTTACCTTGGCGGCGCTGTTGTTCTTTGTGTTGGCCATCTGCATGTTGCTGACGTTGACAATCCGTTCCAGTTCAGCCACACGCTGAAAGAAATTCAGCACTGAGTAATAGGGCCCATCAATATCGATCGCAAATGGCACTTCGCTGTAAAACTCCTTGTTCGCCACGGGCATGGCGGTATACCGCCGGATATCGATACCCGAAGTGGCCGCGGTATCATGCAGCAGCTTAATGAACTGGTCAGCATCCTTCTCATCCGGCACAATCTTCTTCTGGATCTCCAACTGCTGCTGCAGGATGGCCATGTTGCGGTTTACTTCCACCAATTTGGGCTCAAACGTCCGCAGCGTAGCGTTCTCATCGGTCTTTTCCTTGATCTTGGTCTGCAACTGCTGGTTCTCTTGATACTTGGGGTTGAAGTAAACGTAGTAGTAGGCAGCGCCGACCATTAGGGCGACTACGAACAGGATTCCCGCCCGCGCCGCCAACGACATTTCACTGAATTTAGCCATATAAAAACTCCCCGGACTTGTTGCCCTGCCGCCCTACGACTGTTTCTGTACCTTCCCCGAAAAATTGGGGGAGAGTTCACAATTCAACTCAAACTTAAAAGCCTCGACTTCTTTCACGCTGGCGTCCTGCAACGTCTCTTTGATCTCCACCGACGTGAAAGCTCCCGTCTTTCTCAAGTTGGCCATCAGGTCAGCCACCGCATCCGGGCTTAAAGCCATGCCGGTAAAGCTCAGCGTCTTGCCGTCATTCGTCATGGTGTCAAGCCACACTGCATCAGTGCTGTTGATGGTATCGGCCACAAGGTTCAGCAGATCAACCGGGCCTTTCTGCGCGTTTTTCAGTTCATCAATAACTTTGACCCGGCGCTCATACATATCGGCCTTCTTCTTGCTGGCCTCGTATTTCGCCTTCACTTCCGCCAGGCGCTGGTTTTCCAGGATGGCTTTCTGCAGGTCCTTTTCCAGCCGGTCATGTTCATGTCCAACCCAGACCTGTGCCAGCCCAATCAGCACAGCCAGAGCACCCAGGAAAACAACTCCCAGTACGACTGTGCTCGAACCCCCATCGCCTCCCGGAATGGAAACTGAGGGAGCGCGCCGGCCGCCGCGCGACGTTTTCTTTGGTACTCCAAGCAGGTTTATGCGAATCATAGGTCTTCAAAGCTCCTAAGGGCCAAACCCACTGCAACTGCGAGCTGTCCCGGGTTCTGTTCCAGAATGCTGTTTTCGGTTGAATCCATGGGTGGCATGATGCGCTGGAACGGGTTCAGCACCTCCACCGGTAATGAAAATTCCTGGCGCAGAGCTTCTACCAGCCCGGGGACCCTTGATGATCCTCCAGCCAGATAAATGCGCTCAATGTGCTCGCCTGACGCCGTAGCACGGAAGAAATCAAACGTCTTCTGGATTTCGAGCACGATAATTTCAGTCACCTGCTGCAGGATGGGCAGCTTGGCATCTTCACTTACGGTTCCCACGCGCCGTCCAAGCTTGAGCGATTCCGCATCATCGAAGGTGAGGTCCAATTCTTTCTGCAGCGAATCCGTGTACTGGTTGCCGCCCACGCTCACGTCGCGAGTAAAGAGCGGCGTGGAGCCTTTCACAATATTGATGTTCATTACGCTGGCCCCCAGGTTCAGCAGGGCCACAGTTGAGTCATGGTGCGGCTGGTAGTTGTACTCGTAGCAATTCTGCAGTGCAAAGGCGTCAATATCCACCACCGCGGGTGCTTTGCCTGCCAGAGAGAGCACGTTGGTATAGTTCAGGATTTTGTCTTTCTTCACCGCTACCAGAAGCACGTCCATCTGCGGGCCGGGATCGTCAGGGTTCAGGATGTCAAAGTCCACGTTCACGTCGGCGATATCGAATGGAATGTGCTGCGCCGCCTCGGTAGTGATGCTCTCCGCCAGTTCGCCTTCGCTCATGGGCTGCACGCTGATCTTTTTCACAATCACCGAGTGGCCGCTCACTGACGTCGCCACGGCCTTGGTCTTGATGCTGTGCTCGCCGAAGATCTTGCTGATGGCGCTGGAAACGCTGCCTGAGTCGACAATCATGGAGTCCACCACAATGTCGCTGGCCAGCGGTTCCACTCCCAGGTGCGAAACCACGATCTCGCCCTTGGAGCGCTTCAGTTCGATCGCCTTGATGCAACTGGAGCCTATATCCAATCCCACAATCGATTTTCCTGATCCAAACATGCCGTCCGCCTTGTACTTGAATTCCCTTTCCGGTTTCCCGGACTTTATCGTGCTGAAGCTGCCTTGGCCGCCCTCGGCTTTTTCTTGGCGCCGCCCATGTTCATGGTGCTCTTTTGTTCCATCCACTGGTCGAGGATGGTTTTCTTGAACTTCCAGCGGTTCCCGAGCTTGAAAGCAGGAATTCTCTCTTCGGTCACATACTTGTACAGCGTGTCCGGGCTGACTCCCAAATACTGCGAAGCCTGCCGGATATTCATTACCTCACGCGAATCTGCCGCCATAAATGTGTAGCCTTTCCACAGTGAGTTGATGGCCTAGCTTCAAGGCCTGTGGAGAAATCCTTTTCTGTTTTCTCGGGGGGAAAACTTCAGGTCGATGCGAGTTATATCTGGGTTAACAGCCGTAGGTCAATAGGTAACTTCCGGTTTTTTCCGGTGTTTGGGGGGTATCTTTAGGGCTAGTACCATCTTTGTGCCGGATAGATATCAAAATCCTGCAGTAAAAAGGGTCATGTCCCACTATACCTTGTGGTATTGATGCACACGGTTCGCGATTTTGCCTGAAATGTTACTAAGGGGACGGTAGCCAGCTCGGGTATTACCCCGAAAGTAATGTGAACTACCGGGGTCAATATCAGCAAAAAAACTGCGTTTTGAGAGCTTCTAGCTATGACAAGGATTAAGGGATTTCCACAAATTAAAGCCTTACAGGAGATAAATCTTTAATCTGCATAGACGCACCGCGCTTTCTCAAACCATCTACAGGAGTTGGATCACAGCGTTGGTTTGCAATTGACACAAACAAAATCCTTCCCATAATATTTGCCATCCGAAAATTGAGGTGGCTAATGAAACCCTCGTCAAATGCCATCCAAGTACGCTTGGAAGCATCCGCTGGCCTGAACGTATCTGCTGAGCACTTAGATCGTGAGGTAAAACAGCTCCGGGACGATCTGCTGGAAATTTCTGGCACCAAGGTCCGTGATGCATCCGAAACAGTTCCTCGTGGCAGTAAAACTCCAGAAGCTCTAACTTTGGGAGCATTTATTCTTGCGGTAGCGCCGGAATTGATCAAGCAAGCCGTCTCCATCCTGATCGATTGGCTGAAAAGAGATTCCAAACGCGTGATAAAACTTGGATACGTCCATGGTAGGCCCGTGTATGAGATCAACGGCACGTGGAACGCTAAAGATCTAGAAGACATCTTGAGGCTCCTCTCAAAACAGCGAGTACCTAGAAAAGGAGCTTCATGAACCGCAAGTATGCGCTGGTGATCGGCAACAAAAGATACGATGACCGTCATCTGCGCGGCCTAAAAGCTCCGGAATACGACGTTAAAGCCTTGGCCCAGTTACTGCGTGATCCCCACATCGGCGGATTCAAAGTCGAAACCTTGCTCAATCCCATATACTCAGCGGCCCGCAGTGCTATTTCGCGGTTCTTAGGTAGCCTCGCTTTCAACTCTGATGACGTCGCCTTGATGTATTTTTCTGGACATGGAGTAAAAAAAGATGGGCATGTCTATTTGGCGGTTCGTGATACCGAATATGAGGATCCTCGTGCATTAGGGCTCGATACAGAGTTTCTCAGGGAAACAATGCAGAATTGCTATGCCTCCAAGAAAATCCTGATCCTCGACTGCTGTTATAGCGGTGCCTTCGCGAAAATGCGCGCCAAGGGGCCGCGGGAGCGCCAGGTCGATACGCGGTCGGCATTCATTGCAGACGGAAACTCTGGAGGTAAGGGACAGATCATTCTTACCGCGACCGACTCCCTTACCATCGCCACGGAGGCAGATCAGGCAATTAAAAATTCTAGATACTCGTTGTTCACTCATTATCTGATTGAAGGCCTACGGGACGGAAGCGCCGACGGAGCCAATGATAGTCCTCCAGACGGCCTGATCAATGATGAAGAGCTTTACCGCTATGCTTATCAAAACGTGACCAGCACCAAAAGCCAGAAACCACAACGGCTGTTTGAGGGAGAAGGAAAGCCTATTGTGATCGCAAAAAACCCTTTCTTTCACCAAAGCCTCGCTCAACATGATCAAAATCCGAGTGTTTCTGAACCTGTACGGTCTCCGCCACGCCGGCGGCGTTCTCACGCTGAGCCGCAATTGATGGCCGAATTTGATTTGACGAGCAAAGGCACCCCACGGAGTGTCAAAGGCAGCTATTCCATACGAATTTTCATAAAAAATGCACCTAGAGATATACGTAAAGTTGTATACAAGCTCGATGACCCAAGTTTCGATGAGCCTGTATTCACTGTGGAAGAAGGCGCCGACGATTTTGAAGAGTATATAAGCTCTTGGGGAGACGTGAAAATTATCGCAACTTTGCACGGCAGAAAAAAACGCAAGTTGGTCAGGTGGCTCTCACGCGCCCTTGAACGGCATTATAGGCATGACACTACGGAAGCAATCGAGGATGCGCTGGAAGAGATAGTAGATAATTAAGCCGCTCGTGAATCTTTCACTCTGTCCTCAAGGCTTGTGTCGGCTCAATCCGGCATGCGCGCAAGGCAGGGACGGCACTGGCCATTGTCGCAGTAAGCAGAAGACTGGCTATCATCGTTGCAAAGACGATTGGATCGAGCGGACGCGTTCCATAAAGCATGGATTTGATCAGCATGCCTGATCCGGCCGCTCCCGCCAGGCCAACGATCAGTCCAACCAGTACCGGGCGCATACCATCCAGCAGCACGAGCCGCAGGACCTCACTGCGTTGTGCTCCGAGTGCCATGCGAATGCCGATTTCAGAGATTCGTTGCGTTACCAGGTATGAGAGCACACCGTAAAGTCCGATGGCAGCCAGCATCAGGGAGAGCAGCGCAAACGCCAGCACAAGTGATGCACTGAAGCTCTTGCTCGCTGTCGCCTCCCCGATAATCTGCTGCATGGTCTGGACCTTGTAAGTCGGCATCTCAGAATCAAGGGCTGAAATCTGCTTTTGGATTGGCGTCGCCAAACTGAGAGGTTCCACCGCCGCCCGCACCACAATCGTGGCCACGGTGTCTTGCAGGGGATCGCCTGTCAGGATCGGGCGATAAATCGTCGCTCTGATAGGTTTGCCAATATCGTAGATGGTGTCCCCGACAACTCCGATAATCTCGTAGACCTCCTCCTTCGGCCCGAAGAATGCTATTCGCACGTGTTTCCCGATAGGATCTTCGCCCGGGAAGAACTGCTGCGCGAACTTTTTGCTGATGATCACGTGATGTGTTCGCCCCAGCTTGTCCTGCTCATTAAAAGCGCGGCCGCTCAGCAGAGGAATTCCCAGCGCGCCGAAATATCCGGGATCGGCTGTGCGCCGGAGCGCATCCAGTTGCAGGCTCGGCCCTTGCGCCGGATGCTCAGGAATGGTGAACACATTGTCGCCTTCTTGTCCCGCCCCTGGGGCCCTGGAGATAAGCCCGGCAGCCTGCACGCCCGGCAAGCTGCGCACTCTCGTCAGCACCGCTTCATGAAATGCCAGGACCTTTTCCGGTGTGTCATATTTCTTGACTGGCAATCCGTATCGGACGGTAAGCACGTTGTCCGTCACGCAGCCAAGATCGGTTGTTCGGAGATGAATAAAACTTCGGAAAAGCAATCCCGCAGAGATAAGCAGGACCACGGTAAGCGCGATCTCCGCCGTGAGCAGCACCTTTCGCAACGCGGCCCGGGAGACACTACCCCCGATGGAGCGTGCCGAGTCCTGCAAAGCTCCGAGCAGGCTCTTACCCGTCGAGGAAATTGCCGGTGCCAGCCCGGCAAACAAAGCCGTGAGCAGCACAATAGCAATGGCGAAGGCAGAAACCGATCCATCCACCCGGATAGCATCCGCGCGCGGCAGATCGCTCCAGTGCGTGGCAAGCCATTTAGTCGCTAAGATCGAAAGCCCCCAGCCTACTGCGCCGCCGGCGATCGAGATGAGCAGGCTCTCTGTCATCTGCTCCTGGATCAACTTCCAGCGGCTCCCGCCCAGCGCGCCCCGGATGGCAACTTCTTTCCGCCGCGCCGCACCGCGCGCTACCAGCAAATTAGAAACGTTGAGGCAGGCTATCAACAGCATGCATCCCACAGAACACATGAGTACGATCAGCGGCGTCCTGGCGTCCTCGACGACATCGTCGATCATCGGCCGCATGACCACGTCTTCAGCCACCGGCTTGCCCAGGTTCTGCAGGTGGATCTGATATTGCAGCGCGCTGACCTCCTTCAGCGCCGCAGTCGCGCTCTGCTTGTCTTTGAGCCGCGCAATCACATAGCTCCAGTGATTATCGGGCTGGAACTCTTCCGGCGTGAAGACCGGCGTGTGCGGGATCCAGACCTTTACTTCCGGATCAGGATACGTAAACCATGCCGGCAGAATCCCGACAACGGTGAACGGCTTGGAGTCGATTCGTACTTGCTTCCCGACAATGCTGTTGTCACCGTTGAACCGGCTCTGGAACAGGCTCCAGGTAAGCATGACCACATCGTTGCCGCCGAAGCGGTCTTCATCAGGAGTAAATGTGCGGCCGAACACCGGCTGTACACCCAGGACCGAAAATAGGTTCCACGAGCCGCCTGCTCCGTACACTACCTCGGGCATTTCGCCTTGCATCGTGCTTATGTGGCCTGCCCACCAGCGCCACACGCCCATATCTTCGAAGCCGTGGGTCTTCTCATGCCAGTCGCGAAAATCGGCGGGGGATACCTGGTTATAGGGGAACTGCGACTGCCGGAAGTGTTCGTAGAGCATCACCAGTTTGTCCGGATCGCGGAACGGCAGCGGCCGCAACAAGACTGAGCGCACAATCGTGAACAGTGAGGTGGTCGCGCCGATCCCGAGCGCCATCACCAAAATTGCCGTCAATGAAAATCCCGGCGTTCGCAACAATGTGCGGGTTCCGTATCGCAGGTCGCGCCATAGGCCCTCGATCCAGTTCCAGCTCCAGTTGGAGCGCGTTTCTTCGTCAAGCAGAGTGGGATTGCCGAACAGGCGCAACGCTGCAAGACGCGCTTCCTCGGGAGCCATGCCGCCGGCAACATTTTCTGCGATCTGCTGTTCCAGATGGAAACTCAGTTCTGCCTGCAAACGCGCCTTCTCGCTCCTGTGGCGAAACAGCGCCATCATCGACATTCGCAATCTTTGCATCCAGCGCACAACATGCCCCCTCGAGTTACATCGTATCGATCACCAGATCAATGGCATTGGAAAGACGTTTCCAGCTTTCTTTTTCCTTTTCCAGCCGCGTCTTGCCTGCGGCAGTAAGCGAGTAGAACTTGGCTGAACGGCCAGTCTCACTCTCATTCCACTTGGCGCGAATCCAGCCCTGCTGCTCCAACCGGTGCAAAGCCGGATAAAGCGAACCCTGCTGCACCTGCAAGACCTCGTTGGAAATCTGCTGGATGCGCTTGGCGATGGCCCAGCCGTGCTTGGGCTCAAGCGAGAGCGTCTTGAGTATCAGAAGGTCCAGCGTGCCCTGGACCAGATCGTTTGGTTTCCCCATAGTATGATTATCTACAATTCAATTGTAGATGGTCAAGGTATCACGCTCAATGGATTGCGCGGAATGGAAAAAGTTAGCCTGCCGGATCAAAGCAAGAAAATAAGCCGCGAATTACACGAATGGAACGCTAATCAATACATTCAAATCTGATTCACGTCTTTTCGCGTGCATTCGCGGCTGCGCTTTTATCTGCGCTGATCAGCGTATATCTGCGGCGATTCGGTTTTGTCTAATTGCCAATGGCTATTTGCTAATTGCTCCTTACGCCAGATCGAACAACAGGACTTCACTGGCGTCAGCACTACCCTGGATTTGTAGCTTGCTTTCCTGTACCACTGCCGCGCCGTCGCCAGCCTTCAACTCATTGCCATTGACGTTGACTGCGCCACGCGCCACCTGTACCCAGGCATATCGACCGTCGCCAAGCTCGTGCTCCACTTGCTCAGCTTTGCCCAGTTCAGCCGCGAAGAGCACCGCATCCTGATACAGCTTTACCGCGCCGCTACCGTTACCACCGCTGGGCGAAGCCACAAGTCGCAACTTGCCCTGCTTCTCTGCAGACGGAACCGCTTTCTGCTCGTACATCGGCTTGATGCCGTCCTTCTCCGGCAAGATCCATATCTGGTAGAGATGGACCGGCTCCGTTTTTGAGTGATTGAATTCGCTGTGCCGAACTCCGGTGCCCGCGCTCATCTTCTGCACTTCACCAGGACGGATCACCGAACCGGTCCCCATGCTGTCTTTGTGCTCCAACGATCCTTCGAGCACGTAGGTGATGATTTCCATATCGCGATGCGGATGCGGCGGAAACCCATGGCCCGGCTGCACCCAATCCTCATTGATCACGCGCAGGCTGCGGAATCCCATGAACCGCGGATCGTAATAGTCACTGAATGAAAATGTGTGATACGTGTTCAGCCAGCCGTGATCGGCATGACCGCGTTCTTTGGCCCGTCTTACCTGAATCATTTGTCCCCCAGTTTTTACTAATCGAACAATTAGATGCTTCGATATCAAAATAGTTTCAAGGGGCGTTTTATGCGTATAAATCCAACGGAATGAAAATGGTTTTTAGAACCGGCGAGGCACAATGCTAAAGAACCCGATGCGAAGTTCCATGGCTGGAACCAGATTGGTTATATGCGCGGAAAAATGGTCGTCATCGATCCTCTTAACCGGCCCATCCCAGCAAAAACTCACGTAACTCATAAGCGTATCTTTCAGGTGAGGGCGCTCAACAATAAGAGTGAAATCTTCAATCGGCGTTTTCCAGGTATTGGCCGTGGTCAAAATAAAATCAACATAGCTATACCAGGCATCTCTTGTCTTGCTATTGGCGATCTGCTGCAAAAAGTAACGCAGCTGGCCATCAAGGCAAAAGGTGCTGATTTCCTTGGCGCTGGCTGGATCGGGGTTCGATCCCATGCCGTATGTAATGCTGTTTTCTGAACCGTCGATTGGCGTGTATTCATGGCGAATGTGTACGAGCTTGTGCGCGGGAAATGTCTGTTGCCAATAGTATTTCTTCCTGACACTCCATAACGGCTCATCCGCTGTTTCCACATCGATCAACCCTGCCTCTGCCAGTTGTTTGTGCTGCGCGGCGGCAAGGCGCTTGATGTCTTCGCCTACTTCACCCAGGGGTGCATGGCCGAAACTGGCAACATCAACGTGCATGCCGGTCAGCAGCTGCGTAAATTCCTTGTCCTTTAAAAACGCCCTGGCCTCAACCTGATAGTGGGCTGGTACGCCGTTTACCCAAAGCTGGAAATCGTCAAATCCCACTTCTTGCCCGGTCCGGTTCAGATCGTGGTCATAGTCCGGGATGGGGAAGGCCACCTCGGTTGTAATGTCCTGGTCGCTATCGTTGCGAAAGTCATAGTCAACGATGACTTTGGATGCGGAAATCTGTAAAACTTCCCTGGCCATGGTAATGCGCGGCTCGCGTTTCATTACCACCAGCCCGCCAGCAGCGATAGAGGCTGCGCCGTCATCCGCGCTCAGGCAGAATGGGACAAGTACCATCAGCAAGAACAGCAACGTAGCTCTGGATTTCACGCCTGCTATTGTGGCATGAAATTAAACCGTCATATCCATCGAACTCTCAAACTGTCAATGCACAGTAATATTCACTGTCTGCTTGAAGATCACTCCCGGCGGCGTCTTTGGCTTGAACGGTGACTCGGTGCGCTCCGGCCGTCATGAAGATCCAGAACACCCTATTGAGGGCAGGAAGACACTGCCGCTCTAGTCTTTTGGAGCTAAGTTTTGAAACTTCAGAATCGGCAGAAGGCTGCTGTAATCATCCGTCCACAGCCGCAATCCCGGCTTGGGTTCAATCTCTTCTGCCGCGTCTTTCACCGCAGGCAGAGAGAGAAACTCCTGGTTTATGGTAACCAGCACCCAGTCGGAGGCATCGCCGCCGTATTCATCTTCAGAGGTAGAGACCAACACTGCCTGCAATCCGGCTTGATCGGCGAGGGCCTTTACCACCGGCGCCAGATTGAGATACGTGTTCGAAATGTGGAAAGCGATGATGCCGCCAGGGCGCAGATGCCTCTGATACAACTGCATTGCTTCGGCTGTCAGCAGATGCACGGGAATCGCATCGCCGGAAAATGCGTCCACGGCGATCACATCGTAGGATTGCTCTGACGGCTCGGCTTCCATGGAGAGCCGGGCATCGCCCAACGCAATTTCAGTTTTAGCTTTTGACTCCCGCAGATAGGTAAAAGCGTTCCGGGCTATGGTTTCCACCCGGGGATCGATTTCATAAAAACGGATTACGTCGCCGGGTTTGCCGTAGGCAGCCAGAGTTCCGGCACCCAAGCCAATTGCAGCTACGCGGCGCGGCTGTCGCGGGCAACAGAAATCCAGCGCCAATCCCACTCCGGAATTGTGCGTGTAGTACGTGGTTGGACTGGTGCGATCATCATCGCTGCCGTAGTATTGCGTGCCGTGCTCAATAGTACCGTGAATCAGCGTGCGGTACATCTCTCCTTCATCAGTAGTTTCCTGCTGCACGCGCAGGGTGCCGTAAAAGCTGCGCACCTGGACAATGGTGTTCTCGCCATAAGCGCGCACCTGCAGCACTACCACAACCAGCATGGCCGCGGTCATGATCGACCAGCCCAGCGTCCAAAGCCAGTGCGATCTCCACAGCAGCACCGCCGCCAGCGCTGCCGTGTACACCAGGCTCCACGCCATCTCATAACTGCCAACAAAGATGAATGGCGCCAGCACTCCAACAAACATTGAGCCTATCGCTCCGCCTGCGGCAATCAGCAGATAGTACTGCGTGGTATAGCGCGGTGAAGGACGCCGGCGATACAACTCTCCATGGCAAAACAGGCAGGCGACAAACAGCGTCGCACAAAAAATTGGGATCGACCAGCGGATGGAGCTGAGAGAAATGTACTTGTCAATATTCCTGCCCTCCTCCAACATCACGATCATGTACCCTACCAATGCCAGCGCAATGGTCAGTAGGCACACCACCGGCCAGCGCCAGTACAGCCCGCCATTGAATGCGATCACGAACGTCAGCAGATAAATAGTGAGAGGAAGTATCCACAAAAGCGGAATGGCGGCAATGTTCTGGCTCAAATGGTTGGTTACAGCCGAAAGCAGAAGCGCTCCACACGCAGCCATCAGCAGCCACAATGTCCGGTCCCGGGGAGTTGGCGGCCTGCTGGAGTCCTCAGCTAGATCAGCAGGCTGTACGTTTTGCTCCGGCGCGGTATTTTGTCTCGAGCTTGTAATAAGGTTCTTGTTGAAGCTGATGGCTCCGCACACCACCACAAAGATCAAAAAGCCTGCCGACCATGCCAGGGTTTGCACTCTTAAGCTGAAGTATGGCTCAACCAGCACTGGATAAACGACCAGAGCTACCAGCGAGCCAAAGTTAGAAAGCGCGAACAAGCGATACGGCGGGACTGGGCTGCTGGGTTTGCCGGCGCCGTCGTTCGCTTTCCCTGCCGCTCGTGAATACCATGCCTGCAGCAATGGATTGGTGGCTGAGAGCGCCAAAAATGGCAACCCAATCAGCACGGTTAGCATGGAGAGCACGCTGATGATTGGGTGCAGTGTGGAGCTGTGCAGATGCGGGTTGAGATTGCGCGCTACCTGCACCAGGCTGACAACGAGCAAAAGCGCGTAAACCACGGCTTGCGCTCGCGGACGCAATCGTGTGGCAATCCAGTGCGCACACAGATAGCCCAAAAGCAATGCAGTTTGGAAGAAGACCAGGCAGGTGATCCAGACCGCAGCCGAACCGCCCAGCAGCGGCAGCAGACGCTTGCCCGCCATCGGCTCAACCAGAAAAAGAAGGCTGCTGCTCAGAAAAATGGCAGCAGCATAGAGAAGGGTTTGTGGTCGCATGGACGAAACAAGATAACAGACGTTTTGGCAAATGAGTAATTTTGTAATTTGGTAAAGTCAGAAACGCCGGTCGCGGCCCAAGCCAAATTTACGAAATTACCAAATTATCCAATTACCAACTTCGTTTCACTCACCCTTACCCAGCTTGCGGCACAGGTCGCCCAGGCTCTCCTGCTCTTCCGGCAGCAGGCGGCCCATGATTTCCGTGATTCGCCGGGCATGGTCAGGAAAAATCTTCTCAATCAGCTTTGCGCCAGCCGGGGTGATAATGGCCTGCACAAAACGTTTGTCTTTCCCTTGCTGTTCACGCTTCACCAGCCCGCGCTTTTGCAGGTTATCCACCACCAGTGTTAGATTGCCGCTGCTGGTAAGGATGCGCCGCGCCAGATCGCCCAGGTACTGCGGCCCCACGTGGTATAGCGCTTCCAGCACGGCAAACTGGCTCAAGGTAAGCCCTTCTTCTTCCAGGCCAACGCGGGCGTATGCGAACGCCGCGCTGGCGGCGCGTTCCAGCTTTACGTAGGTGCTCAGGGCGCGTTCCTGCGCAGGTGTGCCTTTAAATTTATTTGACATCAAGCTTTCCTGATTAGAACTGGAAATTTACCGCAAGAAGGCGCTGAGCTCAAAGCCAAAAACGCAAAGGTCACGAAGAAAGCCGGCCTTCGTTTCCTTTGCGCTTTTGCGGTCTTACTGAATATCGAACTGTTCCGGATGCAGCAGCGGATCAGATTTCACGATCACCGTGCGTTTGACCAGCTCCTCCATTTCCTGCAGCCAGCGCGCGTTGTTGGCTTTAAGCGCTTTGGCCACCTCAGGATTCACGCGCACCATCACATCACGCTCAAAATGCCGTGACATCTTGCGCATCTCCACATAAATCTCATTGCAGACGGTGGTGACGGACTTGATCATACCCGTGGCCTGGCAGGTTGGACACGGCTGGCCCAGCGTACGCTCCAGCGATTGCTTGACGCGCTTGCGCGTGATCGCCACCAGGCCAAAGTCGTTGAACTGCAGTACTTTCGAAGGCGCGCGATCAGCCTTGAGCGCCTCCTCCAACGCCTGCATCACCTTCTGGCGATTGCGGCGCTCATCCATATCGATGAAGTCGATCACAATGATGCCGCCCAGGTCGCGCAGCCGGATCTGCCGCACGATTTCTTTAATCGCGTCAATATTCGTTTTTACGATCGTGTCTTCCAATCGCGCTGTCTTGCCTACGTACTTGCCGGTGTTGATGTCGATTGCCACCAGCGCTTCTGTCTGGTTGATTACGATGTAACCGCCGCTACGCAGCCAGACCTTCGACTTGAGAGCTTTGTTGATTTCGTCAGTGATGTTGAACTGTTCAAACAGTGGCGTATCTTTGCTGTAAAGCTTTACGCGCTTCACCAGCGAGGGCTGGAAGCGGCTCACGAAACGCAGAACGCGCTCGTATTCCTGCTCTGTATCCGCCCAAATGGCGGAGAAGCTGCCGCTCACCTGGTCACGCAAGATTCTCTCAACCAGGTTCAGATCGTGGTAGATCAGTGCCGGCGCCTTGGAGCTTTCCGCGCGTCCCCTGATCTCATTCCATAAGTTGATCAAGAAGCGAATATCGTTGCGCAGGTCCTGCTCTTCCGCTCCGGCGGCGGCGGTACGAACAATGAAGCCGCCCTGGGCGTCGCCGCGCTCGCTCAGCGCGATCCGCTTCAGGCGATGCCTCTCTTCTTCCGAGCCAATCTTGCGCGAAACGCCCGTGTGATGCACGGTGGGCATGTAAACCAGGTAGCGGCCGGGCAACGCAATATGGCTGGTAATGCGCGCGCCTTTCTTGGCTATTGGTTCTTTGGCGATCTGCACCAGGATTTCCTGGCCTTCTTTCAGCAGATCACTGATCGCGGGCATTTGCCGCGCCGACTGGTGCCGCGGACGTCCACGCATGCGGCGTCCACCCTGTCCACGGCGTCCGCCACGGCGGTCCGGCCTGCGCTCTGCACGCTGCTGATAACCGGCTGCGGCAGGAGCACGCTGCTCGGCGCTGGTGCCCTCCAGGTCTTCCGTTTCTTCTTCAGTCTCCTCACCGTTTTCTGCTTCATCTCCGGCTTCTTCTGCCAGGCCAAAAGCCTCTTCCACTTGCTCCAGCTCTTCCGGATCGAGTCCCTCAGCCTCATACTTGCCGGTTGCCTGTTCATCAACGTGAGCATCGCGTACGGCTTCCATCAGCTCATTGCCCATAGGAACCATCTGCTCGCCGGCCTTGCCGAGAACTTCTTCTTCCAACTCTTCGTACTCAGCCATGTCCAGGTCTTCCTCAAACCCGGGCATTTCACTCTCTTCTTCTTCGATCTCCTCTTCTTCCACCACTCCATGGCCAAGCGATTGCCATGGACGTTCCTCGCGTGCCGCAGGCTCCGCAGCGGTTTCGGCTGAGGATGCAGCGGGAGCTTCCTCCAGCCGCTCAAGCGATCTTTCCTGCTGAAGCTCTTCCACCTCTTCCGCAACGCCGGCGCCGAAAACGTTGGCAACGCTCACATCTTCGTAGCTCCGCTCATCTCTGTATGAGCGCTCCGTCTCGTCATCTGAGCGATCTGTAGATTCAAAGTGCGAAGGGGCTTTCGTATGGGTTTGCGGCTCTTGCGTCAGTTCCACGCGATTTAAAACAGCAGGCGCTTCAACCCGCGCCTCAGCGTCTTCTTCCTCAAAATTGCGTGGGATTGGTCCGGCAGATTCGCGATCCTGGAGAAAGCCGTGATCTTCATGTTTTGGCGCAGCTTCATGCTCTATGGTTTCTGTTTCCACCCGCGCTGGCTGGCTTTGCTTGCCATATTTGGCCAGCGATTCACCCGGCAAGACCATGGAATCCGCAGAGAAGGCTGCGGAGTCAATTGAGTACTCGGTTGAAGGCCGAGGGCGCGGGCCTGATTCAGCCTTTGCCTTTGCCGCAACCGAAGTTGTGGCTGGTGGTTGAGAGCCGTGCGGCTGGTACTTGGAAATTGATTCGCCGGGCAGCAGTATAGGTTCAGGCCGGTGATATTCCTGCCGGTGGTGTTCAGAACGAGGATGTTCCGTCCGGACATGTTCTGCCTGCGGCTCAGCGGGTTCAAGATGCTGCTCTTCGCGGCTCTCCTGTTGCGGTTCGCTGTGTTGTTCCGCTGCGGCTTCTTCTGTATGTTCCCGTTCAGGACGATCACTGCCACGGTCGCCCGAGGTGCGATCGGCAAAGCGATCGCGGCCACCACGACCTCGCCGGCGTCGTCCGCGCCATCTGCGCGCACCCTCTCGCTCCGGTTCCTGGCGGCCATTGGTTTCTGCCGCCGTTGCTTCAACCTGCTCTTCTTCCCCAACGTCACCGTCGTCTTCGTTGGGAGGCACTATCTGCTCGGCTTCAATTGGTTCCTGAGCGCCTTCGGCGCTTGGGATTTCAATGACCGCCGCTTCCGAGCGCGAGCGCGCTACCACTTCGCCAATGGCATCGGCGTCTTCATCCTCTTCCAGAAGGAAGTCGGAAACATAAAGAAAGGCATCGCGCTCCAGCCCTATGTTGACAAATGCTGACTGCATTCCCGGCAGCACGCGCGTAACCCTGCCCTTATAGATGGAGCCGGCCAGTGTGTATTCATTTTCTCGTTCGTAATAAATTTCTGCTAACTGGTCATCTTCCACAATCGCCACTTTGGTTTCATGTGGCGTGGAAGAGACAAATAGTTCTTTCGCCATGGATTGTTCTCCGGTTTTACCGGCGAAAAGAAGAAGGAAGGTTCAGAAGGCCAGGACCACGCAGCGTTCAAAGCGATCGACTAGCTGGGTTCAAGTGCTCGGAATTCAATCTGATCTTATGCAAGAAATACAATCCGGCGGCGGTGAGTAGAACTCTCCGGCCAGCCTCTGCAATCTGCCTATGACTTGTTTGAAAAATCTGTGCACCTTCGCACTTCCGGGTTTGTGGCCACCCAGCGGGTTCCCCTGAGGGTTAAGCTTCCGCGGGGCCGTTACCTGCCCGAATATGCTTTCTGATACTCTTCCGGCCTCTTAAAAGTGCCGGCGCCCTCTTTAACGTAAAGGGCATCACGTTCAATTTTTTCTTTAAAACAAAATCTTGTTTCTTGCGCGCCACCGGCGCGCGGTTCAAAAATTCCTTCTTAGTTCACAAAGCGGCGCATACGAATATTCATCACCATTCCCAGCGCCAGAAACATAAACAAGACCGACGACCCGCCATAGCTCATCAGCGGTAAAGGAATTCCGGTGACGGGCATAAACCCGACCACCATGCCTGCGTTTACCAGGATATGAAACAGTAAAACTGCCACCACACCCATCACCACAAAGCCCCCCGCGCTATCCGGCGCGGTCTGGGCGTTATGGATCAAACGCATTAACACCATGAAGTATAACAGTAGCAGGGCCACCGCGCCTACAAAGCCGTGCTCCTCTGACCAGGCAGCGAAAATGAAGTCGGTATGCGGCTCAGGCAAGAAAGACCCCTGTGTTTGCGTGCCTTTACGTACACCTTTGCCCCAAATTCCCCCTGAACCGACCGCGATCTTGGATTGCTCAATTTGATACCCCGTCTTCTGGGAATCGGCTTCAGGATGCAAAAAGCTGGTCAGCCTGTCCTTTTGGTACTGCTTCACCAGGTGCAGGCGAGGACCGTATATCCAAAGCGTGGGCAGCAAGACCCCGGCGATCACCGTAATGATGGCTGCGTGACGGAACTGGATTCCGCCCAGAAACAGCCCCATCACAGCAACAGGAAAATAGGTAAGCGCCGTGCCAAGATCAGGTTGCTTGAGCACCAGCAACATTGGCACAGCCACAATCAGCCCTGCTTTTACTACATCAGGCAGCGATGCCTGGCGTTCGCCTTCCCCGCTAAAATACTTGGCCAGCACCAGGATCAGCACCAGCTTCACCCATTCTGAAGGCTGGAAGTGCTGGCCGCCGGGAAGCTGAACCCAGCGCCGCGCTCCAAGATACTTTTTGCCAAACAAGGCCACTGCCAGCAATGACAGCAACGAGGCGATATAGAGCCAATGAGAATTTTCCAACAGCACCTGGTAGTTGATGAGGCTGATGGTCAGCATTACCGCCAGTCCGGCCATGATCCAGTAAATCTGGCGGATATGTGCTCCGGCGAACTTGGTGCCGTAGGTGGTGCTGTAAATTTCCAGCACGCCAAGGGCGCAGATGAGCAGCACAAAGGCCAGCAGCACCCAGTCAAAGTCGCGAAAAGAAATGAGCCGGCGCATTAGTCTTCTTTAGCCAGGCCAATCGTCAGCGGACGCGCCCGCTTCGGTGATAGAGATGGTTTGATCGGGACCATCAGAGTGCCGCCCTGCAGACGAGCGTCCTGATCAGAGTCATGCTCGGCATCCGGATCTTGGCTATCCGCGCCGGGCAAGTCAGGCTGATTCCACACTCCGGCAATTGGAACCGATCCGGGATCTGCCTTGTCACTGAACAACATGGGATTGTTGCGGATGCGGCGCTGCTTCTCAACATACGCCTTGATAATTTGCGCGGTTAAACGCGCGGCTAATTTGCCATGCTCACCGCCTTCAAACAATACAGCAACAACGATCTCAGGATTACGCCGGGGAGTTACGCCCACAAACCAGCTGTTGTCATTGAACTGCTTCCCGCTTCCTCCCTTGGTTTTCCTGAACGCATTGCTCACAACCTGGGCGCTGCCGGTCTTGCCGGCAAAGTCCACGCCCTGGATATGCGCGCTGGGAGCAGTTCCACCTTGGGGTTCGCTGGGAGATGGAAGATTCACCACTCCAGCCATCGCGTTGGTAATGGTGATCCAGTTCTGCGGATCAATTGGTACGTGCACCACATCCGGCATGGATGAGGATGAGGCATAGATGTTCTTGAATTTCGGCGGAATCTGGTCAGGGTTAACGATGTGCGGACGATAAAAAGTTCCACCCATGGTAATTCCGCCGATAGTGCGCGCCAACTGGATTGGACTTACCACCACCGCACCCTGTCCAATACCTACTGAGATCACCTCGCCGGCGTACCACTTTTGATGAAAGGTCCTCATCTTCCATTCTTCTGAAGGCATCACGCCGCTCACTTCATTGGGCAGATCAACTCCGGTCTTCTGGCCCAGTCCCATTGCCGTGGCCCATTTGGCGATCTTTTCAATTCCCAGCCGCTCCGCAAGCGTATAAAAGAAAACGTCGCAGGATTGATAAATACCCTTGGTGATATCTACATCTCCATGAACGCGATGCTCACCCTTCACCCAGCACTTGAAATAGCGGCCATAAAAAACCGCGCCGCCTCCGCAGTTCACATGCATGCTCTGTGCGATGCCTTCCTGCAGGCCAGCCACTGACATGATGATCTTGAACACTGAGCCGGGTGCAAGCTGCGCCTGAATGGCCTTGTTCAACAATGGGTGATTGGGATCGGTTGAAAGCTGCGACCACTCTTTTTGAGAGATGCGTACGGCAAAATCGTTCGGATCGAAAGTCGGCCGGCTCACCATGGCCAGGATTTCGCCATTACGAGGGTCTAAGGCAACAACCGCGCCGTTCTTTCCCTCCATGGCCTCTTCTGCAGCCTTTTGGATATCAAGATCAATGGTGAGCGTTAGTTTTTGACCGGGAACGGCAGGAACGTTTGCGTCTGGCGGGCGCCCAACTTCTTTGCCTTTGCTGTTGACCAGCACGCGCCGCGACCCGTCTTTGCCCATCAGAATATCGTTGTATTCCAGCTCTATACCAGACTGGCCCACGATATCACCGCGCTCGTAAAGCTCAAATTGCGGCGTGTTGAGCATGTCTTCGCTCACTTCACCCACGTACCCAATCGCATGTGCCATGAATCCGTCTTTTGGATAAAGGCGGCGATGGATCATTAACGTTTCCAGTTCTGGAAACTCGTCGCGATGGGCTTCAATGAATGCGCGCTCGTCCGGGGTAATATCATCTTTGATGATGATTGGCTCGTATGTGGCCTTACCTGCAAGCCGCGAACGCCGGATCTTGTCCAGAACGTCTGCAACGGGAAGATGCAGTCCGTCAGCGATCTTTTGCGCATCCGCGTTGAGGTCGCGCATCTGGTCGCGCAGCAGCAGAGCAGAAAACGAAGGATAGTTATCGACGATCAGTTGGCCTTCGCGGTCATAAATTTTCCCGCGAGGCGCGAGCACCGGCACTTCCTTGATTCGATTTTGCAGGGAGAGCACTGAGTAAACGTCATTCTTGCGGATCTGCAAACTCCACAGACCGTACGCAAGCACCAGGAAAACTGCCAGAATGACGTACTGGACAACAGTGAATTTTGTCTGCGGTATTTTTTCGTCGCGACCGAGCATACCTTGTTACGGTCTGTCGCTGGTACAACAGAGCACGGGTGAATTTTCCTTTTTGATTGGAAGCCCTATTTAGAGTACCGCATTTTTGTCTGTCGCGCTGTAAGTGAAAGCTCTCAGAGCGGTTACGGAAGGATTACGTGGTCCCGTTTTTCTGAAAATCCCGAAGCGCAGCGAGGAAACTCTATAGCCAGGACGAATTTTGGGTAATAACAGGATTACCATCGACAGGTTGGAAGAGGGTAGTGATCCCCTCATGCACAAAAACCACGCATTCGGTATTTCAAGAAAAAATTGAACCCCGGCGATTGCCTAATTCCTCAGCTTCAATTTATCCAGGAACAGGAACAACACCACCGCAGCCAATCCATTGGCCAGGGCGGAGAGCATGGTGTGTCCCCAGTTCCAAGACTCGCTTCCACCCACCAGTAATAGGTTGATCGCCATGTAGATAAACCGGTGGATCAGAACAAAGGCAAAAGTCATCAGGAAGCGTGAGCCTGGGTTGTCCACATCCAGCTTTACGCCAAGAGACGATCCCAGATAGCCGACGATCGTCTTGGCAATGCCAAATAAGCCGATTGGATGTCCAGTCCAGGCGTCTTGCAAGGTTCCAATGAGCGCGCCTGTAACTAAACCGGCAATAGGGCGGCGGCGGGCAACAGCAAAGAAGATGGTCACCAGCAAAGGCAGGTCAAGGATGTTCAGCAGGCCAATTCGCAGGTAGACCTGAAGAAACAACGCCAGCAGCGGGATGCCGATGGAGACCGGCCAACTAAATCGATGGACCTCAATCTCTTCCCGTGATGTCAGGGAAACGCCTGCGTTCATCGCGGAGACTTCTCCGGAGTTGGCGTTGGCGCCGGAGCAGCGGGGACAGTCTCTGGCTGCTGAGGCTTGTTTCCTTCCGGCGTACTCGGGGATGCACTAGGCGCGGTTGCAGGAGCCTTGGGCTTGTTAGGCACTGTTACCTTTGGCTTCGGCGTTGGCGTAGGCGTAGCGACTCCGCCAGTGCCGGAGTTAGCTGGTGTTCCCTGACTTGTGCCTGCCGGTTTTTTGTTTTCACCCGGCGTTGACGCTCCCTGACGCGAACTTGCCGGCTTTTTGGTTTCACCCGGCTTGGAAGAAGCGGCTGAGCTGGGTCCTGCTGCCTGATTTCCAGACGGTGCTGTAGGTTTCGCGGGTGTACCAATTGTTGCAGTAGGTTTCGTCGGCGCTGCGGATGTCGGCAGCACTTTCACCGCCACCGTGGCTCCTTCGCCCTCTCTCTTTTGCCCCAGCTTTTGCTCAGGAGTTGCGCCAGCGGGTTTTTTCGATTGATTGGCAGCGCCTGCGGGAGTTGGGGTTCCATTCGCGTCTGGCTTGGGAATGCTGGGCAAACGCTGGGAAAGAATATCGGCTGCTCGCAGTGAAGTGGAGCTTGTCACCGCAGGCTCCGTCTCCGCTACCTTGGTAACCACCATCACCTCTTCCAACCGCCGGAGATCGGCCGCAGGCTTGATTCGGATGTTTAGAAAAGGATCGTTATCGCGGTCCGGAACGGCGCTGATGACCGTCCCTACGGCAAGGCCTTTGGGGAAGATGCGATCGCCACCGCTGGTAACTACCTGCTCGCCTGCATCAACTTTTTCGTCGGCCATTACGTCTGTGATCTGCAGTTCGCCCTGGCTGCCGCCCTTCAGGATACCCTGCAACCGGCTGCTTTCCAGGATCACGCCTGCGCCGCTGTCACGATCGTTGATGAGCAAGACCTGGGAGCTCAACAGGAAAACCTCTTTGATCTTGCCCACGATTCCATCCGGCGTAATCACCGCCATATCGGGTTTAATGTGGTAATTGGAACCTTTATCGATGGTGATGACCCGTGACTGCTCTGTTCCGCTGGTGGCAATCACCTGCGCGGCCACCGTTTGGTCCACGAATTTTTCTTTGAAGTTCAGCAGCACCTGCAGGCGTCTGGCCTGGTCGGCATCCTGCTTGAGGCGCGCCTGCTCCATCTGCAAGCGGTTTACCTGATCCTGCAACTCCTTGTTTTGCTTGCGTACGTCGCGCAGATCGGCATAGTTGTGCCAGCCGTTGCGGAAGAAATGCCCGGTGGAAACCAGCATCTTCTCTACAGGAGTGAACGCAGTAACGGTCCATACGCGAATCAAGCGTGTTCCGCCGCCGCTGCCCAGCCGGTTTTCCTGGCGTTTGACCTGCGTGGCCAAAGCGACCACCTGAATAAACAGGACCGCCATCAGCACGAGCGGGTTCTTATACCGGACAAAGAAATTTTCCATGATCCTGCGCTAAGGAGGGCCAGAAGAGCAGGCGGCCAGGCCTGCCCTGGTTGTTACTCGATAGAGATCTTCCTCAAGAGTTTAAAATCACTGAGCATCTTGCCCGTGCCCAGCACCACGCTGGCCAGTGGATCATCTGCAATGGAAACCGGCAAACCGGTTTCTTCGCGGATGCGTTTATCCAGGTTCTTGAGCAATGCGCCCCCACCGGTCAGGACAATGCCGCGATCGCTGATGTCAGCGCTCAACTCCGGCGGTGTACGTTCCAGCGCGACGCGAATCGCATTCATGATGGTGCTGATGCACTCGCTCAGAGCTTCGCGAATTTCGCTGTCGTCAATGGTAATTGTCTTGGGCACTCCCTCAATCAGGTTCCGGCCTTTGATTTCCATGGTCAGGGGCTTGTCCAGCGGATAAGCCGAGCCAATTTCAATTTTGATGGTTTCTGCGGTGCGCTCGCCGATCAGCAAATTGTATTTACGCTTCAGGTAATTCATGATGGATTCATCCATCTGGTTACCCGCCATGCGCACGGAGCGGGAATAAACAATACCGCTCAAAGAAATAACTGCAATATCTGTGGTGCCGCCACCAATATCCACCACCATGTTGCCGCTGGGTTCGGTAATTGGCAGACCTGCGCCGATGGCGGCCACCATGGCCTGTTCGACCAGGTGCACCTCACTGGCTTTGGCGCGATAGGCGGAGTCCATAACAGCGCGCTTTTCCACCTGTGTGATCTCAGAAGGCACGCCGATCACGATCCGCGGATGCACCAGCATCTTGCGATTGTGCGCCTTCTGAATAAAGTAGTTCAGCATTTTTTCCGTGACCTTAAAGTCGGCGATTACACCATCTTTCATCGGCTTGATGGCCACAATATTCCCCGGTGTGCGGCCCAGCATCTCTTTTGCTTCCTTGCCAACGGCTTCCACTTCACCGGTATTCTTATTGATGGCCACAATGGAAGGTTCATTCACCACAATGCCTTTGCCTTTGGCATACACCAGCGTATTGGCCGTTCCCAGATCAATGGCTAGATCGCTGGAAAACATGCTGAAGAGAGAGCGCAGGTTATGAATGCGCGAATTTTCTGACTTGAAACCGTTTGAGGACATACCGCTTCTTTCTGCCTTTTTTTAATTTCGTATGAACCGGAGCCGCATAAACTGCTGCCGCTCTCAGGGCCCGCGTTTTTCTTGCTCTACCTGTCTGGGAACCTACTACTCTGGACTAAAACAAAAAATAGAACAATAAGCGATTCTACTGTATAAGCACCGTCTTGGTTGCGGTACTCACGCCGCCTTTGGCGTCCTGTGCCGTAACAGTAATCACGTTTTCACCTGTGGGCAGCGGATTGGTAAAGTGATGGAAAGTACCGTCACCGCCCACCACGGCATCCTGTCCGTTGACCATGACCCGGGCATTAGGCTCGGTATGCCCCTTTACCTCAATCACGTGCCCCAGCTGGACGTAATCCAGGTCCAGCGCCACGTTGCCGGTGCCTTTTGGGACCACGTTAAACTTCGCAGTTTCGCTTTCGCTTGATTCCTTGCCGTCCGCGCCAATGGATGAAACCTGCCAGTAGTAAGATCCCTCCGCCAGGTTAGTAACCACAACCTGGGTGGAGGAAACCTTGGGATCTACTACCAGAGGCGCTGAAAACGAGGCATTTTTGCTGATCTTCAGGTGATACTCGCGCACGCTCTCCACCGGGGCCCAGGCAAAATTCACGCCTTTTGTCGCCGGATCGATAAAAACGTTCTGCAGGGGGCCCGGAGACATAAGGATGGGCGGCCGGAGTTCCTTGGTCTTAACCATCTCTGTCGAACCCTGGCGGAATGAGACCTTCGTGTAGTCCTCCAACGACACTTTTTTGCCGTCACGATCGACCTCGCCAGAACCTTTCTTCACCATGACGGAGCTTTGTTCCGACCGGGGGTCATTTACCACTTCCGCCTGGCTCTCAGAATTAATGCTGGCTGTGGCCCCGGCCACAATCACTTGCGATTTGGAACCTCCGGCCAACTGGGTGGTGGCCAGATCAACCGCGCCGCTGCTTACCTGCACTGCAACCTTGGTTTGCTGCTGCGCGTTCACCGAATTTTCCTGGATGGCAATCAGCGAGCCTGGCTTGATGGTGTAATTCGTGCCGTCAGTAAACACCACCTTGGCAATTCCCTCACCTGACGTTTCAACGTAATCGCCCTTATCGAGCACCAGACTATAATCTGCCACAACCCAGGTATTGGTGCCGGCTTTGTGCACGCGCACAGTGCCGTCAATATTGGTGAAGTGAGCCTGCTGCGGTCCAGGCTCAGGCTGGTTCGGGTTGTTGCCGCTGCCAACCCCAAGTTTGGCAAGCAATTTGCCAAAACTGATCTGGCTGGAAACAATCAGTTTATTTGCGGTGTCAGGGAACGCGAAGTACAGCACCACGCCGGCAAGCAGAAGCACGCTAAACATCCCCATGAGAACGCTGCGATAGGTGATGGTGACGTAAGAAATCTGAAATGCGGATTTTCGCTTTTGCGCCACTGCTTTTGAATTGTTGGGGAGCTTTCCAGTGGCTACAGAGTACCACAAATATTGCAGCCGCTAGGCATGTCCCGTTCGTTCCTGACTAAGGTGTTTCGAGTAAGACTGGCCGGCGGTTCAAAACCCCTTGATTTAATTTCAGTATTTAAGCAGAAAGCATGTCTTAAAGCAGTAGCCATGTTGGTTCCGGTAGAAACACAAGTGCATGCACCAGGTAACAATCGCCGGATCGTGGCCATCGCCGGAACCGGGAAATGCCACAGAGGACACAAAGGAGCACAGGGAAATAGGCGGGAAATTGCACCCTAAATCCAATCGCACACTCCAGGCACATGGAGGTTAAAATGTTGTGATCTGCCTGATTTCTTCCGTTGTGTCTTTTGTGTCCCCTGTGGCTTGAGGGGCTTCGATTCCTTGTGATTCAAGGGTTCCGCTACAATCACACCATGTCCTCGCAACCAAAACCTCAGGCTTTAGATCAGTTGCTCAGTCGCATCCAGGCGCGAACGGCAAAAGTTGGGATCATTGGCCTTGGCTATGTCGGCCTGCCGCTGGCCTTGCTCTTCAATGAAGCTGGCTTTCCCGTGACTGGGTTCGATATTGACCCGGAAAAGGTAAAGGCCCTGAACAACGGCCGGTCTTATATTTATCGGATTCCGCAAACTGAGATCGCCGCCGCGGCAGCCAAAGGTTTCTGGGCGACCGACGAATATACCCACGTCAAAGAGATGGACACCATCATTATCTGTGTGCCTACGCCGCTCAATGAATACCATGAGCCGGACTTGAGCTACATTCGCGATACCGCCAAAGCCATTGCGCCCCACGTGCGCGCAGGACAGTTGATTGTTCTGGAAAGCACCACGTATCCGGGCACCACAGAAGAAGTGCTGGTGCCGATCCTTGAAAGCGGCAACAAGGCTGGCCTCCAGGCAGCGCGCGAAGCTCAGGATGATCCCGCCAAAACTTTTCTGATCGCCTTCTCACCAGAGCGTGAAGATCCGGGCAATGATACGGTTGCGCGAAAAGACATTCCGAAAGTGATTGGGGGGCTGAACTCCGCGGCGTCTGAGGCTGCCGGCGCAGCTTATAACTCCATCTTCAACCGCGTTGTTCCGGTTTCAAGCCCAGCTGTAGCGGAGATGACCAAGCTGCTGGAGAACATCTATCGCTGCGTAAACATCGCTCTGGTCAATGAATTAAAGATGCTCTGCCTGCGCATGGGCATCGACATCTGGGAAGTCATCCGAGCGGCTTCCACCAAGCCATTCGGCTTCCAGCCGTTTTATCCCGGACCAGGGCTCGGCGGACACTGCATTCCCGTGGATCCTTTTTATCTTTCGTGGAAAGCCAAGGAGTGGGACTTCCATACACGCTTCATTGAACTTGCGGGTGAAATCAATTCGGCCATGCCTTATAACGTGGTCGACGCCGTGGCCGCTGCGCTCAACCGGCACAAAAAGGCGCTCAACGGAGCAAAAGTGCTGGTGCTTGGCGTGGCTTACAAACGCGATATTGACGATTTGCGTGAATCGCCGGCGCTGACCATCATTGAAGAGCTGCAGCGGCGCGGTGCCGAGGTCTCCTATAACGATCCCTACTTTCCCTGCGTCGGTCGCGGCCGCAAATACAACCTGCAGATGACCAGCACGCCGCTTGAGAACCTGGGTCGGTTCGACTGCGTGCTGATCGTGACCGACCATTCTGACTACGACTACAAGAAGATCGTGGCCGAGTCAAAGCTGGTTGTGGATTCGCGCAACGCGACAAAGGGGATTCAGTCAGAGAAGATTGTGCATTGCTGAGCCTCTTTCCGAAGTCTCGAGCAAAGCGAGAGATCTCTATCAACCTCCCGCGCTTCATAGTTCTAAAGTAAAAAGGGCGTCTCACTTGGACGCCCTCACATTTGGATTTGCTTCTTATATCTGAGCCTTGAGAGCATCGTCTTTATAGGCCCCCTCGCTGCGCTTGAGGTTTCAGAAAAGAGCTATTGCTAACTACTAACTGCCATTGCTTCCTTACAACGAACTCATGTTCGCCAGGAACTCCGCATTCGACCGCGCCTTGGCCATTCTTTCCGTCAGCAACTCCATGGCTTCCACCGGTGATAGCGGGTTGAGCACGCGCCGCAGCACCCAGATGCGAGCCAGGTCGTCTTTCTGGATCAGCAGCTCTTCCTTACGGGTGCCGGAGCGCTGAATATCGATGGCCGGGAAAACGCGCTTATCTGACAGCTTGCGGTCCAGGATGACTTCCATGTTGCCGGTGCCTTTGAACTCTTCAAAGATCACGTCGTCCATGCGCGAACCGGTTTCAATGAGCGCAGTGGCGACAATGGTCAGTGAGCCGCCTTCTTCAATGTTGCGGGCCGCGCCAAAGAATCGCTTGGGGCGCTGGAGGGCGTTGGAATCCACGCCGCCGGAAAGCACCTTGCCTGAAGGCGGAACAATTGTGTTATAAGCGCGAGCCAGGCGGGTGATGGAATCAAGCAGGATCACCACGTCGCGCTTGTGTTCCACCAGGCGTTTGGCTTTTTCAATCACCATCTCTGCCACTTGAACGTGGCGGGCAGCAGGCTCGTCGAAGGTGGAAGAAATCACCTCGCCTTTCACCGAACGCTGCATGTCCGTAACTTCTTCCGGGCGCTCATCGATCAGCAAAACAATCAACACAACTTCAGGATGGTTCGTCGTAATTGAGTTGGCGATATTCTGCAGGATCATCGTCTTGCCGGCGCGGGGCGGGGACACAATCAAGCCGCGCTGCCCTTTGCCAATGGGCATCAGCAAATCCATTACGCGGGCGCTCACGTTTTCTTTCACTGTTTCCAGCTTCAGGCGCTCCTGCGGATACAGCGGCGTAAGGTTGTCAAACAGGATTTTGTTGCGCGCCTCTTCCGGCGATTCAAAGTTGACCGCCTCAATCTTGACCAGGGCAAAGTATTTTTCGCCTTCATGCGGAGGACGCACCTGGCCGCTGATGGTGTCGCCGGTTTTCAGGTCAAATTTGCGGATTTGCGAGGGCGAAACATAAATATCGTCCGGGCCGGGAAGGTAGTTGTAATCGGGGGAGCGAAGGAAACCATATCCGTCCGGCAGGATTTCCAGCACGCCTTCGGCAAAGATATGTCCTTCTTTTTCACTCTGAGCCTGCAGGATTTTGAAGATAAGGTCCTGCTTGCGGAGACCGCTGGCGCCAGGAAGGTCGAGGGTGCGCGCGATCTTGGTAAGCTCGGTGATATTTTTTTCTTTGAGTTCTGCGATTGTCATTTGTTGTCACCTACGGGAGTTTTTCTGATTAATTTAGGGAGGATTGCGCCGGATTCGAGGGGCGAGAGTTACGTCCCTCAGGCAAACAACCTGAGGGCCCGCCAAGCCGCCTGGCCCAGCGGGATTTTCAGGAAAGTCTTATTATGCAGCGCGACGCTGCGGTTCGGCAACCGGCATGGTTGCCACTTCAATCACGGTGTTCGGTTCGGCCTTGCCCACACGCACCAGGACTTCATTCATCGTCTCCTGGACGCGGGTATTCGGCCGGTGGAACTTCCGGGTGGCCTTGGAAATCAATTGGCACAAAAGATAGCGGTTCCGCACAGTATCGAGTGCGTCATAAATCAAGTCAGAGCGCATGACTGTCTTTTCTCCTTATATAAGTTCGGTTTAATGAATTGGATTCTTGCTAAATACGAATAAATTCAAATCTTTACCTGTTGGCCGGTCTGGACACAGTAAAACGCCAAACTTTATTGCCTCATCTTGCGGGGCAAAAACATCTGATGTCGTAGGAGAGTAACCAGAGACCCTTGTGCGAATATTAGACGCAAAAAGTAGTATCTAAGTTGCCAAATTTTTCAGCTTTATTCTGAAGCGGTGATACTTGGAATAAAACCTGATCCGACTAGCCCATCTGATCCGTTAGGACGTTATACGGTAACTGGCAATTCAAAAAACGTCAAGAATTTTTTGCGGCCTATGTACTCTGCTAAGTCCTTTTTTTATTGCAGTTTACTTAAAAAAAGAAAGTTTTTAACATTTGCCGGGTCAAAAGAACAAATTGTGAGGTCCCACCCGATGAGCGATCCCCGTTACCCCATAGGCCGTTTTTCGCCTGATGCAGCGCCAAATCCAGCAACTCGTGCCGGGCACATTGAAGCCATTGCCGGCCTTCCCCAGCGTATGCGCCAAGCCGTGGTCGGCCTGAAAGATAACCAACTGAATACCCCGTACCGCGAAGGCGGCTGGACGGTGCGCCAGGTCATCCACCATGTGCCGGACAGCCACCTGAACGCCTATATCCGCTTTAAATGGGCAATGACAGAAGAAAATCCCACCATCAAGGCTTACGACGAAACCGCATGGGCTGCCCTCAAAGACTCAGAGCTTACGCCGGTCGATGTTTCGCTTAACCTTCTTGAGTCTCTACACTCGCGCTGGACTGTGCTGCTGCGATCACTGAAGTCAGAAGACTTTCAGAAGGAGTTTGTTCACCCGGATTCCGGACCGCACGACCTCGATTGGCTGCTCAGCCTGTACTCATGGCATGGCAATCATCACTTGGCGCACATTACGAGCTTGCGGGACAGGATGGGCTGGTGAAGAGATTTGGTAAATGGGTAACTTGGTCAATAAGTAGATGAAAATGGGTAATTCGAGCGGTTAACTCAAATTACCCATTTACCAATTTACCCAATTACAAATTCTGCTCTTACGGAATGAAGGCCAGATCTTCCGGCAGCGCGCCGGCGATCGGAACTTCGAACAACGGCCCCGGACCATCGGGATCGATAGTCAGAGCGCCGCCCGTGGTGAAGAACACGGCAATCTGCGTCTGCGCTCCAATCGCAACCGTAGCCACCGGCACCGTCCCGCCGATATTGGTCAGGAAAGTGTGCGGATTCTTGCCGAAGCCCACACCCAGGGCAAACGCCAGATCGTTGCGGAAGAATGTTGCCCGGTCCTTGAGATCGCCGGAGCGAATCAGCGCCGTGGCTGTAGGATTCGGCACCGTTTCGTCGCCGCGAGCGAACTGAACGATCACAGGCTTGGCTAAGTCTCCCGGCAGCGGGTCCTTGCGGATAAAGGGCGCCCAGGCTACGGGATCGCCTGGCTGACCGAGCCAGCTCGATGTATCTTCCACGGTCTGAATGTCGATGGCGCACTTCACCGTTCCGCAGGGTGAACCAGCGGGGGGCACAAACGTGTTGACAACAGGCGCCACGTCACGCAGCGGCTTGCTGTCATTGAACGGGAACAAATTGGGGACAACCGGGAGGTTTTCCAGGGCGGGAATGCGCACCAGCAGGATCGCTCCCAGCAGAGGACGGAAGCCAGGACTGAGGCGGACAATATCGATAATCGGGCCACCGGGCACGTTGGGTACGCCGGCCTTCACATCAGGCTCGATGCCAAGGAAGATGGTGCCGTATATACCGCCGAAGGACTGTCCGGCGTAATAGATCCGGTTGGCGTCGAGATCGGGCAGACCGTCGCCATCGGCGTCAATTCCGCCCTGGATGGCGCGCACCAGCTGCATCAGATCAGCCGTGGTCTGCTGCAGTGCATCGCGCGAGCCGATCGCTGCCAACGGCCCCGCAAAGAATGTGGAAGAACCCTCCGAAGAAGTGACCTGGCCGTTACCGTCCTGATCAAAACCGCGGCCGCCTTCCAGGAATGTCGTTGCCGTTGTGCCCTGATTCACAGTCAACGTGCTGTTCGGGCCAAAGCCGTGGCCCACCACGTTGATGGCGATCACGGCAATACCATTGTGCGCCAAAGTGGAAGCCACCGCGAACGGCGCTCCCTGCTTGCTGTCGGTAAATCCGTGGCCGAAGATCGCGACTGGCCAGCCATTGGTAGGACGCGGTCCAGAGGGAATGAAGAGGTTGAAGAAGATATCTTCCGAACCCTGCGACGGCACGCTATGCCTGGTTGGCACTTGCGGGATCAAGACGCTCCCATTCTGCCAGTGCTCTCCGGTGAACTTACCGAAAGCCAGGGTCTGCACCGCACCAGGAAACACCTGCAGGGCGGCAAGATTTCCGTTCAGGCTGGTCGGGACCAGAGGGCCAACCGTCAGGGCCTGCACGTTCCACGTCAACCCGGTGATGGTGTTGACCGGGAAGACCGTCTTTTCTCCACCAGTGCCCAGGTTGAAATTGGCCGTGGGCGACGCAGACGCCTTGATCTGCTCGCGGATGCTCTCCAGCGTGGCCGTGGCGCTCTCCGTGGTAAACAAGCTGGCGGCGGCGACATCGTCGTGGTCCAGGCCGGGCACAAGGCGGCGCAGGTTGTCGTTGTCGAGGAGCCGCTTCAAGGCGCGGATATAAAGCCTCTGCTGCGGATCACTGATGTGGCCTTCATCCAGATCATGGAAGCCTTTGGCGGTTTCAATGGGATGGCCGTTGGCATCGTGAACGCCATTGGTCACGATCAGCAGATAACTCGAGTCCTGATCCAGGTGGGCATCTGACTCGGCGAACAAAGTCAGCGAAGCCGGGTCCCAAACTACCTGATTAATGCCGATCACGGTACCGGCGTGGCGCAGACCGTCATCATCAAAATCCCGGCCCAGGGAAAAGCGGCGCGGCAGTTGCACCAGGAATACGTTCTTGCTGCTCACGGAGTTCACATCAATCGCGCCGTCAAATGGAATGGAAAGCCTTGGCTGCAGGTTGAAGCCATCAAGCTGGTTCAGCAGCGTCAAATCGGCGCAATCAGAAGGGTTCGTAGCGCAGTTGGGCAGCGGCATGTTCACGCGCAAACCAGTTCTCTGCTGGAAGTCCAGAACGGTGAAGCGGTCGCTGGGAAAAGGCGATTGCGTGGTGGATTGCAGATTGAAGACTGGGCGCGTGGCAGCCGAAGCCATCG
>DATEHN010000128.1:0-4244 GCA_035279585.1 Candidatus Angelobacter sp. | reverse complement strand
CGGTACCGGGCAGCTCCGGCCGCTCGATCAGGAAGCACAGGAAGTGTTCCGCGAGATGAAAAAGCTGGGCAAGCATAGCTACGCCCGCTTCAATGATTTCCAGAACAATATCGCGCTGGGCAAGCCCAACAACTGGCGTTGCCGTGCCGGCTCCCGCTACCTCTACGTTTGCGAAAACGGCCTGGTGCATTACTGCTCTCAGCAGCGCGGTTATCCCGGCGTGCCTCTTGCCGAATACACAGTAGCCGATATCCGCCGCGAGTTTCTCACGCAAAAATCCTGCGCCCCCAACTGCACCATCTCCTGTGTCCACCAGACTTCGCTGGTCGATTTCTGGCGCGCCCCGCAAAACCAGGAATCGCACCGCGCTTTCCCCGCCGCTGCGCCCCAAAATGAACTGGTGCAGATCAGCGCGAAAGATGAAAAAGAAGAATCTGTGATGGCGGACTAGTCTCATCCCTTTAGTTCAAATTTAACCTTCAATTTGATAGCAGTAATAACCAGATACTTCGCTTACAATGCACACCATGCATAACCAGCTGTTGCGTGCCGTGGCATTTCTCCCTTTTATTTTTGTCCTGTTTACCGGCAGTTTTTCTCAAAGCACGCCACCGGCAAAGGCTACGGCTAAGGCAGATATCTCAGACCAGCCGGCAATCATTGAAGAGTTGAGTACGTCTATCCGCTATGAAAACGATGGCACCAATGTTCAGACCGTGCGCCAGAAGATAAAGATCCAGAGTGAAGCAGGCCTGAGAACTTATGGCATCATCACGTTCAATTTCATTGCTGGAAATGAGTTTTCTATAGATACGGTAGAGGTCCACAAGAAAGATGGCAGCACGGTCAAAGCTGGCCCGGCGAATATCCAGGAAGTTACCCCGGAGGTCAGTCGTGAAGCTCCCACGTACAGTGACGTTCGCCAGAAGCAGGTTACAGTTCCGGGCCTGAGCGTGGGCGATGAGTTGCTCTTTCAATACACCGCCAGGGAAAAGGCTCTGGTGCCGGGTCAATTCTGGTTTGAGCACTCCTTCACCAAAGATGCTGTTGTTCTCTCAGAATCGGTCACCGTGGATGTTCCCAAAGACCGCAGGCTTCACCTGAAGTTTCAGCCTGAATACAAGCCGGAATCAAAGAACAATGGTGACCGCACCATCTATCAGTGGCAAACCTCCAATGAAGAAGTCGCCAAGACGCAAAAAACGGCACACCAGAGAGAGCTGGTAGAAGGAACGGCTCCCCTGCCTTCCATCGAGCTATCTACGTTTGAAAACTGGGACCAGCTCGGCGCATGGTATTACGGGCTACAACATGAAAGATCAGTCCCCACTGCGGCCATTAAAGCCAAAGCCATGGAACTCACCAAGGGACTTGATACCGATGAGGCCAAAGCCCGCGCACTGTATAAGTACGTTGCACTGAATTTCCGTTATATCAGTTTGGATTTCGGGATTGGTCGCTATCAGCCTCATGCCGCAGATGAAGTACTTGCCAACAAATATGGTGATTGCAAAGACAAGCACACTCTATTGGCAGCGCTGTTAGAAGCGGTGGGGTTACAGGCTTACCCGGCTCTCATTAATTTTCGCAGTCTGGTCGATCAAGACGTTCCTTCACCCGGCCAGTTTGATCACCTGATTACCGCCGTGCGCCTGCAAAAGAACATTGTCTTCTTAGACGCCACGGCTGAGATTGCGCCTTATGGAATGCTGGTCTCTGAGTTACGGCATAAAAAGGCCCTGGTCATTACCGGTCCCCAAAGCCAGGAATTCATGGAAACGCCTGCCGATCTTCCTTTTGCTGCGCAAGAGATTTTTGATTTGAAGGGCAAGATTGATGAATCGGGAACCATGGAAGCTGAGGTCGATTATTTCATTCACAGCGATTCTGAAATCCTGTTGAAAAATATCTTTCGCCAGACGCCTCCAGCCAAGCACAAAGACCTGGTGCAGGGAATGTCATACTTCAGCGGCTTTGCCGGAGAAGTAAGCCAGGTAAAGATTACCGGATTGGAAGATGTGGACGGCGGGCTGCGGATTACCTACCACTACCACCGGCCTGACTATCTGGACTTCCATGACCAGGTTCCCCAGAAGCCCTTGCCCCTCAGCCTCTCCCGCTTCCCCAAATGGGAAACCAATGAGGACAGTGTGCGACTTTATCTTTCCACCGGTGAGCTCATTTATAAGTGCAGAGTTGAGCTGCCGGAGGGCGTTACTGTACAGGCTCCCCTCAACGTGAAGCTGGATCGCGACTACCTGCATTACTCAACTTTCTACTCTTCGGACAAGAACGTCATCACCGGAGAGAAGAAGATAGTCATCCTTAAGCCAGAGGTGAGTGGCGCTCACCGCAGCGATTATCAGGCTTTCCAGGCGTCACTGGCAGCCGACGAAGCGCAGAACATGGTGGTTCACCTGCCGGAAGGCTTTATCGCCAAATCAACCGCAACATCTTCCACCGATTTGGATGAGCTCGTGCAGCGTGCCCAGATTGAACTTCGTGAGCGTAATTACAATGATGCCTATGCCGATTTTCACAAAGTAGCGGAACGCGACCCCAAGCGCAAAGGCATCTGGAATCAGATTGGCTCGGTAGAAGCCTATATGGGCCGCCTTGACCAGGCAATTGGCGATTACCAAAAGGCAATCGCAGCCGATCCGTTCGATGCTGCGGCTCATACCGGACTGGGAGGGTTGTATTTCACCAAGCGCAAGCAGGAACTCGCGATCGCTGAGTTGAAGAAGGCCGTGGAAATTGACCCTCTCAATCATCGCGCTCACTATTTGCTGGGATGGCATTATTCGATCGTCGCGCACGATTCTGCTCTTGCAGTGCCTGAGCTGGAAAAGGCCCTGGCCACGGAAGATGGGCAGTCTTTTGATGAGCAGCAAATTCGCCAGATGCTCAGCGATGAATACTTTAAGTTGAAGCTATTTGATAAAGGTGTGGAATCGCTAAAACGGTTGGTGAAAGCCGCGCCCAATCCCACTGTGTGGAACAACGCTGCGTTCGCACTGGCCGAGAACGATCAGGACCTTGATCTGGCACAGCAGTATGCCAATTCAGCGCTCAAGCAGCTTTATGAACAACTGGAGCGCATAGAGCCCAGCTCTATCCGTCTTCCTGACTTTTCCATCATGGCACAATTGGCCCTCACCTGGGACACCATGGGCTGGATCCACTTCAGGAACGGCCATCTCGATTTGGCTGAAAAATACGTTCGCGCAGCCTGGAACCTGGCTCAGGATAAGGAGATGGCAGAACACCTGGGCGAGATTTACGAGAAGATGAAACGACCCGCTGACGCCATGCATTATTACGCTCTGTCTGTCTCGGAATTTTCCCCTTCTCCCTCGTCCAGCAAAGCCCGCGCTCGCCTCGTAAAACTTGTTGGCGCTCAGCGCGCGGAACGCATGATTCAGGAACGGATCAACGAACCCTCGCAGTCTCGCACAATTCATATGGGCAACATTGCCCCGGCAGGCGTGAAAGGGCAGTTCTATTTTGTCTTTGCTCCCGGCCCCAAGATTGCTGCTGTCCAGTTAGTCGATGGGGACGAAAGCCTCACGCCTAAGCTGCGCAAATTCGACGATAAGATCGCAGCCTCCGTTTTCTTTCCTGAAGGCTCTCCCAAGCAATTGTTGCGCGAAGCGTTTGTTATGTGCTCAGCCTATTCAAAGAGCTGCGACCTTGTCTTCAACACCAGTGAATTCCCCAGAAATGCCGCTTTCCGAGGCATGGCACCGTAAGAAAAATCCTGCTGCCTTTATCTCGTGCCCGTTGTTACGGCTTGAATCCCACTGATGTCCACAATGGTACGGGCTTATACATTTTTTCCGGCGGCAAAGACAATATCTAATTTGCGAATACCGCTGACGGTCTCCGGCTACTCTCAGCAGCACGACTTCCCAAACGTACTTAACTGCTTTCTTTCAGCTTCTTGAGTGCTTGCTCAAAGGCAGGAGTCCTGTTGCTCAGGCTGGAGGGAACATTTTTCAGGACGACCTCCCAACTGGCAATTGCATTCTTCTTGTCTCCGATGGCTGTGTAACCGCGGGCCAATCCCAAGGCGGTCCAGAATTTCTCTTCCGCATGTTGCCGCTGGTTGAAATTGAAGACTTCCATGGCTTTGTCTTTCTTGCCGTCTCTGAGCAAGCCCGCACCGTACGCGTAAATTGAATAAGCTTCCGTTCCGGGCAAATGCATTGCTTTTTGCATCACGGCTTCTGCCTCCGTGTTGC
>DATEHN010000127.1:0-27625 GCA_035279585.1 Candidatus Angelobacter sp. | reverse complement strand
TAACGAGTGACAGGACAGGATCGCTCCTGTCCCGTCCTCTAAGAACTGTGCGTGAGAGTTTCCAACTCACACAGCTCAAGCCTTCCGGACGCCTCGTGAAGAGACGCGGAGACGGTTGGGGATTTGTGGGGCCTCAGGCATTGCCGGATCAGTGGAGTGAACCTCACGACCGCTGCGAAAGGCTCTCCGCGTTGCGAAGTATTCCTTCCAGGCCGGATCATAAGGGTTTGCTTCACTTCTGACTTTGATGTGTCGCCGGATGGGTGTCCGACGAGCGTGTTGCAACCATATTATGGATGGCTTGCCGTCCGCCGTTTGCCAGATGCCAAAGAAAGTCCAGTTCCATCCTTGGTGATGGCCCCAGTACTTCTCTTTCATCCAGCTTGCACTCTTGGTCGGATGTTTCCTGCGTGCCCATTGCCAAAGACTGGTGAAGATGGCGCTATCTACTTTGCTGAAGGTGCGACTACTGGCAGAGTGCCGGTGATAATTGGCCCAACCACGTATCTTGCGATTGAGCACAAAAATCAAATCGGCGGCTGTTTTGGTCAGCCCCGTTCGTATGGTTTCTCGGATGTCCTTCAGGAAGGACTGAACATTCTTACGAGAAGGAGTGATGAGCAGTTTCCCGCTGGGGTACCTGCGTACATTCTGCTCGAGAAAATTAAAGCCTGCGGTCACATGCGTGATAACCGTCTTATCTGGGGAGAGTTCCAATCCTCTTTCTCGCAGAAACTCTTCTACGAGAGGTTTGATCTCCTGTTCCAGCAGTTCTTTCGATTTGCCGGTGATAACAAAGTCATCAGCATAACGGATGAAATTTACGCTCAGGTCGCGCGTCTTCGTGGACCCCGGACCTTCGGTGGGATATTTCTCCCGCAGAAGCCGTTCCAGTCCGTCCAGCGCATGGTTGGCCAGCGCCGGGGAAGCAATGCCACCTTGCGGAGTTCCCTCCGTAGTGTCGTGAAAGACATGCTTTTCCATGTATCCCGCTGCCAGCCACTTTCGCAAAACGGTCTTGTCCATAGGAACATGGGCCAAGAGCCAGGGGTGGCTGATCTTATCGAAGCAGCTTTGAATGTCGCCTTCTAGAATCCATTGCGCGCCGGTCTTGTGTCGCAATGCCAGAAAGCATTGCTCCAGTGCATCGGCACACGACCGTTGCTGCCGGAACCCATAGGAGTTCCTGTCAGCTTTGGTTTCCACAACGGGGTCGAGAGCGAGCAAGTGAAGTGCTTGCATGGCTCTGTCTCCCATCGTGGGGATGCCCAGAGGACGCATCTTGCCGTTCGCTTTGGGGATGTAGATACGCCGAAGGGGTTGTGGCTGATAGCCGTGTCCCTTCAACTCTTGTACTGCTTGAGCTTTCTTCTGCGGTGTGTTCCAGATTTCTCCGGTCCACTCCGGCAGTCTTCTTGCCTGCGTTTCCCGTCACTCGGCCAACGGCCAGTACTTTGCCGCTGTAGGAGTGAGTAAGCAGTCGTTGCAAGGCTTTCACCTTGCCCCATCTGCCTGCTTTCGTCGCCTGCACGATACGCACTTGGAGCCGATGCACATTCCGTTGCGCGGTCTGCCAATCAATGGCAGCCCAAGCCAAGGTTTTGCGCGAAGCCGCACCAACAGTTTTTGCTGTCGTCATCTGCTTTGCCTCGTAAGTCGGTTAATCAAGCTTTCTCGTGTGAAAGACCAGAGGGAAGTCTGCCCGCTTTCGCGGCCCGAAGAGTCTCGGTATCCGCTCCGCTACAGAGCGGCTTTCGCTTTCTCCCTCCTCTGTTGCCCGCACTCCCATGGGATCACCTTGCGGTGATCTTTCCTCGAAAGGAGAAGTACGGGTTTACCCTGTTCCTTTGGAGAGACACAGTAACTTAGGCCCTCTCTATACGCCGACAGCCTGGAATCGCCCATGACGGAAGATTTAGAAGCCTCCGTACCATGCTGTAGTAAGAGCCGGGAAGCATCTTCGGCTCCTTGGACGTCACGACGCTTAACGAGAGTTTGCATGTGCTGGCCGTATTACCAACCCTAGCCCCTTACCGCCTGATGCTGGCAGTTGCCTTTGCGCCTCGCGGCGTTTGGTGCTAACCTTCCGGTTGCAAGTGCTTGCCAGCCGTCAGGTTACGGGATGCATTGTCAGAGGGCTTTTAGACGGCTCGTTACCTTACCGCCGTACCTCTTAGGGTACTGCTGATGGGACAACAGGTCTGATCGAAAGGTCTGTCAGACAATCACTCCAAAAGTTAGCAGGTCGCGTTCTAAAATCGTCCGGTAGGGCCGACCAATTAGTAGCATCATCTTTCACTTTCTGCTTGCTGACCCGGGCCATCCTAGTGCACAGCGTTCATTGAATCTCGTCCGTGATGCTTAAAAGCCATAGGTCTGCAGACGAGCATTGGTCCGCAGCATCTGCCGTCTAGGCTGTTTGGCGCTCCAGGAGCGAACGCACAGATCCCAAGGCCTTGGCGTTATCGTGTCCAGGCGCAGAGTAGGCGATATAGCCATCAGGGCGGACGAGCGTGATGCCTTCGCTTGCGGCCGGACGCAGCTCAACAATCTCGTTGAATGATCCGCCGAGCTGCTGCGCAGCCTCTTTGATTGAAGATTCTTTGCCGTCACCGACCAGGACCAGGAAGCGGCTGCTGATGCCCTTGCCACCACGCAGTGAATCATCAAAAAAGCGCTTTCCCGGCCCTTCAATCACCGGGCTTTCACGGTAAGCAATGCCAAGCTCAGAAAGCCTCTGCACAAAAGCATGCTGGAACGGCGCCAGGCGAGACACCATGGGAATCACGGCATCACGCAGAGCCTGGGCAAACTTGCTGGGTGTTCCCATTACCTTGGTCAGGTGGTCAGTGGTTTCAATCACGTTTCTGATGACGGGAAGGCGTTCCGCGCCATAACTCTCCAGCAGCATCTCATTGCCGTGGCCGTGCAGGAAAAGGTCGAGCTTCCAGACCAGGTTCCAGACGTCGTGCAGTCCGGTGTTCATTCCTTGCCCGCCAAATGGGCTATGGATGTGGGCGGCGTCACCGGCAACAAAGATGCGCCCTACGCGCAGCCGGGCCACATGGCGGTGGTGGATGCGGAAATAGCTGCTCCAGTTCATTGAAAGCGCCTCAAGCCCGGCGGGGCAGCGTTGCTTCAGTATCCTTCGCGTCATTTCCAGCGATGGTGCGTCTCCTTCCACATGATTGATGGTAGCCACGAGGCGACGGCGCGTGGCGCTCATGGGGAAGATTGCGGCTGGGCCAAATTCGCTGGGACAGAGCTGCATCTCGTCAGCGGGGAGAGCGTCGGTGGTTTCAATATCGGCCAGCATGAATGAGTCAGCATATTCAGCGCCGGCAAACGGCAGGTTCAAAAGATGGCGCACCGCGCTGCGCGCACCATCGCAGCCGACAACGAAGGCAGCAGTAAGCTCCTGAAGACGGCCTTGATGATCAAGTGTTACGGTCACTGAATCGCCGCGCTGGACTGCGGAAACGAATGCCGTCACATACTCAACCGCTCCGCCTTTGCGCCGCAACTCTTCCACAAGCAATTTCTCAGTCACGTCCTGAGGGACCATGGCGATAAAGGAATAAGGACTTTCTTCCGGCGTGAACTGCATACGGGCAAGCCTGCGTCCATGGGCGATCATCGCAACTTGCGTGACACGGTTGGCCGCTTTGAGAAACGGAGCCACAACCCCGGCCATGTCAAAGATCTCAAGCGTGCGCGGAAAGATGGCCAACGCCTTGGAATGCTCTGATTGTGATGCGCGCGCCTCAACCAGTCGCCAGCGCAGACCGCGGCGAGCACACTCATTGGCAAGAAACAGGCCAACCGGCCCGGCGCCAACGATCAAGACATCAGTATCAGTTGCGATATTTGGCATGGTCTTATCCCCTTCTGGACTTAGCTTATAAAACATTCGGCCGTCCGGAAAACTTCAGACGAAACCGGCAAAAAGAAATTTTGCGTGCGAAGAATGCTGTTTGTGGGCTTACTGAATTACGGGCTTACTCAGTTAGGATCAATCGCGCAGATGGAAGGTTGCAGAAAATTTTTTCAGCCATGTCACAGTGATTGCTATCACTGGCGCTACGAATAAGTTTCTGCGAAACAACTCTCAGCGCAATCCCATGCGACGTAAAATGCTTCCCGCCCCACGTCGCGCCGCCTGCACGCCTGAAGCCAGAAAGGGCATGGGATCAGCCCAGTTCCACCAGGCGTATGACTTGGACTGCGCTACTGAGGCCGCGAATTTACCAAAGCTCATTGGGTGCGCGCTCTTTGTCTCTCGATACCAGGCGCGATAGTTGTGGTATCCGAGCCAGGTTGTCAAGTCGCGCTGTTGCGGGCCGGGGGGCGGTAGCGCAAGCTTCCTGAACGCGCCGGTAAGATCGGCATAAGCCAGCAGCGGCAGGTTGACTCCGGCATCGGCAAAGATACCGTTGTACCAGGGCAGGCGCGTATTCATCTCAATAAAGTAATAGCCGCCATCTTTCTGCCGGTACTTGAACTCCAGAGATCCCAGGCCGCGATAGCCAAGCGCACGCAGCAGTTTGAGCGCTTCTGCGGCCATGGCTTCATTGCGCTCAGTCTGTCCGTGGCACATGCTGCCATAGCCCGCGGGAAATTGCTGCAGCTTGCGCACGGTGGAATAAGCCGCGATTTCTCCCGCATTGTTCACCAGCGCTGTGCACTGGAAGACCTGGTCGTCACCGCCTTCAATCAGCTCCTGCATCATGGTTGCGCCCTTGATCTGCGGATATCTGGTAAAGAACGCCAGCGATTCTTCAGGCGTTTGCGCGATGAGGACTTTTGCGGTCTCCACGGGAAAGCCGGCGGTATAACGATGGATGGGCTTGATGAGGCAGGGATAAGCAAAGCCACGCGTCACCTGGGCCATGTCGTCGCTGGGCTGCGTGGTGTGCGTTCGCGGCACGCGCACGCCCGCGCGCTCACAAAACTGGACCATGCGGCCTTTATCGACGATGGTGTTGAACAGCTCCGGCGGCACCCAATGGAAAAGAAAGTTCGGCGCCAGCATTGACTGTTTATTGGAGAGAAAGCGGGCAAACCAGTCTGAGGTCGCAAACAGCACCGGCTTTTCCCTGAAGCCCGCTCCCCATTCCTGCAGCAGAGCGCACAGCACATCTTCATTGGCAACGCTGTCACCGGCGTAAGCGCGGGGCTGATTAGGATCGTCAGGATAGACGAAGCATTCACGGACGTAGCGCGAAAAGCGCAGCGGATCGCGCAGGCGATCATTCAACCCGCAGACCGGAACGCCGTGCCGGCCTACGCTACGCGCAATGCCGTAAGCTGAAACGTCAAGCCCTTCTACAAATACCGGCGAAATGGAATCTGCTGGAGCCATGGACGGCGGTTACGAATCGCCTGCTCCTTCTTTATCTTTATCAATGCCCTGGGGCTTTGACTTCAATTCAATAGGAGCGCTTTCATCTTCCAACTGGCCGAGCAGGCGGCGTACCAGATCACGAACGGAGATACGCAGCTCATACAGCAGCTCACCGTACCAATCGTTGCGAAAGATGAAGACACGATAACTGGTGCGGCGAGCGGACGCCCAGCGGCTCTCGTCCCAGGTGGCCGGGCCGACGAAATCAAATTCGTGCAGGCCGCGCTGCGGAGTTTCATTCAAAATCTCATTTACCAGAAGCTGGCCGGGACCGTACCGGCGGTAGTCTTCGTTGTAACCTGCCTTGGCCAGAAAGTAGCGGCCACGGAAGTTGAAACCAAAATGACCGGCGATGGGCTTTCCGTTCAGTTCCAGAAAATCGAGCGAGAGATAGCCGCCGGCGGCTGCGGCCTGTGCCACCGAGTCATAAAATTTTCGCGTGCGCGGATCGCATTTGATGGCTGTGCCTTCCTCGCCTTTCCAGCCTGAACCTTCAAGATCGTAAAAATGCTCCAGCGCCGCAGGATCGGCCGTGCTGTAATGCTTGAGCGCCAGTGGTCCCTGCTCTTCAAGCTGGCGGCGCGCCCGGCGCAGATGCGAGCGAAACTTGGGGCGCGTTCCAGCCATCCACGGCGGCTGATCTTTGCTCTTGTCTTTGCCCGTGGGCGCGGCGATGGGAAGGTAAAGCGTCTGCGAGGTGCGCTTGCGCGCGACGAGAAATTTATCTGCGCGGGCCAGTGCCACAAGCCGGTCAATGCCGTTGCCTTCCATGACGTTGGAAACGTCAAACACGCTCCAGCCCGGCAGAGCGTTCATGGCCTGCCACAGCGCACGCAGCACTTCTCTGCCTTCTTCTCCCGGACAGCAGACCAGCCCAACACGGAAGCAATGAACGTTGGCTGGAACAGTGGCGATCATCGCAGGCAAGCCGGCGATCCAGGCGCGTTGATGCATGAGAGGCAGGACGCCGCGCAGGCGTTCACCTGCCCAGGCTGAGATCACAGTAACCCTGGCCTGCAGAGCGAAAGCGCAGAGGTAAGCAAGCATCCATTCCGGGCGGTAAAAGATCTCGCCTTCGCCAGATTCATCGCAGAGCTGCTGCCAATCGCGCACCAGCCCCTGCACAAGCTCCACGCCGCCGGTCTGCACGCGGACGGCAAGTTTTTCTCCCGGAATTTTTACCTTGCCCTGTGCTTCCATGCAAAATGGCTCTTAAGAGGAATCTACCAGAGAAAAAGGCAAGCGCACATCAAGAGAGGATTGGCTAATGAGGCAACCTCTAAGATGACGTTTAGGATTTCCGGCCTGCTGCCGCAGCCAGAAGATTGTGGCTGGGCTTGCCCTGCCAATGCGCCTCACTGCCCAAGAGCAGGTAAGCGCGGCGGAAATGCCGCACATTAGACCAGCTATTCCACGTTTTGAGATGTTCTGCGACCACCGCCTGAAGCATGTTGTATCTGGCAGCATCGTCCTCTCCTGCACTCTGGCTGTTCGCCGAGGCAGGCATTGGCTGGCTGGCATCTTGCACTTCATTGGCGTTTTGCACGGTTTTGCTGAAAAGATCTTCATCCTGAATCCATGAGGGCTCGTATTCTTCAATTGCCGCCAGCCCCACCAGGATTGGCTCAGGGATATAAATGTTGCCGCGCAGGAAGTTCAGCAGATATTCCCTGGGGAAAGGACTGGCAATCTTGTCCAGCGATTCCGCGGCTTCCTGGCTCGCCCAGTCTTTCGCGTCACCGGCTGCATCCTGGTCCATGAAGTCTTTAAGCTGCTGGGCCTTCGCTTCAATATCAAAAACCGTATGGTCCGATTCAGGAAGCACGACCGGTGGCACGCCTTTCTTTTCCACCTGCCATCTCAAACGCAGCCAGCGCTCCAGTTGCGACTGCGCCGGGCCCTGCGAAAGCGCGCGCTGGCGCATGGCAAGATAGCGCACGCGGTTCTGAAAACGGCGCGCGGTGCGAGGCGTGTTTCGGGCGCCGCTGGTCATCACCAGGCGCTGCCAGATTTTCAGGGCGTTGACAAAGACCTGTGTATCCGTGACCTTGCGCGGGGTTACTTTGCTCATGGCGTTGGAAGCCGCGACTATCGCCAAGATGGCAGCCAGAAACAACGGCCAGAAAATTACCGGGGTCACATGAACGGCGGCTTCTCCCGGCTGATACGCAGGCGTTGTTGCTTGATTAGTTGGAACTGTGGATGTCTGCTGAGTAGCTGGCGTGGGCGTAGGCTGGTTTCCCGGCGCAGGCGCGCTCCCGACAGCATCTGCCGCGGTATTTTGAGCGGCGGTTTGTGTTTGAGCAGACGTGGACGAAGGTGAAGACGAGGAAGCAGGAGTTGGCGAAAACATTTCCTGCGCCAGAGGTTTTATGTATTGGCCCACCGCAAGACCCGTGAGCGTTACTGCCAACACCACAAACGCGGCTTGCATGGTTGGCTTAAGCCAGCGAGCAGCAATGGAGAAAGCGTTCAGCGTTTTTGCCACACGAACTTCCGCTGCCGATTTTTTGCTCTGTTCCTCATCCGTTTGAAATAGCACGCGGCGTTGTGCAGCAGTGGGCTCCGGTATTGCTACTTCAATCTGGACCAACTTATCGAGATAAAGGCGGGCAAAGGCGCGGCGCTTGGCCGCCTGTTCCAAAGCAACCAATCCGTCGCCATTCGCTGCCTGTGCGGGAGCGTTTTCCTGCCGCAGGCGCGCTGCTTTCTCTGCCTCAGTCTCCAGTTCCTCAAAAACCTGCCTGATCTCTTCATCCGAGAGGCCCATGGCGTCCCAGCCCATGGTGTCAACTATGCGAGCGAAACTGAGGCCGACACAGTGCTCCACAATGTCACGGGCCATGCCCAGAACAATGAAGCAATCGCCGCTGGAAACCAGGAAGTTGACCGCTTCCAGCACCTCGCGCACTTTTTCCGGGCGGCAACGGTCAAGATCGTCAATCAGGATAAGCATGCGCCGATGCGGGCCCAGTGCTTCTGTGACCTCGCCAAACTCCGCGGAAAAACGCTGGCGGAAGCTGGTTTGGGCGTCCAGGTCTTTGCGCTTGCTTCCACCGGAAATTGAGGTGAGCAGGCTGGCAGGATTGGTGCCAAAAGCTGTAAGCCCGTTTGAGAGCGCTTTGAAAGCAGCAAGCAGACCGGCAAGCAGGGTGAGAATTGGCTTGTTTTTCACCAACGAGAACAGCCCGTCAGTACCGGAGAACAGCTTGGTGAGCACCGAGCCAAAAGTTGTTTGCAGGCTATTTTGCAGGTAGAGTTCAACCCGGAGCATGAGGTACAGCACGCCGGCCAGCGCCGCGATGCGAAGCCAATATTTCTGCAATCGCACCCAGAGCAGGCGTGTGCGGAACAAGCAGCCATTCCAGGTGGAGAGGCGAGGCACTGCCTGATCCTTAATGGCCTGCAATAGCGCGGCCAGCAGTTGACTTTCTTTCTGATGGTGCCAGGCGTTGAACCAGACCGGCTGGCTGCCGGAATCTGCCAGCTCTTTTTTCAGCAGGTTCATCAGAGAGCTTTTGCCGCTGCCCCATCGCCCATTGATGCCCAGCACGAGGGGCGGACGAGTTTTATCATTGCGCAGGAAAAATGCCAGCCCGGCGGCGATTGCACCCAGGCCGAGCGCATCCGGCTCACCGGGTTCAAGCGGACGATCACTGATGGCCTGGTTGCCAATGCCACTGGCGGTTGGTCTTGGGTCAGCGGGAGTATCGCTAACAGCCATTTCAGCCAGACTGCTCGGCGATGCGCCCTTGCGCTTGACGGCCGCCAGACCCTGATCCTGCTCAAAAGGCAGTTCCTGGAACTCTTCTTCTTTTGTTGTCTCCGGCGCAGCCGGCGTTAGCAGTGGCGAAAGCACAAAGCCGCACAGCACCAGAGCAAGCCAATACCATGGAGGCAAAAATCGCTTGTATGGACCTGGAAGTTCTTTCGCTACGGCCGCGCGTGTGACCGGCAGCCAATGCTCGCCTTTATCTTCAGTGCGCAGTATGACGCCACGCGCGCCTGCCAGCCAGACTTGCGTGAACTGGGCGTCAGTGGTGGTGGTGATGGCTTTTAATTTGAAGCGATAGAGGTTCAAGTCGCCGGTCTGAAGAGGGGTCTGCCCAGAAAGTATGTCGGAATCCAGTGTGAGTGTTGATCCGGCAAAAGCAATATTGTTAACAGGCGTAACTTTTGTCTCTGGATCAGCCTTCCATCGCTTGCCGGAGCTATCGTTTAAAAAATACAGATTGCGGCCAGCCAGCACTCTGAATCCAGAGGACGTGTTAAATGCCGCGAGGTCAGGAGGCGTGGTGAAGTGGACTGTCACGCTGCTTGAAGAATGATTTGCATTGGATGTGTCAGTCTGAGTGCTTCCGGCCGGAGGGATGCCAGCGCCATTGATAGTGAGGACAAACTGGCTGGCAGCGGGATCTCCGTTGCCTCGAAGATGGGCCGTAAATGCCTGCACCGAACGGGGGCTGAAATCGAGTGTGACCTTGCAGTGTTGCCCGGGATACAAACCGCCATTGCATCCATTGCTCGCGATGGAAAACTCACCCCAGCCCACCTCACGCGTGGGGCCAAGGGAGATTTTGACGGCCTGTCCGGTGGCGTTGGTGATATCCACGGTTTGCGCGGCGTGCTTGCCTACAATCACCTTGCCAAACTCAACCGGATTGGGAGAAGCGATGATCGCTCCAGAGGTTTTTTTACCCGCTTGCTCTGGAGGCGAGCTCGCAGCCTGATTAAGTGAATTCTGGTTCTGCTGCTGCGGCTGTTTTGCAGACGGTTTCTTTTCTGCCGTGGATAAATTTTCCGGCGCCGCAGCATGAACTGTGGGAAGCAGCGCAGGCCAATGCCATGCAGCCGCGGGAGGCGCGGCGGAAGAGGGAGAATCGACAAGAAATTCCTGGTTGGCTACATCAAAGTGCAGCAGAGTCCACGTGGCACCCTGGTCATCGCTATAGGCCAGCAGGCCGGCGTCACCGGCAATCCAGAGGCGATTGCTGCCGGGAACCATGGCAATAGCATTGATGTTGCCCTTGATCTCAGGCAGACCAGCTTCAAGGTTCCATTCTGCGGGATGCAGCCACCACGCTGCTCCAAAGCGAACATAAGGCTGGTGCGGGCGAAATGGCCGGCTGAATTGCCAGTACGCCAGCCCGCTGAAGACAGCAAACAGCAATGCCGCCGTCACCGCAAGCAAGCGTGGGGGAATGCCCTGCAGCAGGCGCGCGGCGCGCAATCGCGGAGACGATACCCTGAATTTAGCTGCCGATGTGCGCTGTGCCGGCGCGTTTTCCAGTTTGCTCACCATGTGTTCACCTGCTTTTAAGCGCGCCAGCCCTTGCTTGCCCACGATCTCTTCTTCCCATCCGGTGTTCTGGCCCGTGGAAGCTGCAACGCTTCCTTGACTAATTAGTGAACGAAAGCTGGGCGCCGTTTCTTGGAAATTATTTTTGCCGATACTTTTTATTGGCCTTGCCCGATAATCAAGGGCCAGACCAACCTGGAGGAGATAATGGCAGATTCTACCCCGATTTCCCGCATTGCGGCGGTGATGCTGGGCGTGCGCGATTTAGACGCGGCGCTTGCATTTTATAGAGAGAAGGTGGGGCTCAGCGTCATGATGCAGGAGCCAGCGCTGGCGCTGCTGCAGTGTGGAACGGTAATGCTGGGCTTGAGCCGCGGGCATGTAAACATGGCCCCGCATGTGGCGGGAGCGACGGAGGTGGTGTTTGCCGTGGAGAACGTTCGCGCCTCGCACAAAGCGCTTTCTGCGCGGGGCGTAACCTTTATGAGCGAGCCGCGCCAGGCCACGCCTACAGACTGGGTGGCACACTTTAAGGATGTGGATGGGCACATTCTCTCTGTGTTTGGGCCGGAAGGCCAGGCTTGACGCTTAGCGATGCAGGAACTTACGCCGCATGTCTGGCCAGAACTCATGCAGCAGGTTCATGCCGGCATCGCGCAGCAGGTCAAAGCTTACGCAACTGCTGAGCGGACGCAATCCCTGCTGCTGGCCGGGAACATAGAGATCGCTCAGCGCGCGCGAAGCCATGGAGCCAAGGATGTGCGACGAGTTGAAAGTTTCGCCGCCGCTATCAGTCCGGGTAATGACCACGCGGCTCATGGAATAAAGAGCGCGGCTTAAGAACGGCTGCTCAGGATTGCGGAAGTAACGCGGGTCCTGCTTTAGCAGCGCAGGAAAGAGAAATCGCTGGAAAAAGACATCCGTCTCACTGGTGGCCAGGTTGATGCCGTAATGCTGGCCCCAGCCGCGCATGCCGGTTTCATACTCTGGATTGCGACGGCCTTTGACGCGGTCTGCCACCACGTCAACCCCGGCATTGATGAATGTGGTGGGCGCGTAGGTGCTGTGCAGAAAGACATCAAATTTCTGCCGCGCGGTTAAGGGTTGCCACTCCGCCACCGCAGGATAGTGCTTGCCATCGATCGCCTTTTGTACCTGGGTCTTGATGAGGCCCTTCATCTTGTCGAGCTTCGGCTCAGGCGCGTTGGGCGGAGTTCCTGCCTGGACGGTCGGCTGGGCCGGCTCAGCAAGGGGAACTCTGGGCGGCCCCTGCGCTGCCACAAAGCCAGAAAACACCGCGACAACCAGACAGATTTTGATTAAAAAACGCATTACCCTCAAGCTACAAAAGAGCGACCCACGAACCTTACCCTCTTAGAACTAAGGGACGCGCATCCGGTTGCCGAAGTAAGGCAAAATGCAGCTCTGACAGGGGGATTGCAGCTCAGCTTTCGGTTCGGTTCAGATTCTGCGCTCCTTTATTTTGCGATTAAGTCTTAGCGTGTCGGCGATAAAGCTTCCATCTCCATTTTTGCCTTGACAATTGGGCGAATATATGGCAAAGTTGTTTTGCTAGTAATTCGGCTTGCCGGGGTGAGTTCCAGGGCATGTCCTGATAGCCGGGGAGCGGCGCCCGTGCGGAATTAGGCAAAAAGGCCTGCAACTTGTCATAAGTCCGCGAGCTTCTGCCCGCCTGCTTATGGCCCCCTTCTGAAAGGCCGCTCGCCCATAGCAAGCCAGCCTTTAGGCAATGGGATTAGTGTGTGGAAAGCAGCCATTAGCTATTGGCTTTTGTGTTTTGGAACAGCCATTAGCTCTTGGCCATTAGCCTTTGGCTTTTGTGTGTTGCTGCGTTCTGTCTTCTTGAAAACAGCTATTAGCCATTGGCTTTTAGCTTTTGTGTTTTTGCTGCGTTCTCTCTCTCATCGGACGAAACTGCAAATCGAAAAAAATCAAAGTCAAAATCCACTGTTCGCCGCAACATAAGTCGTAAAAGTTCGAAATCAAGTTACCCAACTGAAGCCACCCAAAAACTTGGGTGGTTTTTTTGTTGAGAACAGCAATCGGCTGAAGACCATCGGCTATCAAGCATTAGCTATCAGCCGTTAGCTATCAGCTCTTGTCACAGGCGCTTCGAAGATGGACGGCCCCTTGGTGATTCGAGGCACTACAAGAAAACAAATTCTATTTCTGCTCAGCATTCGGGAACCAACCACCAAAGCAAGTTCAAAGAAATTCAGAAAATTCAAAAAAATCAATGGAGATAAGTCATGACGAAAGAGGAGATCCTCAAGGCGATCCAGGTGTGTGCAAAGAAGCTGGGGCGTAATCCCGGGCTGCGCGAGCTGCGGCGGTATGCCAGGGTGACAGAGCAAGCGATTTTCAAGCATTTTGACGGACTGGGAAACGCACTGCGAGCGGCCGGCATGGAGGCGGCGGGATCGGGGTTTGAGGTGCCAATGTCAAAGCTGCTGCTGGACTGGGCGGAGGTGGTGCGAAAGCTCAAAAAGATTCCGTGCGCGCGCGAGTACAGCGAGACGGGCCGGTACAGCTACGGGCCGTTTATCAAGCGATTTTCACACTGGGCGCGGGTGAAGGAGGAGTTCCAGAAATTTGCGCGGCAGGAGAGGATTGAAGGCAAATGGATGGACGTGCTGAAGCTGATTTCGCGGCGGGAGGAAGAGCTGCGGAAGAACCGGCAGAGGGGAGGCCGGCGCAAGAGCCCACTGATGCCGGGGCGTCCCGTGTATGGCGAGCCGGTGGTGTTCCTGCCAGGGATGGCCCATGCTCCCACCAACGAAACCGGGGTGATGTTTGCCTTTGGCGTGCTGGCGCCGCGGCTGGGATTTGTGGTGAAGCGCTGGCAGACGGAGTTTCCTGACTGTCTGGCCGTCCGCGAGATGGCCAAGGGGCAGTGGCAGGATGTGAACGTGGAGTTGGAGATGTACAGCCGGAATTTTGTCGCGCATAGGCACGATTCGAAGAGGTGCGACGTGATTGTGTGCTGGGAGCACAACTGGCCGGATTGTCCGGAGTGGATTGAGGTGATTGAGTTGAAGAAAGTGGTGGAGGAGATGGAAACGAAAAATCCACCACTGAGGCACGGAGACACGAAGGAGGAAAAGTGAGCAAAAAGGCTATATTCAACCAGGAGAGAATTCCATGACTGAAGTCGATGACACTCAACCGGATGATCCGATGACACCCGATGAAGAAGCTGCGATGCGGTTGCTGACCCCGGCCCAAATCCAATGGGTTGACGACTGCCTGCTGTCCAATGTTTCGGGAAGGTGGCGGAAGGTGGCGCGCGTGTTTGCGCTGACTATGCCGCAACTGCCGGACATTCCGCTTGCGTTCCTGTCTCTTCGTGTAAAGCACCTGGCGGCATCAGGGGTGATTGAAGCGGCGGGAAATTTGAACAGGATGCGGTTTAGCGAGATTCGCAAGAGTGACCAGGGAGTGGATTGAGGTGATTGAGTTGAAGAAAGTTGGTTCTCGAGGACCGGGACATCGGAAAACCCTCACCGCGGAGGCGCGGCGACACAGAGGAGGAGTAAATGTACTTCATATCGGCGCTCCGCTTTGCTGTGCGTGGACCCCGTTCACGCCGGCTGTTGGCGTGAATGGGCAAGCGCGTGAGGAAATTGTTTCTATTTTTGATCTAATCGCGGCCAGAAATGGCCGCTCTTCTATTGTTGAGACGAAGGTGCGGCAATGTGGTCGGGGTGTCGGAATGGATTGAGGTGGTGGAGGGTCAGAAAATATCCGCTAATGACAAAGATTCACTGTCCAACGGCACAACCCGACTTTGGATCAGTTATCATTGTAGTTTTTTCATTGACATTGGGAGTGTCTTTGCATGGAAAAGCTTGATGGAAAATCCCCGATCGGAGCTCTTTTGGCCCGTGAATTCTTTTTCCGAATTCCCGAGTACCAGCGGCCCTTTTCATGGGATACGGATCACTTTGAAGACTTAGTTGATGACCTTATCAACGCTAATAGAGGGCAGGAATATTTCCTTGGCACGATTGTGCTTCACCACCGAAAGGCGGAGGGCTACTACGACGTGGTGGACGGACAACAGCGGTTTACATCCGTGATGATACTGTTGGCATGTTTAAGAGACCTCGTGGCCGACGAAAAATATAAAACCGGTATTCAAGACAAAATTCTTCAGCAAGAAAATGTGGTGGACGGGATTCCCGAGAAAGTCCGACTCGAAGTAAGAGATAGGCAGCTATTCAGCGAAATTGTTGTGACCGCTACTGGTACAACTGTTGACCGGAGCGCGATGGTTTTACCGGAGCCTGAATTGCGATATGTAAATGCGACTAATGTCTTCCGCTCCCGGCTTTCAACTCTAAGCCAAACGGAAATCCAACAGCTAATTACATTTCTCAATCAAAAGTGTGTTGTAATTTCGCTTGCCACCTCTGAGTTTGCGGACGCATTTCGCCTTTTCACGATTGTCAATGATAGGGGAAAGCAACTCAGGCGCATTGACATCCTAAAAGCTTTAAATATTGCACCAGATGTGATTTTAAAAGATACCGTTCGGAATCGCATTGCGCAACAATGGGAAGCGATCGAAAAAGATCTCGGGGAATCGACATTTGAAAATGTGTTTCACTTGGTTCGCTTGTTGCTTTTGAAGGACAAACCACAAGGAGATCTGCTTAAAGAATTTGAAGAGCGCGTAATAGCAAAAAAGATGGTTGCCAAAGGAGAACCATTCTTTAATCTGCTATTCGATTATGCAAAGCTGTATTCCTCCATTTTCTTGGATCGAGACATAGTGCCTGAAGCACATGCCGATCACAATCGGTACCGTGCTCTGATCCATATCATGAATACGGAATTCAGTGCATCGGAATGGAGAGCTTGTTTATTGTATTTTGCTAAGAAATTCCAGAAAGACAAATTTTATGAGTTCTGTCTGCTGATCGAAAAGGTGTATTTAGCGCAGTGGGTAAAAGGTGTTCGAAAAGATGAGCGGTATGGGGACTATTCCAGAATTCTTCTCTTGATCGAATCGTCTAAGAAAACGGATGAGGTTTTAGGCGGCGTAGCTTTTGACAAGGACGCCATTATGGATGCTACGCAGGGCAAGGATCTCTATTCAGTCAGCTACGGCAAATATTTTCTGTTACGCTTTGAATTGGTAACTGCAGAGCACGATACCATACGAGAGTTTAATGCTCGCTCCGTCGAGCATGTACTGCCTCAACAGCCAGATGCAAAAGGGTATTGGGCTGATCATCACGATCTAACGAAAATCAAGGACTATGTGAATACAATTGGGAATCTAGTTCTTCTTAGCAAGAGCAAGAACTCGAGCGCGAGCAATTTTGACTTTGCCAAAAAGAAAGATAAATATCTTCACGACCGAGTCAGTGATTATCCGAGAAGCGTGCAAATATTGAAATACAAGGACTGGGAAAAACAGGACATTGATCAAAGAACCGCGGAAGCAAAGAGCCTGATTCTTAAGAATCCATAGAGCGCCGGCGCTGTCTGGTTGCGCCTTTCACCGACTGTCTGAGGAAGTGCATCGGTTCGTATCAGGGATCGGGCCCTGACACGAAGCGGGAGTTTCTTTTTTGTGTGTCGCCCCTACGGGGCTCGTCGCCTTCTTCTACGCTACCCAGCGCTTACGCGCTGGGCTAACCTCGCGACGCGCCTCCCGCGCTGGGGCGTGGCCACGCACGATGGTCGCAGGACTAGGGACGAAATTATCCAGAGGACTCCCTGAAGCGGCATGGCGGTGGACAAAATCCTCGGGATCCTTCGGCGCGCCGTTGCTCCTTACCAGTCGCTCCGGCTTGCTCAGGATGACAAGGGGTTAGGGTAGCGTAATCGGCCGTAATCGGCCGCAATTAAAAGTTGCACCCTGATACCTTGTGTCACTGCCACCAATACTAAAAGCGCAATGTCCCTCCGGCCTACTCGCAAGCTGAAGACAGCGCTTGCTCGCTTTACGGCCGTTCGGCATGACGGACAGAATGAGAAAAGGCGTCCCGCGGGACGCCTCCGGCGCTGGGGCGTGGCCACGCACGATGGTCGCAGGGCTAGGGGCGAAATTATCCAGAGAACTCCCTGAAGCAGCATGGCGGCGGACATATCCTCGGGATCCTTCGGCGCGCCGTTGCTCCTTACCAGTCGCTCCGGCTTGCTCAGGATGACAAGGGGTTAGGGTAGCGTAATCGGCCGCAATCGGACGCAATCGGACACAATTAAAAGTTGCACCCTGATACCTTGTGTCACTGCCACCAATACTAAAAGCGCAAGGTCCCTCCGGCCTACTCGCAAGCTGAAGACAGCACTTGCTCGCTTTACGGCCGTTCGGCATGACGGACAGAATGAGAAAAGGCGTCCCGGGGGACGCCTTTAGCTTTTACTTGTGTCGCTACGCTCCAAACCGCAAGCCAGCTTTGCGTAACCAAAATCTCTCAATGCTCTTAGTTCAATCCGCACGCCGCGCAAGCCGGGCTTGCGGCTTTACCCCAATCGAGATTGGGCTTACTGCTCCGCGCCCACGGCCGGCTTTTCTGCCTTGCTATCGCTGGCGGAGGTGGCTGGGCGCTGAGCGAAGAAGTTGTGATCGTACAGAGCACGGTAGAACTTGCCGCTGAGTTCGGCGGCCTTGGGGCCGAAGGTGGGACGTCCGCCTTCAAGGAAGAAGACGGCCACGACACGGCCATACTGCGTATTGGCGTATGAGGCGAACCAGCCGAAGCGGGTGCCGTCTTTGGAGCAGGTGCCGGTCTTGCCCAGGACCTGTTCTTCACTGAAGTTGAGGCGCAGGCTGCGGGCGGTGCCGTACTGGACGGCGCCCATCATGCCTTCTGCAATTTCTGGAATGAGCGGACCGATGGCGAGCTGGCGCTTGACGCGCGGCTGGAAGTTGATGATGTCATCCGCCGAGGTTGGGTGCTGCAGGTAATAAAGCGTGCCGCCGTTGGCCACGGCAGAGACCAGCGCGCCCAGTTGCAGCGGCGTCATGGAGATGCTTTCACCAAAGCTGCACATTTTGCCTACGCCGCCAAGCTTGGCGGCAAGCTCATGATCGGGAAATTCACCGAGATGCTCACCGGGGATGTTGTATCCGGCAAGCTCACCGAGGCCGAACATGTGCGCGTATTCACTGACCTTGGCAAAGCCCAGGCGGCGGCCAACCGCCTCAAAGTAAGCGTTGTTGGAGTGGGCCAGGGCCTGCGTGAGGTTTACCTGATAATGCTTGCCCAGGGTGATTTCTTCTTCACGGGTAATTACGTGCTCACTGAGGCCGGCGAGCGCCACAGCAACCTTGATGGTGGAGCAGGGCTGAGCGCCTCCGCTGAGCGCCAGCTTCTGGTTGACCATGGCGAGAATGCGTCCGTCAGTGGGGTCAATGGCGACGACAGCGCCATTCATGTTGCCCAGCGCGTCAATGGCGGCCTGGCGAACGACGGGGTCTTCACCGGCTATGACGTCGCCGTCTGTAATGTCATCGGCAAAAGAGCTGGCGGTGAAAAGCTCAACATAACGATGGCGGCGAGACCGGCGGTGAAGGCCGGCCGTCTTGGTGACGGCGACTTTAGTAGTGGCTTTTGCCGAGATGGCTTTGGCGGATACTGCTTTCGCGGGCGCGGATTTTGCCTTTGCCGCAGTGGTCTTGGTTGAGGCAGCGCGTCGGGCAGCAGCGCGCCTACGCGCCACAGCGCGATGGTGGCGCAAACGGGCCAGACGTCGCTGAGCGCGAACGCTTTCCGTTACGTGGCCGGCCGATTTGGACTTGGTACTGGTATTAGTGCTGGAAGGCGCAGCAAACAGAGTGGTGCATAGAATAAAAGATAGAACGACGAAGAAGAGGATCCTGAGACGAAGTGTCATTTGAGTAACTACCACCCTACTACCTGGGAAAATTATTGTTGCACCGTGGTTTGCCGCTGCTGGATGAGACGAATGACGCATTTCACAGTGAAAATCCACCTATTCTTTTCAAGGGCCCCGCAGCAAGCTGCTTTGCCCCTGGCGATTCGATCGCCGCGATTCCGGCGCTTGCCACGCGGTCACCCTACTTTCCGATAGTAAGTGAGGCCAGCTATCGGCGGCAACGCTAATTTGCCAAAGTAACCTTTTTGATTATGTCGCTACGCTCCAAACCGTTAAAAAATTTTCGATCACCGAATATCGCAGTGCACCCGTTGCAAGCGGCCCACGCGTGGCCGGCCCCTTGCCGCTTATGCTTGACGAGGACTGTGTCGCTACGCTTCCAAACCGCTAAAAAATTTTCGATCACCGGATATCGCAGTGTACCCGCTGCAAACGGCCCACGCTTTGGGAACCCTCAACCCATATAAAAGGATGCGGGTGTTCCGGCCAGAGTTGGGCTGCATATTTTTTGCAATGCCGGCAGCAGCTTAATGCCTATTAACACTAAGTTCCTGCCATTGGTTTCTGTCTTAAAGCTAAATTAACGTTTTTAATGAATGGTGGGCTGGCGCTGGAGTGCAGCGCCAGGCTTGGGGATTTGTAAATCGCGCGCGAGGGCCCGCGGTGGGCTTGTGCGCTGTGGGCCGGTTTATGGTTAGACCGCTCCGGTGTATCCCAGATCGGTACAAGGGCGCAGTTGCTGGCGCGCTTTGCGGCGTGGTTAGTTCACCTCGCCGCGCTTGCGGATAAAGGCTGGGACATCGAGATCGTCGTGCTCGACAGCGGTCTTGATGGTCTCAGTCATGGTTGCGAGATTTGGAGCTTCACGCATCGGCGTGGCCATCCGCGCGGGAGCGGCTTGCGTGGCTGTAGCATGCGCGATCACGGAACCGTGCGGGACATGCGGTATATGCGTTGCATTCACGGTCCGGGGAACTGCGACCGGAGGCTGTACCTGATAAGCAGAGGCTGTTCGCGCAGTGGAGATGGCGGCCTGCGCGGCGTTGACGACGCGGTCTTTGCGCTGCGGCGCATCGTTCTTAAAGCCCGTGGCAATTACCGTGATCTTGAGATCATCTTTTAATTTTTCATCCAGCACAGCGCCGAAAATGATATTGGCGTCTTCATGGGCGGCAGACTGAATGATAGTGGAAGCTTCATTCACCTCAGCCAGCTTTAGAGAAGACGAGCCGGTTACGTTGATCAGGATGCCGCGCGCGCCGTCGATGGCGCCGGACTCAAGCAGCGGAGAAGAGATGGCGGCCTGTGCGGCGTCGGTAGCGCGGCGTTCGCCCTTGGCGACAGCGGTTCCCATCACGGCATAGCCCATGCCGGCCATAATGGTTTTTACGTCGGCAAAATCGCGGTTGATGATGCCGGGAATGGTGATGATGTCCGAAATGCCCTGCACCGCCTGGCGCAGGATGTCGTCGGCGATGCGGAACGACTCAAAGAAGCCGGCATTCTGCGCCACCGCCAGCAGCTTTTCATTCGGGATAACGATGGTTGTGTCGATCGAGTCAATCAGCTCGGCCAGGCCACGCTCAGCTTGCGCCATACGGCGACGGCCTTCAAACGCAAAGGGCTTGGTCACCACGGCAACAGTGAGAGCGCCCATTTCGCTGGCCAGGGAAGCGATGATCGGCGCAGCGCCAGTGCCCGTGCCGCCGCCCAGGCCCGTGGTTACAAAAACCATGTCCGCGCCTTCAAGTGCTTCGATTATCTTATCGGCATCTTCCAGCGCGCCTCGCCGTCCAATCTCCGGATTGGCGCCCGCGCCCAGGCCGTTGGTGAGCTTGGTGCCCAGCTGGATCTTCACTGGCGCCCGCGACATCTGCAGCGCCTGCAAGTCCGTATTCGCCACAATAAACTCCACGCCCTCCACGCCGGCGCAGATCATCCGGTTGACCGCGTTTCCACCGCCGCCGCCAACACCTATCACCTTGATCTTGGCATTGTTGCGTGGCTCTTCATTGAATTGGATTCTCACTTCACCATTCTTTGTTTCGTCACTCATACATCACACTCCTGCTCCGATTCAGACTTGCCGACGCCGTAGCGCCAAAATCGTGTCCGCTCGCCCCGCACGGCCACGCCGATCCCCGTTTTCCCAACCCAAACTCTTTTTTCTGAAATCCCGAACGCGCTGGTATTGCGCGTGAGGGATCCCTATATTCTTCCAACCACTCGATGGCATGTTTTCCATCGCTCAACCCATTACCCTTCGTGGCTATAGGGCTCCCTCGCTCCGCTCGGGATTTCAGAACAAATGCTCACGCTCCCAGCCTCGCGATCAACGCTCTCAACTTCTGTCCAAACCCTTGCTCCGGATTCATCTTGGCCACGGTTGCGCGATGCGCATACATCGCCAGCCCAACTACGGTGGCAAACTCCGGCTCTGCCAATTCCGGAGGCATGTCTGAAATCGGCTCCGGTGACGCCAGCCGGATCGGCTTGTCCAGCGTCTGCTGGCATAGCTCCGCCAATCCTTCCATCCGCGACCCGCCGCCCGTAAGCACCACGCCAGCAGGGCACAAATCCAGCACGCCTGCCTGTTTCAGGTGATCACGCATCAGCTCGCATAGCTCGGTTGCGCGCGGTTCAAGTATCTCTGCCATAAAGCGCTGCGGCATCAGCCTTGACGGCCTGTCGCCCACCGCAGGGACTTCAATCTCATTGCCTTCAGAAACTTTGCTGCTAATGGTGTGCCCAAAAGCCTTCTTCAGTTTCTCGGCCGCCACCAGCGGCGTGCGCAAGCCAACCGCAATATCGTTGGTGAAGTGGTCGCCGCCCACCGGCACCACGCCCGTATGCGCTACCATGCCGTCCACATACACAATCATGTCGGTTGATCCCGCGCCAATATCAGCCAGACAGACGCCCAACTCTTTTTCATCGGCGCGCAGCGTGCTGTCCGCAGACATCAAGGCTTCATACACAACGTTATCAATGTGCAGTCCGGCGCGGTTCGCTGCCGTCACCACGTTCTGCGTCGCGCTTTGTGAAGCCGTTACCATGTGCAGGTTCACTTCCAGCCGCCGGCCCACCATGCCCGCCGGATCGCGCAACCCAGCCTGATCATCCAGAATGAATTCCTGCGGCAGCAGGTGCAGCACTTCGCGATCTTCCGGCAGCATGACTGACCGTGCCTTCTCCACCGCAGCGCGTATGTCCTCTCGCGCTACGTCTCTGGGCCTCGATCCCAGCGTGATTCCGCCCCGGCTGGTCACTCCTTTAATATGTGACCCGGCAACCGAGACCACCGCATTCCCCACCTGCAAGCCAGCCAGCTTTTCCGCCTCTTCCGCGGCTTTGTGGATGCTCTGGACCGCCTTGTCCAATTCCACAATGATCCCTTTGCGTGATCCGCGGCTCTCCGCCATGCCGTGCCCGCGATAGCGCAGCCCCGCATCCGTGGCTTCGCAAATCAGCGCCACCGTCTTTGCGCTTCCGGTGTCCAGCACCGTTATCAGGTTGTGCTCGTTCTTTGCGTTGCTGCCCATGAATGCGTCCTTATTGAAACCGCTTCTTTATATAAACTGCCTTCTTTTTCCAAAATCCCGAACCCCGCGTTAAACCGGGGTCCCCGACGCGCGGCTTTTTCGCGTGGCGGGGTGGCTGAGCGGGTAATGGAGTCCCTATTCCCCTACTCGCAACATCGATCAACGCTCTCCTTCGTTCAAAACCGTTCTGGCCTTCACAGCCACCAACCTTCTTCGCCTCAAGTTCCGGCGATTTTGGCAACTCTCGCAATGCTTCTACCTCTGCGCTCTCTGCGTCAGCGGTTTATGCTTTGCCGGCTTTGCCGCTTTATGACTCACCGGTTTTACCGCCGCCTTCGCTAAAGGTTTTTTCTTATCCGCGCTATCCGCGTTCATCCGCGGTAAAGATTTTGCCGTTGCCGTATTCATCAGCGCTGCCGTCTTCGCCGGCGATTTCTGCGCTACCGCAGGCCGGTCCGGGTTCACCACCACCTGTCCTTCGTATCGGCAATCGATTGACTGTAAATTCGGAAACTGCTGCCGCCACTCCGCAATGTGCGCCACATAGAGCTTGTAATGCTGCAGAAAGTTCTCTGCACCCAGATGCACCATCACGGTCCCGCCCGGATCATTCGCCGTGACCTTTACGTCTTCCGGATCAGACAGGTCAACCTCGCTCAGCTGTTTTAGGTAGTTTGTCTGCGTCTTAGGATCGTCCGTGTCGCCGGCGCTCAACTCGCTTGCCAGCCGGTTGTAAATCTTCATCGCCGCCGCCCTTGATGAGAGCGGCTCAGTCTCCGCAATGCCGCGTATGACTGGAAATGAATACTTGATCTTGCGATCGGCCGGCAGGCCCATGATCACGCCATGGGCGTCAATCAGGCTGATGTGCGGGCCAATCTGGGCAAACGCCACCGGCGTGCGCTCCTGGATGCTCACGGCAATCCGGTTCGGCAGCAGGCGCATCACCGTGGCCTGCTCCACCCAGGGAATCTGCTCCAGTTGCCGCTTGCGCTCATCCAGGTCAACCGAAAAGATGTTGCGTGCAAGCACGTCGGTTGCCGCCACCTTCATCACGTCTGTAGCCGACGCGTTATGCACACCGCTGATCTCTATCGAATCACTTGAGTGCACGAAAAAACGCCCTGAGTGCATGGCATGGTCGGCAGCCATCATGCCAACAATGCCGCATCCCAGCACCACCCCGGCAATCGTGCCCCCAATCTTCAACCAGTGACGAGTCTTTTTTGGGATCGCGCTTCGCCGCACCGGCACGCGCCGGTCTGTGCGCAGAAACTGGGCTTCTTCGTTGTCCAGCTCTTCCAGGTCAAGATCCTCAGGGTTGATCAGCAGCTCGGAATCGTCTTCATTGCGAACGCCGCGGCGGTCGGAGACTCTTGCCCGTGCTCCTCGTTCTTGCTCAGGCTGATTGCTGATGGCTGATGGCTGTCTGCTATTGCGCACACGGGGAGGTTTCCCCGGGGACAGGGTCGTTTCGTCGAGATTCAACTCGATTGAGTCGCGCGCCATTAAGCCGCGGTCGACGGAGTTGTGCGCCAGCACGAACCAATATATCCGGTTTCGTACCTTTTTCTACAGAAATTTTATGCTGGAACCGATTTTTTTCGGGTTTACTCCGTATCATTACCAACTTGCTCTATTCACATCGCAGCGTAACATTCGGATCCACGTTCATTGCGCGCCGCGTGGGAATCCACAGAGCCAGTATTGCTGCGATCGAGATCAGCACAATTGCGGCAACCAGGGTCATTGGGTCTTCCGGGCTGACCTTGAAGAGAAAATTTCTGATCACACGCGCCAGCGCCAGCGCTCCAAGTGTGCCAGCCAGAGCGCCTGCCAGAATCGGCAGCATGCCCCGTCCCATCATCAGCCACAGAATGTTTCTGCGCTGTGCACCCAACGCCACGCGTATGCCGATTTCGCGCACGCGCTGCGAAACCGAGTAGCTGGCCAGCCCAAAGATCCCTACTACCGCCAGCCCGAGCCCGAGCGCGCCAAAGGTACTGGCCAGCATCACGTAAAAGCGCTGCCGGCCGGCGGAATCTGCCAGCACTGTATCCATCTGCGTAATCGCCACCGGCAGATCGGCATCAAGTGAGCGCACTTGCTCACGTACCGCTGTGGCCAGCGCCGCCGGATCTCCCGTTGTGCGAATCGCCAGGCCCATTTCATTAGACGGCTCCTGCGAATACAAAAGATACACATGGGGATTCATCGGAGCATCCAGGGCGCTGTGCTTCACGTCGCCTACAATGCCCACAATGGTGATCCACGGGCTGAAAAGTACACGGAAGCGCCGGCCCAGAGGATTTTCATTCGGCCAGTATTGCTGCGCCATCGCTTTGCTGATCAGGGCAACCGGAATGGGCTGGGGCTTGTCCAGGTTTGCCGGTGGCGGCTGTTGCGGATACCAGCGGATCAGCGGCAGGGCAAGCCGTGCATCGTCTGAATTGAAAAACCGGCCTGCGTGAAGCGGAATACCCATCGTCCGGAAATAGTCGGGAGTGACGGAGCGCAACGGCGCAACAATACCCTGGCCGGGCGGCAACTCGGGCCGGCCTTCAATGGTGATCGGCACCCAGTTGTCGCCGCGCTGCAGCGGCAGATTCGACGTGCCCCCCACCGATTTGACGCCCGGCAGCGCGGCCAAACGGTCCAAGAGCTCGCCGAAGAATCGGCGCGTCTCGCGCGCATCACGATACTTGGGTTGCGGCAGATCAATGTTGGCCACCAGGATGTTTTGCGTCTTGAACCCCGTGTCAACGTTCATCAGAAGAACGAAGCTCTTCATCAGCAGCCCTGCTCCCACCAGCAACACCAGCGCCATCGCGACCTGCGCAGCCACCACTACCGACCCCAGCCGCTTTTTTGCCGGCTCCGCTGCAATCGTCCTGGCTTCGTTCATTTCCGGAACAGCTTGCCGGCGGGAAGCTCGAAGGGCCGGAACCACGCCCGCTGCCAGTCCGCTGAGCAGGCTCATCACCGTGGTGACCGCCAGCACCCATCGATCGACTCTCATGGTCTCTGCCAGCGGTATATTGAGGCCGTGGATATGCGGCAGCAATTGCTGGAGCCATACCGCCAGCGCCAACCCCAGCACCCCGCCCGCTCCGGCCAGCAGCATGCTCTCCGTCACCAGTTGGCGCACCAGCCGCGCCTGGCTTGCGCCCAGCGCTTTGCGAATCGCGATTTCGTGGCGGCGCCCGTTCGCGCGGCTCAACAACAGGCTGGCGACGTTGAGACAGGCGATGAGCAGCACAAAACCTACGGCGCCCATCAGGACCAGCAGCGCCTTCTGCACGTCGCCGGCAATGTCTTTGCGTGCCGGAATAACCGCGGCCATGTGTCCCGTGTTGTCTTGCGGAAGCCGCTGCTCCAGCGCGTGCGAGATCACATCCACCTCAGCCTGGGCCTGCGCCATGGAAACTCCAGGCTTGAGCCTTCCGTACACGCTCAAATTGTGGCGGCCCACGCTTCGCACTGCGTCATTGAGATCGATCGGCAACCATACGTCCGGAGTGAGCGAGTCCGGCAACGGCGGCATCACGCCGATGATCTCGTAGTTCTGATTGTCGAGCGTGATGGTCTGCCCAAGGATCTTGCGATCGGCGGCAAAATGACTCCGCCAGAACGCATCACTCATCACCGCGATGCGCTGCCCTGCCCGGTCCTCCCCCGGCAGGATGGTGCGGCCGAGTTCCGGCGCCAGGCCCAGCACCGGGAACATGTCCGCGGAAACATGCAACGCGCGAACTGACTCCGGATCGCCGCGGCCGGTGAGAGTTGGCTCGTCAAAATGCTCGAGCCCCAGCGCGGCAAACGAATGCCCCTCCTGCTTCCACGCCATGTATTCGTGCCCGGAAACCGGCAGGTTCGCCTCGTGGCTGTTCGACCGCCTCTCGGAGATGCTGAACACCCGGTCCGGATCGGCAAACGGCAGCGGACGCAACAGCACAGCGTTTACGAGGCTGAAAATTGCTGTGTTCGCTCCAATTCCCAGAGTCAGCGTGAGCACCGCCACCCCTGAGAAGCCGGGATTGCGTAGCGCCAGGCGCAAACCGAAGCGAATGTCCTGGCCGAGATGGTCCAACCACAACCAGCGCCGCCGCTCGTAGAACCGTTCTTCTGCCTGCAGCATGTTGCCGAACTTGCGATGCGCCTCGGCCGCCGCCTCTTCCACGCTTAGCCCTTGCTCCCGCAGCCGCTCGATTTCCAGTTCCAGGTGGGCCTCAATCTCCAGCCTGAAATCGCGTTGCTTGCGCCGGCTCCTGAACACGTTAGCTCTCCTGTGCGCCCAACTCCAGCACGCGCTCAATGGCGGTGGATAACCGCTTCCACTTTTCCGTCTCCCTCGCCAGTTGTTTGCGCCCGTTTGCGGTCAGGGCGTAGAAGCGGGCCTTGCGGTTATTGGTTGAAGTGCCCCACCTCGCCGCAATCCAGCCGCGCTCTTCCAGCCGTTGCAACGCCGGATAAAGCGCGCCATGCTCCACCAGTAATTCGTCCTGGGAAGATTGTTCGATCGCCGCGGCAATACCCTGGCCATGCTGCGCTCCCAGGATCAGGGTGCGCAGGATCAGCAGATCCAGCGTGCCTTGCAGTAACTGCAGCCGTTCTTTTTCTTCTCGGGTCGACATCTTACCTGAAAGTATGCGTCGCTTTGGGTAAGATGTCAACCCAAACGACGCAAAAAATGTGCCCGTGCCATGCTCGCCTGCTTCTCTTGTCGTCTTTCCTGCGATCTTGGCATCCAAAAAAGATCATTGCAAATCTTAGGAAGAATCGGCGTCGATTGGTATGGGATCACCGCACAAAGACTGCTAAAATCTGAGCAATGTCCTTTCCCGTTACCCGACTTCGCCGCATGCGCCAGACTGACTCTTTGCGGTCACTGGTGCGCGAAACCCGTCTTACGCCCACAAGCTTTATTTATCCTCTGTTTATTTGCCCGGGTGAAGGCGTGCGCAAAGAAATTAGCTCCATGCCCGGCGTGTTCAATCTCTCGGTGGATGAAGCGGTGAATGAAGCGCATGAAGCCAAGCAACTGGGTGTGGGAGGGATCATTCTCTTCGGCCTGCCAGAGAAAAAAGATGAAGCCGCTACCGGCGCGTGGATTGAGGACGGTATCGTGCAGCGCGCCACGCGGGCCATCAAGCGTGAGGTACGCGATCTGGTGGTGGTCGGCGATGTCTGCCTGTGCGAATACATGTCGCACGGCCACTGCGGGATTGTGCAGAAGAAAGCTTCGCCGGCCGCAGGCGCGTCTACACGCCGAGGCAGCAATGGCGGACGCAGTGGTAATGGCGGCCGCACTGCCGTAGCCACGCAAACCGCGGCTGAAGCTGAATACGAAATCCTGAACGACGAGACCCTGGAAATCCTGGCCAAGACCGCTGTCTCTCAAGCACGCGCCGGCATGGACATTATCGCTCCAAGTGACATGATGGACGGCCGCGTTGGCGCGATTCGCAAGGCGCTCGATCACGCCGGCTTCCTCAACACGCCTAT
>DATEHN010000126.1:0-11089 GCA_035279585.1 Candidatus Angelobacter sp. | reverse complement strand
CAGTTGAGGAAAACGCGGTAAGGTAATAGCTCACTTTCACTCGGTAGAATCATGGTTTTTGTTAAAATGGCGGAGAGAGGGGGATTCGAACCCCCGATACGGCTTTTGACCGTATAACGGTTTAGCAAACCGCCGCCTTCAGCCACTCGGCCACCTCTCCGGGTCGGGCGGGAACCCGCCATCGGCGGGCTGAAGATGTACGCGCTTGGGCAGAGGGAAACGGCGAGAGAAATATCGGGTCCGATGCAGGTCTATTTCGGAAAGAACGTGCTGCACTATTGCTGCACGCTACGCTGCGCATGAGGTGTTTTTGTTGCAACTGAGAAGCTGCTAAATCCAACAAAGGACGAGAAGATCGGTTTGTATGAATCGGGCAGGTTGAATTAGCAAACCGCCGCCTTCAGCCACTCGGCCACCTCTCCATGGTATTGCGGCTAGGAATAATTGTATCAGCGCTGCGGGAATTGCGCTGTGTCTATTCCTGCAGAAACACCGGCTGCTCTTTGCAATTCTGCCGTGCCCGCCAGCACATCTGCATACCAGAAGCCGTCACGCTCAACTTTTTCGCCAGCCACGATTGGCAGTGTTCGGCCAAACATGGGACCGCCATAGACAAAAGAATGGAACTCGCCGTTCTCGCCGCAGGGATCGGCTCCAGGCGGCAGGTCTTGGAGAAGCTGCTGATCGAACTCGCGGCCCACGAAGCTGGGATCGAGTTGTTTGGGATCGACGCAGACGAGACGAGCGCGCAGGCCTGATTCGATCATCTGCCGCGCCAGTTGATCGGTGGGAATCTGCCAGATTGGAAACAGCGGTTGCAAGCCTGTTCCCTGAAGCTGGCGCTCGCGATAGGCGCGCACGTCAGCAAGGAAAAGATCGCCAAAGGCAATCGCGCTCACGCCTTGCGCCAGAGCCTGATCGCAGACCTGCTTCATCGCGCACTCGTAGTCGGCATTGGAACATGGCCAGGGAAGCGGCGCTGTAATGAGCGGAAACCCGGCGGCCTCAGCCTGCATTTCCACCAGAACTCGCCGCGTACCGTGCATGGCCACACGATCAAAAGCTGAGTTGATGGTGGTGACCAGGCCGGCAATTTCGTATTCACCCTGCTGGCGCAAAACATGCAATGCCCAGGCGCTGTCTTTGCCGCTGCTCCAGGAAAGCAAGATCTTTTTCTTTGCCATGAAACAACCCTACCATGGGAAACACCAAAGTCACGGCGGCGCCTAAAAGGGCATAATCGGATACACGCTTTTCAGGGGTCCAAGCGACAACATGCGCCCTCGACGTTCCCAGCGATTTACTTGCCAAGCCCCGCAACTTACGCGATAATAACAACTTGCCCAGAGCGTTGGGGGCTCCCTTATCAGGAAAGGATTTAGTGAACAAGTGCTAATGATACGATTGGCGCGCATTGGTGCGCGCAAGCAACCTTATTATCGCGTGGTGGTGATTGACAAAGAACGGGCACGCAATGGCCGTTCTGTGGAAGTTGTGGGGCTGTACAATCCCCGCACCAACCCTACCACCATCAACCTGAAGCGTGAACGGATCGAGTATTGGGTTTCCAAAGGCGCGCAGCTTTCTGACACCGTGAGCCGTCTTCTCACCAAGTCACAGGCCGCGGCAACGCCTGCGGCGTAGCAAAGCAAGAGTCAGTTCCGGGATTAGCAAGAAAATAGGCCCAAGCATAGGAGTGAAGGGACTCCCATATGACGGATGCGGGCGGCGATATGCGTATGCTCGTGGAGCAAATTGCTCAGGCTCTTGTAGACGCTCCAGAACAGGTTCAGGTGACCCCGGTGGAAGATGGCGATGCCACGATACTGGAATTGCGCGTGGCCCCAACTGATCTGGGCAAGGTGATTGGCCGGCAAGGACGTACAGCCAAGTCCATCAGAACAATTCTTGGCGCGGCCAGCATGAAGTTCAAAAAGCGCTACATGCTGGAGATCATCGAGGAAGAAGAAGGAGAAGACGCGGCCGCAGGAAAGTAGCCACGTTTCTCAGAGATTGACTGTGGCCCCAGCAAATGCCAACGTCAGCATGGGCGAAGAGGAATTTATTACCATCGCCCGGGTAGCCAAGACGCAGGGCCGCAAAGGTGAGGTGGCTGCCGCCTTGCTCACCGATTTCCCCGAACGGTTTGCAACCCGCAAGAAGCTTTTTGCCTTGTGCGATGCTGCCGCAGGAAAGCGCAACACTCGTCTGAGCCCGGCAGATCACGCGCAAAGGCGCGAGTTAAAACTAGACGCCCACTGGTTCCACAAGGGCATGGTGGTTTTGAAGTTTGCCGGCGTCGATTCCATCTCTGTTGCGGAAACGCTGGTAGGGTGTGAGATACAGATTCCGCTGAGCGATCGCGCTGAGCTAAGTTCAGATGAGTTTTATGTAAGCGATCTGGCTGGCTGTACCGTAACCGATTCAGGACGTGAAATCGGCCGGATCAAGGACGTGCAGTTTGGCAGTGGAGAAGCGCCGCTGCTGGTGGTGCAGGGTGAAAAAGAGCAGCTAGTTCCCTTTGCCGCCGCTTACATTGAGAAGGTTGATCTTGAGCAACGCAGGGTGAGCATGAAATTGCCGCCGGGTTTGCTTGAGCTGGATGCGCCGCTGAGCCAGGAAGAAAAACAGCAGCAAAAAAAGAAATCTGGTTGAGTCCGCCCATGAAGTTCGAGATTGTAACGATTTTTCCGGACTTTTTTCGCGGGCCGCTTGATTACGGCATTGTGCGCCGGGCGCGCGAAGCCAGGCTCATTGAAATCCTGGTGCACGATCTGCGGGCCTTTACCACGGACCGCCACAAAACGGTGGATGACAGGCCGTTTGGCGGTGGTGAAGGCATGGTGCTGAAACCTGAACCGCTGTTTGCCTGTGCAGAGTCGTTGAAGCTGGCTTCGCGGGAAGAGCGGCTGGCGCCGGACGCCAAAGAAACTGTAGTCTTACTCTCGCCGCAAGGACGCATGTTCACGCAAGCCGTGGCGGAAGAGCTAAGCAAGTTTGAGCGGGTTGTGCTGATCTGCGGGCGTTATGAAGGCGTGGATGAGCGGGTTGCGGAAGGCCTGGCTGATCGCGAGATTTCGATTGGCGACTACGTTCTGAGCGGCGGCGAACTTGGAGCGGCGATCATCGTTGACGCGATTACGCGGCTTGTGCCCGGCGCACTTGGTAATGAAGCATCGGCACGGCAGGAAAGTTTTAGCGCGGCTTTTTCCGGTGCCACCGGCAAAGCCGGAATAGATGGGCCGGATAGCACGTGCGGCTCTGGCGGATTGCTGGACTATCCGCATTACACGCGGCCGGCTGAGTTTCACGGGATGGCAGTACCGGAAGTTTTGGTGGGCGGCAACCATGAACAGATACGAAAATGGCGCCGTCGCAAGGCATTGGAAAAAACATTACGCAATCGCCCTGACCTCTTGGAACGGCAGGAGCTGAGCGCGGAAGACAGAAAGCTGCTGAAGGAATTGAGTACGAAGACAAGAGATTGAAAATTTCAAATTTGAAATTTTAAATTTAAAATATCGGACGCGAGAGCGTCGCTGAGAAAAAGGAAGAGGTCATGTCACAGCACCCCATCATGGAAAAACTGGCTGCCAAGCTGCAGCGCAAAGACATTCCTGACGTCAATCCGGGCGATACTGTCCGCGTTCAGGTCAAAATCAAAGAAGGCGACAAAGAGCGTGTTCAGGCCTTTGAAGGCACGGTTATCTCCAAGCGCAGTGGCGCGCAGGGCAGCTTCACCGTCCGCAAAGTCAGCTTTGGCCAGGGTGTGGAACGCATCTTCCCGTTTAACTCCAAGGTGCTGGATAAAGTTGAGGTAGTACGCTCCAACCAGGTGCGCCGCGCCAAGCTGTTTTACCTGCGCCAGTTGAAGGGCAAAGCTGCTCGCCTGCGTGAAGCTGATCGTCCTCTGGCTGGGGCTACAGCAGCAGCATCCGCAGAAGAACAGAGCTAACCTGCCTTTTACATTTCTCTGCGCTGCCGGTGCGGCAGCGCAGGATTTTTATCCGGCCTTCTACTCTGCTTTTTCAGGCATAATGCAGAAAGACGCTTCCGTCTTGTTCTCCCCATGTCTCTATCTGAATCTGCACGCGGCGCGCAATCTGAATTATTTGAGGGCGGCTATTACTCGATTGCCGATGGCGATACATTCAGCATTGCCAAAATACTCAAGCTGGAAGCTGAGATCGTCCACGTGAGGATCTACAAACAGCATTTTCCTCAGCGGCCTCGCTCCATTGACATCAATGCTCTTACACTTGGGACCGTCAAGGACGAAGATGGCTTTGGCATGGGACATCTTCCGCTCCGGCTGGCTACCTTTCAGGAGAGCGAGCCGAGCTTTGTGACTTATTCTCAGGTCAAGCCTGAAGAGCTTGAGGGCTACAACCTCTGGAAAGAAACTGCTGACGGAGGTGTTTGGGAATAATGGCAGCCGCTGCACAGCCCGCCCGCAAAAAACGCAGGAAGCGCCCAATTCCCATCAATCCTGAAACCGGTCTGCCCTTTTCCAAAGGCACCATGAAAATGCGGCTGCTCAAGCGGCTTAAATGCACAGAAAAATTTGAGAAGCTGGCCTGGGCCGGCGGCGCGCAGCTTGTTGCCGGTGTGGATGAAGTTGGCCGCGGATGCCTCTTTGGGCCTGTGGTTGCCGGCGCAGTGATTCTTGAACGTGATTACCGCATCAAAGGGCTGCGCGACTCCAAGCTTCTTGACCAGAAGACACGCGAAAAGCTGGCGGAGCGAATCAAGCAGCACGCGATTGCTTACGCCGTGGCTGCAGTGGACGTGGCGCGGATCGACCAGCTCAATATTTACTGGGCTTCGCTTCTGGCCATGCGTCTGGCTGTGGCCCAGCTTTCGCCTGCGCCCGATCATCTACTGCTGGACGCAGTCCACATTGATTGGGACTGCCCGCAAACGAAGATCATTCACGGCGATGCGCTCTCTACCTCCATTGCCGCTGCTTCCATCATTGCCAAGGTCCATCGCGACGAGATGATTCGCCGCTGGGCGCCTGTCTATCCTGAATACGATCTTGCCTCCAACAAAGGCTATCGCTCGCCCAAACATCTGGCTGCTTTGCGCGAGTTCGGCCCTACGCCGCTCCACCGGCTCTCCTTTGCGCCGGTGTGGATGTGCAATGAGATTCCGCAGGAAGAATTTGCATTTATGGAAGAAGAGGAAGCGATCAGCAGCTAGCAACCCGCAATCAGCAAAATGCTGCTCGGCGCATCTGACTTTGGCAAAGAGAACAGACAGAACCCGCCTGTTGCAGCGGGTCCTGCCTTTTAAGGCCATGACACCATGGATGACTTGCTGTGAAGCGCTCGCCACCGTTTGATGCCCTGCCAGTTGCCGGTTTTCAAATTTGACAGCTCAGGGAACACAACAAGCCGCGGCTCAAGGTCAAAGCTGAGCGCGGTCTTGTCCTGAAACAGTATGGTGATTGCTTCAACATCGGGGTCAATTTCCACGCTCTCCACCACCTTGCCTTTGACTTGCGGAAAATGAATGAGCTGCCTTGTGTGTTTCTTGCGTGAGTGTGTACCCTTGGGGTTAGCCACTGTCGCCTCCTATTCAGGTGCTTTGGTTAGGGCTGCGTTCAGTGCCAATCACTGGCGCAGCCCGTCTCTGCCTTTATAAACACACGCATGAAGGCAGAGCAACAAAAAAGCGAAAGTTTCAGAAGAAACACACAAAGTTAAGCAGCCACAGTAATTCGTTAAGCGGACGCCGTAATTTATTAAGCGCGCAAGCGTGCCTTTCCGCCGCATATTCCTCTCTCCAAAATCGATCTACCAGCGCCGAGCATCTTTTTGCCGGCAGGCTGCCGTAACCTTTTGCCCTCGCCAAAGGTTTAGCTCAGTAGAAGCAGAAAGTTTGGATCACAAACAAAGTTTTGCCGGGAGCACATGCTTGGACGCTGTTGCCAATCTAGCCGGATTAGCCAACCTGAACCACGAGCGGCGACTGATTGAAGCCGCGCAGAGCGATCCCAGCCGGTTCGCCGAGCTTTATGAGAGCAATTTCCATCGCGTGTACGCCTTTGTTGCCCGGCGCGTGAGCAGCCGCGATGAAGCCCAGGACGTAACGGCCGAGGTCTTTCACCAGGCGCTCCGTAACATTGGCCGCTTCCAGTGGCGCGGCGTTCCCTTTGCGGCGTGGCTGCTGCGGATCGCCGCTAACGCGCTGGCTGACCGGTGGCAGCGCGCGGCCCGCGGGCTTGAAGTCCCGGCAGATGAAGCGGAGATAGAGAGCGAGGCCGGGCGAACTGAGACAGCGGAAATAGAACGGCGCGCCATGCTCTTTCAACTTGTCGATCGCCTCCCTGCGGATCAGCGGCTGGTTATCATGCGGCGCTTTGTTGAGCAGAAAAGCATCCGCGAGATTGCGCAAGAGTTGGGCCGGTCTGAAGGAGCGGTGAAGCAACTGCAGTTCAGAGCGCTGGAAACATTGCGCGGCCAAGTGAGGGATAAAGATGAGTAACCGTCCAATTGCCGACGAACTCGACCATGCCATTGAGCAGATGCTGGCCACGCCTGAGCTGGCTCGCGCGAACAGCGGGCAAGAGGTGGAAGAGCTGCTGGCTGTAGCGGCTGACCTGCGTGACCTGCCCCGCGACAATTTCAAAACTCGCCTGCGGCTTGAGCTTGAATGGGAAGCCGCCGGACGAACAGTTGTGACGGCGAATGCAGGCCAAACGGAAAAACATGCGCCGGCGATGCAGCCCGCATCGGCAAACACGGCAAGCCTTCCCGGCCTTTTCGGTAAAGCCTGGAGCGGATATCCCGTGCGCCGCGGCAACATGGCTCTGTCTTTTGCTTTGCACGCAATCATGGTGCTTGCCGTGGGCGCCGGACTGGTGATGGTGAAAAGCATGGCACCGCAGATTGATACCCATCCCTCCGTTACTGTTCGTCTGGAGCCTTATCCGTTTCCTGTCGGAAGCGCGGCCAGTCATGGTGGCGGCAGCGGTGGAGCAGCGGAAATGATCCGCGCCAGCAAAGGCGTTGCGCCACAATCGGCGCGTGAGCAGCTCACTCCGCCAATCGTGCTGCCTAACCACCAGCCGAGGCTTACGGTGGAGGCAAGTGTGATTGCGCAGCCAGATATGACCATGCCAAAAACACGACAGGTTGGCGATCCGCTTTCAGTGCTTGCTGTGCCCTCAAACGGGCCGGGAGTGAGCGGCGGAATGGGCGGCAATTATGGCGGCGGATTTGGCACCGGAGAAGGAGTGGGCCGGGGCGATGGCGGGAACAGAGGCTGCTGTGACGGTGTCTATGAAGTGGGCAATGGCGTCAGCATGCCACGCGCGATTTATTATCCTGAGCCGGAATTTTCTGACGAGGCGCGCCAGAATAAGTTCCAGGGTGAGGTAACGCTGCTGGCGACGATTGGCGTTGACGGCATTCCCAGAAACCTGCACGTGGTGCGCTCACTTGGCATGGGGCTGGATGAAAAAGCATTGGCGGCCGTTCGCACCTGGCGCTTCGATCCAGCCCGGTTGAATGGCCATCCGGTAACGGTGCAGATGAATATCATCGTTAATTTCCGTCTTTATTAAGGTTGTTTCAGCGCCGCCAAGTCTTCCTTCCATGGCGGCGCGGCAACGGACCGCAGCTCTTCCTGAGTCAGCGCTGATACTAAAAAACCCAAACCTTGTTTTCAGCAGCGCTGGCCAGGAAGCCTGCGGCCTGTTCACGTTTGCACTATATGGTGTGCAGGTATTAACGCATCAAATCGTTGACCCTGGTTTATGCGGCGGTTAAACTGAAGCTGTTTCCTTTCGCGCAAAGCCAATGACTCAACATTACCAATCTGCCAACGCGGTGCTTCTGTGTATGAAAGAGAAGCTGGCTTTGGCGCATGAAGCCAGGCCGGCGGAAATCCTGGATGCGATTGTTGCTGCGCTCTCTGATGGCCGCGGCTACCAGTGGACCGGCATTTATCTGGCGGTTGAAAGCCTCAGCGTGCGCCAGGCTTCCAGTGGTCCAGCGCCGGAAAGTATTGGTCTGGGCGATGTGAGAGCAGAGATCGTTGTGCCCATCAGGCTGGGTGCGCGAACACTGGGGCTGATTGTGGCAGAGACCGGCAGAGCGGCCGTTGGCCGGGAGCGAGCGCTGTTGCAGCAAGTGGCAAAGCTGGTTGCGCGCTACCTGACCACCGATCGCAGCAAGCAGTTGCTGCGCAAGACGCGAGAAAAAGCCCAGGCCGAAGCGAATGTTGAACGGCCGCACAAATCCCCGCAACCTGCGCGCCTTGCTGTGCGCAAAGCCGCAGCCGGAGAATTGATTCCCAGATGAGCACAACCGCCGACGTAACTCCCGCCCGCAAAATTGAATCTGTTGTTGAGCTTAAACGATTGGCCAATCGCCTGCGCATTGAGATCGTAAAGATGATTGGCGCAGCCGGCAGCGGGCATCCTGGCGGCTCGCTCTCTGAAGTGGAGCTGCTGAGCGCGCTGTATTTCCGCATGCTGCGCCACAACCCCAAAGATCCGCAGTGGCCGGACCGCGACCGCTTTCTGCTTTCCAAGGGCCACGGCTGCCCGGCGTTGTACGCTGTGCTGGCCGAAGCAGGCTATATAGACCATGCAACATTGGGCACGCTCCGCAAACTTGGTTCGCCGCTGCAGGGGCACCCAGATAAGCGCTTTCTCCCAGTGTTGGAAGGCAACACGGGATCGCTGGGCCAAGGGATTTCAGTCGGCATTGGCATGGCTCTGGCGGCCCGGCTCGATAAAAAAGATTGGCACACCTTTGTAATGGTGGGCGATGGTGAAATCCAGGAAGGCCAGAACTGGGAAGCGGCAATGTTTGCCGCGTACCACAAGCTGGAAAACCTGACCGTGATTGTCGATTACAACCACCAGCAGCTTGACGGTTTTCTGAAAGACATTCTCGATCCGGCGCCGCTACTGGAAAAATTCGAGGCCTTTGGCTGGCGCACGCTGGAAATTGACGGCCATGACTTCAACCAGGTAATCCCGGCGCTGGAGACAGCGCGCGCCGCGCGTGACGGCAAACCGACCTGCATTGTCGCCAACACCATTAAGGGCAAAGGCGTCTCGTTCATGGAAAACAATCCGGAGTGGCACGGCGTGGCGCCCAAGCCGGAGCAGGTAGCGGCCGCGGTCGCGGAACTGGAAGCCGCCGCAAAGAAACTGTAACTCAACTTCTTGCCGCAAATGAACGCGGGTAAACGCAGATCGTAAACAAAAAGGAGATTTCGCTTGAGCTCAGCCACCATCCCGAACGCCAAACCCAAATTTGAATTGAAGATGGGTGTCGCCACGCGTGAAGCCTACGGGCAGGCGCTGGTTGAGCTGGGCAAGACGAACCCGAACATCGTTGTGCTGGATGCCGATCTGGCAAAATCGACCTTTAGCGCCAAGTTTCAAAAAGAATTTCCTGATCGCTTCTTCACCGTCGGCATTGCTGAAGCCAACATGGTGTCGATTGCAAGCGGGCTGGCGCTCTCCGGCAAGCTGCCGTTCTCATCTTCGTTTGCTGTCTTTCTCTGCGACAAAGGTTATGACCAGCTACGCATGTGCGTGGCCTATCCGGGAGTGAATGCCAAGTTTGTCGGCTCACACGGCGGCATTTCCATTGGGGAAGATGGACCGAGCCAGCAGGCCGTGGAAGACTACGCTCTGATGTGTGCGCTGGCAGGATTCGTGGTGCTCAACCCTTCAGACGAATTCTGCGCCCGCGCTCTGGTGCATCGCATGGCCGAACACGTTGGCCCGGTCTATATGCGTACAGGCCGCCCCAAGGCGCCGATTATCTATAACCCAAACGACACATTTGAGATCGGCAAAGCCAAACAACACGGAAATGGCCGTGATGCGGCCATCATCGCCTGTGGCCTGGAAGTGGGCCACGCGCTGCTGGCACAAGCCCAATTGGCGGATGAAGGCATCAATGCTCGTGTGCTCGACATGCACACGATTAAGCCCATAGACGAAGCTGCAATCGCCCAGGCAGCAGAAGAGTGCGGCGCAATTGTGACCGCTGAAGAGCATCTGCTGGATGGCGGCCTGGGATCGCAGGTGGCGCGTGCGGTTGCGAAATCAAAACCAGTGCCGATGGAGTTTGTCGGCATTCAAAACACCTACGCCGAATCAGCGACGCCCGATCAGTTGATGGAAAAGTACGGGCTTACGGCGCCGTATATCGTTAAGGTTGTTGAAGCTGTGCTGCAGCGGAAAAACGAATAGCGCCGATCAAGTCTTTACGGGTTCGCGAACCAGCTTTCCTCCGATCCAAGCGCATGGCAATGAAATCAGGATGAGCGTCACTGGATACCAGAGCGGTCCAAACTCGGGGCCAAGTTTCCGGATTTCTAGAGCGCCAGCTGTGTTCAAGACAACGCCAATCAATCCCAGCCCAAGAGCATGTTGCATGGGCCGGCCGGGAGCGAGCCTGGCGGTGATGTAGCACCCGATGATTGCGTACACGGCGCGGTAGATCGGAGCGAGCACGTAAGACAGGTCTGATAATCGGAGGTCCTTCGGCGTAGAAAATTCTATCGCTGGGAAAATTCCCACCGCGCGGAGGACATCATCCGTGCCAATGTCAAGAACGAAGATTGCCACCAACCCGACAAGCACGGCGGCAACACTGCGCAGCAAATTGTTTTGGCCAGCCGGACTCATCACGCCGCTCTCCCAGTGATGGAGTCGAGCACCAACTGCAACTTGTTGTAGCTCGCCGCAACCCCGGTTTCCATGGGCGACTTGAGCACGCCATCGCGGGCTTCGCGCGATTCATAGCGCACCGTCTGAGTAACAGTGGTTTTGCCGCCCTGTTCTGTGAAAACAACGGTTCCCAGCCCTTCACCCGGATACCATGCCTCATCAAACTTTTCCGTTGAGACAATCTTTTCCGGCGGAACAATCTCACGATAGACACCGCCCATTCCCATCTCAGCGCCCTCAGCATTGCGCCACACCCAGCGATATTTTCCGCCGACACGCAGATCAATCTCGCAGACCGCAAGCTCCCAGCCGCCAAAGGCCCCCAGCCATCGCTTGAGCAGCTCAGGTTTGGTAAAGGCGTCAAAGACCAGGTGGCGCGGAGCA
>DATEHN010000125.1:0-103647 GCA_035279585.1 Candidatus Angelobacter sp. | reverse complement strand
CTCTCAGTGCGTTTTTGCGTTCCTTCAGTATCAGGCTCACGCACAAAAGAGGCTGACTTGGGGCCAGGCCGGCGGGCGCCCTTCTTCAGGTTCTTAAGAACGTCATCTTTATCCAGGTTGTAGTCACGAGAAAGCCGGGTGAGGGCCAGGGTAACGATATCCGAATGGTGAATATCCTCAGTGCCCTGGAACTTCTTGATATCGAGCCAAATCTTGTGTACCAGGTGGACGTCTTCCGTCTTCATGGTAGGCGTATGCGGGCCAATACGGTAGGTTTCTACTGTATTGTCCGGACGCACCACGTTGAAAACGAATTGGCGTTTAGGCTCCGGCATGGCTTCCCAAGCCTGGCCCAGACGGAAGGCTTGCTCTTCGCCGGTCATTTTGCTGGAAAGGCCTGAGACCACAAGCGACGTTTCCAGGGCATTGGCCGTCTGGACGATTGCAGACCAGACATCGCGCGCTGGGATGACCAGCAGAGAGATCCTCTTACCGTAGCTCTCGGCGATGGAGACAGCTTTGGTAAAGAGGGTTTGTTCATTCTCGCTGAAGATCTGTTCCATGGCCAGGTCGCGTTCGGCGCTGCCATAGCCGGTGAGCCGGGCTTCCATTACCACAATGTCGGTATCGTGCGTGTCAGTGTTCTCCATGGACCAGCGGAGATGGTTCAGCGTGTTGAAGTCGCGCACAGTCACCAGCACGTTGCCAGGACGCACCTGTACAGTTTCACGCTCTATGGTTTCCTGGTGCAGCAGGTGGAAGTGCTCTTTCATTTGCTGCTCAACGTGGGCAAACTTGCGCTTATTCACGTGTTCCGAGACGGTAAAGATGAAAAAGAACGCGATTGAAAACACAAGGCCCGCCACCGTTGCCACTTCCTTGGTGAACAGGTTCACAATGGCAGTGGAAAGCAGCACGAGATGCACTGAAACCAGTCCGATGGGCAACTCGATATTGCCGATCTTGATGTTAGGCGGCACACGCCAGCCACGTTCGCCCTTGTATTTGAAGCGCAACACCAGCATGGCCAGGCTGTTGAAGGTAAAACTCCAGATCACGCCGAAGGCGTATGCCTCGCCCAGCACGTAAACATTGCCCCGGCTGGCGATGATGGTGACCAATTGCAGGCCGACAATCAGATTGATGATCCGGTAACTGGTGCCGAACTTTTTGTGCGGCCGGCGGAACCAATCCGTGAGGACTCCATCTTCTGAAACGCGATTCAATACACCGTTGGAGCCGATGATGGACGTATTGATAGCGCCGGAGAGAATCAGGAAGCCGACCACGACAACAAAGATGCGGAAAATCAGCTTTAGCACATGCGGGCCGACCATGTACATGGCCATGCCGCTGATGAGGTTGTCTTTATAGAGAGGCACCCGAACTGAGTCGGGGATGATCATTACAGCCAGCAGGGAGCCGATACCGGTAAAAACGAAGCTGAAAATAGCGATAATCAGGGCCGCGCGCTTCAGGTTGCGCAGCTTGGGGCTGGCGATTTCTCGATTCACCTGGGCCAGCGATTCCTCCCCGCTCATGGCCAAAACCGAGTGCCCAAAAGCGATAAGGATGCCAAACAGCCCAAACGATTTCGCCAAGTCAGTGTTCTTCAGGAACCCCAGCGCTTCTCCGCTGAAATGCAGGTTGGAGGGGATAGGCAGAGGCGGCAGTTGCGCGTTGGTGTGAATTACAGTGTAGATAGCCCAGACCATCAAAATCACCACCATCACCGTGGTGATCTGCATGACGCGCAGGGCCTTATCACTGGATTCCTCAATGCCTTTGACGTTTTCCCACCAGTAGTAAAGAGTGACGATAACGGCGAAGGCGGCAGCGGCGTGGTTTACGTCGAGCTGCGGCGTGCCGTGAAACATGGCGTGCATGGCCCGTGGAATCCATCCATGGGCGTCGGCGGCCGCGAACAGTTCATTGATGAGACCGGCAATATATTGCCCTGCTGATACGCCGGAGATCGGCCCCGTAAGGATGTAGTCAAACATCAGGGCGGAAACGCTCAATTTGGCGAATGTCCCGCCCAGCGCCTCTTTCACCACGCGATAGACGCCGCCGCGGGTGAACATGGAGCAGCTTTCCACATACACAGAGCGCACCGCGAAAGCGAAGAGCATGACGCCCAGAATGAACCATGGTGCGGATTTGCCAACCGCCTGTTCGGCAATGCCTCCGGCATAGAAAGCCGAAGAGCCCAAATCATTCAACACAATGGCGGCGGCCCGCCAATAGGAGATGAAGGTGAGCATGACCGAGGTCGCAACAACAATGCGAACCCGGTTCGAAAGTGGTGGGACAGCTCCTGAGCCTGCTGACATTTTTAAACGTAAACGCGGCCCCTACCTAACAAAACTGCAGGGCCGCCTCAACCCCCATCCTCTTCCGCTTCGTGGTCCTTTAATCGTGTTCCAGCATGCTCTGGGCCGTTTTAATTGCCGTGATGATAATCACCGGCACGGCGCCGATCAGCCCGGCAAAAAAAAGATACTGGAACAACAACAAAAAATGATGGACCAGAAAATTCACGATTGTCATTGTAGCCCCGCGCGTGAGAGGAATCAAAGAAAAGCGGATTGGCCCTGAAAACCGGCTCTGCAAAGCGCCAAGTATCTCTCTGTTTTCGTTCTTAAGTGATCTTTACCCCATTTTATTTAACGGTTAAACTCTCGCTCTGTGACTTTCTTTGCCTGGTTGTGGGGGAGCAAGAAACGCAAAGACCTGGCGCGCGTCAAATTGCTAATTCAAAGCGGATTTGCCGCCATGAAGGCTGATCAATATGAGTCGGCCCCCACAGCTTTTTCAAAAGCGCTTGAGTTTAGAGATAGTTTAAGAGGGACCAGCCTCTTAGACTGGTTGTTGACGGCCCTAAGCTTTACATACATGACAGATGAAAAATTTGAAGAAGAAATCATCTTCTTTTCAGATTATTTGCTACGGTACCCTGGCGACACTGAGCTGTGGCGTTCTGGTACATCGAAAATTGGCCCGCTGCAGTGAACGATTATTCCCACATATTGAAGGCCGATCCGGAAAACATTAATGCGAATGCGTGCAGAGGACAGGTGTTGGCTGAGATGGGCGATTTCCAGGCCGCGCTCAACGATCTGAATAAAGGTTTGCAATTGATACAGTCTTTCGCAAAGCTAGACAGCAACGGAGACAGCAATGCATTAGATCAAGAAGCTTTCATTCGCCGTGGGCGCGCCGATGCATTGGCTGGTCTGGGCGATACTGCTTCAACCTTGGCCGAACTGGAGCAATCTCTGCAAATTTGTCCAGAGAATGCGTGGGCGTGGTACAGCCGCGCGTGTGTATACGAAAAAATGGGCAATCACGAAAAAGCCGCCGCTGATTACCAGACTTCTCTTCTGAAGACAGGTCCCCAATTGACGCCAGCCCGCCGTGAGCGTGCGCGAACCTGGTTGCAAAATCACCGATGAGCGTGAGTGGTAGAACTGCAGACCGGCAAAACCGGCGAAATCCTCTCTGTTAAAATCTGTTCTCAGTGCGCTACATTCCCACCAGAGCATGGGTTCTCGCGTTGGTTTCCAGCGGGCTGCAGATCCTTGTCTTTCCCAAACCGAATGTCTATTTCCTGGCGTGGATAGCAATGGTCCCCCTGCTTTACGCACTTTTGCGCGGCAGGGGTGGAGAAGGCGAGCTGTTTGATTCTGAAGGCCGTTCCCTGCGTCCATTTACGTTGTGGCAGGGCTTCCTGATCGCCTGGGTGAGCGGCATTGTCTGGTATGTGGGAACGTGCTACTGGATTTACCCGGTCATGCACAGTTACGGCAACCTCGCGGTTCCGCTGGCAGCCCTGATTACGGTCGGCTATTGCATCATTATGGGCCTACACCATGGCGTTTTTGGCTTGCTGGTGGTGTTGATGGCCAGGCGATCGACGCTGGGAATCCGCCGTCCGCTGCTGCTGGCCCCGGTCTTCTGGGTGGCGATTGAGTTTTTCCGCGACCGTGTGACCGGTGTCCCATGGGAGCCGCTGGGCAATTCTCAAATTGATAACATCCCGTTCGCCCGGATCGCTCAAACCACAGGCGTTTACGGACTGTCATTCGCAGTCATGCTGGTGAACTGCGCCTTTGTGGCAGCGTTGCTGCTCGTGGGCAAGCGTCGTAAGAACCTTCTGCTCTCAGCCGCCGCTGCGGCTATTGCATTGCAAATCGGCGTACTGGCCAAGCCTGCTCCATTTGCCACAACACAACAAGCTGTGTTGTTACAGGAAAACGTCCCGCTGCTTGATCAACCGGCATGGACTCCACGCTATTTTGACCAGACCATCGCTGACCTGGTAAAGGCGAGCGTTGACGCCGAGCCGCGGCAGCCAGCCAACGATCCCGGTCTGATTATCTGGCCGGAGTCGCCCGCGCCATTCTTTATTGCCGATCCACGGTTACAGCGATGGCTGGTGGCGTTGGCGCAGGACAGAAATTCTTACCTTGTGGTAGGCAGCCTGGGTGAAACTGAAGAGTCCAACGGGCAGCGGCAGCTTCTGAACTCTGCTCTGGTCATGGATCCAAGCGGCAACACGCTTGGCCGCTATGACAAGATTCATCTGGTGCCTTTTGGCGAATACGTGCCTTTCCAGGGCCTTCTGTTTTTTGCCAGCAAGTTGACTCGTGAGGTCGGTGACTTTGCCCGGGGTACAGAGCACAAGGTCTTTGACCTGAACGGCACGCACGTTGGCGTTTTTATCTGCTATGAATCGGTCTTTCCGGATGAAGTACGGGAATTCACCGCGAACGGCGCACAGGTGCTCATTAATATCTCTGACGATCTGTGGTATGGCGAGACCAGCGCGCCGGGGCAGCACCTGCAGATGGCGCGTATGCGGGCCATGGAGAACCATCGCTGGCTCTTGCTGGCAACCAACAACGGCACCACGGCTGCCATTGATCCTTTTGGCCGTATTGTGAAGCAGTCGCCGCGCAACGTGCGCACCACGCTGCTGGCCCCGTACGCGCCAGACAATGAAAGCACGTTTTACAGCCGCAACGGCGACGTCTTTGCCTGGATATGTGTGGTAATCTCAATCTTGGCGGTGTTTGTGCGCTGGCGCATCCGCGCGCGCACCATGATTGAAGCCCGCTCAGCGTAATTTATGGTTGAAGAACTGGAACGCGAATACTCCACCGTGCGCGGCAAAGTGCACGACCTGCGGAGCTATCTTTGACGCTCCCGCCCTGCGCAAACAACTAGACGATGTTGAAAAGCAAGTAGGCGATCCGGCCATCTGGTCTGACCAGGAGAAGTCACAGCAGCTTATGCGGCAGCGCCGCCGGCTGGAAGAGTCGCTGGCCATGGATGCCGATCTGGGCCGGCGTGTGGATGACATTAATGCCTACTTCGACCTGGCGCGCGAAGGCGAAGCCGTTATAGAAGATCTGCGCAAAGAGATCGACGAGCTGCGTGAGATCGCCGACAAACTGGAGACGCAGACGCTGCTCTCCGGCGAGCATGATATGCGCAACGCCATCGTCACCATTCATCCGGGCGCCGGAGGTACAGAATCACAAGACTGGGCGGAGATGCTGCTGCGCATGTACCTGCGCTGGGCAGAACGCCAGGGCTTTACCGCGGAAGTAAACGAGTATCAGCCGGCGGAAGAAGCCGGCATCAAATCTGCGACGTTTACCGTCACTGGCGATTACGCTTACGGGCTGCTGGTGAGCGAGATCGGCGTGCACCGATTGGTGCGCATCTCTCCTTTTGATCAGGCTAAGCGTCGTCATACCTCGTTTGCCAGCGTTTTTGTCTCGCCTGAAATCGATGAGTCAATCCAGGTTGATATTAAGCAGGAAGACCTGCGCGTGGATACATATCGCTCTGGCGGCAAGGGCGGACAGCACGTGAACACTACAGATTCTGCTGTACGCATTACGCATATTCCCACAGGTATTGTTGTGGCTTGCCAGAATGAGCGTTCACAGCACAAGAACCGTGAGCGCGCCATGAAGATGTTGCGCTCAAAGCTGTACGAGTTTGAGCTGGAGAAAAAACGCGCTATCAGCAAGAAGCTGGAAGACTCCAAATTGGATATTGATTTTGGCTCGCAAATACGATCTTATGTTTTGCATCCGTACCGGCTGATCAAGGACCATCGCACCAAGGTGGAAGTGGGGGACGTGGACCGCGTGCTGGATGGAGACTTAAAACCGTTCATACGGGCATTTCTAGTTGCGCGGCGAGATCAGGGGAGCAGTAATTAGCATTTAGTAGTTAGTACTTGGCATCAAATAAATCTCTAATCGTGCAAATGGCACGGGTTTGAATGATTGCTATGCATTCCGGAGCACTAGCCGTGGCGAGCTTGAGCTAAGTAATAAATACTAAGTACCAATTACTGAATCATGGCTCCTATTCTTGAGCTGATAAAAAAGAATGCAGTGCCAGTGAATGTAATGCGCTCTGCCGCCAAGGGCGCGCTGCCGCTTCCCGCCGCGGAGATGCTTGAAGTCCTGGTTTACCTTACGCAAAACCCGCTGTTCGGCCAGGACGCGCGCATGACCCTTGCCAAGTGGGACGCCCAATCGGCTATCGATGTCCTGCGCAAAGACGATACAGCAGCCGAAGTGCTGCTGTATTTCTGGCAGGATGCAAACCGTCGTCCTGGGCTAATGCCCACATTGATTGAAAACCCGGCAATTCCAGAAACACTGCTCATGGAACTGGGCACCAACGCTCCCAGAGAGATTGTGACCATGCTGCTGGCGAGCGCGCGTGCGCGCCAGTCGCCTGCCGTGGTGGAAGCGCTGCTGACCAACGAATATCTGACGCCGGCTGAGGCTAACGCGTTGCGTCCCGGAGGAGCACCGGCAGCTTCAACTGAAGAAGAGCCGGTTGCAAACAGTCCGGAAGAAGAAGCGGCCTTACAGGCTTTCCAAAAAGAACATGCGGCAGAAATTGCAGCGGCTGTAGATAAGCCGTTTGAGCTGGCGCCGGAAGAAAGGCCAGAAGAAATTGCAGCACCCGCTAGCGAGAATCATCTGGAAAAGCCAGCCGGCGAGGCAGACAGCACAGCGGCGTTAGCAGCCTCAGCTCTGGGACGTGCCAGCGCCGACGAGTTTGATGAGGCGGAGCAGAAGAAGCTGACGATCCTGCAGAGAATCTCAAAGTTGAACGTGGGACAGCGAATCAAGCTGGGATTTATCGGGGGCAGGGAAGAGCGATCTATCCTGATTCGCGACTCAGCGCGCCTGGTACAGAACGCGGTCCTGCAATCGCCCAAACTGACTGATCCTGAGGTGGAGAGCTATGCCGGGGCCAAAAACCTGCACGAAAATGTTTTTCGTGAGATCGCGCGGCAGAGGCGTTTTTTAAAGCTTTATCCGGTGGTGCGAAATCTGGTGAATAACCCCAAATGCCCGCTGGACATCTCATTAACGCTGATTAAGACCCTGATGGTGCACGACCTTAAAAGTTTGCGCCACAGCAAGAGCGTGCCGGATACCATCCGCAAGATTGCGGCCAAGCTATATCAGGAGAAGGCATCAAGGGGCGGCGCAAAAAAAGAATAGGCGCGATTGCCACTGCTTGCAACTGAGATTACAGAGGGATATAAATTTTGCTCTGAGACGGAGACCAGCGTGAAGACGACCGCAACTGACGAGATTGGCGAACTGCTGAAGCGAAGCAAGACCATTGCCGTAGTGGGACTTTCCAATAACCCGCTGCGCCCAAGCCACGGCGTTTCAGCTTACATGCAGAGCCACGGATATCGCATTATCCCGGTGAACCCTGAAATCAATGGCGCGCTGGGCGAAAAAGCGGTTCCGACCCTGTCCCATGTGGACGAGAAGATTGATATCGTGGACGTTTTCCGGCGCTCAGAGTTTGTGCCTGAAGTGGTGGATGAAGCCATCCGGCTGAAGGTCCCGGCCATCTGGATGCAGGAAGGCGTGATCCACGAAGAAGCCGCGGAAAAGGCGCGCAAGGCGGGGATCTTAGTAGTGATGGACCGCTGTATTTTGAAAGAGCATAGGGCTAGGTTCAGGTGAGAATTGAAAGGGCATTGGCGTGCCAACGCCCTTTTGACTATCTGCTGAAGTAGTTTCGATTTGCACCATCATATCGCTTCGATTTCATACAGCACTTCTTGAAACCTGCGTCCTGAACCGCATGGGCAAAGGTCATTTCTGCCCAGCTTCTCTTGCAGGTCTTTGATTCCTCCTTTGAGCGATCTGAAAGCCGCGTTTGACGCCGGTCTCAGAAGCGAAACCCGCGGCGGCGCTTGCTGCTGCGGACGAAGGCAGCTTGTTCTTCAAACTGGAGGTTCATGGTAGTTCTCCTTTGCGCTTGATTTTGGCGCCCGCCACATCACGCCAAGGAGTAAAACCAATCAGAGTATAGCGCAGAATCTGCCGTCTAATTAAGCAGGGGGCTCAAGGACAAAATATCTTCACGCTGTTGAACCCTGTTAATGCTTTACGCTTTGTACTTCGGCCATTGCTCTTCTGATGTAAACCGGCGGATGGCTTAAGACCAACGGATGCGGCGTTGCCGTTGCAACCGGCGGAGGCGGAGCTGTTGCCACTGGCGTCAAAAGAAAATCCTGATGATTGTCAGTGCTGTGGCGCGCAAATTTGACCGGCGTAGCTTTGTTGAAGCCATTGGCTTCCGCATTTACAACCACGCTTGAGGACTTTGTCAAATCTGTAAAATCAATTCGATAGGCCCCGTTTTCATCAGTAACTTGATGGTACAAATTGTTGCTGCCATCGATTTGAAATGAAACCATGGCTTTTTGAAGGGGTAAATTTTTGCTTCCGTCAATCACCATTCCTTCAAAGATGATGGCTTGTGAAGGAGCGGGAGCGGGTGGAGCCGGTTTGTTCGTGAGATACCAAAGAACGTATCCAGCAATTACAGTTGCGGCAATTCCCCCAAGCCAGCCAATGAACTTGCGCATCCACCGCCTCCGCCGTTTTTCAGAGCTTATTTGCACTAGAGTGTAGCACAGGAAAATATTCAACTCTGCAATAGCCTGCTGGCTTGCAGCCCAACTTCTATTATTCCATCATGGTGGAGAAATAGTATAAGCCGGAAATCAATCAAAGGCAGCTGATGGCTAAAAATGACTATTTCTTCTTGTGTAGATCTTTTTCTTCACTCGAATCCACTGCATTCTTTGCCTGCTCGCGTAAGCGCTTAATCTCTTCCATCCTTTGTGCCAGTTGTTTCTCTCTGCCTTCCTGCGTAGGATGATAGTATTCGCGCCCGCGCAGGTTGTCCGGCAAGCATTCCATATCGGCGACTTTAGATTCCAGGTCGTGCGCGTACTGGTATCCCTTGCCGTAGCCGACCTGCTTCATCAGGGAGGTCGGCGCGTTGCGAATGTGCAGTGGGACCGGCTCAGCGGAGGTTTTTTCCACGTCTTCCAGAACCGCGCCATAAGCGGTGTAAAGCGCATTCGATTTCGGCGCCAGAGCCAGGTAAGCAACTGCCTGTGCCAGAGCCAGATTGCCTTCCGGCATGCCCAGAAAATCAATGGCGTCTTTGGCAGATAGGCAGAGATTCAACGCTTCCGGCGCGGCCAGGCCAATGTCTTCTGAGGCCATGCGCACCACACGCCGAGCGATGTACAGCGGGTCTTCGCCGGACTCCAACATCCGGGCCAGCCAATAGAGTGACGCGTTCACATCGCTATTGCGCACCGACTTGTGCAGCGCCGAAATCAGGTTGTAATGCTCTTCGCCGGATTTGTCATAGAGCAGGACGCGTTTCTGCAGCGTGTCTTTCACGATCTGTTCGGTGATCTCTCCGCTTTCACCCGCTGTGGCTGCTGCGACCTCAAGAACGTTATATGCAGAGCGTGCATCGCCGCTGGAGTAGGAGGCGATCTGCTGCAGGATTTCATAGCTCGCGCGCAGCTTCATCTTGCCCAGTCCGCGCTCAGAGTCTTCCAGTGCTCGCCTTAGCAGCACAACAATCTGCTCTTCCGTAAGTTGGTTCAGGATGTAAACGCGGCAGCGCGAGAGCAGAGCGCCATTAATCTCAAATGAAGGGTTCTCGGTGGTTGCGCCGATCAGCCGTATGTTGCCACGTTCTACATGTGGTAGAAATGCGTCCTGCTGGGCGCGGTTGAAGCGATGGATTTCGTCGATGAAGAGGATCGTGCGCGTACCGTAAGCACGTGCCTTTTCCGCATCAGCCATCACTTGCTTGATCTCTTTGATCCCGGAAAGAACGGCGGAGAACTCAATGAACTCGGCTTTGGTCACGTGCGCGATGATCTGCGCCAGCGTGGTTTTTCCCGTTCCCGGCGGCCCCCAGAAGATGATGGAGCCAGGATCATCGCGCTCAATCTGCAGGCGCAGCGGCTTACCGGGACCGACGATATGCTCCTGCCCAACAAACTCATCCAGCGTGCGTGGCCGCATGCGGTCAGCCAGCGGGCGCGCGCCGCGATTTTGTTGGTCGGGGATGGCCTGAAACAGGCTCATGAGTTTCCTGGGGAAATACCGCAGCTATCCTCAGATTATAAATATCATCCCGATTGCAGGTTCTTGGCTAACAAGTCTAGGGATGAATTTGCTGCTTTGTGCCAGTTCGGGCAACATAAATTCTTATGGGTCTTTTATGCGCATTTTGGCTCAAGACTGGTTGGTCGATAACCTTTCCGTACTTTGTTTCTTTGTGTTTGGATGAGTTTTTGCGGCAAACAGCAGGGAATTTCGTATCAGCCAGTGTCCGGAAAAGGTAATTGGAATTCCTGTGCCATCAAGCATAACGTCGGGCCATCCTCCCTTTTTTGCCTGAATATGAAGATGGGGCTCCATCGTGTGTCCAGAATTGCCAACTTTCCCCAATGGTTGCCCTACCTGAACATGGTCACCTGGACGAACCAGAAGACTTCCTTTTTGCAAATGAGCCAGCCCAACGTAAATGTCCTCGTCGCTGCATCGGATTACCACGTGGTTGCCGGCAATCTGCTCAAGTGTGCGTTGTGGTGGCGGAAAATCGTCAATGGAGTCAATCACAGCAGTCACTACTCCATTACAGGGACTGTAAACAGGCTGTGCGAATATGCGGTAGGCCGCAAGGCTGCCTGGAAACATTCCTCTAGCCGAAAATCCTGTCCAGTTAATTTGCAGTATGTCAACTGCATAGCGTTGCGAAGCGTTTTTAAAATGATGGTTAATAATGAAATTATTTCCACCGTGACCGACGTAGTAAATTCCTCCTTGAAGCGGGAAATTGAGATCCAGGGCGTGAGCACGGGGAAAACGGCGAAGATACATCCATAGAGCCAGCACTAAGGCTGCCGTAATCAAGGCCCAGAGAGCCCCAATTGCAACCCAATCGCCGAGAGCATCATGGCCAAAAATACAAAACGAAGCCAATAATTAAAAACGTCGGAGCGCACCACAATGAATAAAACCAGCCATGTCCCGGCAAGGACGATAATAGAAAAGGCAACTTCGGGATCTTTTTGGCGGCTCAGAAGCAAGGCTAAGAGCGGCATCAGGGCATAAACAACAAGAGGAATATAGAAGCCAACTCGATTAAAGCTGGAGATAGTCGTATTTGTTTTCATGGAATTCCCAAGGTCAAAATAATCCTGCAACGGCCATCCAGCGTACGCGGCCGCATGCGACCGGCTAGCGGGCGCGCGCCGCGATTTTGCTGGTCCGGCAGTGCCTGAAAAAGGCTCATTTCGAGATCGGGTGATCGGGTGATCGCACCTGATCGGACAAACCAGAAAAAATCTGGTGAAAGTGGATATTGATTAACGCTAGCGACCATTCTTAGCTGTCCTTCCGGAAGCGGAAAAAATCGCCAGGAGTTGATTTGCCTCGGTCATCAACGCCTCGAGTCTCGCCGCTGGCACGATTTTGCTTTCAATCAGAAACTCCAGCCAAAGGACAGTCTCATCCTCCTCCTCAATTACAATTCCAATTTTAGCTATAAACTCAGCCTTAGAACGGGCGCGCCCGCAAGCGCGATAATTAGCAGCCATGCTTGTAGCTGATCTGAGAATTTGATTACTAATGACGTTTGCGGCACGAGTTCGCGGCAGCGCCTCCGATAACTTAATAATTCGAAGCGCAAAATGTTTTGTCCGTATGCTTAGTTCGCGATGTTTGTCGATTGGCATTCTTTCAGATCACCCGATCTCCAGATCACGCGCGATCACCCGATTTTTCATCCGTGTTCATCCGCGTACTTCTCTGTCGCGAAGCTTCGTAAAGCAGAATCGATGCCGCGATGCCCGCGTTCAGTGACTCCACGCGCGGCGAGTGCGGGACCGTAATCAGCTCATCCGCCAGGGACAGCACTTCATGCGGCACGCCTGCACCTTCATTTCCAATCACGATCATCGCTGCGCCGGTAAAGCTTGCTTCTTGCAGCGGTTTGCCTTTATGAGACGAAGTTGCCAGCACGCGCACGCCATGTTGTTTCACGAGCGGAATCGTTTCCGCCAGTTTTACTCGGAGGAGCGGCTGGCGGAACAACGACCCCGCCGAGGCACGGACTGCTTTCGGATTGAAATGGCTGACGGTCTTTTCCCCCAGCAAAACCGCACGCGCACCGAAGGCCTCTGCCGAGCGAATGATGGTTCCCAGATTTCCTGGATCCTGCAAGCCAGCCACTCCCAGAAGCAGAGGAGCTGACGGAATCTGCTCCAACAGATCCTCAAGTTTGGCCGGTTTCAGCTTTACCAGTGCGGCTATGCCCTGTGGTGATTCTGTGCTTACAGCACTGGAAAAGACATCGTCAGGCAGCAGCAGCGCTTCAACCTGGCTGGCAATCTGCGGCAGCAGACGCGTGGCGTGCCCTCGTCCGGTATCGCTAAAAAAAATCGCTTTAAAACGCACGCCGCTGCGAATGGCTTCTTCAATCAGCCGCACGCCTTCCACACCAAGAGAACCCTCAGTAGTCCCATCCTGGGTAAAGGCCTGGCGCAGGTCCTTTACCAGCGTGTTCTGGCGGCTGGTAATGCGGCGCAGGCGGGATTCGACCTCATTCTGAATGGCCATCCGTTGCCATCATACTTACCTGAATCGGGATTTATAAAGTCCTGCTCTAGGCTTTATTTGCAAGCTGGTTTATTCTTAATCGTTTGTCGAACAGGCTAAGCGGGTCAATTTTGTAGAAAACGCACGGCCTGGTTCGGATCATTGTCTTCCGGGGGAGTCCCTTTTGGCCGCTGAAATCGTAAAAATCAATCCTGAGACGCCTGATCTGCGTCTGGTTTCCTATGTTGCTTCCCAAATCAAAGCGGGGCAGGTCGTCGGCATGCCGACCGACACTTTTTACGGTCTTGCGGCTGATCCGCTGAACTTGCGCGCCGTTGATTTGATCTATGAAGTGAAGACGCGCAGCCGCCATAAGCCGCTCTCTCTGCTGATTGAAAGCGTGGAGCAGGCAGAATATCTGGCGCGCCCTCTGCCTGATGCTTTTTATGACATCACGCGCAAGTACTGGCCGGGGCCGCTTACCATTATCGTCAAAGCGTCGTCACGTTTACCCCTCAAGGTCACCGCCAATACCGGTAACGTAGCGCTTCGCGTTCCGGCATCGCGCGTGGCTGTTGAGGTAATCCGGGCAGCGGGAGTGCCGATTACCGCCACTTCAGCCAACATCAGCGGCGCCAGTGAATGCACGACTGCTGATGGCGTGCGCCAACAACTGGGTAACCGCATCAGCCTGATCGTCGATGGCGGCACCAGCCCGCGCGACGTGGCTTCCACCATCATCAACATGAGCGAGCCTGGACGCATCTCCGTTCTCCGCCACGGCGCCATCCCGGAAGGCGAACTGTCTGAGTTCCTGAATTGAATGACCAAACGCTGGAGAAAATGGTTGTGGCTGATCGTACTGGTTCCCGCAATTTTTGCCGCCGTGGTTTATTGGCGGATTGTGGACCAGTCCGAAAAAGACGAAACGCGCCCTGCTGACGCGATTGTAGTTTTTGGCGCTGCTGAGTATGACGGGCGGCCTTCACCCGTGTATAAAGCCCGGCTCGATCACGCAGCCCAGCTTTACCATCGCGGCCTGGCCTCCATGGTCATCATTACCGGAGGCTCAGGCAAAGATCCCCTCTTCAGTGAAGGCGTGGTCGGGCGCGAATACCTGAAGACCCTGGGCATTCCTGACAGCCAGCTTATTGCGGAAACGCAAAGCCCTGACACTGCTGAATCGGCCCGCCGCGTTGCTACCATCATGTATGCTAACAACTTGCATTCATGCCTGGCCGTGAGTGACGGCTACCATATTTTCCGCATCAAGCACATGCTTGGACGCGAAGGCGTAATCGTTTATGGCGCGCCACGGCCTAATTCCCGTCCGCAAACGTTCTGGAAGCGACAGGAATCAGTGTGGCATGAGATTGGCAGCTATACCGTGTGGCTGCTGCATCTATCTTGAACTTCTTATCGCTATCGGCATTTGAAAATCTTTGTCTCGCAAATAAAAATGAGTTGCGCTACGGGTCCATTCTGGGAACACGTTCGTGCGCCGGCGAGCCGATCTCATTTTCTTTTCGTCTCTATTTCACAGATTCAGTTCTGTTCCAATAACCGGATTTTCGTCCTCTCATCTGGAATACATTTGTTTACGGGCTTAGACTTTTCTCGCAATTCCATCGCAAGAGCGATGAAGAGAGGCGAGTATGGCGGAGACAGTAGAGAATAAAAAAAGTGGCTTGTCGAAAAAGATCGAATTGGCCGCGAATATCGGCATTGTGATTACCGCAGTTTTAGTCGTCATTCTTTTTGTGAGGAACTACACGCACCGCCAGAGCGATCCCGATCGTACGGTTGCTCTGGGTTCGAAATTTGCGTTGAAAGATGTGAACTGGCAAGCCAACGACAAGACCCTTGTCTTGGGTGTTTCCACCACCTGCCACTTTTGTACGGAGAGCGCACCGTTTTACCGGAAGCTGGTGGAAGCATGTAAACAAAAGCACGTCCATACTGTTGCTGTGCTGCCGCAAACGCCTGCTGAGGCGAAGGCATACCTCTCGGGAGAGGGTGTAAGCGTTGACGAGATCCGGCAGGCTACCTTGTCAGACCTCGACATCAACGGCACGCCAACCCTGGTACTGGTGAATCGGGGAGGCGTCGTCAAACGTGTCTGGTTGGGAGAGCTGCCCAGCACAAAAGAAGACGAAGTGGTTACAACCCTGGCGCAATCGCTGTAGCCTATTGCATCCTAACTCTGCCGAAATTTGCGCAAGAAAAATGCGGCCCTTTCGGGCCGCGGCAAGAGAACTGTTTTGGCGTGCTTTAGTGTGACTTAATCTGATACTCAGAAAATGCTAGCTCCATGTGAGTGGGAGTTCCGTCCATGGTGCTGTCTGCAACCAGGCTGGTTGGCAGTTGCAGTCCGCTCACCGGATTGTGTTCGATTTTTACGGCCAAATGCACCACTCCGGGGCCGGAGGTTGGAGTGTAATCGCCAACATATCCGGTAAGGATAAAGCCGCTCGCAGTTTTCTGGATCTGCGGCTTGATGATGCTCAAAAATTGCGGCGAGGTTACTTTGATCTCACTGATGACAAGGTCTTTGTTCATCAGCGTTACTATGTCTGATGTGCCCTCTTTATAAGAGAGACGATACTGGTTGCCCAGGTCTTCCAATTGGAAAGCGCTGCCTGCTTCGGGGAAAGGCGAGTTCAGCATGAAGAGCGCCCAGGTAGAGAAAAATCCGGATACGGCCTGCTCAATACCGCCATAAATTTGTTCAAAGCCCTGCCGCACCTGCTCATTCGGTGGCTCAGTATCTGCACGATGGTTGACCGTGACCACGCCGTTTTCATCGAGCAGCATGGTGAAGTGGATCCCGTTCAGGAGTTGCAACGCAGCCTCCAACTGCGTTGAGTCGGACACGCCCTGGTCTTTTAATACTTTTTCCCAATTGGGCTTGATGGTGGACTGAAACCCGTCCAGCCCCGCCGCGCGCAGACTGTAATAGGACTGCCGCGCGTGTTTCACAATCTCCTGCTGGGCCGCGGGCGACAGGCCGGAAACGTGTACGACACGAGGCGACTGGGCCATGGCCAGTGTGGAAATCGAGACGAGCAACAAGGGCACGCAGATTCTGAGCCGGGAAGATTTCATCGGCAGCTCCATAAATTCAAGTTTTTGGAGAACCCAGCGCTTATTTTTGAGCCGTTTTGGAGAAAAAACGAAGGGAAAACGCAATACTCTGGTTACTGTGGTCACCATCAATTTTTTGACACATCAATTTTGACAATAGTTCCCGGCCTTAGACTTTTGTCGTCAATCTTCCGGCAAAGTTGATCTGGTGGCAACTCCTTCTGCTCAGAAAAAAAGCCACGCTATGCCCACCGTAGCGGCGGTGCTGAACAGGTTGACCAGATCGTTATCGAGTTTGCCGCGGCGTTCAAAGACTGATCCCAGAAGGCTGTCAACCAGAGTGCCAAGGAAGCCTGCGGTGATGATCGGCACGGCTGCTGCCGCGGGAACCATGTGCGAAACAACAGCCACAAGGGCCACGGCTGCTGCGCCAAGCACTGCAGCAAGTGTACCGAACAGGCTGATGCCGCCATCTGTCCCAGGTGAAACAGGTTTGAGAGTTGTTATCAAGATGGTCTTGCCAGGGAAGGCCATCCCGATTTCGCTGGAACCTGTGTCAGCTGCGGCTTCAGCAAGCGCAGCAAGCGCCAGCACCGGCCATCCTGCGGGGGCCACGGCGACAACGAGCGCTGCTACGCCCAAATTGGCCATGGCTTGTGCGGCTGTGCGTCCGCCAGTGGGTTCCGCTGTGCGCAACTGCTGCTTGCGGCGATAGCCGATGCGGGTGGCAACCAAAGTGACGGCAAACACCACCAACAGCGCCAGAAACATACGGAGATCGCGGATTGCCATGATGAATGCCACGGCAGAGCCAGCCAGAGCGCCGCTGATATTTACGCCGCCGGCAAACCAGGCCAGCAGCGCGAAAAAAGCGGTGATCGCCAGGGCAGATAAAAAGTGCTTTTCTGCGGGCGGGAACTCCGCGTGATGAAGCAACTCAAAGACGGCCACAATAGCCACGGCAAAGGCGAGCGCCAGCGTGTCGGCCATCCTGAATACGCGCGAGTTTTGCAGTTTTTCTTCCTTCTGAAGCTCCGTTGGTGCGGGTGGCGGCATGGAAGCTCCTATAACGCATCGTACACAAGAAAAGGCCGCCATAGGAACCGGGCGGCATGGAATTGAGGGATGAGTATGGCTGCTTCCGTGTGGACTGGATATCTGACTTTTGGACTTATATCGATGCCTGTGCGGCTCTTTTCCGGCGCGCGCGGTACGTGCATTTCATTCCATATGCTGCATCGCGACGATAATACCCGCGTGAAGCAGCAGCTTTACTGTCCGAATGACGAAAAGGTAATCGACCGGAGCGAGATCGTGAAAGGTTATGAGTTTCGTAAAGGCGAATACGTGGTGGTGGAGCCGACTGAGATCAAGAAGATCGAGCCGAAAACGGCCAAGACTATGGAGATCCTGGAGTTTGTGAAGCAGGAGGAGATCGACCCGGTTTATTTCGAGTCGTCCTATTATCTGGCGCCGGAAGAAGCAGCCCGAAAGCCCTATGCCCTCCTGGTCAAGGCCATAAAGGACACTGGCTATGTGGGCATCGCCAAGCTGGCCATGCACAATCGTGAATACACCACGTTTTTGCGTCCGTATGAAAAAGGTTTGATGCTGCACACCATGTATTACAAGGATGAAGTCCGTGAAGCGCCGGATTTTGGCACCGAGCACGCCAGTTTGAAAGAAGGTGAAGTGAAGGTGGCGCACCAACTGATTCAGGCCCTGGCCGCTAAATGGGACCCGGCCAAGTATTACGACACGTTTGAAGAGAACCTGAAAAAGTTGATCAAGGCGCGCATGGAAGGAAAGCAGATTATGGCTGGGGAGAAAGCCCGGCCGGCAGCGGCTCCGGCAAACCTGATGGAAGCGCTCAAGCAGAGTCTGGCAGAGATGGAAGGCAAAAAGAAGGGTCCGCAGCGGGTTGAGGCGGCACAACGCGAGTCCGCAATAGAGATACGCCCCAAGGCTGGCACGACAAGAAAGAAGCCGCCAAAGCGTGCTGCATAAACCTGCGCTCAAGTGTTGTAATGTTTTTTTGAACAATCCTCTGCAGCCGCGCGCGTTTAGCAAAAGCGTTTTACTTGGCGCGCGGGTGAGTCCGATCATATATCTCCATCACCTGGCCAATGGAGAGCTGAGTATATTTCTGCGTGGTTGAGAGCCGCTCATGCCCCAGCAGTTCCTGGATCGCACGCAAGTCCGCGCCTTCACTCAGCATGTGCGTGCCAAAGGCATGACGCAGGGTGTGCGGATGTATGTCCGGCGGCAAACCTCTGGCTACCGCAATCTGTTTTACAATCCGGCCAACGCTGCGCGTAGTGAGCGGGCCGCCACGCTGATTGATGAACAAGCGGCGCGTTGTTTTGCGCTCCTGATCTAAAATTTTTTGTCGCGCGCCGCGATAAGCCTGCAGAGCTTCCGCCACTGCGCCCTCGAGCGGCACGTACCGTTGTTTCTTGCCCTTTCCGCGTACCAGGATGACGCCGTTTGCCTCCTCAATATCGCCCAACTCTATCCCAACCAGTTCTGAGTTGCGCAACCCGCAGCCATATAGCAGCTCAAAGATCGCGCGATCACGTTCTGGAAACGCCGCCGTTTCCGGCATCTGGCTGTTGAGAAGCCCATTGATCTCTTCCATGGTTGGCACACGAGGCAGCTTCTTGGGCAAGCGCGGAGTGGATACCAGCGCTGCGGGATTCTGCTGGACCATGCCTTCACGCGCCAGCCATTTATACATGGATCGTAACGCCGCCAGCGCGCGCGCCATTGATACTTTGCTCAGTCCACAGGAATGCAGATGAGAGAGAAAGCCACGGATGGTTACGTGGTCAATATCCTTCCATCGCATCTCCGGCCCCAGGTACTCAGCAAAGCGAAACAATTCGTTTCTGTAGGCGCGCAGCGTATGAGCGGAAGCATTTCGTTCTCCGCCCAGCGATTGCAGAAATTTGCTGATGCCTTTCTGTATCTCCGAACTGATCGGGTTTGTAGCCTGCTTCATCGGCTGCTCCCCGGCATGCTCTTTCCACGCGGATGAAACTTACGATAAACGCTCTTTAGCCGGTCAAGGGCCACGTGAGTGTAAATCTGGCTGGTAGAAATATCGGCGTGCCCAAGGATTGTCTGCACCGTGCGCAGATCGGCACCGTTTTCCACCATGTGCGTGGCACAGCTATGCCGCAGCATGTGCGGGCTGGCGTGGCAACTGGAAGCTGAAGCGCTGTTTACCATCTGCCACACGCGCTGGCGTGTGAGCCGCGCTCCGCCGCGCCGGACAAACAAGATGGATGAGATTCTGCCATTCAGGAGCGTCTCTCGCCCTTCCGCCTGATATTCCTTGATCTGCTTTTGCGCGGCCTGTCCCAGGGGGACGATTCTTTCTTTGTCTCCCTTGCCCCGCACCAGCACATGGCCTAGTTCTAGTTTCAGGTCTTCCAACTTTATGCCAATGACCTCTGAGACGCGAAGGCCGCCCGCGTACAACACCTCCAGAATTGTCTGATCGCGTTGCGCCAGCGCTGCCGCAAGCTTTGTGTTGCTTCGATCCAGCCCAGCAGAGCCGTTATAAGCAAGGGGCCTCTTCCTGGTCGATTCCAGCATGGCATCAATTTCGCTCTCAGCCAGTGATTTGGGCAGGACCTTCCACTGTTTTGGCGAGTCGATTTCCAGGGTAGGGTCGTGTTTGATGATCCTGTCGAGCAAGAGATACTTGTAAAAATGCCGCAGCGCAGAAAGCTTGCGAGCTACGGAACGGTCTTTTACACCGCTGGCAAATAGTTGGCTTAAAAAACCGCGAACATCTTCTCTTCGGGCCTGGGCCAGCGCTCGCCGCTTTGTACTTAGGAAATCTGCGAATTGCACCACGTCAGACTCGTACGATTCCACGGTGAGCCGGGCCAGCCCCTTCTCAACTCTTAGGTAGTCGAGAAAACTTTCCACCAGCGGATCGCGGACATTTTTTTCTTTTCGCTGGTGATCAGGCCTCATTATTCCAGTATCGCGCTCCGTATCTTGCCAGCAAATAGCAGACATGGTTCTGCTGGTGGCAGTGTCATGACAAAATAGCTGGGATGCCATCAGATCAACCTTCGTCGCTTCCTGGTTTCCTCTACGGTACTGCATGGAAGGAAGATCGCACAGCGGAGCTTACTGAACTTGCTCTCCGTACGGGTTTCCGCGGGATCGACACTGCCAATCAGCGCCGCCATTATTTTGAGGCCGGCGTCGGACAAGGGTTGGCTGCTGCGTATCGTGCTGGAATCGTTACGCGGGATGATCTTTTTCTGCAGACGAAGTTTACTTACCGAGGCGGCCAGGATCATCGCCTGCCGTATGGTCCTGCGGCAAAACTCGCTCAACAGGTTGCGCAATCCATGGCCAGTTCGCTGGAGCATCTGGGCACGGACCACGTTGACAGCTTCGTCTTGCATGGCCCCTCCCACCGTTACGACTGGACCACTGACGACAGCGAGACATGGGAGGCTATGATCCGTGAACGCGATGCTGGACGTACACGCCTGCTTGGGGTGAGCAACGTTGCGCTTACCCATCTTGAACAGATGTTGGAAAGCCGCTTGGAGCTACCAGCGTTTGTCCAGAACCGCTGTTACGCGCGCCTGGGTTGGGACAGGGGAATACGCCTCTTCTGCCGTGAGCACAATATCATTTACCAGGGCTTTTCTCTCCTCACCGCGAATAGAGACGTTTTGCAGCACCCTGCGGTCGTTGCCCTTGCCAGGCAGCTAGGCGCTACGTCAGCGCAGATTGTGTTTGCTTTTGCGCGCTCGGTTGGAATGCTGCCGCTTACAGGCACATCAAGCGCTGAGCACATGCAGCAAGACCTTGCCAGCAGCAATCTTGTTTTGACGGCAGACATGGTTCATGAAATTGAGTCATTGATGGGCTAGGAAGGGCTGGCGCTCTTCTTCCCAGACCGTTTTTTCTCCGGCATAACGAATGGCTTCTCTTCAATGCCGCAAGCCCGCGCCACTTTTTGGGCATTCAATGCACTGTCTGGGCGCTCTTCATGCTTGAAGAACGCATAAACCTCACTCTGGGTCTGATTGGACTTTAATTCTTCTGCCACCTTCTCCAGGTCTGGCGTGCTGTACTCCGGCTCGCGAAAACGGTAGTAGAGAAAATCGGCTGTTGTAACCTTGGGTACAACAATCTTCTCGCTTTCCGCCCAGCACAGCGCGGCGTTCCTGGATTTCAGGATCTCGTACACTGCATCGCTGAACCAGCTCTCATGGCGAAACTCAAAGGCAAACTTGTACGCCTGCGGCAGTAGCTGGGCAAAGGCACGCAACAACTCCAAATCGGCTTTCAGGTTGGGCGGCGTCTGTACCAGAATCGGCCCCAGCTTGCCCGATTCGCGCATCGGCTCCAGGCTCTGCAGGAAAAAGCGCAGCGGCTGGTCTGCATCCTTCAATCGCTTGAAATGCGTGATGGATTGATGAACTTTGGCAGCAAAGCGGAAATCCGGCGGCGTAGCGCCGACCCATCCGGCAATGGCGCTGGCCGTGGGCATGCGCCGAAACGTGGCATTCAACTCCACCGCGTTCAGCCGCGTGCCATAAAACTCAAGAAAGCGCTTGGATGGCAGCTTTTCCGGAAAGAATGCCGGTTTCCAACTAGCGTATGACCACCCTGAAGTGCCGATATGCAGATCCATGAACTGAAGTATAGAAGGGTACAGCGGACGCAGAAAAATCTTCTTCTTCAGAAAAATGCCCCGGCCACAGCCGGGGCTTCAGAGCGCAGTTACAAATCACCACGTGAGTCTCAACCGCATCTGCATAGAACGTCCAATGGAGTTGTCATTCTGGTAATTCAGGAATGGCGAAACCTGTCCTGGCAGGACATTAGCGCCGCTATTGATGGCTCGCGACGGTACGGTAATGAAGTTAATGGTGTTGGTGGCGTTGAACATGTCCACGCGATATTCAAAATTGCTGCGTTCGCTGATTTTGAATGACTTGGCGATGGACAAATCCAGATTGTTGAAGCCAGGGGCCACAATCGTGTTTCTGCCCACAGTTCGCGCATTCGGCGGTCCAATGCCTTCAATGAAATGAACCGTGTTGGGATCAACACAGGCGCCATTCAGATCAGGATTGGAGAAGCCTGTCGAACAAAGACTGTTGATGGTGGCGCGGGTGTTGAGCGGCGCCGCCGGGTTACTGATGTCGGGCCGGTCCGGTCCGGATTGGCCATCGCCATTGCGATCTGAACCATTGCTCATAGTGAAGGGCTCGCCGGTCTGCCAGTCAGAGATGCCTGCCAGCTTCCACCCGCCAAAGGCTTGCCGCATCCAACCGTTCTTGGGCGCGCGAATCTCCCATGAGAAGCCGATCGAGCCAACATGGCGACGATCAAAATCCGAGGAGGCGTAGTCAATGTGTGGGCTCGCTCCCAGCACCTGGGAGACGGATTGGAAAGAGCTGGGCGTCGAGTCGAAGGCGAACACGTCGCTGACATCGTCCAGGAAGTGAGCGTATGTGTACGAGCCGCGCAGCAGAAATGCTCCCAGCCGAGTGCTCTTGAAGCGTCGTTTGAGCTCCATTTGCATCGACTCATAATTGGAGTTTGCCGACGCCGCGCGCACAGTCCTGATGCCCTGGCCGGCGCGGATGCTCGGCACGAGTGATGTTTGCAGTTCAGGATGCAGGCGGTCACCCGTTGCCAGGTTCACAATCGGGTTCATATCGATCGTGCGATAAAGTTTGTGCGAGACGGATCCCACGTAGGAAACATCCCAGAACAAATCGTATGGTAGCTCCCGCTCAAATCCCATAGACCAGCGATTGGTATAAGGATTGGGAAAGCTGCCAAGGAAAAGGTTGCTCTGGGCCGAGGTTTTGTCCGCCGGCGTAGCCGCAATACCTGAGAACAGCGTGCTGAAACTCGCTGCTCCGCGTGGTGCTGTGGCTGAACTCGCTGAAACAATGTTGCCGCCTAATGTGTTGGGGGAAGAACCGGCCATGTTGGACAACAGGTTGTTGAAAGCAGAGTCATAACTGGTCTGGAAACCACCGCGCCAGACCGTCTTTTCTCCTCCCATCATCCGGCTGAACCAGTTAGAGCCCTTTGGATTCCAGGCAAAGCCCACACTGGGGCCAAAATTGTTCTTGTCACCATCCACTTTATGCGGTGCGGCAAAATTGACTGGATCATAGTTTGTGAATCCAGCCACGGTAAAGGCATTCTCCGGCGATCCGTAGTACTCATACCGCAGGCCAAGATTCAACGTCAGGCTGGTCGTCATCTTCCAGGAATCCTGGAAGAAGTACGACTGGCGGAAAAGGTTGGGATAGTAGATGGAGCTGCCGAACTGGCGATTCAGGCTGCCGGCGCGTCCGCCGAAATCATCCAGGAAGTTGGCGAACGCGGTAACCGCTCCCCCTGTGGTGCTGTTGGAATATACGAATGAACCGCGCTCGTTGAAAGGCGGATGCTGCCGCGCCAATTGCCGCAGGAAACCCGCGCCTACACGGAACGTATGCTTCCCGCGCACCATTGTGACTGTGTCCTGATATTCCCAGTTATTGGCGAACCTGAATTGTGGAATATTGGTGGCGCCGCCAAAACCGGTAACTCCTAGTCCAGAGTAATTGGCAAGCGTGGTGTGGAATGCATCAGAAGCCGTCAGCGGAAAATTGAAACCAATGCGGCCATAATCGAACCTGAATTCGTTGGTCATGGTGGGCGAGATCATGTAGGTATCACTGAACAACCCGTTCATGGTCCGACCCACAAAGTTGTTGTCAAATCCAGGGAGGTTGTTGAGGCCCGGCCCCGAAATGTCATTGTCATACAACCAGCGGAAGCTCAGGGTCTGCTTGTCTGAGGCGACGTGATCAATCCTGACCTGGTGATTGTTGTCGAGGTTGGAGAACGATTCCGAGCGCAATGCCAGACCGGTGGTGAGGTTTAGCCCAGCGCGAGTTGAGCCATTGCAAGTGCCGGCGGCGCTCGGCACCGCCAGACTGATGCTTGCGGGCGAAGCTGTAGGATCGCCTCGTATCGAGCCAAGCGCTTGCAGGTACAAGGCCGCATTAGGACACGATCCCGCAAGTGATTGCAGCACCGCAACCCCGGCTGCATCAGCTGCCCTGATCTGGCCCGTAGTCTGGCCGAAAAAGCGGTCCCACTGTGCTGCGGCAAAGAAGAAGGTTTTGCTGTGGCCGTTATAGAGATGAGGAATCACTACCGGCCCGCCGAGCGAGAAGTAGGGAATATTTTCCACCTGCCGCGGTGGATCAAAGCGATGAGCGATGGCGTCATTGTGGTCAAGGGCTTTGAATGCGCTCCCCGTATAAACCCAATCCGCCGACCCGTGGAGCGAATTCGAGCCTGATTTTGTCACCTGATTGATGACAGCGCCTCCCGCACGCCCGAATTCAGCGCTGAAATCAGCCGTCTGAATGGCCACTTCATTCACCGCGTCGGGATTGGTAATGACAAAGGCCGGTCCAGTCACTGAAATATCATTGTTCTCAACGCCATCAATCATAAAGTTGTTGCCGCGCGGGCGCTGGCCGTTAACAGCAAAGTTGAAAGTGCCGTCTTGATTAATGGAGTTCCCGGTTGATTTGGTGACGCCAGGAACCAGAAGCGCGAGCGTCAAGGAATCTCTTCCTGTGATAGGGAGATCCTGGATCGTCTGCGTTTCAAAATGTGACCCTCGGGTCTGTTCTGAAGTTTCGAGTTGGACCTGACCGGCACTGGCTTCCACCGTCACGGTTTCCGTTGAGGCGCCGACCTTCAGCACGACATCAATATTGAGGGTGCGGGCCGCCTGGATTTCAATCCCGGTCTGGCTTTGTGTGGCAAAACCTTTTGCTTGGATTGACAGATTGTAGGCGCCGAGATCGACCGCATCAAAACGATAGATACCGGCAGCATTCGTGAAGGTTTGGCGTGTGACACCGGTGGCAGTTTCGGTTAGTTTGACAGTTGCGGCAACCACCACTGCATTGGAATTGTCAGTGACGGTGCCGGTAAGAGTGCCACGGCTAGTTTGAGCAATTGCGCTTGCGTACGATAACACAAGCAACATCAGCCCACCCACAAAGCGGAGTCGGAATTTCATATTCAGTTTCCTCCGGGAGGCCCCAAGTAATTAGGACAAGGAGGACTTTGCAGCAACCTGAATTATCAGCAGTACTTTTTGAATGAATGTAATTTCAACAACGCAATAATCGTTCTGCCTTTCAAACAACTCTCATTCTTGGCTTCTTCCCGGAAACCCACCCCCCTAGACGCAGACCGAAGGAATCAATTTCGGCATCTGCACAATTTCCAAGTGGCACACTTATACGACGAATGTAAAGTTACGTCAAGAAGAATGTAAGGTTTTATTTTGGGAAAATCTTTTTTTGCGAGACAAAAAGCCAACCCAGCATGCGGGTTATGAAAGTTACACCTGATCGCACGATTTCAGTAGGGCACGCTGCTGTGGGCCGATTCATGACGGCGAACGGGTGGCCAGGGCACGAGCGGCCTAATCATTTGTAAAGCAGATACTTCTGTCGCAACTCCTTGAACTTTTCCAGATCGTCCTGCCAGCTCTGGGCGATATTGCGCGGATCGTCACCGTTGGCCACCGCGTCATAGACCTGGCGGTTTGCGAGCAGCGCGAGCATGCGCTCAATTTTCCAATTGTCTGGATACAGCTTCTTCAATGCAGCCGCCAGTTCAATGCCCATCTCGGGTGCATCCAGCACTGTGCGATCGGTAACAATCATGTTCACGCCCTTGCACAGTTGGTTCTGATATGGACCATTGACGGGAGTGAACGTAATCGGTACAAAGCGGATGCCGGGAATCAGCCGTTGATTCAGATAATCTGAGAGCGTATGCGGGTCGATCCAGGGAGCGCCCATCACTTCAAAGGGAGTGTCAGTTCCACGGCCGACGGAAACATTTGTGCCTTCAATGATGGCCACGCCGGGGTAAAGCTCGGCTTCATTCACTGACCTCAAATTGGGCGAGGGGTTCACCCAGACCACACCGGTGGAATCAAACCAGTCGCCGCGGAGCCAGCCTTGCATGGGTATCACGCGCAGGCGAGCGCCGATCTTTTTTTCTGTGTTGTAGAGCTGCGCCAGCTCGCCCAGCGTCATCCCATGCCGTAGCGGGATGGGATAATAATTATTGAAATTCAGCATGTCCCCTTGCGACATGGGGCCTTGCACAAACGCTCCATTGACCGGGTTCGGCCGGTCCAGCACGATCACTTCTGTATTCGCCTCTGCTGCGGCCTCCAGCAGGTAGCCGAGCGTCGCTGGATAGGTATAGAAGCGCGCGCCTGCATCCTGAACGTCAAAGACCACAGCATCCAGTGTCTTGAGCAGATCGACTGGCGGACGCTTCTTGGCGTCTGTTCCGCCGTAAAGCGCATACACGGGTACGCCGGTTACTGTATCGGTCGTGTTCTCAACCTTTAATTGATCCAGGTTGCCAAAGATTCCGTGCTCCGGAGCAAAAATTGCCGCCAGCTTGATTCCCGGCGCTGCGGCCAGCACGTCAATGTCCCGTCTGCCCTGCGCGTCGAGCCCCGTATTGTTTGTCAGCAGGCCAATCGTCATCTGGGTTTTGTCCTGCTTGAGCGGCGCGAAATTTTCTTGTTCCAGGACATCAATGCCGGTAAGCACATGACCGTTGCGCGCGGCCAGCCGGCGGGAAGCCGTTGCTGCTTCGTTGTAGCCGGTAATGGCCAGCATTCTTTCGCGGTCTGCTGCCGTCACATCCAGATGCAGCAACGCCGCTACCGCAGTGGCCACGCGCGAGCGCAGCGAGATGATGGGTGCTCCCTGCCGGGGCATGACCGAGTTCGTCAGCAGGATCACGTATGTGTCGGTGTAAGGATCTATCCACATGGAAGTACCGGTAAAACCCGTATGCCCGAACGAACCTACGGGGAGCAGTGCTCCGCGATTCGACGAGAAGGAAGAATCAATGTCCCAGCCCAGCCCCCGCACCTCTGTGGCGTTAGGCGGCTGCTGTGGTGTGGTCATCTTCTCAATAATGTCGCCGTCCAAAATGCCTTTGCGGCTGATAAGAGCCTGGGCGTACAGAGCAAGGTCTCCCGCCGTTGAAAACAAGCCTGCATGGCCGGCCACCCCGCCCATGCGGTCAGCGCGGGGATCGTGCACAACGCCGCGGAGAATCTGTTTTCTATCTGGCGCATAGGTTTCAGCGATCTTGTTCTTCCACTCCAGCGGAGGAAGGAAGCGCGTATGCTTCATTCCCAACGGCTGGAATATGTGCACCTCAGCATATTTATCCAGCGTCATGCCGGAGATTCGCTGCACCATCTCACCCAGCACAATGAAGTTCGTATCGCTATAGATAAAGAGCGAGCCCTGTGGCGCCTGCAGCTTTTCTTCATGCGCCAGGCGGAACGCCGCGTCTGTGCCTTGCCAGGGCGGGTTCAGGTCGATATCCGGCCGCAATCCGGAATAATGAGTGAGCAATTGCCGGACAGTGATCGCGTCTTTCCCGTTCATCGCAAAATCAGGAATGTAGTGCGCCACGGGATCATCCAGGCGTATCTGCCCGTACTGCACCAGCCGCATAATGCTGGGCGTGGTGGCAACCACTTTGGTGAGCGAGGCCAGATCAAAAATCGTGTCCACCGTCATACGCTCAGGCCGCGGCGAGGTTGCGCGAAGCCCAAAAGCTTTTTGGTGGACGATTTCTCCTCCATGCCCCACAACAAGCACTGCGCCGGTGATTGTTTGATCGTTGATCTGCTCCTGCACAAGCTGGTCAACCGGACCAAAATTAGCGGTCTCCTTTACCGCAGCTTTCTTTCTTTTTTGTGTATGCTTCTGCGGCGGCGCGGCAGCAACAGAACCTGCCAGCAAAATGATTACAAGAACCAGGTTTATGATTTTGTGCGGGAATTTCATCTCTGAACTGAGTGTGTTATAAACCGAAAACAAAAGCAACACGAGGACATTTTCTGCACCAAAGTATCAACCACATTTTGTCTCCTGCCTTTGACCGCCAGGACGAACAGTTCCACCGCGCCTTTGATGTTCTACGCTCCGGAATCGCGCAGCGGGCATTTCCCGGCGCAGCGATTGCGATTGCTCACCAGGGCAAGCTGATTGCGTGTAAAGGCTTTGGGCATTTCACTTATGATCCAGCATCGCCGCTGATTGGGCCGGAAACTGTTTACGATCTTGCTTCTGTCACCAAGGTTGTGGCAACCACTGCCGCCTGCATGATCTTGTATGAGCGTGGCGTTTTCAGGCTGGATCAGCCGCTAATCGAACTCTTACCTCCATTCGGCTGCAGCGATAAGCGCCGTCATAGGGTGACCGTGCGTATGCTGCTGGCCCACTCTTCGGGCTTGCCTGCATACATCAAGCTCTTCCAAACCTCGCATAACAAGGACGAGTTGGTTCGGCAGGCGCTCGAAGTCCCCCTTACGACTGACCCAGGCTGCAAAGCCGAGTACAGCGATATCGGCTTCATTCTGCTAGGGGAAGCTCTTAAGCGAGTAATGGGTGAGCCTTTGGACGATTTTTGTCAGCGTGAGGTCTTTTCCAGGCTCAGCTTGCCCACCATGGTTTTCAACCCGCCCAAAGCCTGGGAGCCTCTGATCCCGCCAACGGAAGATGATCAGAATTTTCGCCATCGTATTCTCCATGGTGAGGTCAACGACGAAAACGCCTTCGTCATGGGTGGCGTTGCCGGCCACGCGGGCTGTTTTTCCAGTGCGGCGGACGTGTCAGTTTTTGCACAATGCATGTTGCAGGGTTCCCACGTACCCGCCGGTGTTGCGCGTGAATGGGCAGAGGGCGGCACAGCTCTGGTCAAGCCGGAGACTGTGGCAATTTTTACCCGACGTGAAGATTTTCCCTCCGGAACCTCGCGCGCTCTGGGGTGGGACACGCCATCCCAACCGTCTCAGTCGGGTAAATATTTTTCCTCGCGCAGCTATGGCCATTTGGGCTATACAGGTACTTCACTATGGATTGATCCCGATCGCCAACTCTCTGTTACGCTGCTTACCAACCGCACCTGGCCGGACCGTGGTTCGCAGTTAATCAAACAAATCCGGCCCGCTTTCCACGATGCCATCATCGAGGCCCTTTAGCGAAACCCTGAGCGCAGGAACAAGTGAGCCTTCCTGAAGACGCCATTCCGAGCCTGGAAACCGAGCAGCCGAATAGCGCCTCGGCTGCGCTGGATACCCTTTCTGCGCTGGAGATCGCCCGCCTGCTTAATGCAGAAGACAAGAAGATTGCTGCTGCTGTCGAACAAGCGTTGCCGCAAATTGCAGAGGCCATTGACCTCATTGCCAATGCGATTATCAGCGGTGGAAGGCTGATTTATGTGGGCGCAGGCACCAGCGGACGGCTTGCTGCTCTGGATGCATCGGAGATTCCGCCGACCTTCGGCGTCGATCCCAAGATCATTCAGTACGTGATTGCAGGTGGTCCCAAAGCTCTGAGCCGCGCGACCGAATCCAGCGAAGACTCACGCGCTTCCGGCCGTCTAGACCTGCGCAAGCGCAAGCCCGGCAAGAAAGATGTTGTGGTTGGCTTGGCCGCCAGCGGTCGCACCCCATACACCGTGGCTGCTCTGGAATATGCACGCAAGAAGGGGGCCAAAACCGTTGCTGTGGTTTGCAATCGCAACTCAGAGCTGGGCCGGCTTGCCGATATAGAGATCGCGATGGAGGTCGGGTCGGAGGCGGTTTCCGGGTCCACGCGCATGAAGGCAGGTTCTGCACAGAAGATGGCCCTGAACATGCTCTCCACTGGGGCAATGGCCCGGCTGGGCTATGTGTACGGCAATCTGATGGTGAACGTCCAGATTCTCAACCGCAAGCTGGTGGAACGCGGATTGGCGATCCTGGAAAAAGCGGCGGGAGTTGACAGGGAGAGCGCCGCAAAAACACTTAAGGCTGCGGATAACCATGTTGCCGTGGCGCTCATCATGTTGAAGACCGGTTTGGGCCGGAAGCAAGCATTACAGAGACTCAAAAGCGTTAAGGGCAACGTTCGGCAGGCGGTTGCCATGGGGTAATCTAGATGAAGATCGTTCCCAAGCTACCAGCAGTCCGGCCTACAAGAGCAGCCATTGTGCTGCCGGATATGGCCGGTGACAGACTGAAGAAGCCGGTTATGCGCAGCCGGACCATACGGATCAACTTCAACGAGCTGGCGATTGCGCATGAGAGTCTTATGGATAAGTTTGTAATTCGTGGCGGTAACCCATTGATGGGAATCGTCCGCATCAGCGGCGCAAAGAATGCCGCCCTTCCGGCCATGGCAGCCGCCATCCTTACTGACGAGCCGGTGATCCTGGAAAATATTCCAGATGTACGCGACATTCAGACTGAGCGCAATTTGCTTGTCTCAATGGGCGCCGAAGTAGAGCTGGGTTACGGACGCGCCTCGCATCGCACCACCATTTCCTGCAACCGGCTGATGAACCCTGAAGCAGCTTACGAAGTGGTGAAGACCATGCGGGCTTCAACTCTGGTTCTGGGACCGCTGGTTGCGCGTATGGGCCGCGCCCGCGTCTCCCAGCCGGGAGGCTGTGCAATTGGCGCCCGGCCTATTGACCTCCATGTTAAAGGACTGGAGAAACTTGGTGCTTCCATCAAGCAGGAGCACGGCTATATTGAAGCCAGCGCCGAGCGTCTCCGCGGCGGACATATTATCTTTGACAAAATTACCGTCACAGGCACTGAAGACCTGATGATGGCGGCCACGCTGGCAGAGGGCGAGACTGTGATGGAGAACTGCGCGCGCGAACCTGAGGTCGCGGACCTGGCTGTTTTATTGACCAAGATGGGGGCAAGAATTGAAGGCGCAGGCTCGCATACCATTCGGATTCATGGCGTCGATAAGCTGCACGGTGCACGGCACCGCATTATTCCTGACCGCATTGAGGCCGGCACGTTTGTGATTGCCGCAGTTCTTACTGGCGGCGATCTCACGCTTACCAACTGCGATCCCAGCCATCTGGGCGCGCTCATCCAGAAACTGGAAGAGTGCGGCGTGAAAATCACGGCTGGTCAAGATTCCATGCGCGTGACCAACGGCCATCAGTTGATTGCTGCCGATGTTTCCACGGAAGAATATCCGGGCTTTCCGACAGATATGCAGGCCCAGTACATGGCCCTGGCGACGCAATCCCAGGGCACCTCTATCATTACGGAAAATATTTTTGAGAACCGCTTCATGCATGCGCAGGAATTGACGCGCATGGGAGCGAACATAAAGGTTGAAGGCAGCCGTGCCGTGGTGCGCGGAAAGACGCCGCTGAGTGCTGCTGCCGTGCAGTGCTCTGATCTGCGCGCTTCCGCTTCGCTGGTTATCGCTGCCTTGGTTGCCGATGGTGAAACCATTCTTGACCGCGTTTACCACATCGACCGTGGTTATGAGCGCATTGAAGAAAAGCTGAAAGGTGTAGGCGCTCAAATTCGTCGCATCGGTGAATTCCTGCCTCGTCGCGCTGCTATCCCCAGCGTAGTGGCCTAAGAGAAAAACCTTTACACCCTTTAGTACTGCCAATGCCAGTGCACCCATGTGCATTGTCCCTGTGTTCCCGATATGGAACAGAGCGCGATTTTTATTAGCGATTTTTCATCTTTTGCTCTTATCAGGGCCGTAACATAAATGTTCTACGGTCAACACAGTAGAACATGCAACAGCGGGATGAAATGCGCGACTCTCGTGCTCAGCACAATGGCGACAAGCCCCTGCCGCTGTTCCGTCCGGAAGCAATCCTGAACCAGCAGCAAAAGTCCTACGGCGATATCATTCTTATCCGGCCGCTTTCACTTACCCTGCTTACCGGTCTGGCGCTGGCGATTGTCGCACTGGCGGCTGCTTTCCTCTTGCTGGGCCACTATACAGAAATGGCTCGTGTTTCCGGGGCCTTATTGCCTGAGCCAAGCGGGGCTACCGCCTCGAATAGCGCCGGGCTGCGCGCTGAACTATACGTTCCCAGCCGCTTGCTTGCCTCGGTAGAACCGGGAGCGCGGCTGCAATTGCATTGTGGAAGCTGTCCTCAGAAACTTCGGGAGCAGGATGTGACGGTCTTGAAAGTATCGGATTCGCCAGTTCCTGCAGACAGCAGTTCTGTAAATACGAAAGTTTCTGAGCCGAGCTATAAAGTTACTGTGTCTCTGCCACCAGAAGCGGCACAGAGCGCTGCATTCAACCATCCACCACAATCGGGAGTGCCAGTGGAAGCGGAAATCCCGCTTGGTCGCAAACCTTTGCTCAAGTGGCTGTTCAAACCGTCTGGAAGCTGATCAGACGCGCATTTTGTGAAGCAACTTTTATAGAGATGAATTTTTCCTGGTCGCAAAAACTGCCGATGGTTTACCAGACCGAAGGGGCAGAGTGTGGTCTGGCTTGCCTGGCGATGATCGCCGGATACCACGGCGCGCAGATTGACCTGCCTGCGCTGCGGCAGCGGTTCACACTCTCTTTGCGTGGCGCTACGCTGGCCAACATCATTAAATTTGCCAGCGCGCTTGAATTCACCGGAAGGCCCCTGCGCATAGAGCTTGAAGATCTTGGCTATCTCAATACGCCCTGCATCCTGCATTGGAAGATGGACCATTTTGTTGTCCTCAAAAAGGTCACCAGGAAACACATTTACCTTCATGACCCGGCTATGGGGCCGCGCCGGGTCAGCCATGCTGAAGCCAGCCGGCTTTTTACCGGGGTTGTCCTGGAACTGACGCCGACTCCCAGCTTTGTCCCTCGTGACGAACGCCAACCTCTGACCATGCGGGACCTGGTTGGCCGCGTGGTGGGTCTAAAGCGCGCCCTGGGACAGATTTTTGTTCTCGCCGCGGTGCTGGAATTGTTCACCCTCATCAGCCCGTTGTTCCTGCAATTGACGGTGGATAAAGTTCTGGCGGCCTTTGACCACAATTTATTGTTGACCCTGGGCATTGGCTTCATGCTGCTGATTGCTTTGCAGTCTGCCCTGGGGGCTTTGCGAAGCTGGACCACGCTCTACTTTGGCACGTCACTCAAGCTGCAGTGGTACGCCAATTTGTTCTCCCACCTTATTCGCCTGCCGGTTTCATTTTTTGAGAAGCGCTACTTTGGCGACATCATGTCGCGCTTTGATGGCGCTGAGGCCATCCAGCGCACGCTGACTAACAACTCAATTGAAGCGGTGCTTGATGGACTGATTTCTGTCTTTGTTCTGGGCGTGATGTTTATTTATAGCCGTAAGCTGGCGCTCATCGTATTGGTCAGCGTGGCTGTTTACGTGGCGTTGCGCAACATCGCCTACATGCCATTGCGCAAAAGCATGGAAGAACAGATCGTGCGTCTGGCCAAGCAGCAAACGTTCTTTATTGAAACATTGCGCGGCATTCGCACCATCAAAGTCCTGGGCCGTGAAGATGACCGCAAAACGCGCTGGATGAACCTGCTGGTGGATAGCACCAACGCCCAGGTTTCTACAGAGCTGCAGACCCTGCTCTTTAAAGCCGCAAATGCGTTGATTTTTGGAGTGCAATCGGTGGCCGTGGTCTGGGTGGGCGCAATGCTGGTTCTGGCTGGGAATTTCACCGTCGGCATGCTGTTTGCTTTTGTGGCTTATGAGGAACAGTTCAAAGCCCGCGTTACCAACCTGGTTGACCGCTTTTATGAATTTCGCATGCTCTCGCTTCAGGTGCAGCGATTGGCCGATGTGGCGCTGGCCAAGCCGGAAGTTTCCAGCGTTTTCACGGCTTCAACTGTTGGTGAGGCATCGATCGAAGTCAATCATCTGTTTTTCCGCTATTCAGACACCGAGCCCTGGCTGCTGGAAGACGTCTCATTCCGCGTTGAGCCGGGGGAGTGTGTGGCTGTTGTGGGCCCATCTGGCGCGGGGAAATCAACTTTGTTGAAACTGATTGCGGGGTTGCTTTGTCCCCAGTCCGGCCAGGTAGTAGTAAACGGCCATCCGATCTCTGAAGGCCGGGCTGCCATCACTGGAAACGTGGGTTTCGTCCTGCAGGATGACACACTCTTCGCCGGGACCATTGCCGACAATATAGCCTTTGCTTCTGACGTTGCTGACATGGAGCGCGTGCAAGAGTGTGCGCGGCTGGCTTGCCTTGATGATGAGATCAATACCATGCCCATGGGATACAGCACGCTGGTAGGCGATATGGGATCGGCGCTCTCCGGAGGACAACAACAGCGGCTTTTGCTGGCGCGCGCTCTTTATCCCAAGCCCGCGATCCTGGTACTGGACGAAGCCACCAGCAATCTGGACGTTCCCACCGAACAACGTATTGCCGTCACGCTGGCTGAGCTGCGCATGACACGCATCTTCGCCGCGCATCGTCCTGACACCATTCGGATTGCTGATCGGGTGATTACGATCTCCCGTTCAGGAAAAGTTTCTGCCGAGAACCACAGCAAATCGAGTGTATCAACCATGAAAGGAGAAACACATGTTGAAGCTGGAAGATAACAGAGTGCTGGTGCGGGCTGGAGCTCGCGAATTGACAATCGAGGAGATTGATTACGTGAATGGCGGAGCTGGGCCTCTCCAGACCCACGTTTGCTCGGCACCCTTTGTCACCGCCACTCATACAGGCCCTGGCGATGGCGATGGTTGCGGCGATACCGATTTGGCTGCCAATCCGCTTTAGCCGTCAGCGGCCGCTTAGAGTTGTCCTTCTGAGAGGGCGTTTTGAGCTTGGCGATCTGGGTTGTGGCAAGCAATTCCAAATCACAAAAGGAGGTAAACATGAACAATAATCGAGTGCTGCATCGTCTGGGGGCACGTGAGCTTACACAGGAAGAACTTGATAGCGTAAGCGCTGCCGCCAGCGGTCCCTGCTTGATGACATTCACTCATCTGCCCCACGGAGGTAGTGACGAGGATGTTGAGTGTCCACCACACGCTTAGTCAACGGCTACACCAATGAAAGGAGAAACTTTAATGTCAAAGCAGGACAACAACAGAGTGCTGATCCGCAGAGGAGCGCGGGAGCTGACGGAGCAAGAAGTCGAGCACGTCAATGGAGGAATACACACCCTTACCTTCTGTACTGCTGCTCCATGCGGCCAGAAGGACGGAGATTCGTTCATTGGAGAGTGCGGTTGCTAAGCAGACCCGCCTTTTCTAATGTGCGGAAACCTTTTTAACACGTTTTTTAGCGTTGTCCATGGAACCCCAAGAAACAACGAAAGGAGACTAGGTATGAACGATAACAACAGAGTGCTGATTCGCAGAGGAGCGCGGGAATTGACGAAGCAAGAAGTCGAACACATCAGCGCAGGACTAAATACTGAAACCCTTTGCACCATCCCGAGCACGGCTTGCCCCAACAAAGACGGTGATGCGTCCATCGGCGAGTGTGGGCATTGTTAAACAAGCTTGAAAAACTTTGGGCTTGGTTAAAACGGGCCCAAGAGCAACAAAAGGAGAACACATGATAAGTGACAACAGAGTATTGATCCGCAGAGGCGCTCGCGAACTCGATTACAGTGAAACCGAACTTGTTGCGGGAAGTATTCACACCGCTACACTTTGCACCTTCGATCCCCAACGTGGCGTGGATGGTGACGTTAGGCTCGGCGAGTGCTAACCACCACCACCTCCGGACGAAAGCCTCACTCGGCCATTTGAACCTCTGAAAGTTTTGGGCCCGCGCACGTGGACCCAAACTGACGAAAGGAGAAACAACATGAAGGACAACGACAGAGTTCTTGCCCGCACAGGCGCTCGTGAGCTGGATGAACAGGAAGTAGAGCAGGTACTTGGTGGCCTGCGCACGCAGACCAAGTGCTCGCACAGCGCAACCACGCGTGATGGTGATGTGTTCCTGGGAGAATGCTGACATTTGCGCCGGTGGCGGTCCAAGCCGCCACCACTTTTTCCTTGGGCCAGCTTTTGGCCTGTTCAACAAACCCGAATATGAAAGGAGAAAACGTTATGAACGATTCAAACAGAGTATTGATTCGCCGGGGCGCGCGTGAATTGACCGAGACGGAAACCGAGATCATCAACGGAGGGTTTATAACTTTTTCACGTTGTACTAACCATCCTTCTCCCGATGGAGATCAGCATGTTGGTGAGATGGGCTGCTAAGCAGTCTGCTTTGCGGCGGCTTGGGGGAGTGCTGAGTGTTTGGATAGCATCTGTTCGGCGCTCCCGCTTTTTCCATTTCGCAGACTTTTTGTATCCCCTCACCGGGCCGAATTATGAAAGGAGAGCGTCATGAACGATTCAAACAGAGTATTGATTCGCCGGGGGGCGCGTGAATTGACCCCGACGGAAACCGAGATCATCAACGGAGGATTTATAACTTTTTCAATCTGCACTAACAATCCTTCTCCCGATGGAGATCACCACGTCGGCGAGGCTGGTTGCTAAACGCAAGATAACTCACTTGAAGAGCCTTGGGGCCTCACGGTCCCCATGATGAAACGATGAAAGGAGAGCAAGTATGAATGATCAGAACAGAGTATTAGCTCGAAGGGGCGCTCGTGATCTGAATGCTGAGGAAATGGAGCGCGTGAGTGGAGGACTACGTACCACCACATTTTGCTCGATCAATGCTTTAGGCCAAAGAGACGGCGACACGTTTCTGGGCGAGTGCTAGTTGCACGGCGGGTCTCCCTCTGCGGCGGACCGTGTTTTCATCCGCCGCCAAGCACTGATGAAATTTCTCTTGAAGAGGCAGGGTTCGCTCAATGGGCCCAATTGATGAAAGGAGAAAAAATGAATAACCAGAACAGAGTATTGATTCGCCGAGGGGCGCGTGAATTGACTCCGACGGAAACCGAGATCATCAACGGAGGATTCATAACTTTTTCAATCTGCACTAACAATCCTTCTCCCGATGGAGATCACCACGTCGGCGAAGCTGGTTGCTAAACGCACCCGGCTGCCGGACAACTCTCTTGAAGAGCTTGGGCCTGCTCAACGGACCCAAGGACGAAAAGGAGAAAAATGAATAACCAGAACAGAGTCTTGGTTCGCCAGGGTGCTCGTGACCTGAGTGAGAATGAAGTCAAGCAGGTATGCGGCGGGATCAGAACAGCGACCAAATGCAGCGTGACTCCGGCCGGCGCCATCGACGGAGATCTTCACGAGTGCAGTTAATCGGTTTCAGGCGGCGTCGTTTGCCGGCGCCGCCGAACAAACTCTCTTGAAGAGCTTGGGACTGCTCAACGGACCCAAGGACGAAAAGGAGAAAAAATGAATAACCAGAACAGAGTCTTGGTTCGCCAGGGCGCTCGTGACCTGAGTGAGAACGAAGTCCAGCAGGTAAGCGGCGGGTTCAGGACGTTGACCGCATGCACCCTGGTTGCAGTAGGTGTATTCGATGGCGAATGCTCCAATTAAAAATGATGGCGCCTTCGAGCGCCTCCTTTAACCAGCATCCAGTGCGCTTTTTAGCAACCATCAAGGAGCAACTTATGGACCATGATAATCGCGTGCTCACCCGCAGAGGTGCTCGCGAACTTAGCGAGCAGGAAGTAGAAACCGTGACCGGCGCATTCAAAATCCGCCGCACGCTTACACCTTGTTTTGTGAACAGCAAACAACAATTCCTCAATGGCGATCAAGCCATTGGCGAATGTGGCCCCTAATTGATTCCAGGCGGCGTCCCTGGCGGACGCCGCCTGCCTACAGCACGCAACTTCTGAAACGGAGGCAATACAAATGAAACTCATAGTTTTAGCGCCGGAAGATGATAACCACACAGCACCACTGAAATGGGCGCTTGAAAAAGCCGGCTACCGCGTGGCCTGCTGGGGTGGACTCTCCTGGATGGGACAAGGCCAGGCCTCAATCCGGCTGGGCAGCAACAATTCCATCACGCTGGGCGAACATTCGGTCGATCCTGGTGACGTGGTGTGGATCCGCCGGCCGGAGCCGCCGCAGTCCAATCCCAAGACGTTGGAAGCTGATAAGAAATTTGCCGCGCAAGAGTACCGCTCACTCTATCATTCCATCGCCTTCCTGCTGGAGACCATGCCGGTCTGGTGCATCAACAAGTATTCGGCGGCCAGGGTGGCGATCCAGAAATCAGTACAACTGCAAATTGCGCGGCGATGCGGCCTCAAAATCCCTGACACGCTCATGTCGAACAATCCTGAGGACGTGAAAGCGTTTTTGCGCCGCGGCGGCCGCAGCATCTGCAAAGGCTTTACACCGCACGTGTGGCAGAAAACCGGCCAAACTTCCGTGGCCATCACCGAAACCTTTGAGATTACCGGTGACCAGTTGCCGTCAGACGAGGTACTCACCTATGCTCCCGCCATCTATCAGGAATTGGTCCCCAAGGAGTACGACATTCGCATGGTGCTGATGGGAAGCCACGTCTATTCGTATGCTCTCAATAACACCAAGAAAGCGCTGGATTGGCGACAGGACGCGGGCTTTGGCCACGTATCGGCAGAGCTGGTCCCGACTCCGCCGGCGGTAGAAAAGGGCATTCTTGAATTTGCCCGGCAAACGGGAGTGTGCTTCGGCTCGCTCGATTTCGGCGTCGATGCCAAGGGAGAGTGGTGGTTCCTTGAGATCAATGAGCAGGGGCAGTTCCTCTGGCTGGACCAGTTCAACCCTTCATTGAAAATCATGGGGAAATTCTGCGCCTTTGTTACCGCGCCGGAAGGTTCAACGGCGCCGCTGGAAGAGCGCGAAGACCTCTTTCCCACGCTCAAGGAATATGAGGATCTGCTGACGCGCGAGGCAGTGCCGCCGCTGGCACGTCCGCATTCAGAAGACCCGTTCCTTTCCATGGAAGCTTAACTACAGGTACGGCTTTGCCGTTTGTAGGCTGTTTGCGGTACAACTGAAGCGATGAAGATCGCCAAGAAAGCACTGAAGCTGGCTGACGCGTTTGAGGTAAAGCACGGAGATCCTTTCCGCCTCAAAGATTACGATCCCGGCGATGTTCGCGGCATACGCTCCAAAGAGAAAGCCGCCACGATTTTGCAGCAGAACATCGCCGTGCTTCAGGAACTGCAAGAAAAACTTTACGCCCAGGACCAATGGGCGCTGTTATTAATTTTCCAGGCCATGGACGCGGCCGGCAAAGACAGCGTGATCAAACACGTTATGTCCGGGGTGAATCCGCAGTCCTGCAATGTCGCCAGCTTCAAACAGCCTTCAACAGAAGAGCTGAACCATGACTTCCTTTGGCGTACCACGCGCCGTTTGCCGGAGCGAGGCAAGATCGGTATTTTTAATCGTTCATACTATGAGGAAGTCCTGGTGGTACGCGTGCACCAGGAGTTTCTGGCCAAACAGAACCTTCCGGCTGAGCTGGTGACGAAGAAAATCTGGAAAGAACGGTTTGAAGATATCTGCAATTTAGAGAGCCATCTCAGCCGCAATGGCACCGTGATTCGCAAGTTCTTCCTGCATGTCTCCAAGGAAGAGCAGAAGAAGCGTTTCCTTTCCCGCCTGGACGAACCGGAGAAAAATTGGAAATTTTCAGAGGCTGACGTCCATGAACGGCAGCACTGGGACGAATACATGGAAGCTTATGAAGACATGATCCAGCATACAGCCAAGCCCCATGCGCCATGGTATGTTGTCCCTGCTGATCACAAGTGGTTCACACACATCGCCGTAAGCTCAGTGGTTATTCAAACGCTGCAGGGCCTCAATCTGCAATTTCCAAAGGTTGACAAGGAGCGGCGTAAAGGATTGCAAGTTGCGCGGGAAGCTCTGATGAAAGGCAAAGGGTAAGACCCGCCTCTATGTTATTTAGCGCGATACACAATATTGTCTGATAGCGGCGACTTCAGCCACTCTTTTAAGCTTTGCGCATTGCGGTCACGCTCTGAAGTTTCCGCCGTTGCCAGATCGATTGGCCACTTTACGCCAATCTCCGGATCGGCAAAGTGGATTCCGCTCTCGCCTTTCTGGTTGTAAACGCCCGTGGTCTTGTATTGCACTTCACAATCGTCCGTTAGCGAGCAGAATCCACGCGCAAAGCCGTATGGCGCCCACACTTGTTTTTTGTTTTCTTCAGAAACTTCCACGCCGAACCATTGCCCTAACGTGGGAGAGCCTTTGCGAACGTCAACTGCCACCAGGAACGCTGCGCCGCGAGTTACTCGCATTAGCTTGCCCATAGGTGGGTCCCATTGAAAGTGCAGACCGCGCAGCACGCCTTTTTTTGATTTGGAGTGGTTGTCCTGGACAAAATCTATGGGCAAGCCCAGTTCGCGGAACTGGTCTGCACGGTAGGTTTCCATAAAGAAGCCGCGTGAGTCTCCGCGCACTTCCGGCAGAACCACAATCGCATCATTCAAGTGGACAGACTCAATCTTAAAAGCCATTCGGGCATAGCTCCTTGAGGTTGCAGAGAATTCCCAGCCTGCAGCGCTGGGCTTCAGGAAAGATTTTTCTGAGCTGCATCCATTTTGAGTGTAACAGCCGGCTGGTCTGTGCCGGAGAACGATTGCCAGCCTCGCCGGGAAAGGTCCCAGAAAATCAGGTAGCCGGCCACAGCCGCAACCACCAGCAGAAGCACTCCCATGATCCAATCGCCCAAAATGATCTTACCAATCCCAAATAGTGCGCCATATACCAGAACACATCCCATTATCCAGTCAAAAGTGTTGCTGGTCATATCACGCACTTGCGGAATTTCCGGCGCCAGAGCAGCAATCTTCTTCCAGCCATATACGGCAGGACGCACGCGGCGATAAAACGCTACTAACCTTTCCTGCGATTCTGCCGGCGTCAGGAACGTTGCCGCGATCCAGGCCACGGTTGTAATGCTGGCGGTAATGAGCGAGGTCTTGGCAAAGGTCACAGGATCGTCGCCGGGCAGACGCTTGTGCAGGTAAATAGCAACTACCGCAGCCACGATCATCGCGCTGATCTCGCTCCAGGCGTTGATGCGCCACCAATACCAGCGCAGGATGTACACCGCTCCGGTGCCGACGCCCAGGCCGAGCACAATCTGCCATCCCTGGCCGATGGAATGCAGTTGCTGGGCAACGTATCCGCTGATCAGCACCAACAGGATCGTGAACAGGCGGCCAATCCCGACGTAATGTTTTTCACTCTTCTTGCGGACCAGGAAACGCCGGTATAGATCGTTTACCAGATAGGAAACGCCCCAATTCAATTGCGTCCCCAGCGTGGACATAAATGCAGCAAGAAACGCTGCCACCATCACGCCGCGCAATGCCGGTGGCAGAAAGTCACGCAGCACCATTACGTACCCTTGCTGCGGGTTCGCCGCAAAAGTTGCGTCTGGATGGAGACCGCCATGTGGCGAGTACACTGCCAGCGCCACCAGCCCGGTAATAATCCATGGCCAGGGTCTGACCGCGTAATTCGCGATATTGAACCAGAGCGTTGCGCCCAGTGAATTTTTCTCATCGCGGGCGCAGAACATGCGCTGGGCTACGTATCCGCCACCGCCCGGCTCTGCACCGGGATACCATGCCGACCACCACTGCACGCCGAGGTACATGAGGAAGGTAAGCACAGGCAAGGTCCAGATGGCGCTTGAGGTCCAGCCAAGATGGAGATCCGGGAAAAAAGCCAACGGATTTGAAGTCTGCGCTCCGGCCTGATGAACAGATTCGCCAACAACCTGGAGTTGAAGCTTCAGCGCTGTCATGCCGCCGATCTTTACTACCGCTGCCCAAGCCAGCACAATCACCATGGTCATCTTAAGAATGAACTGGAACAGATCCGTGACAAGGACGCCCCACAAGCCGCCGATAGAGGTGTAAATGCCGGTGAAAGGAATGAGGATAAAGATGCAAATCAGGAGCGCCGTATGGCTTGGATCGCCCAGCGTGTAATGCAAGAGCGTATGGCCGCCAATTGCCAGCTCTATGATTTTGCCTTTGGCAATCAGCGGGCCCAGCAGCACGGCCACAATGCTGATCATGGCATTTGTCACCCAGCCAAGGATGAGGCAGTTCATCACCAGACCGAGATAGATAGATTTAAAGCCGCGCAGGAAGGCTGCAGGCTTGCCGCCATAACGGATCTCAGTCAGTTCCACGTCAGTCAGGACTTCTGCTCGCCGCCAGTAACGGGCAAAGAAGAAGACGGTCAGCATGCCACCCAGGCAGGAACTCCACCAGATCCAGTTGCCGGCGATACCTTGCTGGGCAATTACGCCGCTGACAAATAAAGGTGTATCTGCCGCGAATGTTGTGGCCACCATGGAGGTGCCGGCCAGCCACCAGGAGACGTCACGCCCTGAGATGAAGAACTCTTCCGTGTTGCCGCCGGCACGGCGCCGGTAATAGATGCCGATGGCAAGGTTGACCAGCAGGTAGCCGGCAATCACGATCCAATCAGTCAGGGTCAATGGCATACGTCCTCCGGTTCGCGCAAGGCAAGACTAGCAGATTAAAGCGCCAAAATCGATTTAGTTTAAGATACTTTTTTCACTCTGGAGAGGTGGCTTCCACCAGCTTCTGTACTCCAGGCGCGATCATGTTGAGCATCTCGGACTGTGGAACCTGCGCCTGCTTGAGCAGATCAATCTGCTGCTGCCGCCATGCGGCAGGCACGCGCGTGCCTGCGTTCAGGTATTCCAGCGCCTTCAATCCTGCGCTCGCAACGGACGCGAGACCCTGGGACATTGGTACAGCTTCCTGCAAAAGGGGATTGCCCTGAAGAAGCGGCGCGAGCTGCTGATCGTTATCGCGCCAGAGAGTGAGTGCCTTCTGCATCTCGCTAAGATCGTCCGGCGTCGCGCTCTTGTTCAGAAAGCGCTGCACCCTGGCGGAAAATATTCTTGCCGCATCGCTCTCCGGCCTTACGGCATCCACCAGCCGGTTCAGCGGCGTGGTGGTTTCATAATGCTTTGTATGCGGACGCGCATAGCCCTTTACCGGCTCCAGAACATCGGCCAGCACGCGCAGTGGCTGAATGTCACTGCCGCCGAGCAGCCGCTCCAGCATCAGGTCATAACTCTGCACATGCTCCAGACTGGCCCACTCCAGACGCTCGCTTAACGTCGCTAGCCGGCGGTACATATCATCAACGTCCCGCACTTCCTGTGCTGACCACAGGCGCTCTGCGATCGCGGCGGCCCGCGGCCAGATTCGCTCATCGATGTTGACCGTGGTAATCAGCTCTGACCACATGCAAGCTTCGCCGCCCAGCACGCGGCGCTTTTCTTCGTCTGTGAGACTTGCCGCCGCCCCACCGAATGGATCGATCAAATAATGCTGTGAGGCCGGCTGCATCAGGTCAAGATAGTAGCCAAATGAAAGCATGCCCCGATACCCTTGTTGCACCGCATCAGCCAGCGCTTTTTGTCCACGCCATGACTGGACCACTACCTCTTTGGGCAGGTCCGCATGCAGAATTTCGTCCCAACCCTCCATAATCTTGCCGTGCTTCTTCACAATTGTCTCTAGCCGTTTGTTGAAATGGGCCTGGAGGTCGCGGCTGTCATTGAGGCCGTGCGCATGCATAAAAGCCTGAATATGGGGATTGTTTGCCCACTGCTTGCCATTCACTTCGTCGCCGCCGATGTGAAAATACTGGTCGGGAAAGAGCCTGGCCATCTCGCCAATGAACTTATCAAGAAACTTATAGGTGCGTTCGCTGGTCGGGTCCATTGCCGCGTCATGGACGCCGAAATGACGCGAAATCTCATACGGACCAGGCGCGCTGGCCAGTTCCGGATAGGCCGCGAACCAGCTCGTAGTATGCCCGGGCATGTCGAACTCCGGCACCACGCGGATGCCACGGTCGCGCGCGTACTCAATGATCTGCTTGATCTGGGCCTGGGTATAAAACTGCCCGTCAGAAGACAGCTTTTGCAGTCGCGGAAATTTTTTGCTTTCCACGCGAAAGCCCTGATCATCTGAGAGATGCCAATGCAGCACGTTGAGCTTCACGGCTTCCATACCGTCCAGCTCGCGCTTGATTACTTCCACGGGCATGAAGTGGCGGGCCACGTCGATCAGCAGCCCACGCCAGGGAAAACGTGGACTGTCTTCAATGACTATTCCTGGGGCAGCAAATCCTTGGGGACCAATCTGTACCAACTGCAAGAACGTCTGCAATCCATGCAGCACGCCCAACGGGGTTGGAGCATCCAGATGGATCTCGGTGGCAGTTACTTCCAGCCGGTATGACTCGTCCTCTCCAAGGCGCTGGGTCTTCTCTCCATTTGCGCGCCAGTTGATGATGAAGTTCGGCGCGATTGCATCATCATTTGCCGCCAGCGGAATTCCTGTGATGCGCGAAAGGGCCGCTTGAAAGCGCTTCGCTGCGTGCTTCACCCGCATGTCTTCAGGACCCCGCAGGGCGACCCTAAAGTTGTTGTTGACGAGAAATCTGCCCGCGCCAGGCTGGATTTTTTGGGGCAAGGGCATGAGAGCAGGCACCGCACCTCCCTGGCCAAGAGCGGGAGCGCGCCAAGATAGCATAAGCATTATCAGCAGAAGGAGAATGCGGCGAGTGTTCACGTCACTGATTATTGCTGGATTCCAACCAAAAATGTGCCGGAAAGTCTTACCTCCGGAAGAAAATTGCATCATTCATGCTCTTGCAACGTCTTAATGTGGGCCTCAAGAGCTCTTGAATACTCGCGCTCAGCTTGCAGCTCTGACTGCAGCTTCTTTACCAAGCCTTCCAAACGCAAAATCTCGATCTTTAACTTGGCGGCATCTTGTTGTGTGGCCGGTTTGGCTGCTGCCGGAGCGGGTGCAGGTTGTACTGGAACGACCATTGGTACAGCAGTTGGAGCCGCAACCGGAGCTGGCGAAACTGAAGGGGCCGGCGCTGAAACTTGTACCGGTGTTGGCGCTGCAGATGCGATGGCTGGAACTACAGGGGCTGGCGCGGCAGCCGCAGCTACAGCCCGCTGCTGAACTGGTGGCGGAATCGGAACAGATCGTGGCGGCATGGGCGTTGCTGCCGCTGCAGAAAAAATGCTGCTGAGTGCTACGGCGGCGTTTGTCGCGGCTGCGGGTGTTGGCGCTGGAGTTCCGTTCGGTTTAAGCAAGTGTTTCACGCGAGCAATCAGGTCTTGCGGTTGAAAGGGCTTGCGCAAAAGCTCATCGGCCTTCACGGCAAATGCTTTCTCTGCGACCGCGCGGTTAACCACGCCCGACATCAGAATTACCGGCGTCTTGGCCAGAGCAGGGTGCGACTTAATATGCTGGCAAACGTCATAGCCGTCTTTTTCCGGCATGATCACGTCTGTGATGACAATGTCCGGCCGGGCGGTTTCAATCTCAGTCAGCGCGGCTTTAGCATCATGGCAAGCCACCACGTTGATGTTTTCCCGCCGGAAGGCGATCTTGATTACCTCGCGCATGGTCGCACTGTCATCAATGAAATAGACAGTGGGAATCGTGCTCATTTAAAAACCTCCATCGCCATTGCCATGCGTGTCTTCATCAAGCTCACGCAGAGCTTCCAGCATCAGTTCGGTTGCGGAGCGGAGCACCGTCCGAGTGGTAGCGCTCTCACCGGGTAGAAACTTGTACGATCCCACATCCACCCCGTTGCAGCACTTAACAATGTGTACCACGGCGTCATCCCCAATCTGGTCGCCGTTTTCCGCATGAGTAATGTTGCCGTTTTCAAAAAAAAGGATTCCGTCAATCGCTCCGGCATTCACGGAAAGCGATCCAGTCTGGCGCGAGTGCACCAGCATCTGCACCACGCCGGGCAGGTCAAGGTGAGAGAGACTCCCGCTCAATCCCTCCTCAGACGATCCCAGCATCTGCACCGGATGAAAGCCTTCAGAATTGCTGCGCAGAAAGGTCTTGATTTGTGTCGCAATCAGCTCCGGACCCAGCCGTTTGTCAACGTAGTCTGCACAGCCGGAGCGAAAGGCCTCCATCAGTGCCTGATCACCGCCTTCACCCAGCGCGATCACGGGAATGTGCGCTGTCTTGGGATCGGCATGAACAATGGGAGGCAAGTCATGCGCGCTGATTTCTCGCAGGCTGGTAGAGCAGAGAATGGCTGATGGCATGTCATATTCCAGCATGGTCAGCGCGTAGCCAGGCTGCGTTGTGTGCACCACCTCAAAGCCTTCCAGCTTCAGCGCGTCAGTGATCCGCCGCGCCAGAAATACGTTGGCATCGATCAACAGAATTTTAGCTGGAGCGGAGACAGTCGGGTTCATGCCCGCGCCTCCGTGGAGAGCAGTTTTTCCAGCGCAACGATTTGGACCGTTTCATTGCCCATGGCCAGCAGGCCGCTGATATATTGTGGTTCATTGCCGGTAAGCGGCACGCGCGGAGCGCTGGCCAGCTCGCATTCGCCGGTGACAGGAACTGCAGTGAGCTGCTGGCTAGATTCAAGCTTGCAATTCGCGATCAAATAAAATTTTCTCGGTGGCGCTGCAGGGCCGACAAGAATCTGGGCCACGTCACAGACAGGAACGATCCTGCCCCGGCGCACTAAAACTCCCGTCAACAGGGGCGTACGATGCGGAAAGGTCTGTGGAGTATCTGGCCGCGCAAGCTCGGTGACAGCCTCAGCGGGCAGAGCAAAGCGCTTCTCTCCCAAGGGAAAGAGCACGTACGCTTTGTCTCCGTCAGGGATCATACCGTTACTACTCCGCGTACCCGTTCCAGGCCATTGCGCAGAACATCCAACTCAGATTTGTTCAGAAACGTGTTGTGGTTTACCACCGGCACCACCGCGCCGCTCACCACAGCCAGGCCGCGATACCAACCACGTTCCTCATGCGTAAAAACTCGCGGAAGCGCATGAAGAGCCGAAATTTCCATGATGCGGTCTGTTGCGTCCACCAGCACAGCCGTGGGTGTATTACGCAGAATCATCACTCGCGAAGGCTGGGCCGGCGGCAGACCGAAATGCTTTGCCGCATCGATCACAAAATATGTTGTTCCGGCGCGCTCGAGTGTATAAGCAAGCTTGGCAATCTGCGCCGATATGCCTCCCAGCGTGAAGGTGTGCAGCCCTTCCATGCCGCGAATCTCTTTCACCGCAGCGGCGGCTATGGCAAACCTGAAGCCGCCTACGGTGAACACAATCACGTCCTCATGCGCCGGCTGCACGACGGCTTGTGCGCGTGATTTGGGTGAACCTTTCACACTGCCCCCACCTTCGCGGCGCCAAAGATGTGCAGCACGCGCTTCTCAATCGCGTGATAGATCGCTTCCATGGGCAGAACCTGGTCCACAGCGCCGGTCTTGATGGCTTCCTGCGGCATGCCAAAGATCACCGCGGTCGATTCATCCTGGGCGATCACGTGCCCGCCTGCGGCGCGAATCTCCTGCACGCCCTTGGCGCCGTCATTGCCCATGCCGGTCAGGATTACGCCGATGGTCATGGGGCCGGCGTATTCCGCTGTGCTCTCAAAAGTCAGGTCGGCGCAGGGACGATAGCCGCCGATGCGCGGCCCGTCATCAAGTGAAATCCTTCCCGTAGGTGAGACCCGCAAATGATGCGAGCCGGGGCAAACATAAAGCTGGCCGGGAACGATGATTTCTCCGGCTTCCGCTTCCTTCACCCTGATCCTCGATATTTCTGCAAGCTGCTTGCTGAACTGCGCGGTAAAGTTGCCCGGCATGTGTTGAACCAGGATCACTGCACCAGGAAAATCCTTGGGGAAATAAGGCATGAAATTCATCAGCGTGGCCGGGCCGCCGGTGGATGAGGCCAGCACCACGATGGGGAATTTTCCTGCGCTTTTTGCCGCAGCATTTACCGCAGCCCGCACTTCTTGCAGTCCGCTGTCACCGTTCTTGCTTGCCGGTTCAACCCGCGGTGATGAAGAAGCGATCTCATTCTGTAGCTTTGAGCGCGTTGCTGTTCGCACTACTCGAACCTTGGCTGCCATCTTGAGCTTGCGGCACAACTCGTCTTTTACGGAACTCATGTCGAGATCGATACCGCCGGAAGGTTTGGCTACAAAATCAATTGCGCCCAATTCCAGCGCTTTCAGCGTGACATCAGCGCCCTCACGCGACTCTGAGCTCACAATCAGAATCGGCCGCGGATTGCTCGACATGATGATCTCTGTGGCCTGCAGCCCATCCATGTGCGGCATATTGATGTCCATGCTGATAACGTCAGGCTTGAGCACCTCGGTTTGTGTGACTGCGTCGCGGCCGTCGCGCGCTTCGCCGCAAACCTCCAACTGCGGATCAGACGCAATAATGGTTTGCAGCACCTTGCGCATGAAGGCCGAATCGTCCACCACCAGCACCCGAATTTTTTTGCCTTGCGTCATCTTTATATCTGTTGTTCCACTCCAAACCCCGGAGCCTTCAAAAAACTGGTTCTTCTTTCAGACCTTGCGTCAGGTGGCCAGCGCGCGCTTTCGCAGCCTCTAAAATGCTTAAAACTTCCTAGCGTCCTGCCGCCACTTGTTCCATCCGCATACCACTTGGCGATCCAATTAAATCTCCCACCGCTGCAATAAATTGATCTTCCTGCACCGGCTTGGTCAGGAAGGCTGCCGCGCCCTCTTTCATGGCGCGTTCGCGATGCTTTGCTCCTGCGCGCGAGGTCACCACCATCACCGGAATGCCACGTGTCTGCGCATCCTGGCGCAGGTGTGAGAGAAGCTCATAGCCGTTGGTCCGCGGCATCTCCAGGTCAGTCACCACCAGATCGCAACGCGTCTGGGTGACGATCTCCAACGCCTCCAAGCCGTCTGCCGCAAGCTTTACGCGATAGCCGGCCTTTTCCAGCATCCGGCCAACGAACTTGCGCACGCTGATGGAATCATCCACCAGCACAACAAGCTTTTCCTGGGGTACAAAATCCATGGCTTCCTGCGGAATGGCGCCGTGCGCCACAGCTTCTGCGCCGGGAGCAAAAATGCGCGCTGCATTTGCTCTGGTCATCAGCGGACGGTGCTCAATGGCTTCGCCGGCAACCAGGCGGTTCACGTCAATCAAAAGAATCAAGCTGCCGTCCGGTGCAATGGTGGCTCCAGGAAACATCTTGAGATTGCGGAGGAATTCGCCCAGGCTCTTGATGACGATTTCATCTTTGCGAACAACATCTTCCACCACGATCCCAACTTGCCGTCCTGCGACATTAGCAATCACCATACGGAAATAGCCGTTGATAGGCTGGATTGGCTCAAGACCCAGGGCGGAATCCAAACGCACGATCTCTGTAACCACGTCCCGCACTTTCGTGAGCAGCTTGCCGCTGACTTCTTCAATTTCAGTGATTCTGAGCCGGCGTATCTCTTCCACAAAGGCCAGCGGCAACGCAAACATGGAGGTTCCGCAGCGGACAAACAACGCCTGCGAGATAATAAGCGTAAGCGGGACTTTCAGGGTGAAGCGCGTGCCGAAGCCTTTTTGCGTTTCAATCTCGATCTCGCCGTTAAGCTGGGCCAGGTTCGACTTCACCACGTCAAGGCCAACGCCGCGACCAGCCAGTTCCGTCTTGCGCGGTGCGGTAGAGAAGCCAGGCTGGAAAAGCAGATCCAGTAGTTCACGCTCGTTCAACTCCGCATCGGCGGAGATCATTCCGTTCTCGATCGCGGTCTTGCGCACTTTTTCATAGTCGATGCCGCGACCATCGTCTTCCACTTCAATGTAAATATGATTGCCGCGATGATAGGCGCGTACGGCCACATTGCCGGAGTCGCTCTTGCCCTGCTCGTAACGTTCTTCGTCGCGCTCCAGGCCGTGGGCCACAGCGTTGCGCACCAGGTGGATCAGCGGATCAGAAATCTGCTGGATGATGTTGTTGTCCAGTTCGGTCTCGGCGCCGGCCAGGGTGAGTTCAACCTTCTTGTTGACGGCTTTGGCCGCATCACGCACTGTGCGTGAGAGGCGCGTGTAGAGATTGCCAATCGGGACCATGCGCGCCTGGGTGATTTCATCCTGCAGGCGGTGCGCCAGCTTGGTGAACTCATCGATATCACCATCGACGCGGCGAACAAATCCGTCGAGTTGCGTGAGGACCTCAGTGATGTCGGCAGAAATTTCCGTCAGCGACCGCGAGAGGATATTGAAATCGTCATAGCGGTCCATCTCCAGCTCGCTGAACTCGGCCAGAGAATGGTCAAAGGTATGCGAATAGCTGGAATAACCGCTGCGCAGCGGGAAGTTGTCCGCAGGCTTGGGCGTGGGAACAGAGTGGATGCGGCTGAACTCGTATTTCTCCTGAAATTCAGCGACTTTATCCTGCATTCGCCCTTTGGAGAAATTCAGCACGTCGGCCAGGCGCTCCAGTTCGGCCACGCGGCCCAGCATACGCGTGCGGTTGATTACCAGCTCACCGACGGCGTTCATCATGCGGTCCAGCCGCTCCAGCGCGATACGCACCGACTTGGACTGCGGCATGGAAGCTGGCTCTTTGCGCAGGAACTCTTCTTCAGCCAGCTTGTCCAGCTTCTCGAATTTGTTTTCCGGTTTCTTTGCTTCAGCGACTACAACTGGCGGAAGGGTGGCTTCGACCGGTTGAGCTGCCGGCGGCGCAAGCGCAACCGGTTCGGCTAAAGCGGCCGGCTCCTCCGCGAGAGGCACTTCCTGCGGATAATTCAGGCCTGTTGTTGCCGGCTTTTCCGCTGCCACAGGTTGAGCCTGCAAAGCAGACGCCGCTTCTTGTTCCAGCTCTTTCTCCGCCGGCGCCAGGCGCGAGATACGCGCAAGCAATCCCTGGACAGAAGACTGCATAGCAGCTTCGTCTTGCCACTGGTGATAGAGAAATTTCTTGAGTGTATCTACGGCATCCAGGCAGATATCAATGATCTCAGCGCTGGGGCGCAACTCACCTTCACGCAGCCGTCCGATCAGATCTTCCGCGCGATGAGCGACATGGGAGATACGGTGCAGGCCCACCTGCGCTGCCGATCCTTTCACCGTGTGCATGGCCCGCAGCAGGCGATGAATCTGTTCTGAACTCGGATTTGTCTCCAGCGAGAGCAGGCAGCTTGTAACCACCTGCAAATGCTCTTCTGCTTCCGGAACAAAAAACTCCAGAACCTCAGCTGGGACCTCGCCATCTTCCGGCATAGATTCCGGCTCAGGTTCTTTCAGCGCAACAGCAACGGGCTTGCCAGGAGCAGCATTCTCCGCAACAGGCGCTTCTATTTTCTCCGACGATATAGTTTTGGGCGCAGCCTCCTGAACTGGAGCAACTGCCGGAGCAGCGGCCTGAAAAGCAAACGGATATCGCTGCTTGAAAGCGCTGATGTCCTCTTCTGCCTCCACGCTGTTGGTGCTGATCATGATGAGATCAGATTCCAGCAGCGCCACGGCTTCAGAGATAAACTCCACCAGCGGAGCGGCAGCATCGGCAGCGATGCTGGCATTCATTGCATATTGGAAAATGTGGGCCAGCTTGCCGGAAATTTCAGAGAACAGCGGGAAGCCGTAAGAAGCTGAGGTCCCGGCAAGGGTATGCGCCGCAATGTGCAAGCGCTCCACGTCTTCCGCGCGTGGGTAGGCATCCTGCAGGATGCCGGAGTACTCGCGCAAAAACTGCAGGCGCTCCGACGCTTCCTGTAGAAAGACCTCTACGAATTCTTGTCCTTGCCCGTTCAAGCTTTCTCCTGCGCCACCATGGGCCGAGCCAGGTTTGCCGGCTTCTGGTAGATGCGCGCATCACGATAAATATGGGTGTCAAACTTTACGTCGGCCCGGTTGATGGACTCAGCATGGCCCAAAAACAGATATCCGCCGGGCTCCAGGTACTCATAAAATCTCTGGACCAACTGCGCCTGACGCTCTTCAGAGAAATAAATCAGCACGTTCATGCAGAAGATGCAGTCAAATTTGCCCATGTAGACGACCTGTGCCAGGTTCATGGGCGCAAAGGTGACCATGTTGCGAATGCGCGGCCGGACCAGGCAATGGTCGCCTACCGAAGAAAAATATTGTTCGCGCTGGCGTGGTGTAACCGGCTCCAGATCGCGCGGTTCATAGACGCCGTGCTCGGCGTGCTCCAGCGCCTGGCGGCTGATGTCAGTGGCCAGGACGTGTATGTTCCATGCATCGGCAAACTCAATGGCATCGGCCACGGTCATGGCGATGCTGTAAGCCTCTTCACCTGTAGCGCAACCAGCGCTCCAGATGCGCAGCGAGCGCGGACTTTCCCAGAACTTCTTCATGTGCAGGTCAGGCAGGACCTTTTTTTCCAGCGCCTCAAAAACCGCCGGGTAGCGGAAGAATGAAGTTTCCTGCGTGAGCAATCGCTGCAAAAGCGAGTCATATTCCACGTTGGAATTTTTGATCAGGCGGATCAGATCAGTGCCATGAGTCAGCTTGCGTGATTCAACATGTTCAAGCACACGGGTAGAGAAAAAGCGCTCGCGCGAATTGTCAAACAAAATCCCTGAGCGCGTCTCAATGAGACCGCGAATCTCGCTCAGTTCATGCTCGCTGACTGTCACCACTCCCCCTGCCATGTCACTCCCTTATGGTTACCCACATTCGCTGCAGGCGCTGCAAATCAATCTTTCAGCGCCCGCTTAAACGCTAGCGTCGCGCCAGGCCCGCAGCCGCGCTTACCAGTTCCGGACGCGCTTCACTGGGGAGAGTGGGCGCAGCGCCTGTAGCCACGCGGAATTGCGCCAGCGCTTCATTGAGCTGTTCTGACATGTGCACCAGTTGCTCCACAGTGCGCGATGTCTGGCGCGCGCCCTGTGAAGTCTGGCGGGTAATATTGGAGATGATCTGCATCGCGTTGGCCACGCCTTCAGTACCGCGCACCTGCTGCTTGGAAGCCAGAGAGATTTCCTGCACCAGCTCTGCTGACTGCCGTACCACGGAGGAGATGGCGTCCAGCGCTTTGCCGGCCTGATCTGCCAGCTTGGCGCCGATTTCCACTTCCTTGGTGCCTTCTTCCATCACGATCACGGCGTCATTCGTCTCGGCCTGGATGGCTTTGATCAACGCCGCAATATCTTTCGTCGCGTTGCGTGAGTGCTCGGCCAGCTTGCGCACTTCGTCGGCGACCACGGCAAATCCTCGGCCCGCTTCACCAGCACGCGCGGCTTCAATGGCGGCGTTGAGAGCGAGCAGGTTTGTTTGCTCGGTAATGTCATTGATCACGTTGACGATCTCGGAGATTTCCAGAGAACGGTCCCCGAGGGCCTTGATGCGTTTGGCAGTCGCCTGCACGGATGAGCGGATGCGCTGCATGCCTTCAAGCGTGTCGCGCACGGAGCGGTTGCCCTGTTCAGCGGCGTCTAGCGCGCGGCGAGCCGCTTCAGCGCTGGCCTCAGCGTTGTTCGACACCTGCTTCATTGAAACCGTAAGCTGTTCTACTGCGGATGAAGTATTGGTAATTTCCTGGTCCTGCTGGATGGCGCCGGTGGACATCTCTTCCGAAGCGATCAGAATTTCATTGGCGCTCGACTGCACGTCAACCGCGGCCTTGCGCACGCGCTCAAGCACCTTGGCAAAGTTATCGAGCATGTAGTTCACGGAGTCCACCACATTGCCCAGAGCGTCATTGCTTACGCGTCCGCGCAGCGTCAGGTCGCCGCGCGCAATCTGGCTTACGATGGTCAAAAATTCCGTGACGCTCTTCTGCAAGGTCTCCTGCGCTTCCTGGTTGAAGATGGCGCGGGAAGAGCTTTCAGCAGCGCGGTTCAGGTTCTCGGCGATAAAGCCGAAATCGTCAGCCGAATCGATAGCCACGCGGCTGCGATAGTCGCCCTGGGAAAAGCGCTCGGCGAAGTCAGTGAGGCGCTTTACCGGATCAAGCACGCGATTGGCGACCCAGAAGATGGTCCAGAACAGCGCTCCAACACAAAATACAATGGCAAGCACCAGCTTTACGCCGGAGGCGCCGCTTGCGCTGGGAGCATCCAAAATTCCTACACCGCCCGCTTTAGCTCCCGCGCTGTATGCCAGCCAAAGCACGGTAAACAAAGCAATGGCATTGGCTCCAACCATCATCCAAAGGGTCGAGTTCAAACGACCTTTCATAAAACTTCCTCCACCTAATAAATCCTGTCACTTCGCTCCACATCGCTTTTCAATTTCACGATGTGGAAAATATTTTCGTGCCCTTGCCTCTGGGCAGCTCGGCGCATTGCCGGCCTTGGCTGCCACTCACAATCAAATAACCGGGACGGGAAACGTCTCAGTCAATTTCTTCAAATTCAAAGCCAGCGCCAGCCGGTCTTCATGCCGCAACATGCCGCAGCAGTGCGGAACCTCGCGCGGCGCTTCGTCAACCAGCAACGGCTCTGACGTGCTGCACGTTCCAATCACTTCGTCAGCGGCGATCCCGATGCGCAGATCGTCGCGGTCATCTTCGCCTTTCAAACTGGCCACCACCACATGGCGCGGCATCAGATCCGGGCGGCGGCCTTCAGTCAGCGCAATATCCACCACCGGCACAATCGAACCACGCAGGTTGAAAATGCCCATCAGGAACGAGGGTGCGAGCGGAACGTGAGTCAGGTTCGGCCACTCCACAACCTCTTCCACGTCGAGCACGGAAAAGCAGAAGCGCTCACGGCCAGCGCGAAACACGCAGTACTGGCGCGCTGGCTCCGCCTGCGGCAGCAGTTCAAGCTGCTCCGCATCCGGCGATAGTGGTTCGAGTTGGTTCGGCTCTTCCGGCATTTTTTCTGAAACCCCGAGCCCGCGCTTTTGCGGGTGAGGGATCACTATTCCCACTAGACGCTCAACATCCGCACTTCAAATCCTTGGTACAACTCAACATTGGTACAACTCAACATTTCTCGGAGCCATAGGGTTCCCTTGCTCCGTTCGGGATGTCACAACGCGCCTTTTCCCACCAGGCTGCGAACGGTCCCCAAAAGCTCTTCGCTCGAAAACGGTTTTCCCACGTAACCATCGGCGCCTTGCTGCTTGGCCCAGAACTTATCGCTCTCAGTGTTTTTGGAACTCACCATCACCACCGGGATGCGGGAGTAGGCAGCATGCCCCTTCAACTCACGGCAAGCCTGAAAGCCGTTGCGCTGGGGCATGACCACGTCCAAAAGGATCAGGTTTGGGCGCTCCATGTCGATCATTTGTTCCAGCCGCATGGGATCATGGACAGCGATGGAAATGAATCCGGCGCGGTCCAGGACCGATTGCATCAGCCTGACCTCGGCCGGCGAATCGTCGACAATCAGAATCTTCGTCACAGCGGACAAACCTCTACCCCTAAGTATCCATAGGAGTAGAGCAATTCCGCAGCCAAGCCAAGTGCGAGCAAGACGGCAGGTAATTTATATGTAAGCTACTGAGCGAGAAAGGCTTATTTCGATCTCAGCAAACGGTCAAAGGGCGGGTAGCGGAATCTGAGACGGTCTCCCCGTCTCATCTTGAGACATCTTCTCAAGAGCACGCATTTCGGATGATGAGAATCGCTGCATGATCTGGTGCATGTGAAGAGCCATCTCATGGATGGTACGTAACTGATCTCTGGCAGATTCAGGAAGCTGTCCAGAGTCCAGAAGCAACAACTCAGCATTGCCCAGCACTGAGGTTAGAGAGTTGTTAAGGTCGTGACGACTCTCCGCCATGTAACGTCCCAGCGCCGCGCCGCGGGAACTGGCCAGAGCAGCCTGCTCCGCCCGGCGCAAACGCGACGTCACATCCAGCCGCTTGAGGCACTCAAGCACCAAGAGAAGAGCTGCATCAATCCAGCCTTCATGCTGAGAGATGGCCAGGACACGCGGGCGCTCAGCTTTCAGGGCCTTCACCTCGCCTGAAGCCTGAACGATGCAGATAACCGGCCGCTCTCCGTTATCCACCAGCTTGAGCACGGATGCTAACCGTTTATTGCGCACCGGGCCGACGATAACCACGTCAAGATGGCCTTCTCCGATCTCGTTGAGATCATCAGTCGTTATGGCCTGAAGGGAAGGCAAGGCTTGTTCGGTACGCCACAGCGTTTTAAGGCTGCGGGCAAAGCCTGCATCATCGGTGATTAAAATAACCCGGTAATCCTGCACCTGAACTCCGTTATCCCAGAACCTTTTCGCCTTCCGCGATCAACGACACCAGGCGCTTGGAGGTGGCTGCCAGGTTTACCGCGGCATCAATGTTCTTGGCCTCTTTGGCCTTTTCCACGTGCTCAGACATTTCATTGACCTGCCCGCGCGCAATATCCAGGGCGGCGGCAAGGTCTGTAGGTTCGTTTTTCTTGTGGCGTTCCATACAGACGTGCAATATGGTGCGCGCCGCTACCGTCCGCTGCAATGCCAATGCCATTGCGCTCTCCTGAGCGAAGGCCTGCGCTTCCCAGGTGGCGATCAGCAGCTTGCAGCCGCCAAGAACAATGGCTGAGACAGCAGGAGAATTTTTTGCGGGGACGGCCTTCAATTGCTCCGCGATATCAGCAACGCAGCGCACCAGATAGTCTTTTTCTTCCGCCTGCTCTTCCGCAGTGGGTTGTGTCCCAGGCCCCTGCGGGTGCGCTGGACGAGAGATAAGATCAGGGACGCTGTCTGCCGCTTCTGCTGGCTTTACTGCGATGGCTGGCGGCTCTGCTTCAACAGGCACTACCGGAATGGCAATTAATTCCTCTTCGTGCTGCTGAGGAGCTTGAGGCAGATCGACGGGCGCAGCCTGGGGAACCGGCGCTATTTCTTCAGAGGGCTGCACAGCCGTTTCTTCCGCCTGCCGGCCTGCATTTGAGAGCGTGTATTCAAGCGCGTGACGAAGAAGAATCAATTGCAAAAATGACGATCCGCCGGAATAAGGCGCTCGAAACGGTGTTTTCCACTGGTGTACCACGTGGCGAACCTGCTCCAGTGATTCACTTTCGGTCAGCCCGGCGTCGCGGCAATCCACCGTGGTAATGCCCAGTTGCTCCAACTGGTTTACGGCGGAGCGAATGGCATGCAGATCAAGATGCATTGCCTTGAAGAAGGCGCGCCGGGCAAGAAAGTTGAAGCGGGTAAAAGCAACCAGAAATCCCGGTTGGAAATAGTCGTCGCCTACAGCCAGCTTGAGCTCGCGCACTTCCTGCAACGCGCCGGAATTTTGCAGGTCTTCAAGGCTATTGGATTCATTTAGCTTTTTGAGCTTCTCATCCAGGCTGGGCGCCCAGTCTGGAAAAGACTGTGCTGCTTTACCGATGGCCGATTGCAGAACGCGCGCCACTTCTTCCAGCGCGGTCTCATTCAGGCCATGCGGGGCGCAGTGAGCGAAGTATTGCACCAGCAGAAAATCGATCTTGTCTTTATCCGCCTCGCTCTTCTGTTTTTTCTCCAGATGGCGGGCAATCAGGTAGCGCAAGTTTTCTTCATTCTGCAGGCTGGTGCTCTGCAGGAGCTGGCGCAATTGCCAGACTTGCACATGATTATCAATCTGTTCAAACCATTGCAGCACGCGCTCCATGGCTTCCGGCTCCGGCCGGTCAACTGTGCCTTCCAGGTCAGGACAGGAGGACATGCCGAGTTCGAATGTGCGGTCCAGTTCGGCATAAACGGTGTACAGACGGCGTGCGACGCGCCAGAACTCTGCTGCTTCACCCACGTTTGGCATAGCTGTTGTGGTCATCTTTTAGTAGCCGCTTGAGAGCACAGCTCGCCTCAGCAGCCTTCTACTCCTGTGATGCCGCTCTCAATTTCGGTCGCTTCGTTTGGACGCACTTTCAGCCAGGCGCCAAGAAGCTTAGCTGAATTACTTAGTGCAATAGTCCGGCCAAAACCTCAGAAAACTAACCCGTTGATTCCGAAGATGCAATTTTCTTCACCAGCCACAGCAGGGCACAGATGTGTCTCAGGATGAAACAATGTCTCAATTTGCTTGTCTCATGAGGCTGCTGACGCCCGCTTGCTGAAGCCGATGTTGTAACGCTTGAGCTTCCGATACAGCGTTGCCCGGCTGATACCAAGCATCTTTCTGGCGCGGGCTTTATCTCCCTGCACCTGCTCAAAAACTCGCTGGATGGTATCGCGCTCCAACTCCTCCAGGTCAGCATTGCCAACTGCCTGCCCGGTTTGGCCGATCAGCGGCTCAATTACGGTTGCAGGTTCCTGCTGTGCGCGCACTGACGGAGGAAGATCGGCCAGCTCCAGCACGTCCTGGCTGCCCAAAGCGACTGCACGTTCAATGCAGTTTTCCAGCTCCCGCACGTTGCCTGGCCAGTCATATTGCAACATGCAGCGCATGGCTTCAGGCGAAATTCCAAGCGTCTTTCCCGGGGCAAAGCGGTCAAGGAAGTAATGCACCAGCGCAGTGATGTCAGAACGCCTTTCCCGCAGCGGCGGCAGATGCAAGGTGACCACGTTCAGGCGGAAGTAGAGGTCTTTGCGAAATTTGCCCTCTTTTTGCGCGGCTTCCAGATCGCGATTGGTGGCCGCAATCACACGCACATCGACCTTAACTTTCTGATTACTGCCTACAGGGCGAACTTCTTTTTCCTGCAATACGCGCAAGAGCTTGGCTTGCAATTCCTGTGAAAGCTCGCCGATTTCATCAAGGAAAATAGTGCCGCCATTGGCCGATTGAAACAGACCTTCTTTTGAGCGCATCGCGCCGGTGAACGCGCCTTTCTCATAGCCGAAGAGTTCGCTCTCAATCAGCGTTGGCACCAGCGATCCGCAATCGACCGCGACGAACGGCCGCTTGGAAAGCAGCCCACGATAATGGATGGCCCGCGCCACCAGTTCTTTACCGGTTCCGCTCTCACCGGTGATCAGCACCGGCGTGCGCGTATCCTTCAGGCGCGCCACCATGCGCAACACGTCCTGAATTTTACTGGAGGAGCCGACGATGCCGTTTAACTCCATCTCAGTGCTCACGCGGTCACGCAGAAACTGGTTTTCCGCCACGAGCTTCACTTTTTCCGCCATGCGTTGCAACAGCAGCTTTAGTTCTTCAATACGGAACGGTTTGGTAATGTAGTCATAGGCGCCCAGCTTCATGGCCTGCACGGCAGTTTCAATGGAGCCGTGGCCGGTCATGATGGCGATCTCTGCATGCGGCAAAAGCTGCTTTACGCGCGGCAGAAATTCCAAGCCGGACATGTTGGGCATCATCAGGTCGGCCAGAATAATGTCAGGCGAGTCGGATTCCAATTGGATGAGCGCGGCCTCTGCACTCTCGGCTTCTATGCAGTCAAAGCCCACAGACCCGCCTACGGTCATGCAAAGTTTGCGCACGCTGGGGTGATCGTCAACGATCAAGAACCGTACTCTGGCGTCATCAGTCATAAAATCTAAAAATCAGCGATTCAGTTGGGCCGGCCAAAAATCCTTCCGACAATATTGATGAGGTCGTGCACGCGAAATGGCTTCTCAATGTATGGCACGCCTGTGTTTTGCAGCGCCTTCATGGTTTCTTCATTCACGGTATCGCCGGTGATGAACAACATGCGCTCCTTCAGCTCAGGGCGGTGGGCGACGATCCAGGCATGAACGTCTGCGCCGCTGGCGCCGCCTGGCGTACGCATGTCAGAGATAATGCCGCTGAAATGTCCGGCTTCCAGAGCGCGGATGCCTTCCGCAGCCGAATTGGCTGCGTGGCACGCGTATCCGTTGCGCTCCAAGGCTGTGCGGATAAAATCCAGCACAGAACGCTCGTCCTCGATCAGGAGGAGCGGCAGCGCTTTAGCTGCGGCTGTGCCTGCCGTCATTGTTTGACTCCTGCAGCAGCAACCACCAGCTTCAGATCAGCCCGGGTGCGGATGGGCAAGCGTACGCTGAAAGTCGCGCCCTGCGTTTCCTGGTTATTGGCGCAGAGGATCTCGCCTTCATGCTCGCGCACAATGCCATAACAGATGCTCAATCCAAGTCCTGTCCCCTGGCCAACTTCTTTCGTGGTGAAAAATGGATCGAAGATCCGCTCCGGATGCTGAATGCCTTCACCGTTATCGCGGAAAAGAACCTCTACCCAGCCGTTATCGTGCACAGTCTCAATCTCAATCAAGCCCGGACGGCCCGCAGCATGAACGGCATCATACGCATTGTTCAAGATATTGAGGAAGACCTGCTGCAACTGGTGCGAGTCGCCGACCAGCTCGGGCAGGCTCTCATCGAATTTTTCTATGATCTGGACGCCGTGGTTGGCAAAGTCATAAGCGCGGAGTGCAATGGTCTTGCGCAGGATGGCGTTGATCTGCACTGCCTGGCGTTGCGGGGGACGCTGGCGGGCGAAACTCAGCAGGTTCTGCACGATCTCTTTTGTGCGTTGCGCCTCTTCCAGGATTACCTGCAGGTCTTTGCGCGCGCTGCCGGGGACCTCAGGATTTTCCATCAGAAGATCAGAGAATCCCATGATGGCGGTGAGGGGATTGTTGACCTCATGCGCCACGCCGGAGACGAGCTGGCCGACAGCCGCCATTTTCTCCGTGTGCATGAGCTTGGCCTGGATCATGGATGTATCAGTGATATCGGTCATCAGCACCACAACGCTTGAGACCTCTCCGCGGTCGTCACGCATGGGACTGAGATTGACGGAGAATTTGCCCTGCGATCCGTTGCCGCGGGCGATCATCAGCTCAAGATTGTCTGACTGCAGGCCGTGGAGGCTGGCCTCAAAAGCCTCAGAAAAGGACTTTTTATGCGAGGGCGAGATGATGCGATCTAGCCGGTGGCCGACCAGCTCATTCTGGTCAAAACCGCCAGCTTCATACGAGCGCTGGTTGGCGTAACTGATTAAGCCCGCAGTATCAGCCACCATGATCATGGTCTGCGTGTTGTTGAGAATCTTGCTGGTGAAATCGCGCTCACGCTGCAGTTGAGCCTGGAAATTCTTGACCTCAGTAATGTCGAGGAAGACACCGCGATATTGCAGGATCTTTCCCTGGGCATCTTTCACCACAAAAGCATTTTCCAGCGCATGAATCATGGTCCCATCGCGACGGCAAAGCGTGACCTCAAAGTTGCGCACGGTGCCATTGCTGTGGAGCTGGCGGATGATCTCATCACGCTGCTCGGCAGAAACGTAAACCTGTGTTTGCAGGTCGAGCTTTAAAACCTCTTCGCGTGTCTGATAGCCCAGCATGCGCACCAGCGCGTCATTCACTTCAATGAAATGGCTTTCCGGCGAAGCGAAAAAGACGCCTTCCTGCACATTGTCAAAAAGTTCGCGGTAGCGCTGCTCGGCTTCACGGCGATCGGTAATATCTTTGAGCACGTGCACGGTCTGCAGGCCTTCATCCAGCGCGCCGTGGATGCGCGAACTGGAAACCAGATATGTGCGCTCCAACACCGGATGCAGGTATTCATCAGACTCGTTTTCGCCATGGCAGAAAGGACAAGGCTGAGGCGATTCAGAGGTGATGGAAACCAAAGCCCTCATGCTGAGGCCAATCAGCTCTGCAGGCCGAACGCCGATGAACTCAGCAAGAGAGCGGTTCACGCGCAAGACCTGAAATTGCTCATCGTGCACGACGATAAAATCAGAGATAGAATCGAAAATCTCTGCCCATTGGCGGCTGGATTGTGTGATCCGGGTAAACAAACGCGAATTTTCCAGCGCGACAGAGGCATGAACAATCAGTGCTTGGAGCAGATTCAGATCGTTGGGCATGAGCTCGCGCGTAATGTCTGCCAGGGCAAGGATGCCCAGCAGATCGCCTTCTGTGCCTTCCAGGCGAACTAAAGTGAGATTCTGCCAGCCGCAGGCGGAGACCAGTTCGTCGCCTAGAGCATCCACGCCGCTGCCGGTGATCTTGAGGTCAGGATGGCGTTCAGCATATTCAGAAAATGCGGCGTTGAGCTTGCGCTGCAGCTCACGCTCAGGCTTGGAGCCAAAAAAGCCAACGCTTTCCACCTTGTTACCCTGGGCCAATGCCAGGACCGCGGCATTGGCACCGATCATCTCGGCAACGCGCTCGGTGAAGTTCTTGACGAAATCAGGCAAGCGCAAGGCCGAGCCAAGGTCGAGCGCCATCTCCATGAGGTCTTCAGTGCGCTTGCGGTGCTGATCAGAGAGTTGAAGATTGTGCGCAGCTTCGAGAGCGACGATCAGCTCAGCGCCCAAAACGCGAGCACGACGCACGTCATCGGGCGAGATGCGCGATTTGCCTTTCTTATCCAGTAAGCCCAGCACTCCCAGAGGGCGGCCATCGCCGGTGATGAGAGGAATTCCCAGGTATTGTTTAAGCCCTGACTCCCAGCGCAGCAATTGTGCTTTTTCGTTAGCGGCAAGCTGGTTCGTGTCTTCACAAACGTATGGATTGCCGCTTTCCAGCACCCGCGCTCCGACGGCTGAGACATCAATCTCAAGCCGGCTGGGAACACCTTTATTTGCGCCCCAGCGAAGACGGCACTCGCCGCCATCTACCAAGGCGACAAAAGCACGGGTAAAGCTGAGAAAGTCAGCCGCACGCACCACAAATTTCGGCAGGAAAGTTTCCAGCCGGGAAGTGCTGCCGAGTTCGGCGGAGATTTCCAGTAGTTGATCAAGCTCCTGCTTTTGCGTGGAAGAGAAGCCGGTGAGTTCTGAGTTCTCCGTGGCAAGCCGGGCAAAGTTGCCCAACGCATCAAAGGCCTGAACCTCTTCAGAAGAAAAAGGGCCGCTTCTAACCACCAGCAGCACAGCCGTATTTTGTGCGGTAACCAACGGCTGGGCCAGGCCGTGATAAATGGTTTCACCGTCTGCGGACTTGGAAGAGAAGCGGAAGTTCAGAAGTCTCTTTTGGTCAATGGCTTGTGTGGCAAAAGAGCGCGCATGAGAGAGCAGGGCCTGGTTTTTATTTGTATCTTCCGTTGGCGCGGCAACTGCCACAGAGCGAGAACCGTCACCTTCGCGCAGGAGCATTCCGGCAACCGCGGCATGAAAAGTCCTGCCGGCAGCATTGACAATCTCCTCGCGTAGCGTTGGAACTCCAGCGCCCAGTGACGCGAGATGAAGACAAGCCTCCAATACCCTTTCAGTACAAGCAGATGAATGTGACTGGGGCCTGGAGCGAAGCTGTACGGGTTTTCTCTTTGTTTTCAATACTGTCTCAGGCATTCATTAGGTAGAGGCAGCCTGAAGGTACTCTGGAATCTCATTTTGAGTCAATAAGTAACTATCCTGCCAGAATCACAAGGCCAACACACCCATTGACCCGTTTGGCATGTCTCATTGTGAGATAGGCCGGGAAAATTCTTGGGCTAGTGAGACGTTATTCCAGCGGAAGATAACCCGTGGCAGTACTTCTCCCTATCCCACAGGGGAGATAAGCTATTGAATCTGCTGGACATTTGTTCCTCTCACATGCCGAAGGTGCTAGCCCTCTCCGTCCATGGCCCTGACCGTGCTTTTAATTATCCGGCATTTCTCGCGGGGTGAACTGTGCCCTGCGGAAGATTTAAGTTGAGCGACTGGAAGATTGGCATTGAAATTCGGCAACCGGTTTGGCCGGAGCCAGGGATTGAAAAGAACACGAGCTGCGCTTTCAAGCAAGGCGGCGCGTAGAGGTTCTGAAAACATGCAAATGAACAAAAGCATAGACGGCAAACTCTATCTGGGTTTTGGCCTGATCATGGTGACCGTGGTCTTCGCGTTTATCGTGAACTGGATTGCGGTCCGGCACGAGCAAAGCACCAGAGCGCTTTACAAAGACTCCATCACGATGGTTGAGAACCTGTCGCAGCTGGATAAGAAACGGAGTGAGAACCAGCTCTATCTGCGAAACTTTCTTCTCAATGGCGACCGGCGTGAAGCTGATTCACTCGCTCGCGGCCAGAGCGAGCTGGATACCCTGATCAACCAGATCAAAGGAACGGCCAGTTCGCTAGGCGATAACGGCAACAACGTCCGGCAATTGCTGGACCAGTTGGCGGAATCAGAAAGAGAGTGGTCAAGGAACTTTGCCGATCCGCTTATGGAGAAGCGCCGGCAGGTGGATACCGGCAGCGCCACAGTGGCTGAACTGCAGATCGCATACCTGCAGGCCACACCGACGCCGGAGCAAAAGCAACGGGCAGAACTGCCGCTGGTACAGCTTGATGGAATCATCAAGCAGGCCAATAAAAAAGCCGAAGAATCTGATGGCAACGCTGTCATGATCATCACGGTTGTGACCCTGGGCGGAATGGTGCTGGTGATTATCCTTTCTGCCACAATTTCCTGGCGCGTGGCCAAATCAATCACTGTGCCTCTCTCGCAGCTCATCACCGTGGCAGGGCAGATCGGGAATGCGGGAGATTTGGAGCAAAAAGTCGAGATTGCCGGCGAAGACGAGGTCGCACAACTCGCTCGAACGTTCAACAACATGGTGCAATACCTGCGCGAGATGGCAGGGATTTCAGAATCGGTTGCCGGCGGCGATCTTTCAGTGGAAATCAATCCGCGCTCCGGACGCGACACGCTGGGCAAAGCCTTCAGGGAGATGACACTGGGCCTGCGCAGCCTGGTGAAGAACGTGCGCGACAGCGCCGCCCAGGTGGCCAGCGGCTCAAATCAAGTTGCTTCGGCTTCAGATGAATCAGCCAAGATCAGCGTGCAGGCTGCTTCCGCCATTGATGAAGTTACGAGCACCATGCATGAGATGAGCATCAACGTGCAGAACATGGTGAAAAGCACGCAGATGCAGGCTTCCAACGTAAGCGAAACCTCAGCTTCCATCGACGAGATGGTGGCTTCGATCCAGCGCGTGGCAGATACGGCAAAAGTCCTGCTCGATATCTCCCAGCGCTCGCGGGATGAAGTTCACAACGGCATCAGCACTATGGAAAAAGCCACTGACGGTCTGAGCCGCATCAACGCCGCCATCGGCTCTTCCGCGGAGATCATTTCGGCGTTGGGACAGCGCGCTGATGATATCGGAAAGATCATTGAGGTGATCGATGACCTTGCCGAGCAGACAAATTTGCTGGCGCTGAATGCGGCCATTGAGGCGGCCCGCGCCGGTGAGCATGGGCTGGGGTTTGCCGTGGTAGCTGACGAAGTGCGCAAGCTGGCGGAAAAGTCAGCGCAATCTACGCGCGAAATTTCTGAGCTGATCCAGAGCATCCAGAAAGAAGCGCGCAAGGCAGTGGACAACATGGAAAAATCAACCAGCATTGTGAATGAAGGCATTACGCTGGGCGGCGACCTGAGCGGCGCATTGAAGAAAATTTCGAGCGTGGTATCTGAAGTCTATAAGTTCGCGCAGGAAATTGGCGCGGCCACCAATGAGCAGTCGCATGGTTCTTCACAAATTGCCAAGGCCACCACGCGGCTGAACGAAATTACGCATGAAATCAACTCCTCAGTAGAAGAGCAGGCGTCAGGAGCGCAGGCAGTGGTTCGCGCAATGGAAAAGATGCGCGAACTGGTGCAGCGCTCATCTTCCGGTTCAACCGAACTGGCGGCTTCAGCCGAGCAGATGTCCAAGATGTCACGCTCAATGCTGGAAGCCATGGACCGGTTTGTGCTGGAAAACATGGCACCACAGAACGGCAACAACATGCGCCGCGCTGATGATCGCAGCCTTCCGGCGCAATATGCCACAGCAGGAGCTCGCTACAACTAGCGGAGGGACCCTCATGTCAAAAGAGATGCACATTGTCGGTTTCCGCGTGGGACGAGAGGTGTTTGGCGTGCCTATCGCCCTGGTGCACGAAATTGTGCGCGTGCCGGAGATCACCTCAGTACCGGACTCTCCGGGCTGCGTCCAGGGAGTCATCAATCTGCGCGGCAAGATCGTCTCCGTGGTTGACCTGCGGCGGCGATTCGGGGAAAAAGAGATCAAGCCTAGCAAGAAGAACCGCATTCTGGTCACTGAAGTCGGCGGCAAGCTGGTGGGGCTGATTGTGGATAGCGCTTCAGAAGTCCTGAAGATTCCCGAAGCTGAGATTGAACTGCCGCCTGTTTTTGATCAGGGCGAAGGCAACTACGTGACCGGCGTAGGCAAGCTGAACGGCCGGCTGATCATATTGATTGACCTGAACAAGATTTTGCAGAAAGGCGAACTGCGGCGGCTGGGTGAGATTGCTGAAACCCAGGCAGCGGCTGCCATTGTTTAAGCGGCAACAAGACCACAGCGGGGACCGATGGCCACATCAGGCGTGCAAATCCAGATAAGTGAACCGGAGTACAAGCTGTTGCAGACGCTTGTTTACCAGGAATGCGGCATGTACTTTGACGAACGGCGGGCGCACTTCCTGCAGGACCGCCTGCAACGACGGTTGAAAATCTGCGGGCTGGATACGTTTTACGCGTACTATCGCCTGCTGACCAGCCACCAGGGCAAAGCGGAGCTGAGCGCTTTGGTGGAAAACCTGACCGTCAATGAGACCAGCTTTTTCCGCAACAAGCCGCAGCTCGATCTTTTCCAAAAGAGCGTTCTTGAAGACCTGCTAAGACGCAAGCAAGACCGCCGCGACTGGAGCCTGCGGCTGTGGAGCGCCGGGTGCTCGACCGGGCAGGAGCCGTACACCATGGCCATGCAGGTATGCGATGCGCTGGCCTACTACTACCTGCGCAATCCACTGCCTTTTGAAATGCCCAGCCCCAAGCCGCTGATTCCGCCGCCGTGGAAGGTGGAGATACTTGCCTCTGACATTAATTACTCCGTTCTGCGGACAGCACAGGAAGGAGTTTATCCGGAGCTGCAGATGGAGCCGGTGGATTACGCTTTCCGCCTGCGCTACTTTGACAAAGTCGGAGATCGTTATGCGGTAAAGAAGGGCTTAAAAGACCTGGTCCATTTTGACTTCCATAATTTGAAGACTGAGTTTTTGCCCCAGCGCAATGACGTGATCTTCTGCCGCAACGTGATGATCTATTTTGATGAAGCCGAGCAAAAGCGGCTGGTGGAGAAGCTGTATCGCTGTTTGAACCCGGAAGGGTATCTGTTCATCGGCCATGCAGAGAGCCTTTTCGGCCTCTCTGACAAATACAGGATGCTGCACCAGAACAACGGTACGGCTTATCAACGTATTGAGGTGGCGAGTTGACCTTCTTCCCAGACGATCGCGCCTCTGAGCTCCGCGAACTCTTCTTTGAGTCGGCAACGGAACTGTTGCAGACGCTCAATGAGGAGGGGCTGGAGCTGGAGAAGCGTCCTCAAGATGAAGAGATTCTGCGCCAGGTGCGCCGTACCGTGCACACGCTGAAAGGGGATTCCGCGGCCTGCGGTTACACCGAGCTGAGCGAACTGGCCCACGCGCTGGAAGAAGTGTTGCGGCCAGAAGTTGCCGCCACCAGCCAACATGCGCTGGCTGAAGTGGTGCTGATTGCAGCGGACACGTTCAGCTCCATGTTGTCGGCTTATCGCGGCAATCTGCAACCGCCAGCAGGAGAAGAGCTGCGGCACCAGATTATCTCGCTCACCAGGAAACGTTCCGGCAGCGTGCCGTACAAACTGCAGGCGCGTTTTGCCTGGAGTGAATACGAGCAAATCGTAGTGGCCGATGCATTGGGCCGTGGCGACACGGTTTACAACATTGCGTTTTCCATTGAACCGCAGTGCCCCATGCGCGGCGCGGCCATGCAGTTGATCCGCAACGTGCTGCAGGATTGCGGACGCCTTCTGGCGATTGCGCCAGACCAGAGCACCCTGAGCGAAGATCTGGACGTGGTGGAAGCAGCGGTTGCCAGCGACCATGCCCAGAGCTGGATTGAGAAAAAATGCCGCATTCCCGCCGTGGTGGCTGACTTGCTGGTGCAACGCGCAGGCCAGCAACAAGAACAGGCTGACGATGTGCTCGACATTGTGCAGCATGTGACCGCGCCCGCAGAAGATGAGTCAGAGCCTGCGATCAGCGCAGCAGAAACGCCTGTGCCAGCGCCTGCAGCCGCGGAAGCTCCGGCTGAAAATTCCAAACCGGCAACTCCTTCAACACCAGAGGGACAGGGAACGAGCTTTGCCAATCTATCGGAAACGCTTTTGCGCGTGGACGCGGAGCGGATTGATTCGGTGCTGAACCTGGTGGGTGAGCTGATCATCGCCAAGAGCATGTTGCACCAGGCCATCAATGAATTTGACCGGCTCTATCCCAAAGATCCGCTGAAGATGCGCTTTTCTGATGCCATGGCCTTCCAGGCGCGCATCATGAATGACCTGCAAAAATCGGTGATGAAGATCCGCATGGTGCCGGTGGAGCAACTGTTCCGGCGCTTTCCGCGCGTGGTCCGCGACGTGGCCAAGTCCTGCGGGAAAGAAGTGAACCTGGTCATCACCGGTCAGGATACCGATCTCGACAAAAGCATTTTGGATATGCTGGCTGAGCCGCTGGCGCACCTGGTGCGCAACGCGGTGGACCATGGCATTGAGTCGCCGGCGGAGCGCATTAATGATGGCAAGCCGGCGCACGGCACGGTGACGCTGGATGCTTATCATCAGGGCAACCAGATCGTGATTGAAGTAACGGACGACGGGCGCGGTATCGATCGCGACAAGATCACCGCCAAGGCCATTGAACGTGGCTTGCTGAAAGCCGGTGACGCTGCACTACTTGGCGAAACCGACGTCCATGAGTTGATCTTCCATCCTGGCCTGAGCACAGCGGAACACGTTACAGCGATTTCCGGGCGCGGCGTGGGCATGGACGTGGTGAAGACCGTTCTGGAAAAACTAAAAGGCACGGTCAGCATCAAGACCACGCCGGGCAAGAGCACTACGTTCTATCTGAAGGTTCCGCTTACGCTGGCGATTATTAACGCGCTGCTTTTCCGTGTAGGCGACCGCTTGTATGCGGTGCCGCTGGCGGCCGTGGTGGAAATTACGCGCACGAACCAATCCGCGCTGCATCGCGTGGACAACCACGATGTGATGCAACTGCGCAATGAGGTCCTTCCACTTCTCCATTTGAGCAAGCTGGCAAACCAGACAGCAGAGACACAGAAGATGTTCGTGGTGGTGATCTCAGCCAATGAACGCAAGTTTGGACTAGTGGTGGACCAGTTGGTAGGCGAGGAAGAACTGGTGATCAAAGCGATGGACGATCATCTGGTGGCAACGGACCTCGTCAGCGGTGCTTCGATCCTCGGGGACGGTACGGTTGTGCTGATCCTGAATCTTTCAAGTGTGGTTGCAAAGCTCGGCAGGTTACAGATGGTGGGGGCCACTGCATGAGTCAAAAATTACGGGTTCTTGTGGTTGACGACTCGGCGCTGATGCGCAAGCTGATTCCGCAGATATTGGCGCAGGACAGCGAGATTGAAGTTGTGGGCACGGCCATGGATGGCGCTTTTGGGCTGAAAAAAATCGAAGACCTCAGGCCAGATGTGGTGACGCTGGACCTGGAGATGCCGCGCATGGATGGCATGGAGACGCTGCGCCAGATCACGCGCCGTTTCCGCGTGCCGGTGATCGTGGTGAGCGCGCTTACTACTGATGGCGCCAGCGCTACCTTTAAAGCCCTGGCCATGGGCGCATTTGATTTCGTAGCCAAGCCGCGCGATGCCGCATCGGCCCACATGGATGAGATTGCCGTAGACCTGATTGACAAGATCAAGGTCGCGGCCAAGAGCAAGATGCGGCATACCACGCCGCCGGTGATAGTGGACCGTCCCAAGCCTAACAAGCCGGCGATGCGGCTGCGCCGCGAGGCGACCAAGATTGTTGCTATTGGAATTTCTACGGGCGGGCCCAATGCGTTGCAGTACTTGCTGGCGCAACTGCCTGGTGACTTCCCGGGAAGCATTGTTGTGGTACAGCATATGCCTGAAGGCTTTACCGAGATGTTTGCCCGGAGGCTGGATGAGTCATGCGCCATTGACGTGAAAGAGGCGCAGTCCGGCGACCTGCTGATTGCAGGCCGCGCGCTGGTTTGCCCCGGCGATCGCCACATCAAGGTACGGCGCATGCCGCTGGGAAATACAGTGGTGCTCTCAGACGAGCCGCGCATGAACGGGCATCGGCCTTCAGTGGATATTTTGTTTCGCTCGGTCGCCATGGAATTCGGCAGCCGCGCCATGGGCATCTTGATGACCGGCATGGGCGATGACGGCGCGCATGGGCTCGGCCTGATTAAAGACGCCGGCGGCCTGACCATTGCGCAGAGCGAGGAGTCTTGCACCGTCTTTGGCATGCCTAAAGCGGCAATCGAAAGAGGACACGCAATGCGCGTGGTGCCGCTGGACATGCTGGCAAACACATTGGTCATGCAGTGCAATCCGGAAAAGATTGCGCGCACAGCAAAAGTTTAGTTGGAGTCGCAAGGAGAACAATGATTATGGATACGTTTCCTACACTGCTTCGCAAAGATCAAAAACCGATCCGCTACCTGGTGGTGGATGATTCGGTTTTTGCACGCAAAAACGTGGCAAAAATGGTGGAGTCCTTTGGCGGCGAAATTGCCGGCGAAGCCGGCGATGGCTGCACGGCCATCACGGAATACGACCGCACCATGCCGGACATGGTGCTGATGGATATCACCATGCCGCAAATGGAAGGCATTGAGGCGGCCGAGCGCATCGTGCGGTCGCATCCAGAGGCGCGCATCGTCATGGTCTCTTCCGTGGGTTACCAGGAGAACATTGTCGCTGCGTTGCAAAAAGGCGCACGCCATTTTGTGCAGAAACCGGTGAAGTCAGAAATTCTGTATGAAGTGATCAAGTATGTGATGGGTGATGATGCGGCTGTGGCTACGCCCGCCGTCCAAGGACACTAACACGATGAAGATCGAGCTGATTCAACCTTTCATCAACGCGGCTGACGCGGTGCTGGCGGAGACGCTTAAGTCGCCAACGCGCATCGGCGACGTAACTATGGAAGAAGAAGCGTACCGGCGCAAAGGCGTAGCGTCACTGGTGACGATCAAGGGCGACATCGAAGGCCGGATCATCTTCGATATCGATAGCCCCACTGCGGCCAAAGTTGCCAGTTATCTGGCGGGATCGCCCATGCCGGAGAGCGAAGAGGTTGCGCGCGAAACCGTTTGCGAACTGGCCAATATGGTGATCGGCAGCGCCGTGACTGCGCTCAATGACCAGGGCTTTCACTTCAAGATTTTTCCCCCTGTAGTACATGCGGAAGATCTGGGCGAAAAGAGCAGTGAAGACCAGGAAGCGCTGGTGATGTGTTTTGATACCGACAGCGGCAACGTGTTTATGAACATTGCCATGCGGTATGGCCGCAGGCGCAGAGCAGACAACCGGCCAACTTAAGCTCTATTACTTGCGAGAACTCCAACCATGGGCGGCGATGAGCCGCCCTATTTTTTTTGCAGTACCGATCTTTGCGCCCGGTTTTTATGGGAAGGTGCGGACCATAAACGGCGTTTGCACCGGGCAAAAAACCGTTGCGCTCACCTGGCACAAAGGATCCTGCTGCGGAGTCAGCATGCGTATGGCCTCTGTGTCTGTACTGGTGCGGATATCAGAGATGGTGCCGGCAGTATTTGTTCCGGCAGAGCTGGTGAAGGAATCATGTGCATTGGCGACAAACACCCGCGTCGCGTCGGGTGATGCATCAATAGAAACGGCGCCAATGCCAACCGGAATGGTCCTGATTTCGCGGAGCCCAACCGCATCGACCACGCTGACCAGATTGCCATTGCAACTTGGCAGCGTGGCAAGAAGGGTCGTGTGATTGACGCCCGCAGGGCAATTACCCAGAGCAACATAGGCCTTGCTTCCATCAGAGAGGGCGGTAACTGATGTGGGAGTACCGGAAACCGCAACTGTGGTTGAAGTCGTCGGTGGATGAGCGTCGCTGATGCCGTTTGCGTTGATTACGCTGATGGAGTTTTCGCCGGTATTGCTCACATAAACGCGATGCAGCGTAGGCTCATAAAAAGCAAAGTTAGGACTAGCCGAGGCCGGCGTGTTCCCCACGGGGACTGTAGAAATTACTCTGCTGGTGGAAGTATCAATCACGCTGACAGTGCCATCGCCCTGGTTCACCACAAAGACAAAGAGGCCGTCTGTGCTCATGACGCCCCATATCGGTTGCGCACCCACGGGGATTGATGTCACCACGGTATCGTCAATAGTGGAGATCTGCGTTACGTTGTTGCTCGACTGATTGACAACGAAAATCTGGTTATTTGCGGCATTGCCGGCGATCATGACGGGATGAGTATCGCCGGCAGGCAAGGGAATTGTGTCAGTGACTGCCTCAAGACCTCCGGAAATTACGCTGATATTGTTGCTGTCACGATTGGCGATAAAAATATTTCCCGAACTGCTGGTGCCTCCGGCGATGGGCGTAATTGCCTGATTTGGCGAGGGCGCGGCAGGCAGGGTCACAATGCTTACTGTGGCCGCCTGCGGCAGAAGAGCAATATAGACCGACACAGTTGGCGGATTTGAGGCGTCACCGCTGTTGATAATGAAGGCCTTGTTTCCGCTCTTGCCCAAAAAAATCGGCTTCACTCCAAGCGGAACAATGCCTACGCTGGTGTCGCCGGAAACATCAATGTGCAGGTTGCTGCCGGGAGATGAGGCCACCGGATTTGTGGATAGAGTAACTCCATGCGACAGACCCTGCGGGTCACCAGTGGGCGGGGGAACTGGGGTAATGAACTGGCGCAAAGTATCATTGCAGCCCATGGCCAGCAGCAAAAGAGCGCCTGCGATAAATAGCCACAATGCCTGGAAACGTAACTTCATCAAGACTCCACCGGTCCTACCGGTTTTGAACGAAAAAAGTATGAATTATTGCAGAGGATTTTATTGTACAGCAGCGGCCGGTCAGGCATCCCCGGAAGCAGGGGCTAACACCTTTAAAAACAAGGGATGGCCGGAAAGTCAGGACTAAGTTTGCGTTCAAAAAATTGGGCCTTAAGCTCTTGCGACGGAAACTCTTTTATCAAGTCTGCTCCCAGCCGGAGAAGCAAACAAAGTGATAGCTGTTTTGTTCGCGCGATCTTAGCGTCTGGCGAAAATCAGAGAATCGTAAACTTATTTTGCCTCAATCTATTGCAGCGCAAACTGCTGAGAATCGCCAATAGCAAAAAAACGAAATAGGCTTTATTTGTTAGAAATCTTAACCGTGACCCGCCAATGGGCGGCCGGAGATTGTTTCAATCAGTTAAAGTAAACCATTTATTTTCTTATAGATATGGTTATGACCTGTATATTGCAATACGGGATGTAAAGGAAAGACATTTACATCTATCGCAAACCCATCTTAAAGTACGTGTGACCCCAGAAGGGGCAAGCATCTGTGCTGGACCAGAGCTAACTATAAGAAAAAAGAAAAGGCTCGGGTCCGAAATGACGACCGCCAAGTTTGTATAGCCCATGCCGGGCACACCTCGCGCAACTAGGCCGTCATGCCAGTCTTGCATTCAAGGGTCGCAGGGCAACAACCGCCCTAAGAATCGAACACAAATTTTATCTGCAAATTGGGCAAGGCGACTGAAAATTCTTTAGGTCTTTATTGACCACGGAATGAGCAGGCATTGATGCCGAGCTTTTCAGAAAGCCGATTTGCAGACCAGGCAGAGTTGCGAGGTCACTGAATCAATGAAGCGTTCCCCGGTAGCTTCCGGCAAAGAAAAAATTCTTGTCGTTAATCACGATCATGAAGGTCTTCTATTTACCCGGCAGTTGCTGGAGAGCGCGGATTTTCTGGTTGAAACCAGCTCCAGTTGCAGTGACGCTGTGCAGCGGATGGAGAGCGGGGAACTGCCCGCGCTGATTCTGCTGGAAGACGCTCAGCCGGAAGAGGCGATGAAGGCGATCCAGGTCTGCCGCCGGCTTCGCCCAGAGCAGAAGATCGTGGTGTTTTCTGAGATCAGCGACGTTAGCACTGTGGTGCAGGCGGTGCGGTTGGGCGCGCTTGACTACATTGCCAAGCCGCTGGATGGAAGCAAGCTTATTGCTGAGGTGCAGCGGTTGCTTGGTCCAGCCAAGGCCGCGGGCGATGCGTCCAGCCACCAGGAATGCCAGCGCGAACATTTTGAAGCGGTTGAAAACGATATCTTCTTCCTTGCCGCAAGCTCGGCCATGCAGAAGATTCGCGCCCAGGTTGAGCAGGTGGCCAAAGTGGATATACCAGTCCTTCTGCTGGGAGAAAGCGGCGCCGGCAAAGAGGTGCTTGCGCGCCTGGTGCATAAGCTATCGCGCCGGGCAGGCAGGCAGTTGGTGAAGGTGAATTGCGCTGCGCTGCCGCATGATCTGCTGGAAAGCGAGCTCTTTGGCTATGAGGCGGGCGCTTTCACCGGGGCCAATCGGTCCAAGCCCGGCATGTTAGAGCTGTGCGACAAGGGGACTATTTTTCTTGACGAGATTGGCGAGATGAGCCCGGCTTTGCAAGCCAAGCTGCTGCACGTGCTCCAGGACGGGCGATTCACGCGGCTGGGCGGGCGGGCCATGGTGACTTCCAATTTCCGCGTGCTGGCGGCCACCAACATTGATGTTCATGAAGCCATCAGCAGCAAGACCTTTCGCGAAGACCTTTATTACCGGCTGAATGCTTTTACCGTCAATATTCCTCCACTGCGTGAACGGCGTGAAGAGATCCCATTTTTGCTGAAGCACTTCATGCAGCAATTTTCCGACAAGTACGATTGCCCCCCGGCAGAGTGCTCCCATGCGCTGGTGCGGGCCTGCATGCGCTACGCCTGGCCGGGAAACCTCCGCGAGCTGGGCAACTTTGTGAAGCGTTACATGGTGCTGCAGGATGAAATGCTGGCCATTGCCGAGCTGGAAGAGAGGGAAGTCAGCTCAGAGATAGCGCCCGACCTGGAAGACGATGCGCTTCTCCACAGCGGTACGGGCCTGAAATCGATGGTGCAGAACCTGAAAGAAAGGGCTGAACCCAAGATCATTGAGCGGGTGCTGATCGCGACCAAGTGGAACTGCAAGACAGCCGCGCGGCAACTCCAGATCAGCTATAAAGCCCTGCTCTACAAGATGAAGCAATACCGCATTTTCCCGCCCGGCGTGAGCGGCCCGGGATTGAGGAATGCGCATGGCTAGCAGGGATGACGCTGTTCGTTTTCGCACAGTTGTCATTAGCTTGCTGCTTGAACCCAGTTAAAGGCGCACAAGCTTGGCCGCGCTCTGGCGGCACTAGTCACGCATCTACCTGGATTTCTGCTTTCTGAGAAAGAGCGCGGATTACGCGGACCAAAAAACATGGTGGACACCTCAGTGCGCAACCTTCTTCTCAATGCGCCGGTCCGGGACCAGCCACATGACTGCCACAATGACGTAGCACGCGCTGGCCAGCCTTGGATCATAGAAGGCCAGCAGAATGCCCGCCGCATAAACCGCGATTGAAACTTTGCCCTTGCGGTCCCTGCCAATGGATGTCGCCAGCGTTGAATCGTGCCCATGCAGCCGAATGAGCACCTGCGCAAGAATGTAATAAGCAAAGCCTGCCAGAAGCAGGACGATTCCATAGATAGCGACCGGCCACGAGCTGTGGTAGTCGTTGCCTACCCAGGCGGTGGTGAATGGGACGAGTGACAGCCAGAACAGCAGGTGCAGGTTGGCCCACAGAGTTGCGCCGTTCACGCGCTGCGTTGCGTGCAGCAGGTGATGATGGTTGTTCCAGTAGATCCCGATATACACGAAGCTCAGGACGTAACTGAGCAACACCGGAATCAAGGGTTTTAATGCCGCCGGAGTGGTCCCGTGCGGCGATTTCAATTCCAGCACCATGATCGTGATGACCACGGCCAGTACCCCATCACTAAAGGCTTCCATGCGGCCTTTGCTCATTCCTTGTTTCCCCTCGATTCGCCAGAAGTTTTGAATGTCAGATGTGGCTAATAGCACTGTGCGTGATGCATATTATTAAAGCCCACTAAATCTATGTAACGAAAATATAAACATCTAGACAACATTTGTGCTTACGCTATAAGATGTTTGCAAAGCTCAGGCGTTCCTGTCGCGAAATATAATCCGCAATCAGTTTTTGCTTGGGTAAGGGCCCCTCTTGAATGGCAGCAACTTGTCGGAGGCGAGTCTCGTCTGCCTAGCAACAGTTTTAGTATGGCATCTACTCCGAGCAGACAAGACCCACGACAGAAGAATCTCTTCAGCGCTCCAGCAGAAATTAAGCCTCGGCCTGCCTCTAGAATTGCCCATCCAGATCTGACAAAATTTTTGAACGTAACTCAGCAGCAATATGATGCGTGCCTTACACATGTTGATCATAATTATTCCGTAAACGGATCAAATGTAAATCTGCGCTTTCATTATGTAAGACTGGATTCAAATGGCCGACCAAAATTTAAAGATTTAGCAGAAGTTCTTGCTAGGCACATTGGCTATTATGCCCTCACAGCCCAGCGCCATTCACTGGCTCTATCTCACACCGATCATGTGAAGCTTTTCTTAGAAGCAAAGAAACTTCTCAGGCGGAATCTTAGGAGTGGTGAACCCGGCGAAATCCTCCTTTATTTTTTAATAGAAGCAGTTTTAAAGGCTCCACAAGCGATTTGTAAAATGTCCCTTAAGACGAATCGCAAGGAGGAAATAAAAGGCAGTGATGGGTTGCATGTAAAATGGGATTCTTCTGCTGAAATACCAATCATCTATTTCGGCGAGGCAAAACTTTACAAAAACCTCTCTGCAGCGATTTCCGCCGTTTTCAAGAGCCTTCAAGATTTTCACGCTGAAGGAGCAGAGGCCCACGAGTTATTTTTGGCTACTAATCATTTCAACCTCCTTGATGAGAGATTGAAACATGATATCTGTGCTTTTTTGGACCGAACATTGTCCGTTAAGAGTTACGAATTGCGGCATGCGTGTTTAGTTGGATTTGACTGGAAACAATACGCGGATCTTGAGAGTCCTGCCACCAGAGCGGCTTTTGTGAAGGATTTCGAAAAATTTTATTTGAACCACGGAAAGAGAATACGCTCTTTGATAAACAAACACTCTCAAAATTTTAAACACAAGCACTTGATGATCGAGTTCTTCTTTTTGCCCTTCAAAAGTGTTCAAGAGTTCAGAAAATGGTTCCTCGAAGAAGTTTTTGGTGAGGTATCTGAGTGATTTCGCAAACGGCACAAGCTCGGTTTGACGACTTGTATGAACAGTTAATTATTGCTGGAGTCCGATCACAAATTGGCCGTTCGAATGAAGGCAGGTCGACATTCACTCAGGCAGATCTTGCCTTTCTGCTTTCCGTTGCATCACGCCTTGCGCTTGAGTCTGAAGATACCAGTCTGAACGGTGCAGCAAAAAGAATTAAAGCATATGAGATTGCGACACGTATAGTCGGGTTTATTGGTCATCGCGAGTCTGCTCTTTATTCTGCTGCACGGCTAATACTTGCCCGATTAGGTAATTTTCCTGCACGGCAACTGCTGGATGATACTTACCCGAATAGACCAATACCACTTCCACCATATTTGTCTGTAGAAGCAGCAGCACGGCAATTGGAAAATACTATTCACATAAAACAGCACGTGCCTGTTCCATTAACTGATTTCCAATTTCGGTTATGGCATGCTCTTGAAAAGAATAGATCGTTAAGCGTATCTGCTCCCACTTCGGCGGGAAAGTCTTATGCGCTGTCTTTGGATGTAGTGCGTCGATTCACTCAGCGCAAAAATCCAGTAATAGTTTATCTCGTTCCTACACGGGCTTTGATTCGGCAAGTGATGTTTGAAATCATTGAAATGTTGAATGAGCACGGCCTTTCAGCGATTCCAGTTATGTGTGTTCCTGAACCGCTAACAACGGAAGTGGCAAAAACAGGCATCATTTATGTTTTAACCCAAGAAAGACTTCATACACTGCTTTATGCGAATTGTGGAGATTCAAAAATTGAAGTCGATGTTCTCATTGTGGATGAAGCTCAAGAGATTTCAGAAGGCGCACGCGGACTGGTATTGGAAACGGTCATACAAAGAACACTAGCCGCGAATCCACGCGCTGCTGTTTTTTTTTCAAGCCCATTACGTAAAAATCCAAAATATTTGCTTAATCTGTTTGGACGAAGCGAGGGAGCAGCGTTTGTGGAATACAATGCTCCTGTTTCACAGACAGTTATCTCGATTCAGCGAGTTCGGGGAGACCAGACGAGGGCGCGAATAGAAGTTAGAATAGATGACAACCAAGTCATGGTCGATGAAATCAAGGATCTTTTCCAAGGCCGTGGGCAGAATCTTCCAAAAATTGCTTTAACTTTCACTCAGCCTAAAGAATGCTCTATTTTGTATGCAAATTCCCCTGCTATGGCAGAAGCGCAAGGATCTGAACTCGCTGCAGAACTACAAAAGCGTGAAAAACTGGATACTGATGTTCAGGATCTGATCAGATTCGTCCGGGAGCATATTCATCCAAAATACCATTTGGCAGACTGTTTGGAGCGGGGGGTAGGATTTCATTACGGGCAAATGCCCCAGATCGTCCGCGCTCGTATTGAAGAACTACTTAAAAAACGCGCGCTTAGATTCGTATGCTGTACGAGCACGCTGTTGCAAGGTGTGAATCTGCCGGCCAAAAATATTTTTCTGGAAAACCCGAAACGAGGTAAGCGGGCGATGGGACCTGGTGACTTCTGGAATCTAGCGGGGCGCGCTGGACGCCTCACAAAAGAATTTCACGGTAATGTTTGGTGTGTTTTCGCGCGGCCCTGGGAAGTTAATCCGCTGGAAGGAGATCGGCTTGAAGAAATAACTTCGGCATTTCGATCAACATTGGCTGCTCAGCCAGAACGCGTTCTAGATGCGATTAAAAAGCCCAACACCCACAAGGGAAACGCGGATGATGTTTATAGCCAAGCATTCGGGAGAGTATTTGTTGACTATCACCTGGGGGAGCGAGAGCTTAAAGAGCTAACGGATTTTGTTCCCAAGGCTAAACAGTCCATACTGCAAGAAATTAATAAACAATGCGTCGATATTGCAGCTAAAAAAACACTTCCGAATGATGTGTTTTCCCGAAATTCAATGCTTTCTCCCTTAGAGCTAGAAGGACTCGCTGCATTTTTACGCAAACAACCTTCGTTGACAAGCTGGATTCCTGTCATTCCGAGATCTGAATCGGGCTACGCGGTTATGAAAAAGATTTTCGGAAAGATAAATGAGATTTTCTTTCACAATGAAAATCAGCTGCATATTTATTATTGCTGGCTCGCAAATCAATGGATACGAGGCGCGTCTCTCAAGGAGCTAATTGTCAATAAATTGACACGCAACGGTATACCGGATAACCAACGTGCAATTAGTGAGGCTATTCGTGAATTATTCGAAGAGTTGGAGCAAACCGTACGTTTTAAATATGTGAAATATCTCCGGGCATATAACGATGTTTTGCGCTCAATTCTCGAAGCACGTGGTGACAAAAAGGCCATAGAAGAGATGGTGGCACTGCACCTTTTAATTGAATACGGTGCATGGGACAAAACGCTGATTAGCCTTATGTCGCTAGGTGTTTCACGAACAAGTGCAATATTGCTAAAATCCGTTCTCGATTTGCCAGATGAGATGAGCAGACACCAATGTCAAACCTACATAAATGAGCTTGATCTTGGGAGCATTAAGCTACCCAGAGTGTGCAAGGATGAGGTGCGACGCCTCAAGCGCATCAGCAAGAATAATTGAATTTTCGTTGCGACTGCCATCTCCATAACTCAGCGACTCACCGGATGATTTTCTAGAAAACGCGCTCTGCGCTACGCTGCGCGCGGGCCTACGGCAGTGAGGAATGTTTTTTCTTTCTTGCCTACCCACCCTTCCGGCTGACGAGCGCTGCGCACCCGTCGGCCTCCAGAGGTGGGCTAGAGCGATTCTCGAATTGGTGTATCCCACAGAGCTCTGCCGCAGCGGCTGAAGCCGATTTTTTCAACAGCTTTGCCGCAGGTTTGAAAGGCCGGCTCCACCCTTATCGGGATACAGCAACTCCGGAACCGCTCTAGGCACTTTCGCGCCTGCGGCGCTGGAATCTTAGTCAGGCAACACTCGCCGTAGCTTCCGTCAGCAGTTCGAATGATTATTCCTCGCCCAAGGGCATGGACAATGTACTTCTGCCGGGTGCAAAAATTTTAGGCCAATGCTTTTCTAAAACGCGCGAAATGGAACGATGAACGGTTTCGTACTTTATTTGCCACTATGTTTCCGGCTAAGATGCACAATGGTCGAACTTCACCCAAAAAACTAAACAAATTGAATTCCCTGCGGGGACTGTGGAAAGGCAAACACCATGGCTCATGAGGCGATGAACGGCAAACCATTGACAGATAAGGAATTAGAAGAATATAAACGGCAGCAGATGGAGCAACAGCAACGGATAAAGCAGCAGGCGGCGGCGCTGGTAAGAAGGATTGGCGAGACGTGCGATGAGCTGGACAGGCTGGCGGAGGAGAATCCGGAACTGGTGGGGCGTGTGAGGAGTGGCGCGGAGGAGCACAAGGACGCTTATCTGAGGCTGAAGGCCAGACTGGCTCTGGCGGATGAGGCGCCACGGTGCCGGTGGGTGAGAACGGATGGAACAAGTTGCGGGTCACCGCAGATGAAGAAGCACATCTACTGCTTTGCCCACCGGCAGATGATGGAGGCACGTGCGCTGGCGCTGAGTTTGCCGGCGCTAGAGGATGCGAACGCGATCCAGGTGGGGCTGATGCGGATACAGAAAGCGCTGATAGAAGACACGATCTCGGTGAAGAAGGCGGGGCTGCTGTTGTACTCAATGCAGTTGGCGCTACAGAACGTGGGGCAGGTGACGTTTGGGCAGGTAAAGACGGAAGAGCTGGTGCGGGAGACGGTGGATGAGGAGGAAGCACTCAGCAATCAGCAGTTAGCAGTCAGCCAAAACCAACAGCCAAACCGGCTCACCACAGAGGGCACAGAGGAGAGCCAAGGATTACCACTGATGAACAGTGATGACACTGATACGGGAAATGGCTTACCGCGGATGGACGCGGATGCTCGCGGATTGGGGAAGACGATAAAGCCGGTGGAGTGGAGGCCTCCGGCGGAGATGTTCAGGATGGACACGCAGGAAGGGATGGAGGCTTATGAGGAGAGCCGTCGGAGGAAGATCGGGACGAGAGGGAACACCGCCGAGGGCGGCGGTGCCACACGAGCATCGTGACGCTGAAATATACGCCAATCAGGGATGACATGGGATGAGGTGGGTTGAACGGGGAGGGGGCACCTATTGCCAAGATCGCCGAAATGCCAAAATCGAGCAATTGAAAGGTGAAGTGAAAACGCGCTGGAGTTCCGCAACATACCGACATCTGGCCGTTCCGGAGCTGCCAGCGCGCTTCTTTGCTGGACTTCTTAGGGCTGGTTATTTTTTATGCTTCGGCTTTCGTATGGCAGCCGGTTTTTTCACCTGGACAAGCAAGCTCGGCTTGCAGCCGGTCATGCTGGTGGGAAACAGGGCGCAGGCCAGATGGCTGACCCTGAGCGGATTGTTTGTCGCCGGTGGAGGCACTACATAGTTGTGACAGGTAAAGCAGTTTCTTGGGCTTTGCTGGAAGAACGTTTCCATGGTGGTATTGGCAAGCTCCAGCGACCCACGCTGAACGTCTGTTCCCCCGGAGGGCACGCCGCCGTTGGTCCAAAGGCCGCCGATCATGAAATAGTTCTGCCAGATTTTCATGGGATTATCGGCAGGCAGTTGCGCCAGATATCCCTGAACAATCTGCTGGTTCAGGGTGTCAATGTTGAAACGGTTGGTGTCATTGTTGTTTCCGTTGGTCATGGGGCCGGGATCGGTGCCGTCAGAAAACGCGCGGCAAATCTGGTTGGCTGTGCCGGTGAGTGGCGGATTTTTGACCTTGGGAGGAATGGCGTTCACCTTGCACGCCGCCGGCGCGTTTTTCAGCAGATCGCAGCCGGCGCCACTGGTGGCGCAGGTGGAGCACGTCTTGCTGATAAAAGACCATCCAGAGGCGGGCACGGGTGGCGGGTTGGTGCAGTCAGGATCATTGCCGGCATGTTCCCACGTGGCCCACACAAACTCCGGATGCAGCGCCGTATTGACGACCAGATGGAAGCCCACAAGTCCAAGCAGCATCGGCTGGTTATCTACATTTGCTTCCATGGTGTAGTAGGTGGGATCAGGCGCGTTGAGCTTTTTCCAGGAGATTTTTATTTCCACGGTGTTGGGCTTAAAGCCGGCGGATGTGGCCTCACACTCGGTTGGGTTGTAGAAGACGTTATAGAAAACGATGTTGCCGTTCTGGTCATAAAGCGGCTGACCGGTGGCCTGGGTCAGTTCGCCCGGCGTGACCGGCTGAATGGTGGCAAGCGTGGGCTTTCTCAATCGCACAAACAGCGCTTTGGCTGCGGCTGCCTTGCCTGTGACCTTGGGGCTGTTGCACTGGTTGTTCTCGTCAGGTTGAAAGACGTTCAGGGTTTCAAACACGCGGTTCCCTGGACTGGTGGTGGAAGGCTGCGCCATGGAAAGGAACCATTGCCATGCAAACTGGTAGAACTGGCAATTCGTTTCGTCGCCCACCGGCGGCGGGTTGGGGCTGCCAATTTCCTGGGGCGGCGTGGTGGAAGTGATCCAGCTTGGGCTTGCCGGACAAGGCGCAGGTGTGGGTGAAGGACTTTGTGCCGCGCTCATGAGCGCTGCAGCTTCTGTGGTGGTTTGTTTGGACGTCAGTCCGGCAATGAGTACCGCGAAGAAAATCGTGAGCGTTGCAAGGAAACGAAGAGAAGTGACCATCTTTCATTGCTCCTATCGAATGTTTCAATGTTGCTGCCAGATTGGCCCAGGTTCTTCTTCTCCTGCTGCCTGTGCGGCAAATGGTTTCATTGGACCGGGGCGGTCCAACGCCGACAAATTTAAGTTGACACTACCATGAAAACTGGCAGGAAACTTTCCAACGCGCACTCGATTTCTATTTTTGTGATTACTACTGAGACACTGCCACAAGCAGATTCGCCCGCTGCTTCCCGTGGCCGATGGAATTGCAGAACGCTTGGCCTGTGTTTTTTCCCGTGAGCACCTTCATGGGACGAGTTCCGGCTTGTGGTGGACCCAGTGCGCCAGAATGCTTGCCGCCAACTTACTGAAACGTTGCGGAACTGTTCCCTGTGAAGACAAGGTTGGTGATGTTATTGGTACGCGCAAAGAAATCGTTGGCATTTCCTTTAGCTGTATTGTTGGTAATAGACAGGTCGCTGGAAGAAGGTGAAAATGACGACCATGAAACTCCGCTGGAAGACAGGGCGGCAAATCCGTTCATCGTGTTCTGGTTAACGGTTACGTCCTGGAACGGCTGGGAATCGCCTTTGTTGTTCCAGATGAATATCCCAAGCATATTTGTAGCCGGCGCCATCGGGCCACCAGTATTGTTTTCCAGCACAATGTGCTGGGCGGACCGTACGCTGATGCCGGTTGAACCCGTGGCGCACAGCGTAACCTGATTGTTTGAAGCCGTGGCGAATTGCACGCCATCGCCAATTTCAATGCTTGTGTCACGGATGCATTGCAAAACATTATTGCTGATGGTGATGTGGTTGGTGGGCTGTCCATTTTTGCTGCCGACAACAAAGATGCCGTTAGCCGCCTTAACATTTGACGCTGTGTTGTTGCTGATGGTGATGTTGGAAACCATGGCGAGGCCGGGACCATTGCCGGCGAGAAAACACGAGCCCAGAGTCACTCCGTTGCAGGCATTGTTCAAAATCTGGCCATTATCGCTTCCATCATCGATAAATACGCCGTGGGTCCGCATTGTTTCCAGGTCAACACCGCTGATGGTGAAGCCATGCACATTTTTGAAGTAAATGCCGCGCGATCTGCCTGTGGTAACCGGCGCCGCGGAAAGAGTAATGGTGTTTACACAAAGATTGCTGTTGGAGGCATCGGCGTTGCTGATGATGTCGGCTCCCACGGTCATCACCAGCGTGGCATTTTGCCCTTCAACACAGGCGTTATCGTGGAGCAGTACAGTATGTGCGATCTGGTATGTGCCGTCTTCGATAAGCAGCGTGTGCGTCTGCCCCACGGCGACGGGTGTGCGCCAGGTGGTGCCGCAGGCGGGAGTCACTTCAATCACGCCATTCTGGGTGGCAGCCTTATCGGCAGCCTGGATTTTGGCCCCGCAATCAGCGCCGGGAAAGTTTGCGGCTATAAATGTCGCACCTTGCGGATGGGTGCTGGGTGGCGGCGCATTGCTGCCTGGAGGACTACCTGGTTGATTGTCGTTTGATTGATGAGTGGAGATGCCGGCACATCCTATCAACATCCACCATAAAACTATAACTGCAAACCATCTCGCTTGAAATTGCCGCATACGAACTCCCAGGTTCGGCCTTGGATCTAACATCGGCAACTATTCGGCAGGGGAACGAGTCGCTCAGTTGTTTGAAGCTGAATGAGAAGCAAAGGAGGTCTCTGTTTAATTGTGAGCGTGACATGAAAGCAGAGTTGCTGCAGAAAAACCAAGCTGGGTTCTATGCAGATGTTGGCAGATGTGCGGCAGGCAACCTTTGCTTAGCTCTTCAACGCTTCGGCAATCCATCCACCGCCGATAACCAGATCACCCTCATAGAACACCACGGCCTGCCCGGGAGTGATGGCGCGCTGTGGCTCATTGAAAGTAACTCGCACTTCGTTGTTCGCGGCTGGCTCAAGGATGGCAGGCGCAGGCTCATGACGATGGCGGATCTTCGCTTGCACCCGCAATGGCGCGTGGGCCTCAGGTCCTCCGCACAGGCCGTCAATGGCAATCCAATTCAAGTCGCGGGCAATCAGCGTGCGCGCCAGCAGATCATCATTCCCGCCGACCGTTACCTTGCCCTCGGCGCCATTGATGTTGATCACATAGAGCGGTGAGCCGGTGGCCACGCCTAGGCCCTTGCGCTGGCCCACAGTAAAGTTGTGGACGCCCTCATGTCGGCCCAGCACCTCGCCGCCTGCGGTGACCAGTTCGCCGGATGTATCTGGAAGCTGCTCACCCTGCTCCGCCAGGTAAGCATCAATAAAGCGCTTGTAGTCGCCGCCGGGAACAAAGCAGATCTCCTGCGAATCCGGCTTCTCCGCCAGCGCCAAACCGTGATGTCGCGCCAGCTCGCGTACCTCGGGCTTGCGCATCTCGCCCAGCGGGAAGCGCGTGCGGCTCAGCTGGTCTTGCGTGAGGCCGAAGAGGAAATACGTTTGGTCCTTCGCCGGATCAGCGGCGCGCCGCAACAGCCAGCGGTTGCGCTCGGGTGAAAATTCACAGCGCGCGTAGTGTCCTGTAGCCAGCAGATCAGCGCCAATCTGCCGCGCTGTAATCAGCAGCTGATCGAACTTGAGATGGTTATTGCACAGGCTGCACGGAATGGGCGTGCGCCCGGAAAGATACTCATCGATGAACGGGCGCACCACGTCGCGCTCAAAGCGCTCTTCATGGTTCACCACGTAATACGGGATGCCGAGGTCTTCGGCCACGCGGCGGGCGTCGTAAACATCGTCAATCGAGCAGCAGCGGCCCTGCACCTGCTCCGGCATACCTTCGCGGCCGGCCAGCCGGCGCTGGTTCCACAGCTGCATGGTCAACCCAACGACGTTGTGGCCCTCGGCGCGCAGCATGGCCGCGACGGTCGATGAATCGACACCGCCTGACATGGCTACGGCAATGGTCTTAGTGGGCATTTTGGGCCTGGTTCAATTATAGATGTTCGGGGAGGAGCGCATGGAATGAAGTCCGCATGCGCCCTCAACTTGCGTGTCAAACGGTCCTTTATCGGAGCATATTAACGTGACCTGGATAGAGGCTCGCCGGCGGTTTGGAGCGAAACGACAGACCCTGAAGAAGGCGTGGCCGAGATCTCGGCATAAAGGGCCTCCGCTCGCGCCAGCGCCTCGGTGATGTTCAGGCAAATGTTCTCGCGCCCGACATGCTGCTCGAATTCAGCCTGGTGCATGAGCTGCGCAGGCTGCTCGCGCGCGCCGCACAGAATCAACCCGCGCCCCGACGAATGGATGCGGTCCGCCAGATGTTCAAGCGCATGCATGCCGGTGGCGTCAATGGCGGTCATGTTGCGCAGCCGCAGCACCACGATCGGCGGCAGCGCGGGAATCTGCTGCACCAGCTCTTCAATTTTATCCGCCGCCCCGAAGAGAAATGGCCCGTGAATGCGAAACACCGTGGCATACGGCGGAATTTCCTTGTCCTGCAGCACGTGCAAGCGGCCCTCGTGCAGGTACTCCGGCGTCACGCGCGAGATCGTTGTCGTCGCCGTGACTTTGCGGATAAAGACCAGCGCGGCCAGAATCATGCCTGCTTCCACCGCAACCGTCAGATCGGCAAACACCGTGAGGACAAACGTCACCGACCAGCACGCCACCTCCAGCCGTGAGAGCTTGAGCAGCTCCGGAATCTCCGTCCACTCGCCCATGTTGTAGGAGACCACCAGCAGGATCGCCGCCAGCACGGCCAGCGGGATGAACTTCGCGATCGGCGCAGCGAAGATCAGGATCGCCAGCAGCGTCAGCGCATGCACCATTCCGGCTACTGGGCTCTTCGCGCCGGATCGAATGTTGGTTGCAGTGCGAGCAATGGCGCCGGTCGCAGGCAATCCGCCCATCAGCGGAGAAACAAAATTCGCCACGCCCTGCGCGATCAGCTCCACGTTGGGCTTGTGCTTTTCGCCGTGCCCAAAGAGCCGGTCAGCCACCACGGCTGACATGAGCGACTCAATCGCGCCCAGCATGGCCACCGTAATCGCCGGAGCAATCAACGGGCGTATGAGGTCGAAATGAAACTGCGGAAGCTTGAGCGCGGGCAAGCCAGATGGTATCCCGCCAAATCGCGTGCCAATGGTTTCCACCGGCAGATGAAAGCCCCACACCAGCGCCGTGCCGACGAACAGCGCCACAATATAGCCCGGCACCTTGGGCACAAATTTGCGGAATAGAAGGATCAGCACCAGCGCCAGCACAGCCAGCCCGGTTTCAAGAAATGAGATGGTTTTGAAGTTCTGTGCGATGGTCTCAAGCCGGCCCAGAAAGTTTCCGGGCACATGCTCGATCTTCAGTCCAAAGAAGTCCTTGATCTGCGTGCTGGCAATCACCACAGCAATCCCGTTGGTGAAGCCGACCACCACCGGACGCGGAATGTATTTCACCGCGCTGCCCAGTCCGGTCGCGCCCAGAAAGATCAGCATCACGCCGGCGATGCCCGTACACATGAAGAGGCCGTCAATGCCGTACCGGGCCACAATCCCCGCCACCACCACCACAAACGCGCCGGTCGGGCCGCCAATCTGCACGCGCGAGCCGCCCAGTGCTGAGATCAAAAAGCCGGCAATCACCGCGCAATAGAGTCCGGCCTGTGGCGGCACGCCCGATGCAATCGCAAACGCCATGGCCAGCGGCAGCGCCACCAGCCCCACCGTCACGCCCGCTATCAGGTCAGCCGTAAAGTCTTTGCGGGAATAGCTTTTCAGTGCAAGGACTGACTTCGGCACCCACTTTGTGCTCATGCGGCGCCATCCGAAACCTGCAAAAGGTCAATACGGACCAACCATATCATCATGCTAAGCAGTGTAGCTGAATTGCTCACCGCCTGGCATCCGAAGAATCTCCTACGCAGCAGCACAAAAGGACGCGTACTGCCGCACATCAGCTAAGAAGACGCTTAGCTGCAACTAGCTCACAGTTTGCTTGTGATAAACAGGAGAAATCTCGCGCAGCCGCGCCACGGTTTCTGGAATTACCTTTTCGGCGAACTCGATGTCGCCCTGCGTCGTCTGCTTGCCCAGGCTTACGCGAATGCTGGCACGAGCGCGTTGATGCGGCAATCCCATGGCCAGCAAAACGTGCGAAGGCTCAATCGCGCCGGAAGAACACGCGGCTCCACTGGAAACCGCCAGCCCCTTCAGGTCAAGCGCAATCACCAGCGCTTCCCCTTCCACGTGATCAAACCAGAAATTCGTGGTATTCGGGACGCGCGGCGCGCCTTGCCCATTTACTCCCACATCGTCCATAGCGCCCAATACTGTCTTTTGGAGATGATCACGCATTGCTGTCATCTCGGCGGGCCCACTGCCAGCTCGGCCCCCATCCGCGTCCGGTGTTGGCGTCGATGGGCAGAGCCAATGCTTCGCCATCTCCGCTGCTTTGCCCAGGCCAACGATTCCAGGCAGGTTCTCCGTTCCTGCCCGGCGCTGCCGCTCATGGCTGCCGCCATAAATCTGCGGCTGGATCAGCGTTCCCTTCCTGATGTAAAGCGCGCCCGTTCCCTGCGGCGCATGGATCTTATGTCCGGAAATAGAAAGCGCGTCGCAGCGAATCTTCTGTACGTCGATCGTGACCTTGCCCGCCGCCTGCACCGCATCGGTGTGGAAGAAAACGTCCGCTTCTTCCGCGATCTTGCCGATCTCCTCCACCGGCTGGATTACACCGGTCTCGTTGTTCGCCATCATAATGCTGATCAGCCGCGTATTCGGGCGCAACGCCTTGCGCACGTCCGCCGGGTCAATCTCTCCCCGGCCATTCACTGGCACAAACGTAACTTCGCATCCCATCTGCTCCAGGCGCTTGCAGGTGTTCATGACCGCGCTGTGCTCAATGGTGGAGGTGATCAGGTGATCGCCGCGCTGCACCAATCCAAAAATGCCCAGGTTGTCGGCCTCAGTTCCGCCGCTGGTAAACACGATCTCCGCAGGCCGCGCGTTCAACAGCGCCGCTACTGAGCCACGTGCCCTCTCCACCGCTGCGCGGGCGTGCTGCCCATAGTGGTGGATTGACGACGCGTTGCCAAACTGCTCCAGATAGAATGGCCGCATTACCTCAAACACCTCCGGCAACACCGGGGTAGTGGCATTGTTGTCTAGGTATACGCGGCGCATGAGCCTATTTTACGCCTTCCGCGCGGGATACTTCCTGCGGAGCGATCGCTGGAAATGCTTCCCGTCCAAAACCTGTTTAAAATTGTGCACCGCAAAGTTTTATTTTTTTTGATCGGAGAGAAACCATGCCTAATTTAAATCGTCTTTTGGTGGGCCCTCGTATAAGAAATTTCTTTCGACTGCTGGGCCTTGCTGCCATGGTCCTGCTTGCTTGTTCCATGGTTGTCGCCCAGGAACATCGCGATCAGCACGCTCCACAACCACATGCTCAGCCGGCGCAACATGCTCCCGCGCAACACGGCGTAGAACATGGGGTTGGTGGAGGTCACATTCCAGCTCATGGCCCAGCGCCCACACACGCTGCGCCGCATCCCGCGCCTTATCCAGCTCAGGGACAGCCGGAGCATCCCACTTTCCGCGATCAGGCAGGCCATCCTGAAGCACCCCACGTCCACGCAGACAATGATCGCTGGATAGGCCATCAAGGGCATGATCCGCGTTTTCATCTTGACCATCCGTGGGAACACGGGCGCTTTGGGGGACCTATCGGCCCTCATCATGTCTGGCGTCTTGCTGGAGGCGACCCGCACCGCTTTGGTTTCAGCGGCTACTTCTTTGAGGTGGCAGAGCCTGACATTCCTTATTGCAATGATTGGCTCTGGAACAGCGATGACATCATTCTTTATGATGACCCTGACGATCCGGGCTACTACCTGGCTTATAACGTCAGGCTGGGCACGTACGTGCATATCATCTTTTTGGGCGCATAATTTGAGAAATTTCAATGCCACCAAAGGATGACAACGAGTAACTGCTGCCCAGGTTTATTTCTTTTTGAAAACAAAAGTTCGCCTAAAAAACTTCGGCCCTTGAACGCTTGTCGCTCAAGGGCTGAATGTTGATTGCTGCTGGCTGAAGGTTATCTGTTCTCTATCGCAATATATGTATTCGGATACGCCGGCCCAACATAGTCGGCACGCGGACGAATCAACCGGTTGTCATCGAGTTGCTCAATCACGTGCGCCGTCCAGCCGCTGATGCGCGACAGGGCAAAGACCGGTGTGAACAGGTCAACATCCAGGCCAAGCGTGGTGTAGGTGGAAGCGGAGTAGAAATCCACGTTGGCATTGAGATGTCTTTCATTCTTGATGTACTGCTCAATCCTGGCAGACATGTCATACCAGCGCGGATTGGCTGAGCGCCCCAGGTCGCGCGACATGGCGCGCAGGTGCGTGGCCCGCGGATCTTCCGTGTGATAGACGCGGTGGCCGAAGCCGGAAATTTTCTTCTTGTTGGCCAGCATGTTCTTCACATGCTCCACCGGGTCCTCGCCGTTTTTATCGATCTCAAACAACATGCGCATCACAGCCTCATTAGCGCCGCCGTGCAACGGGCCTTTCAGCGCGCCAATCGCGCTGGTAATGGCTGAATGCATGTCAGAAAGCGTGGCTGCGGTTACGCGCGCTGCAAAAGTTGAGGCGTTCAATTCGTGGTCGGCATGCAAAATCAGCGCAACATCCAAAGCCTTTTCAGCGGTTGGTGTCGGCTTCTGGCCATTGAGCTGGAGCAGGAAATTCGCAGCGTGGGAAAGCGAAGGATCAGGATTTACAACCTCTTTGCCTTTGCGAATGCGATCATATCCGGCCACGATCATGGCAATCTGTGAGGTCAACCGGATAGACTTGCGCACATTGGCGTCATGATCAATTTTTTCCGCTTCAGAATCGTAGAAAGAAAGCGCTGAAACCGTCGTCCGCAGCACTTCCATGGGCGTGGCCGTCTTGGGCAAGCCGCGCATCATGTTGTAAATGGCTGGGTTGATCTTGCGCTCGGCCGCCAGCTTCTGTTTCAGCTCGGCCAACTCGGCTTTTCTGGGCAGCCGGCCAAACCACAGGAGATAGCAAGTCTCCTCAAACGTCGATTTCTCTGCTAATTCGTGAATATCAACGCCGCGATAGGCGAGCACTCCGGCATCGCCATCGATGTAACAAATTCCGGAAGTTGCCGCTACTACGCCTTCAAGACCCTTTGTAAGTGTGCTGGTAGACATGATTTTCCTGTCGTGGATTTTCGCCTGCGCAACTGCCTGAAAGCAAACAGACGCGCAACATTTCTTTATACTCCAATTTTCCCACACTTTCCAACCGCCGGAAAACGATAGTAACAACTCGGACGAGTGGTGCAAGGCGGACGAGAGCCCCATTTTCACAGGGCAAGAAGGCGCTCTTCCTGACGACTGGGGGTGTAAGCCGCAGAACCTGAGTGTGCTTGTGGAGGTTTGCGGTGTGAGGATAAAAAGCGCCGCTCAGTTATGAACGCTGCGCGTCGGCGCGGGTGGGATTCGGGCATTTTCTGGCCCAAAATATCTGTAGTGCCCAATGATCTTCCAGTCAAAGAGCACGTCTTCCAGTTTTGGTCCCTGGCCAATGTTGTGCACGATCATGTAGCGGCGGCTGAGCGGCAATCTCTGGTCCACAACCATGCCAATATGTGTCACCCCGCGTCCCAGGTCCCACGTCACCAGATCGCCCGGCTGATAATCGTCTGCTCTCGCGCTGATAGGAAGAACTTCTCCTTTGCGGCTGAAGAAGACCATTAAATTGGGAACGCGACGATGGTCGATGTTGGAGTCTGGATGCTGAAAGCGCCAGATGGACCGGCTTGGATACGCGCTGAAGTTCCGAACCATATCCTCATGCACTTCCTTTTGCAGGTCCACGCCCACGGCACGGTACGCGCGAATCACCTCATCCGTGCATACTCCTGTGTCAGGCGGAACATCGCCACCCGGATAAGCAAGGCGGACATACTTTGGATCATAGCGGACAACGTGATGGGTCCGCTCAACCGCAGCCGCCACGAACTTGCGGAGAAATTCCTTGTGCGATTCCGCTGGGGAAGGTTGGCGATGGGTCTGCGCGGCAAGAAGTGCGGCAATCGCCAAGACCAAGGCAGGAATTGCCGCCCATCGAGCTTTATCGCTATAGGCTGGAGTTTTATTGCCGTAACGTGACATATCTGTTTTCTTCAGACACCGCTAAAGCAACCAGAGTTCCTGCTTTTTGGGCCGTTAGTGACGAAGCCACACCCACAGCCCCATTACCAGGAATGGCAGCAGTGCCACAACCACCCACCATTTGGCTGAGCTGCGAATCTTTTCTTCTTTTTCCCAGCGGAAAAGTTTGGTGGCCACGGTGCCGCCAACTACGGTAGTAACGATGAGAGCCAATGCTGAAAGCCAGTTGTCTTTCTGGAACAGGCTTCCATGACCAAGCATCATGCTATTCATGCCCTTCACCAGGTACGTGGCGGGAACAAAGTTGTGAACAATCTGCATTACCCCTTTGAATTCACTTTCAGGCACGGTGGCACCGCTCAGCAGCAGCATGGGGAAATAAAACAACTGCACCAGGATGGTCCCTTCTTGCATGGTATTGGCCACGGACGCAATCACCAGCCCCAGCGCCCGAAAAGCAATCAGCCCCAAAGAGATAAACACAAGTAGCTGCACCATGTGCGCAGGCAACTGCATTTGATAAAGAAAGTGGGCCAGCAACAGCAGCACCAGGATATAGGGAATAAAAATGATCCAGCCGGTAAACATGGAGCCCACCAGGATCGGCGTGGGCGTGATGGGAGTGACTTTATAACGCCGCAGAATATTCAGCTCGCGTTCCTGAATCGCTCGAATCCCGGAGCCAAAGAAGCCACTGCCCAGCACTCCCAGCGTGATGGACATGGTAACCACAAAGGCCAGTTGCTCCGGCGTCCGATGCAGCAATGTCGCGAACGTAAAAAAGAAAATCAGCGGGAACAGATAGTTAAAGAAGATCACCGCGCGCAGGCGCAGGGCCAGCTTAATGTCCATGGCGATGATTGCAAGATATGTTTTCATGCTAGTCCCGCAGCTTCTTTCCCGTCAGCTCCACAAATACATCTTCCAGCGTCGGTCTCTTCAGATGGACGTCTTCCAGTTGCAGACCTTCGTGGTCCAGCCACTTCATGATCTCAAACAGCGTCCGCGCCGGCCGCGATGAATAGACCGTCAGTGAGCGGCCATCCTCTGCCAGCAAAGTCTCCAGCGCATCCGGCCATTGCGGAAGCGCATTGCCGTTGAGCACCTGTGCCGTCACAATATCAATCCGCGATTGCATACGGCTCTTTTGCTGGAGTTCACGCGGCGTGCCCATGGCCACGATCTCGCCTTCATCAATAATGGCCACGCGGTCACAAAGCCGCTCAGCTTCTTCAATGTAATGCGTGGTCAGCACCACGGTGCGCTTCTCGCCCTTCATCTCTTCAATCAGTTTATGGATTTCCAGCCGTATCTGCGGATCAAGCCCGGTGGTTGGCTCATCCAGAAAGAGCAATTGCGGATCGTTCACCAGCGCCAGTGCAAGCGCCAGCCTCTGCTTCTGGCCACCTGAGAGGGTTTCATAGTAGGCGGCGCGTTTCTCCCATAACTGCAGACGATTCAACAATTGCTCAGAGCTGAGGCTGCGCGAGTAAAAAGAGCCAAAAAGTTCCAGCGCTTCCTGCACCCGGATCTTCGCCGGCAAATTAGTGGCTTGCAGGCACACGCCAATGCGGTCTTTCAACTGCTGCTTCTGCCGGTCAGGATCAAAGCCAAGCACGGTGGCTTCGCCGCCGGTGCGCGGACGCAGTCCCTCAAGGATTTCAATGGTGCTGGTCTTGCCGGCGCCATTCGGGCCCAGCAAACCAAAAACTTCTCCTTCGCTTACCTGGAAATCAATGCCCTTAACGGCTTCAACCTTGCCGTAGCTCTTCTGCAAAGACTGTACCTGGATAACCGGTGCTGTGCTCATGAGGTTTGTCTAGGGTATTAACGCAAACCAGTTCTGTCTAGTTCCTGTACTGGATTATCTCGGTTTTTCTGCAATCCCTCATGCGCTGCGAATCGGCAACGCTTCACCTTTAGGAATTCTCGTGACTATAGGGTTCCGTCACTCCGTTCGGGATTGACAGAAAAAACCGCTGGCCCGTTTCTTTGCAATCTTGCCCGCCGCGGTTTACCCTTTTTGCGAACTTAGGAAACACTCGCCTATGCTCAAAAAAACTGCTGTTCTGCTGCTGCCTCTTATGCTTGCGGGCCTGCTTCACGCCCAGACCGCCGATCCCCAGTTGCTGTCCGAGATCAACAAGATCAAAGCCATTGACAATCATTCCCATCCGCCCAAGCTGGTGTCGCCCGGCGAGAAGGATGATGACTTTGACGCGCTGCCGTGCGATCCGCTGGAACCCAGTGAGCCGACTACTATTTCGCGGCCGGAAAACCCGCAGTATCTGGCGGCGTGGAAGGCGCTCTACAACTATCCGTACAACGACCGCAGCCCTGAACATGTGCGCGAACTCATGGCCACCAAGCAAAAAGTCATGCAGGAGCAGGGAGACAATTTTCCCAACTGGGTACTGGATAAGCTGGGCATTGAGACTGAGCTGGCCAACCGCGTGGCCATGGGACGCGGCCTGCAACCGCCGCGCTTCCGCTGGGTGCCGTTTGACGATGCGCTGATGTATCCGCTGGAAAACTCCGCGCTGGCCAGTGAATCTCCAGACCGGAAATTCTTTTTCCAGCGTGAATCCATGCTGCTGCACCGCTATCTGAAAGAGATCGGCGGCACGGCTCTGCCGGCCACTTTGCCGGAGTACGTGGCCAGGGTCATAACGCCGGTGCTGGAGCAGCAGAAAAAGAATGGCGCTGTCGCCATTAAATTTGAGGCGGCATATTTGCGATCGCTGGATTTTGGCCCCGCAGAGCCGATTGAAGCCGTGCAAGAGATCTACCAGCGCTACATCAAGAGCGGTGTGCCTCCCCAGCAGGACTATACCCGCCTGCAAAACTTTCTTTTCCGCTCTATTGCCCGCGAGGCCGGTCGTCTTGGATTGCCGGTCCACATACATACCGGCGGCGGCTGCGGCACTTATTTTGTGCTCATGGGATCGAATCCGGCGCTGCTGGAATCAGTGTTGAATGATCCTTCGCTGCGCAAGACCAACTTTGTTCTGCTCCACGGCGGCGCTGGGCCTTACACCAAATATGTGAATTACCTGCTGATGAAACCCAACGTCTATGCCGACTTTTCCGAGCAGACCTGGCTGATTTCCACGCGCGAGTTGAGCAAAAGCATCCGCGACCTGCTGGAGTGGTATCCGGAAAAGGCTTTGTTCGGCACCGATCTTTATCCCAACACGCCGGAGATCAACTGGGAAGAGATTGGCTGGCAGACTACACAATCTGCCCGCGAAGCTCTGGCTATCGCCCTGACGGGCATGATGCAGGATGGCGAAATTACGCGCGAGAGGGCCTTGGAGTTGGCACACATGGTGCTGCATGACAATGCGGCCAAGCTCTATGGATGGGCTGGAACAGCCAAATAATCGTGCTTATACGCAATCGGGAGTCGATATTCTAAGAGCGCTCTTAGAAAACCAGCCGGTGTCTGCAAAAAATTTGCACTCTCCATGCAATCTTCTTCCGTCTCAAATTTAGACACCTTAGAAATCACGGTGTTTTTAGTGTATTTTCGGCCACTTACCCCTTGACTTGGGCAAAGGACACTGCAAAACTCAACAATGTCCAACAATGTTTCCAACCAGGGTAAGTTGGGAGGTGTAATCGTACTTGGCTGAAGTCAGGCTCCAGGAGGGCGAACCTCTTGAAAATGCCCTGCGCCGCTTTAAAAGAAAAGTCCAGCAAGAGGACATCATCAAGGAAGTCAAGCGGCACTCCTATTATCTCAAGCCCGGTGAAAAACGCCGTGTAAAGGAAGCTTTGGCGCGCAAACGGAATCGCAAGAAAGCGCGCAAGGAGCAAGATTAAAGTAGCTTTACCCGGGTCGTTCCCCTTGAACGGCCCGGTTTTAATACAGCAAGGCGCAAGACAGTCCGAATTCTTTTTAGAGTTTTGTCTCTTATTTGGGTTTTAAGTAGTAAAACACACGGCGTGCCGTGTGGGGCCGAACCCGGTGGTAGGGATTCATTCTGATATCCAATTGGGATAAGTATGCCCTTTGTGGCGGCTCGTCAGGATGAATGCAGGAAAGGGGGCACTCTCGATGGAGTTCCAGGACAAAGTACTTAAATGTGTGGATTGCGGCGCCGATTTCGTTTTCACCTCTGGCGAACAACTCTTCTTCCACGATAAACAATTCAAGAACGAACCTAAACGCTGCAAAAATTGCAAAGGAAAACGCGCCCAGGCGCTGGGACTGCCGCAAAACGGCGGCAACTATCAGCGGGTGGAGACGAAAGCCATTTGCTCAGGATGCCAGCGGGAAACCACCGTGCCGTTCAAGCCCACGCAGGGACGTCCGGTGTTTTGCCGTGAGTGCTTCCAGCAGCGCAAGACGACTGCTGCATCAGCGTGAGTTGGCTGGAAGGCTAAGGCAAGAAACAAGCCAGGAGCCTTCTGCCAAAAAGCCTGAAAGCGCAGCCTGAAGGAACTCTACTAAGCTAACCTTTCCTCTTGAAAAGTTGGGCCTCTTCCGGCACAACCATTCGTGTGCCCGCCCCGCAGGTTAATCTTTAGCGCTGGGGTATTTCAAGCCGGCTTTTTTACCGCCTCAAACTTCGTCACTTTGCTTCCGGCCCGCGCTGCCGCACGATGCTGTCTCTGGTCTTCATGCTGGATCAACAGCACTTCAATGCGGCGGAGCAGATCGTCAGTGTTCATGGGTTTGACCAGCATGGATTGGGCGCCTTCAGATTTCCAGTCGCCGCCCAGAAGCGGATAGGCCGTGAGGATGGCTACGGCCGGAGAATAATCAGTTTTATTGGCGGCCCGGATTACGTCATAACCGGCCTTTTCGTGCTCCATCTTCATGTCCGTAATCACCATGTGGTAGGTATTGGCCTTGAGCTTGGAGATGGCTTCCTTGGCCGAGGCGGCTGTTTCAACGTCAAAACCATGAATCTCCAAAATGGCTTTCAAGGTCAGCAGAATGGCCAATTCATCGTCAACCAAAAGGATGCGGCGTTTCATGAGGGACTCCAGGGGAATATGGAAAACACTTTGTCGCGCAATTAAGATGCAGGCAGCAACTCACAAGGTTGGTTAACTACCTGCAGGATACCTTGCCGAACCTCAAATTATAATACTTGTTCATGCCTCGCGTATTCATTCAGAGCTTTGGTTGCAGGGCCACACAGGCGGATGGCGCCGCTTTGGAACGCCAACTTGCGACAAAAGGCTTTGCTCCTGCCAGTTCAGCTCTGGATGCCGAGGTGGTTGTGCTCAACACCTGTACTGTTACCGCCGCGGCTGACCAGGATGCTCGCGCTGCGATCCGCCGGATTCATCGTGAAAACCCAGGCGCAAAAATCATGGTAACCGGCTGCTACGCCCAGCGCGCGCCGCAGGAAGTGGCAATGCTTTCCGGTGTAACGTGGGTGGTAGGCAATTCACACAAACACCAGGTTGCGGAGATTGTTGCGGCAGACGCTCGCCAAAATGACTTAGCCCACCTTAGTGCTGCGAATGCTGCAAAGAATTTCTTGCCGCTGGAAACCGTGGCTCTCTCTGCACCCGCTTTCACACTGATAGGCGATATCTTTGCACACACAGAGCTGATTGCCGCGCCGGTTTTTGCCGGCGAGAGCATCGCGGAAAAGACGCGCCCCAATCTGAAAGTCCAGGATGGCTGCGATAACCGCTGCTCGTTTTGCATTATTCCCAGCGTTCGCGGCCAAAACCGGTCAATGAAGCTTGATCGCGTGATTGCCGAAGCCAACGCCCTTGTCGCCGCGGGATATCGTGAGATTGTTCTCAGCGGTATTAACCTGGGCCGCTGGGGCCGCGACTTTCAGCCGCAACAGAGGTTCGAACATCTGATACGTGCGCTGCTGGAGCAAACCGATATTGAAAAAATTCGCATTAGCTCAGTCGAGCCGATGGACTGGAGTGACGAACTGATCGCTCTGGTCGCCGGCTCTCCGCGAATTGCCAAGCACGCCCATGTTCCTCTGCAATCCGGCAGTGACCGCATTCTGCGCCGTATGCACCGCAAATACCGGCCCTGGCATTATGCGGAGAAGATCAGAAAAATCCATGAAGCCATGCCCGATGCAGCGATCGGCGCAGACGTAATGACCGGCTTTCCCGGTGAGACTGACGAGCTGTTTGAAGAGAGCCGCAGCTTCATTGAGCATCTGCCGTTTACCTACCTACATGTGTTCACGTACTCATCGCGGCCTGGAACGCCCTCTGCGGCCATGCCGGACCAGGTGCCGGTGCACGTTGCCCGAGAGCGGAATCGAGTGTTGCGGGAGCTGGCGGCGGAGAAGAACCTGGCGTTCCGCAAGAAGTTCGTCGGGCAAAGGCTTGAGGTGATCACTTTGCAGACAGGTGATGAAAACTCAACGGAAGCACTCAGCGATAACTATTTGAAAATCAGCCTTGCAGGCCATTACGCAGCCAACACCTGGATGAAGGTTGAAATTGAGACGGTGGGCAATGAAAATCTCTTGGCCGTGGAAACGAAAGAAACCGCCCGCATTGCTTGAGTTCGGAAGTTTCTGCCCCCTTAACAGTGAGCAATTTGCTCTTTGCTCCCATGCTATAATTTTTATCTGCCGGGCTACCGGCTTTCCCTGCAATTTCCGCTTTGAAGCGGCCTGCGGGGACACTTCAGGAGGTTTGTATAGATAAGCGTTTTATTCGCATGAATGAGCGCATCCGCGCCCGCGAAATTCGCGTGATCGGCGCAGACGGTGAACAGCTTGGCATTATGACACCGCAGGATGCGACCAGAAAGGCCCGCGAACAGAATTTTGACCTGGTAGAGATCTCGCCGACTGCCGTACCCCCGGTTTGCCGAATTATGGATTACGGCAAATTCCTGTATGAACAGGAAAAGAAAGAACGGGCGGCGAAGAAGAACCAGAAACAGATCGTCCTGAAGGAAGTAAAGTTCAGCGTCAATGTGGACGAGCACGATTACGTGACCAAACGGAACCATGTGCTGCGTTTCCTGTCAGAGGGCGACAAGGTAAAAGCCAGCCTGCGCTTCCGCGGACGCGAAATGGCCCACCAGAACCTGGGACGCAAGGTGCTGGAGCGCCTGGTGACCGAGGTTGGCGATAAAGGGATTGTAGAGTTCAGGCCGCGCATGGAAGGCAATACCGTGCACGTGATCCTGGCCCCGCCGCGCCAGGTGCCGGGCGGCAAGAAACCGGAAAAACCGCCGCAGCAACAAGCGGCCTCAGGTGGACAGCAGCAGAGCAGCTCTTAGCCTTTAGCTAATGTTTTGGGGCAAGAGCAATGATGAAGCCCACCTGTGTGCAGCTCTTGAATTAGAAGAGCAGCGTCGTTGGATGGTCATTCCTCACTGCGATGATCGGGTTTTTATTGACAGCCAAAGCTAATGGCTAAGAGCTAATGAACGAGGCGGCGCAGCCGCCGAGAGAAGATATGCCTAAACTGAAAACACATAAAGGCGCAGCCAAACGCTTTAAGAAGACCGCGACAGGAAAGATCAAGCGCGGTAAAGCGTTCAAGCGCCATATCCTTACCTCTAAGGACACCAAGCGCAAACGCCAGCTCGATACCGATACACTGGTGAGCAAGGCGGACGCACCCAAAGTCCATAGAATGATCCCGTACTAACATATCCGGGACAGAGTCTGGCCCGCCCGGTTTCGATCGGCGCTGAGGCCGGCCTGAAATAAAGCAGTCAGCGTTCAGCGATCGGCCCTGAACAGGTTGGACTCAGGTCGAACTGGGCGGTAACTGCAAAGCGAGTGAAGAGGGACCTAAAACCTTCCCTCCAGCCGCGACTAACCGCCGGAATTCCGGCAACAAAAAAGGGAGATACTCATGCCTCGCGTAAAACGTGGTACCAAGCGCCGCCAGCGCCGCAAAAAGATATTGGAGCGCGCTAGTGGTTATTTTTTAACAAAATCAAAACTTTATCGTGCCGCCAAAGAATCGGTGGAGCGCGGATTAAAGTTCGCCTACACCGGACGTAAACAAAAGAAGCGCCAGTATCGCTCCATCTGGATCGTGCGCATCGGCGCAGCGGCCCGCGCCCAGGGCATCAGCTACAACCAGTTCATCAGCGGCCTCAAGAAGGCTGGCGTGGAATTGGACCGCAAGATCCTGGCCGATATCGCGGCGAACGATTCAGCCGGCTTCAACGCCCTGGTGGAAACGGCCAAGCGCGCGAACAGCAAAGCAGCGTAGACCGTTCTGATCTACATAAAGAGATCCAGCCGCGAATTTCGCGAAAGAACACGAATCAAGTAAAGTTGATTCGCGCTTTTCGCGTTGATTCGCGGCTGATGATTTTTTGGTGGCGCGCGAAAGCTTGTCTTGTAGCGCTTGAAATTTCCTCCCTTGAACGCCTAGAGGCTATCCCGCATGTTTCTCGGACATCAGGGCCTAACGCTCGCAGCCAAGCACGTCGCGCCCGAGACTTCCTTCGGCACACTGTTTCTCGCCACGCAACTAAGCAGATTGTCTTTGGCCGATCTTTCTTTTGCTCGGTTGGAGCATGTGCGCACCGCTCGCAGCGTAACCATCCTGAACCTTCGCAGCATACTCGCACTCTTCTTTGAGCAAGGTCCTAAAACATAGCCAAACTAGGATACTATCTTTACTTTAGTAATTTAGACTGTACTAATTTAGGTTGTGCAAGGCTAGGAATAGAGCTAATATAACTCGCCGTCATTTTATGGAATGACACAGGCTAACAAGTGTCGGCGTCCTCAGGGCTGAACTCAATGAGAAGATCCTAAGAGAATCCTTAGAGGAGAGAAAGATGAAAGGTAAGCGCGCTATCGTACTTCTGGGCCTCTTAACAACTTTAGCCTTCTGTCAGCAACAAAACTCAAGCACAAAGAATCCATTAAAAAATACACAAACTTCACAAGAACAATTTGAATTGAGGCGGCAAAATTTTAGCTCGGCCCATCAATTGCTCATGGAAAAGGGTGTGCCTTTCGATCCCGACGAACTGCTGCGCGACGGATGGAGGAAAAACCTAAAGGCGACGCTTGCCTCTATGCCCGAGATGCATGTGTCGAGATATGAAAGAGAGCCACTCCATGGGGCCTATCTGGCGGATACATTGTATTTGCCGGAAAAGGTAGAGGTATCTGGTCACACAGTAATCCTTGCAAATTACATAATATTTGAAGGAAAGAATCCCGTGATCAAGGGAAACTTTGATCTAAATTTCTTTCCTGCAAAACCCGTTGCAGTTTTAGGCACCAGCCTGGCGGAGGCCCTGCGCAAAAAAGCCGGCTTGCTCAATGTAAGCTTTAGAGGCAAACCGATGCTTCCTTCGTTTGTGCTCATCCGGGATATTGTGGAGCCAGGCAAGCATGAAATAACCATTGATGCCAGCGGGCGTCCGCCGCAGGCTGAACAGCATCCTTCACGGAAGCCTCCCCACAGGTTGCGGAACATGTCTTTGGGTGAGGTGACCCTGCTCAGGTCTGCGCTGCAAACAACGATCAACTGCACCTCCAGTTGTGACAATAACGGGGGACCCGGCGGTAATGGCACACCTGGTTTTTCGCCTCCGCCTGGCGATACTGGCACTCCGAACGGAGGTCCGCCGGCACTCAGCGGTTCTTGCGCCCCTTTAAGCAACCCTAGCGGGAGTCATGGAGGCGCAGGAGGTCCTGGAGGCCCCGGCGGAAATGCAAACAATGGCGGCCCCGGCGGAACGGGCTTCAATGCCGGCAATATCAATGCCACCATCGCCGAGGGAGACACGAATCTATACACCTTCAATGCTAAAGGCGGGCAGGGCGGCCAAGGCGGGGCTGGTGGGACGGGTGGGCAAGGCGGAACCGGTGGAGCTGGGCAGGACGGTGGAAATGGCGTTGCATGCAGTTGCTCGATCATCGGCAACGGCGGGAATGGCGGCAGAGGCGGCGCCGCCGGCACGGGCGGGCACGGTGGCGATGGTGGCATTGGGGGAAATGGAGGCAATGGAGGTGTAATCAACGTATCCATCCCATTCAATAGCCCAGGGGCAACCACTTCTGTTGCGGGCGGGCCTCCCGGCCGTGGAGGAGATCCCGGTGCTCCCGGGGCGACGGGAATTCCCGGGCCAGGCGGCAACCCAGGCACTGGCGCTTCGGCTTGCGGCTTGACGGCGAGCAATGGGAGCTTTCTTGGCGGAGGTAACGTAGCGGGAAGCCTGGATCCAGGCGTCCCAGGTGATTTTGGGCAATTTGGTGCTAACGGCACTGCAACCGTTACACCCAGACCGGATCCAAATGGAGGCGGGGACGGAGGCGACGATCCTCAATGCGATTTGAGATCTGGTGACACCACGAATAATACCGGCCCTTGTAGTCCTATCATCATCGATGCTGAAGGAGAAGGGTTTCATCTAACCTCTCCGTTGAATGGTGTCAGCTTCGACATTGGTGGAACTGGGCATGCTGTTCAAATTGCCTGGACAGACCCGCGCTTCCACAATGCCTTTCTTGCTCTGCCGGGATCAGATGGACTGGTTCATAATGGAAAAGAGTTGTTCGGCAACTTTACTCCTCAGCCTCTGTCAGCCCATCCCAATGGCTTCTTAGCATTGGCCCAATATGACCAACCTGAAAATGGCGGCAATGCTGACGGAATGATTGACGATAAGGACACCGTGTATTCACAGCTTCGGCTGTGGATTGATGCGAACCACGACGGCGTGTGCCAGCCAGAAGAGCTACACCGGCTTCCGGAATTCGGCATCTATTCTCTAGCGTTAAACTTTGAAGAGTCGCGCCGCAAAGATGAGTTCGGTAATCTGTTTCGATATAAAGCAAAAGTCAATCCCGGTGAGCGACACGATCCCCGTGACGATACCCCATCGGACAATCCTGGTCGCTGGGCTTATGATGTCTTTTTTGTAGCCAAGTAGCCTTGGTTTGCAGCCTAGCGGTCCCTGATTAAAGGCGTGCGTCTCATTCCGAAGCGTGCGCCATATTTTTTGAAGGCAGTAAGCCGAATCACTCCAGCCCGGAGAACAAATGCAAGCCGGAAAAACACAACAATAGAATTTTTTTCCGCACCCAGAGTACAATCCCTGCCATGCTCTCGCGCAGATCCTTCTTTAAAACTGCCGGTCTGGGTGCGGCTGCCGCCGCTACTGCAAATTTCCCAGCCGGTCTTTTGACCTGGGCTGAACCACAACGCACGCCACGCCCAGGCGGCCCAATCCTGCTTGATAGTAATGAAAATGCATATGGACCATTTCCCAGCGTATTGGCTATCAAGAACCCGTTTCTTGATGCCAATCGCTATCCAGACCGTCCTGTTGATGCTCTGAAGGACCGGCTGGCCGCCCTGCATAAGGTCAAGCACGAACAGGTTCTTCTGGGCACTGGATCAACCGAAATATTGCGCATGGCAGCGTGCGCGTTCAGCGGACCGGGCAAAAAACTGGTGATGGCCTCGCCCACGTTTGAGGCCATTGAGTCTTACGCAAAAGCCGTAAAAGCAGATGTTGTAAAGATCCAGCTGGCTTCCAGTTACGCGCATCAGCTTGCGCAGATGGCTGACGCGGTAGGCAAGGATGGCGGGCTGATTTACGTTTGCAATCCCAACAATCCAACGGGAAGCCTCACGCCGCGGCGCAGCCTGGAAAATTTTATTCGCAGCCTTCCGCGCAATACTTATGTGTTGATGGATGAGGCTTATCACGACTTTGTCCCCGTCTCCGCCGACTACATCTCATTCCTGCAAACGCCGGTGGATATGGACCGCGTGATCGTGGCGCGCACATTTTCCAAGGTTTACGGCATGGCCGGACTGCGTCTGGGATTCGGCGTTGCCTCCGCCAATACCATCAAGCTTCTGCATCAGCACAAAACTGAAGACAATGCCAACATTCTGGCTCTGCGCTGCGCGCTTACCTCTCTGGACCATGCTGATGAACTTGAAGAAGCAGTGCGGCGCAACGCCAACGATCGTGCAGAGTTCCTGCGTCAGGCTGCCTCACGCAAACTGCAGGCCATCCCTTCCTGGACCAATTTTGTAATGATCAACACGCAGCGGCCAGTGCAAAGGGTAATCGACTATTTCAAGAGCAACAATATCCGCATTGGCCGGCCCTTTCCGCCCATGGACACATTTGCAAGGGTCTCACTGGGCCAGCCGGATGAGATGAAGACGTTCTGGCAGGTTTGGGACAA
>DATEHN010000124.1:0-4736 GCA_035279585.1 Candidatus Angelobacter sp. | reverse complement strand
TTTCCGTTGATAAAGCCTCTGCTTCGGGCTTGCCCGCCTCGCGGCTGATCACCGCAGCAACTTTCTCCTTCTGATCGCAAAGCAACTGCCCAAAGCGCTTCAGCACCTTCAGCCGGTCCCGCACCGGCATCGCCGCCCATTGCCTCTGTGCGCCGCTGGCCCGATGTGCCGCCGAAGCAACTTGTTCCAGATTGAAGTTCGGCAGCGTGCCGATGACTTCCTGCGTAGCAGGGTTGTAGATGGGGAATTGCGCTTGCTTGGGCGTTGCAGTCTCGGATTGGAGAATAGGATTCACAAAGGTGTGGATAATTTAAGCTGAAGCCCAAAATGGAATGGCCTATACGTTCGTTCCAGTTTTAGAATCATCACTGCCGAATGCGATCTTAGCAACAATTCCGGGTAGTCAACAACAGATGTCAATGCTAGAATCCCGCCTCTGATCGTTGAGTCGTTACAGGTCAAATCGTCCCCATTGTTTGTTGTAAAGAAAGGGCCAAATCATGGCGCTGAAGTCAATCGGACAAACCACACACTTCGACGTGCAGTATGAGGAAGTTCTAGCTCCCGCATCCGTAACAGTTGCCCAGGCAGTCCTGAACATCTGCGAGAACGATCTCTACAAGCTGAACCTCTACATGCCCTTGGAAGATCGATATCGCGATCCAAATCCAAAGATTCTCGTGAAAATCGTCGACCAGGCTGTCACGCAGGGCGTCGGTCCCGGATTTGGCGAGGCCAATAATAGCGGATATACGCAAGGCAGACAAAGCGTCATCACGATCAACCCTTTCTCCTCACCCGGTACTGCCCTTACGCCGGATTTTGCTGGGTTCGCTTTTGTGGCGGAAATGGCCGAGCTTCTGATGATCTTCCTGGACTGGGATGCCGGCTCCAGTCAGGGTGAGGCTCTTTCCCGTGTGATGGCCGAGGAACTTCATCCTTCCTCGGCAACAAATTTCGTTGGCCAGTGGACCGCGTTCCCATCCCCCAAACCAGATTGGATTTCCGTCAATTCCCCGGCAGCCGATCCCGGCCTGATTGTAGTGCGCGGCGACCAAAACCAGGTCGCTTATGGCTGCGGAATCGTCTTCATCTATTTCCTTCGCTATCAGCTTGGCAAATCCTACCAGCAGATCTGTCAAATCGCCGGTCCTCTTCTTTTGAATCGCTATCAAGCCCTAACAGGCTTAAACGACGATCCAGCCGCCCGTCTCGAGTCTCTTTTGGATAAACACTTTGGTCCGTTCGGGTTCAACCCGGTTCATAACAATATTTTTCCGCTGCTCGACGGCGCCGATCGCAAGCTCTCACTGGATTTCGGCAAACCTGCCTCGAAACTCAGTCTGGCCCTCCATCAGCCGGTCTCACAGGGGATCGCGCACATCCCGCCTATGTTTTTTTGTCCCGCCGCAGATTATCCGTATTCCGAGTTTGGTTTTGTAACCACACAGACAATCACCGCCAGCAGCATCGGGATTGCTCAGCCGGCTTATGAATGGAGAATCAACGGAGAACCATTGTTCGTGGAGGATGGAAGCACCCTCAGGTCAGTCTCATCCTGTAATGTCGACGTGCCAAACCCACAAGACCCGAGCCAGCCCTCGCAACAGAAAGCGGATTTTTTGTTTAATTATCAGGTTGTCCCCTCGCCAGATAAGTTGAGTTCGTCTCTGACCATTACCACGCAGAGCTTCGGCGGCGATTACCACCCCGTCATCAGCGTATATGTAGACGAGTTGGATGCTCCGACTGAGCCGGTCAGTGCCCAACAAACTCTTACCTTGTCCACTCTAAACTTGGTGTATGGCGGCAATTATGACGCCGACCGGAACAAATGCGAATCTGCTTTCCAGAAAGAAATCTCGCATTGGGTCCATATCCAGGATCCTCTGAGCGCGTTGTTAGGACCAAAGGGAGACCCGCCGCCAGGCGATCTGCCGGGCGTGGTCGCTGCCATCGATCAGATTCGCTCCGAATTGGCACGCTTTGCCGCCTCCAATCCGGGTAAAGCCACCCAGGTCGCAAAATATGCGGCGCTCAAATTGGGCCTTCAACCTCACGTTTTGCTGAACACAGCCTTCGCCACACGCGGATGATGTCGCCACCTACGGGGCTCTACTTCTCGCTCACGAACGTTACCCAGGGCTCACGCGCCTGGGTAATGATGGCAAATAATCCGGGAGCCCCGTGGGTGGCGACACAGATCAATCAAATACATGTTCGGGATCGTAAGCAATGCCATGCTTCTTCAACATGGTGATGAATTCATCTTCAAAGGTGAATTTCTCATGATGCTTTTCCTGGTTATCGATGTATGCGATCACTCTTGAAACATCAGATGAGCTAACGGAAAACGCACCGTAACCTTGCTGCCAGGCGAATCTGAGTCCCCTTCCTTTAAGCCATTTTGACGAATTGGATTTGATCAGGGTTACAGCCCTGACGAGCGGCAGGGTTGGTGGCAGACGGAAGAGCACGTGAATGTGGTCGGGCATGACTCCCACGGCGAAGGAGAGCATATTGTTGTTTTTACAGATGCCCGCGATGTAGGCCCAGAGCCGGGGCTGGAATTGTTATGGGATGAGTTTTAGCCGGTTTTTGGTGCTGAACACCAGATGGATATGATTTTGTGCGTAGCTGTGGGCCATGTCTCGTGTCTTTCGTTATTGGGCGGCCATCTTACAACATGCTCCGTTGTTGGCAATGAGAGCAGCAGATGCGCGTGGTCCGCTATTCCGCCGGCGGCCAGCGCCTTGAATTTGTTCATGCGCGCCATGCCCGCCATCTACGGCCACAATCTCTCCTTCAGTTCGAGAGGAATAATCGGACGGCGATCTTTGGTGGAGAACACGCAATGGTAAGGACGGCTGCAATAGGTGTGGGACATAGGCGCGCATCGTATGCCAATCAGCCGTCCCCCCTAAAGGGGACTCGTCTTTCCTGAAACTGCCTGCTCCGCGTGGCAGGATTGTGGAGGTCCTTTCAGGTATACTGCTGCGCATCCGGCGCAACTTCAAAACTCTGCTCCAGCGCTGACCACTTCCAGTATTCGGAGGAAGACCTATGCGCGGTTGGGCCATCTTTTTTCTCTTGCTTTCTGCTTTTGCTGTTGCCGTTCCCGCGTTTGCGCAGGTACAAACCGTGGGCGACATCTCGTTCGCCGTCCCGGAGGGCTGGGCCTACCAGGCTTCAACGGATGGCGGCCTCATGCTCCTGAAGCAAGGAGCAAATTTCTGGATCATCACCATCTATGCGCAGCGCCCGGCCGGCCCTGACCAGAACGCCAATTTCAAGTCGGCGTGGCAGGCCGTGGTCTCCAGCGTGCCCCAGTTCAGGAAATCTCTTCCGGGCTACGATCCGTACAGCATCAGCAACAAGGCCCTTGGCTATCCCGGCAAATACTACGATGGCAATAGTGACAATGGGCAGATGTACGTCCGGCTTTACACGCTGGAAACCGGCAAGAACGTTATTCCGGTGGTGGTGCTTACCGTCAATCGCCAGGTGCTGGATGCGTTAAACCATGTTGTGGAAGCCGTGGTGGGCAGCGTGCGCGTGGCGCCCTTGAAGGCTTCGCCCATCCGTAATACGGTTTCTTTGGCCGATCTGGTGGGTGAGTGGCATATGGGCTCGGCTTTCAGCAAGACCTATTACGATCGATACACCGGCGCTTACGCGGGCAGCAGCAATACTTTTTACAGCGCGCGTTATCAGGTGTCCGGCAACGGCGCCTTTACTTACGAAATGGGCGGCGTGTGGAACAACCGTCCGGTGCAGGACAAAGACGTGGGCACGGTGGAACTGGGCGGCGACCTGATCATCTTCAAGGGGCGCAATCACGAGACGAAGTATCACTTCGTCAATTTCCAGACGGCGATTGACGGTTCCACGGTGTTGACAGTCCTGGCTGGCCAGGAAGACCCGGCCAAGGCCAACGTCGCATTTCTTGGACAACAGTTGGTGCGCGAAGCGAAAAAATAATGTGGCAGGCCATGCCATCCGTGCCTGCGGCACGGCAGCCCGAAGACAGCATCGTTCCCAATAATCAAACACTGTGAAACGGCGGGCTATTTATCATTCGCCCCACTGGTGTGTCCGAGCGCTAAATTTGAACTTCATTTAAATTTTACAATGTCTATTGACATTATGATCTATTTGTGCCATCATCATTTGTGGAAGAACCAAGAGCAGCAATCGGCGTGGAATTAGCCGGAAAGGCCTGCAACCAGAAGAGTCATCCGCCGGGGCGAATATGGCCCCATCAAACAAAAAGCAAGGTTTGCGCAGGCCCCGGGTTTATCAGGGATTTGCCGGTTGGCCTGTGCCTTCATCCCTGGGAAAGCAGCGCATCCAGCGGCTCGTTAGCTGGCTCTCCCCTGTTTTCACCCACATTTGAAGTTCTGCCCGATAGAGGAAATTCCCCAAACCACCTGAAACCACGCAGCTAAAGCGGCTGCGCCACAAAAATCCTTAATACCCGCCAAGCCACCCAAAGGTGGCTACCTGCGGGTGGCTTTTTTATTTAGAGGAGCAAACGTATGACCAGGCAGGAAATCAAAGACAGCATCATCGCATGTGCTGCCCAGATCAAACACGTACCCAGCCTTGACGAGGTCAGGAAGCTGACGCCGGTATCGCATCGCCAGATCGTCAAAAACTTCGGCGGCTACATTAACGCGTTGCAAGACACCGGGCTGGAATTGAAATCGACCATCGGGCGCGGACACGGCGTGCCC
>DATEHN010000123.1:0-71118 GCA_035279585.1 Candidatus Angelobacter sp. | reverse complement strand
GGGGTATTGATCACGCGCAGCAGAGCAATTGAATCCTGCGGATTGCTGATCAGCTTCAGGTAGCTGATCATGTCTTTGATCTCTGCGCGCTCGTAGAAAGAAAAGCCGCCCACAACCTGATAAGAGATCTGGTAGCGGCGCATGGCCTCTTCAATCAGCCGCGACTGCGAATTCAGCCGGTAAAGCACAGCCACGCGTATGCCTTCTGCGTTCTCTTCATTGGCTTTCTTGAGATAACGCGAGATGTAGTCGGCGGCGAAGAGCGCCTCATTCTCGCCATCGGGAGATTCATAATAGCCAACGCGGCTGCCGCCCTCGCGCGACGTCCAGAGCGTCTTGCCCTTGCGCTTGACGTTGTTGGCCACTACAGCGGAAGCGGCCTCAAGGATCGCCTGCGTAGAGCGGTAATTCTGTTCTAAACGGATGATGCGCGCTTCAGGAAAATCTTTTTCAAATTCCAGGATGTTGCGGATATCGGCCCCGCGCCAGGAATAAATCGACTGGTCTTCATCGCCCACCACGCAGACGTTGTGCCGCGTTCCGGCCAGCAACTTGATCAACTCATACTGCGGGCGATTGGTGTCCTGGTATTCATCAATCAGCAGATATTCATACTTTCGCTGATAACGTTCGCGAACTTCAGAGGAAGACTTGAGCAGCCGCACGCTCTCCAGCAGCAGATCGTCAAAGTCCAGCGCATTGGCCTTGCGCAGCTCTTTGCGATACTCCTCAAAAATGTGCGCCACCTTCTCCGTAATGGGATCAGCCGATTGCAGGTACATCTCCTGCGGATCAAGCATGTGGTTCTTGGCCCAGGAGATGCGACCAAGCACGGCGCTGGGCTTGAGCTGCTTGTCATCCAGGCCAAGACGGCGCATCACCGACTTGACCACCGCCTGCTGGTCGGTTTCGTCATAGATGGCAAAGTCTTTTTTGTAGCCCACGTTGCCGATCTTCATGGCTTCAATATCGCGGCGCAACACACGCACACAAAAAGAATGGAAGGTGGCGATCAAAGGCTTACGCAGCGTACGGCCGCCCAACAGGCTGTCAACGCGCTCAGCCATCTCCCGGGCGGCCTTGTTGGTAAAGGTGACGGCCAGGATGGAGTCTGGTTCAATTCCCTTGTTTTCAATCAGATGCACGATGCGGTAGGTGATTACCCGGGTCTTGCCACTGCCTGCGCCGGCCAGAATTAGCACCGGCCCATCAACGGCCTCTACCGCTTCTCGCTGCCGGGGATTGAGTTTGTGCAGGAAGTCGACCACGTTAGATCAAGTATCGCGTGTTTGGGGGAAAAAGGAAAATGGAAGCGCGACTATTCATTAGAGTGAATCGTTTCGCTCACCGCCTTGAGACAAACTTCGCGATTGGAATGAATGCTGGTCATGGGTGGGTCCCTTTCTCATGCACATCTCGAATGCAGCCATGCGTCAGAGACGGAATCCTGCGTGAATGTGTTCACCTGTGATCCATTGACTCTGGCGAGGCGAGAAAGCAAACGATATTGGCGATATCTTTCAACAGCTCCGCCGCAGCCGGGCGCCGTTGTGTCTCGATAACTTTTCTAACGGCTGGATCATTCAAGAATCGGGTTCATGCCGATCCTAACCACCCCGGTTCGCAATAGTATTTACCGTGATCTGCCCGGCGATGAAAAAAGAACAGGGTTTTCCTTCTGTATCTGCTAGACTGCCGTGTTTATGGCGGAAACATTGGAAAGACGAAGCAATCGTGCGCCCTGGCTGGCCTTGCTGCTTGCGCTGGCCGTGATTGGATTGAACTTTGGCATGGTTTTTGGGCTGCCTGGGCAGGGGATGATTGCCTGGCTTACGCTGCTGTTGGGGATCTGCGCCGCGCTCGTAGGTCTGCTGGGAATAGCACGCGCTTTTGGCCCCCAGCGCGCGGGCGGCAAAATTTCAAGCTCTCTCCTTGGTGTCTTCTCTCTGCTGATATGCGGCTTGGGGATATTCATCTGGGTCCATTCGCGCGACCTTCCGGCCTCATCCGGCGCCCCGCACGTTGGGCAAAAAGCGCCAGATTTCACTCTGAGTGATAGCAGCGGCAACAAAGTTTCTCTGGCACAGTTGCTTGCCCCGGCGCAGAGTATAGACCCGGCAGGAAATGCAGGTGCACCGAATAGTGCAGGTGCCAATTCGAACCCAAAAGCGGTGCTGCTGATCTTTTATCGTGGCTACTGGTGACCTTTCTGCAACCTCGAGTTACGAGGTGTTGAGAAAAACCTGAAAGAGTTTGAGCAGGCTGGCGTTCGCCCTGTGGCCATTAGCGTTGATGCGCCCGATGTTTCACGCACGCTGGCCGGCAAAGCGGGTTATACCTTTACCATCCTCTCTGATCCCGACGCCGCAGTGATTCGCCGCTATGATCTGCTGCACAAAGCCGGTGGGCCTGAAGGCAGTGACATCTCTCGTCCCGCTGAGTTCCTGGTGGATTCTTCCGGTACTGTGCGATGGACAAACTTTACTGAGGACATCCGGGTGCGTGCCCGAGCAGATGAAATGCTGGCAGCGGCCAGAGAGCTGAAATAGCGTTCGCACGACAATTCAAAAACCGCTGATAACACTGATAAGGATTCGGGGTTGAGCGACCTTACAGCTTGACAGCGATTACCTGTTTGGCCTGGATGTTAGAAGGGGATTGCATCTTGTGCAGCCAAGGCGTATTTCTATGGGTTTGCCATCATGAGGAAATCCAAATGAAAAAAATTACTTCCGCATTGAGGTTTGTCCTGTTCATGACGCTGGCCGCAGTGATGCTGGGATCGCCTGGGATGGCGCAAGAAACGCAGAAGAGCCAGCCTGCCACAGAGAAAGTCACGGCCATCCGCGCCGCAACATTGATTGACGGCCTGGCCAACCAGCCACGGCACAACGTGCTGATCGTGATCAAGGGCAACAAGATTGAGAGCGTTACAGAGCATGGCAATCCACCGGCGGGCGCTGCTGTGATTGATTTTCCTGAAGGCGTGACGGTGCTCCCTGGCCTGATTGATACGCACACGCACATTTTTCTTCAGGGTGAGGACCCCAAGGTTGAAAGCTACGATGATCAACTGCTGAAACATCCTTCGTCATATCGGGCGGCTAGGGCCACAGTTTCCGCGCGTCGCGCACTGGAAGAAGGCTTTACTACGCTGCGTGATCTGGAAACGGAGGGCGCAGGCTATGGCGATGTAGGGATTAAAGAGGCGATCAATGACGGGTTTATTCCCGGACCGCGTCTCTTTGTGGTAACTCGCGCCATCTCCACCACCGGCGGATATCCGCTGGAGGGTTACAACCCGGATATCGTGGTACCGAAGGGAGCGCAGCTGGGTGATGGCCCGGTGGAGATGCGCAAGATCGCGCGCCAGCAGCTTGATAACGGCGCGGACTGGATCAAGGTTTATATGACGCATCGCTCCTGGGTGGATAAGCAAGGCCATTTAGTCTCCCAGCCCACGCTCACGCTGGAAGAGCTTAAGGCCGTGGTGGATGAAGTCCACGGCTGGCAGAAGAAAGTTGCCTGCCACGTTTATGGCGGCATCGGTCTCCGCCGCGCGCTGGATGGCGGCTGCGACTCGATTGAACACGGGCTTGACCTGCAGGATGCTGACATTGCCCAAATGCTGCGCCAGGGTACGTGGTATGTGCCCACTCTTGGTGTGTATTACACAGATTGGGCGCCGGAAAATACGCCGGATGGACAACGCGACCGCCTGCGCGCTTCGCTGCATGAAGTCTCTTTCAAAAAAGCACTTAAAGCCGGCGTAAAGATCGCCTTTGGCACAGACATGGGCGGCATTCCCTGGACGCAACCGATTGCCGATGAATTCGGCTACATGGTGAAGTTCGGCATGACGCCGATGCAGGCGATCAAGGCAGCAACTTCATCCGCCGCTGAACTTCTGGATATGCGGGGCGAACTTGGCGTGATTGCGCCGGGAGCGTATGCCGACGTGATTGCGGTGCAAGGCGATCCGCTGGCCAACGTTGAGGCGCTTAAGAACGTAAACTTTGTGATGAAAGATGGAGCTGTGTTCAAACAAAAGTAAGACCGGGGACAAAAAATAGATTCGGGGGAACGCAATGGCAGCAGGCAAGGGTGGCGGATCATCTTCAGTGGCAATGGGCGTAGCGCGAATCATTATAGGGATCATGTTTCTGTTCTTTGCCCAATACAAATTGATGGGGCACGACTTTGCCCACGGCGGCTATGAGCACTATGTAACCGGCTTTGAGCAGGTAACAGCCGTCAGTTTTTACAAGCCATTTTTGCGCGCCACACTGCAGCATCCGGTGATATCAGGCTATGCGGTGGGCGTGGCTGAGCTGCTGATCGGGCTTTCCATGGTTCTGGGCTTCCTGGTGCGGCCTTTTGCGATTGTCGGCGCTCTCTTCATGTTCAACCTGCTGCTGTGTACATGGGTCCTGCCGCACGGATCACCGGCATGGAGATACTTTGGCAATGAGATCGACAACATAGGATTTCTGCTGTTGTTTATTTTGTTTTACGCCCACAATGCAGGTCAGACTTTGGGGCTGGACAAAGGTAAATAAGCAATCTTTCAGAACGAAAGTTTGAGCAGCGAACCGGCTTAGGCTTGTCCGCCGCGATTGGGTACGCTGGAAACCAGATACTCGCCGATATCGATTGCGGCCGCAGGCGTGAGTTTTTGCTGCAGCTCCTCCAGGGTCTTGCGCAGCTCTTCAATCTCCGCGGCCGTTCGGGTTGATTTCCAGGCATCAAAATCTGCTGACAACATCTTGCAAATAGCCACCAGGGCGCGGCCTGCATCCACGCAATTCGGCGGCATTGCGCTGTGCGCAGCGGGAGATGTGGAACGCGAGGCAGAAAAATTTTGCGGCAAGGGGACCTGCTGCTCATCCCATGCTTTTTGCTTGAGCTTTTGCAAGGCCAGTACAATTTTCCGCTTGGCCTCCGGAGAGGCTTTATGGAAGCCGATCTCCATTCCAACGCGCGGCATGCTGGCGGCTACCACACCCGCTGTTTCCACAGCGATTCCTTCAATCTGCAATTCCAGGTTGACCACAGTCTTGAGAGGCAGGGTGACGACGGTTTCAGCAAACAGCCCATTCAGGTGAACGTTCCTGACTTGCACGCGAACGGGATAGTTTGAACCGGGCGCGTGCAGGGTCGCTCCGGCGCTGCATGGATAGCGTACTGACTGCTCTTGTTCTGAAGGTATGACCACGGAAGTTCGGGACGACCGGGCTTTACCGCGAACGGAAAATGTATCAATAGCAATATCAGGTTCATCACCCGGAAGATGAATGCTCCAGATGGACTTGGCGGGATCAAGACCGCGCACGCCGGCCTGGCCTTCCAGATCGGTGCCAACGGCGCCCATCCAGTAAACGCGAAACTTGGCTTTTATGCCGCCACGCTGGATTTCAACGATCTCACCCGGCAGCAGCAAAACATTGAGCCCACCCAGGCGGGCGGAAATCTCGGTTACGTCAAGCGTATGGGCAAGCTGCTTCTCTTCACCGTTACGGCGAATGATGGTGACCGGAAACACCATCTTTCTGCGAAGCTTACCCCGGTTTGACATACTCATCCCTGCTCCTGCGTCACACTTGGCCTGTCGTGCGCGCATAAATTTTTGAGGGTAATCTTCTGTACCAGCAGGGTAATTGACCTTTAGGACAAATGCGTAGATGACGAAAGTAACAAAATTCAGCTTGGCTGGTAATTAGGCAATCTAAATCTCAAGGAAGCAAAAAGATCCCTGCGCGTGAGAAGAAAAAGAAGGGTCTGCCTACATGAAGGCACGGGCGGCTGCAGACCTGCGCCTTTCGCCTGTAAAATACTGATTAGACCTGTGTTGAAGTTCACCGAGCAATACGATGTTGTAGTTGTCGGGGCCGGACACGCCGGCTGTGAAGCCGCCATGGCCGCTGCCCGCATGGGGCTGAAAACTGCTTTGTTTACCCTGAACGTTGATCTGATCGCGCAGATGTCGTGCAATCCTGCCGTGGGCGGAATTGCCAAAGGCCATCTGGTGCGCGAAGTGGACGCTCTGGGCGGCATCATGGGCGAGGTCACGGACGCCGTTGGTATCCAGTTCCGGCTGCTGAATACCTCGCGCGGGCCGGCAGTGTGGTCGCCGCGCGCCCAATGCGATAAGCAGCAATATCGCCTGAAGATGCGCGAGGTGCTGGAAAGCCAGGCGAATCTCTACATCAAGCAGGCTGAGGTGGCCGAGCTGATTGTGCAAGATGAAGATTCACCACGGAGACACGGGGACACGGAGGAAAACGACTCAGGTCGTGCTTCCGCTAGCGGCAAGGCCGGCTTGCGCGCCGAGCCGCATGCAACAAGCGCGGAAGGATCATCGGTCGAAGACGCTGTCGAGCGGGTTGTCACGAAGCGCCAGCGAGCGACAGGAATCAAATTAAGAGACGGTCGCACCGTCGGCGCACGCGCCGTCATCATCACCACTGGAACTTTTCTCAATGGTCTAATCCACTGCGGCGAACAGACCTATCCAGCCGGGCGCAGCGGAGAGCCGCCTTCACAGCTTCTGGGCGAATCGCTCAAGCTGCTGGGCTTGCGCGGCTGCCGCTTGAAGACCGGAACACCGCCGCGCTTGGATGGCCGCAGCATTGACTGGACAAAGTTTACAATCCAGCCGGGCGACGCCGATCCTACGCCCTTCAGCTTCCGCACAAAGAAGATCCTGCAGAAGCAGGTGCCGTGCTATATCGCGTTCACCACGGAGGAGACGCACCGCATCATCCGCGAGAACGTGCATCGCTCGCCCATGTATTCCGGCCAGATCCAGAGCATTGGCCCGCGCTATTGCCCCAGCATTGAAGACAAGATCGTTAAGTTCCCGGATAAGTTGACGCACCAGCTCTTCCTGGAGCCGGAAGGGCTGAACACGCATGAGATTTACGTCAACGGCATGAGCACCTCCATGCCGATCGACGTGCAGCTGGCGGTGATCAAATCCGTTCCTGGCCTCGAGACCGCGGAGATGCTGCGCCCCGGCTATGCGATTGAGTATGACTCCATTGATCCCACCGAGTTGGAGCGTACGCTGGAAGCCAAGAAGATTGAGTGGCTGTTTTTGGCCGGACAGATCAACGGGACGTCTGGCTACGAGGAAGCGGCGTGCCAGGGGCTGATGGCCGGAATCAATGCCGCGTTGAAGGTAAAAGGCGAGCCTCCGCTGGTGTTGGACCGGACAGAGGCTTATACGGCGATCCTGATTGACGATCTCATCAGCAAAGGCACCAACGAACCGTACCGAATGTTCACCTCGCGAGCGGAGTTTCGCCTGCATTTGCGGATTGATAATGCCGATCGCCGCCTGACACCGCATGGACACCGCATAGGTCTGATTGGCGATCAGGCGTGGGCCGATTTTCAGGCGAAGCAGGAACGCGCACAGAAACTCATGGCGTTGTTGGAAAAGACGCGCGTTTCTGGCGAGATGCTGGAGACGATTGAGCGAGCGCAGAGGGAAAGACTGGCAAGGCTGAACGCAGCCAAGTCGAACGATTCGGAAAGCGAGAGCGAGGCGGAAACTTCTTTCAGCGATCTTACGAGCGCTCTCGGTTCTACGCTGGCGCAGCTGCTGCGGCGTCCGGAGATCGTGATTGAGGATTTGGCGGCGGTGGTGCGAGAGAGGTACCCCGAGTTTTTTGTCGAGATTGACGCGCTGGAGCAAACCGAACTTCTACCATGGAGGCACTCACCCCAACGAGCCAACAGCGGGCTCGTCGGGGACCCCGGGCACGGAGACACGGAGAAAAGCGCCAAACACGGCGGTCCATGCCGGCTTTCTGCCGCCGCGCGCAATGAGATGAAGACTGTTGAAACGGAAATCAAATATGCCGGCTATCTTGACCAGCAGCGCAAGTCGATTGAGCGCCTGAAAAAGGCCGAACAGCGCGTGATCCCTGAGTGGTTCGACTATGGCAAGGTCAGCGGCCTTTCACGCGAAATGAATGAAAAGCTCCAGCGCGTCCGCCCTCGGACGCTGGGACATGCTTCGCGCATACCGGGCGTGACGCCAGCGGCGGTGTCTCTCATCAATGTCTATATTGAAATACAGGGGCGTTCTTTATCCCGAGCGTAGCGAGGAACGCTATCCCATTAACGACTATCTGCTGTAGCAATCAGCGGCTTCAAATAAAAAAACACCTGCCGCCGCTCATCGGGATTTTTAAGACGTGTGCCTAATCGGGCCTCAGGGTCTTTGGCCTTGGATAAGCGGCCGAGGAGAGTTGTGCCATCGGCCAGTTTTTTGGTGCCATCGGCGTCATGGCATTTGGCGGCAGCCGGCGGCGGCAAAGATTTTCTTTCCTTCGTTGACGTCAGGAGCAGACTGAGCAGAGTTCTGGCTTGCCGCTGTGCTCAGCAGCAGAATCGCAATCGCGAAGAATAGAAGCGCCTGCTTCATGGCCATTAGACGTAAGGGATGGGAATATTGTAATCCGATTATTCCGCGACGCAGAAATCTCTTGAAATCCTGTGAATGCTTCTTTGCCCCATCATGATCGAGCATGGCTATACATCGGCCTCTTTCCCGCCATAGGGATCCCTCGCCTTGCTCGGGACTTCGGAAAGAGCTTCACTCGGGACAAAAGAAAAATTACAGCGGAATATTCCCGTGCTTCTTCGGCGGGTTTTTATCGCGTTTGGTCTGCAGCATCTCCAATGCGTCAATCAGCCGTTTGCGCGTTTCAGGCGGGCGGATCACGGCGTCAATGTATCCACGTTCGGCAGCGACGTAAGGATTGGCAAAGCGTTCGCGGAACTCTTCAATCTTTTCATTGCGGGCTTTAGCAATCACTTCCATCTTTTCTTTTTCCGTTTTGGCCGAAAGCGCCGCGCGCTCGAGCTCGCGCTTATAAACAATGTTGACCGCTCCTTCGGGCCCCATCACGGCGATCTCGGCGGTAGGCCAGGCAAAGTTCACATCTGTACGAATGTGCTTGGACGACATGACGCAATAGGCGCCGCCGTAGGCCTTGCGCGTGATGACCGTGATCTTCGGAACCGTAGCTTCAGCAAAGGCAAAGAGCAGCTTGGCCCCGTGGCGGATGATGCCGCCGTACTCCTGCTGCGTGCCAGGAAGAAAGCCGGGGACATCTTCAAAGGTGATGAGCGGAATGTTGAAGGCATCACAGAAGCGGACAAAGCGCGCGGCTTTGTCTGAGGCATTAATATCGAGCACGCCGGCCAGAAATGCCGGCTGGTTGGCTACGATTCCCACGGAGCGGCCGTTCAGGCGCGCAAATCCTACGACAATATTTTTGGCGTAATGCTCATGCACCTCAAAAAAATAGCCGTCATCCACCACGCGCGTGATGACATCTTTCATGTCATACGGCTGGTTTGATTCCGCGGGAACAACTTTGGCCAGGTCGGCGTCGGCGCGGTCAATGGGATCAGTGCACTCGCGTCGCGGCGGATCGTCAAGATTGTTCGATGGAATGAAGCCGAGCAGTTCGCGAATCATGGAGAGGCATTCGGCGTCATCATGCGCCATGAAGTGCGCGACGCCGGAAGTCTCATTGTGCGTAGCCGCACCGCCAAGCTGGTCTTTGGTGACCTCTTCATGCGTGACGGTCTTGATTACGTCCGGCCCGGTGACGAACATGTAAGAAGTTTTGTCCACCATCAGAATGAAATCGGTAATCGCCGGCGAATATACGGCGCCGCCGGCACAGGGGCCCATGATGGCCGAAATCTGGGGAATCACGCCGCTGGAAAGTGTGTTGCGCAGAAAAATATCGGCGTACCCGGCCAGCGACATCACTCCTTCCTGAATGCGCGCCCCGCCGGAATCATTCAGGCCGATCACGGGTGCGCCGGTCTTCATGGCCATATCCATGATCTTGACGATCTTGGCCGCGTTGGCTTCAGAGAGCGAGCCGCCGAAGACGGTGAAATCCTGGGCAAAGACAAAGACCAGACGGCCTTCAATGCGGCCGTAGCCGGTGACAAAGCCATCGCCGTAGATCTTGCTCTGCTCCATGCCGAAGTCAGTGCACTTGTGCGTGACCATTTTGTCGAATTCCTCAAAGGTGCCTTCGTCGAGGAGGAACTCGATGCGCTCGCGCGCGGACATCTTGCCTTCTTTGTGCTGGCGGGCGCGGCGTTCTGCTCCGCCTCCGGCTTCAGCCAGTGAATCTCGGCGCTTCAGTTCTTCGAGCTTCTGTTCCAGGTTCATGGAAGGATTATAGCTTCCAGGCAGTTTTCATCGCGGAGACGCGGAGTACGGGGAGAGGCAATCTACCACTGCTAAACACGGCTAACACTGATCGCCATAATTACTGAATAGTATCGCCGGGTTCCCAGCGCCAGCGTTTTTTCTTTGCGTCCCAGAAGATGGCGGCATCCATCACCCGGGCCTCAAGCGCCTTGATCACAAAGATGGGAGGCTTTTTTTTGCTGATGAGCATGCGCCCAAGTTCTACCGTATCGAACGGGACATTAATCAGGACATATTTGGCTTTAGGAGTGGCCGCGCGCCAGCCATCTTTGCCGCTGCCAAAAATCACCAGCACGTGGAAAGCATGTTCCGGATCGGAGCTGAACGAAGTGGAGAGCCGCGGATTGCTCATGCCAAAATAGGCGTTGTATGGATCAGCCACTTCATACTTGAAGTTGTAAGAATCAGGCAGTGGATCTTTGCTGTTGGCCACAACGGCCAGGTCTTCAACGCCATCGCCGTCAAAATCTGCCGTCATCACTGTCTTGGCAAATTTTGCTGGGATGGTAAACGTATCGCCAAACTGCTGTTTTATCAGCGCAGCCAATTGCGCCTGGCTCAGGGGTGAAGCATCGGCTGCCGGCGCCTGGTTGGCAGTTTGCGGAGTTTGTGTGGCAGCAACGCACGCTGCAAAAAGCAGGACTTTACCCAGAAACATCATGAGCAAAGTCTACTGCCATTTGAGTTCGATTTGTCGGCAGAATTAGAGTTTCGTATCCTGCTCGCCAACACTCCTCAGGCGACGATTGCGGTTAGACAAGGCAAACCAGATGGTTACTGCCATTCCAGAGGCCAGCGCCGCAAACAGGGCCACCACCACCGGCAAGGGCAGGTAAAAGTACATGCTAAGAATCCAGAGAACAAATAACACCAATACGGTCCACATGGTTTGTTTTTCCTGAAAAAAGCGTTGTTTACTACGAATTAAGGTACCCTGACATTTTGGATGGCAACCCTTTATGGCGGGTTGACTCAGGTGTGAATCATTACCGCTCAGTCAACGCCTTTCCTGCGCGCCGCATCCCTTTCTTTTATCAGGGGGAGACCAATGCACCGCAAAGGACACTTGGATGACGCTTACTGGCTGCTGAGAATTGGCCTGGGCAGCAGCACATTTTTGGCCGGGCTGGATAAATTTACCAATCTGCTGACTGACTGGGAAAAATATCTTACTCCCCAGTTTGAACAGAAGTTGCCGGTCAGCGGCAAGACCTTTATGCGAGGTGTTGGCGTGATTGAGATGCTGGTGGGGCTGGGCATACTTACCAGGAAGACCAGGCTTGCCAGTTATACGGCATCCGCGTGGCTGCTGTGCATTGCGGGCGATCTGGTGTTAAACGGAGATTATGACGTTGCCGTCCGCGATGTGAATATGGCGCTCTCTGCTTATGCGCTGGCCCGTGCTGAAGGAAGCCGAGAGGATGCTCGTTCGGGTGAATTGATGGACGATGATGCGGCGCTTCAGGACGTAGCTTAAGCCGCTTACTCCGATCTTGAATTATAGTCTCGCGTTAGCTGTCTTCTATGGTTATCAATCAGAGCGGGATTGGCGGGAAATTCGCAGGATGAGACTACGCTCAGCAGCTCCCCTGCATCTAATTTGCCCAATGGAGAGGTATTGCCTGAATGGGCTTAAAAACCGCATACTGCGCGCTGTTGCTGATATTTCTGGCTTTGCTGGGTTGTGGTGGAGTAGGTGCAACCCACATGGCTGGCCCTACTCCCACGCCTTCGCCGTTGCCGCCCGGAACTATCCCAGCGGCTGACCATGTATTTCTGGTCGTTCTTGAAAACCACGGCTTTGCCCAGGTGATTGGCAACTCATCCATGCCGTACCTGAATTCGCTGGCTACGCAACATGCTTTGGCAACAAACTATTTTGCCGATACGCATCCGTCCATCGGTAACTATTTCATGTTCACCACCGGCGCGATTCAGACCAACGACGACGCTTTTGCCGGCACTGTAAGCGCAGACAACATTCCACGCGCCTTCACGGCCGCGGGAAAGACATGGAAGGCCTACATGGAGAGCCTGCCTTCAGCAGGTTACACAGGCGGAGATGTTTATCCATATCTGAAGCACCACGATCCATTTGTGTATATGACAGATGTACTGAGCTCAAGCGCGGAAACCGCCAACGTGGTTCCTTTTACGCAGCTTGCTGCCGATGCGAGCGCCGGAACGTTGCCGAACTTTGCTTTCATTGCACCCAATGCGGAAGACGATGCGCACGATTGTCCCGGCGGCGGTTCGTTGTGCACTGACGATCAAAAGCTGGCGGCTGCCGATACATGGCTCAAAAACAATATTGATCCACTGACCACTTCTCCGGCATTGGCGAACAGCGTCTTTATCATTACGTTCGATGAGGCGTTTGCCCTGGACATAAGAAACGGCGGCGGGCAGGTGCCGCTGGTGATGGTAGGCTCGCACGTGAAGACAAGTTTTAAGTCCACCACATTTTTCCAGCATGAGAGCACACTGCGGGTGATCCTGGACCTGCTGCAGGTAACAAACCATCCAGGTAACTCAGCTTCAGCGCCAACCATGCAAGAGTTCTTTCAATAGTTAAGAGCATTGACTGCTAACGTTTGCGGCCAAGTAATTTTCAGAACGCCGCAAAGAGCATCTTTTTGCGCTTCTCTTTGTGCGCAAATGGCCGGTTCAGAAACTCAACCATCGGCGCCATGGCGGCGAATCGTCTCGCGATCTCCGGCACTACTTTGGGCGAGGTGATCAGCTTCGCATCCACCGTGCTTTCCAGATACCACTGCCGATGCCGCAACAAAGATTCCGCGGGGTGATCCACAGGGAAGCCTTTGGGAACACGGCTCATCTGCTCCCCCTGCAGGCTTCCGACGACACGTTTGAGTTCTCTCTGCGTCAGGATCTGACGAAATTCTTCATGGTGCTCAGCCAATAGAGTGCGGTAAGCCAGCAACTCATCGCGTTCCGGCGCCCACACGCCGCCAAAGATCAGCAGCTCTTTCTCTGTGAAATGGAAATAAAAGACCGCGCCTTCACGCTTCACGGCGTTGCTGCGGGGAAAGATGGCAGAGACGTGGGTCTTATAAGGCGTTTTGTCCTTGGAAAAACGCGTATCGCGATAAATGCGGTAAACGGCCTTTTGCGGCGGCGTAATGTACTGCGGAGCAACGTCCACGAATTGCTGGTTCAGGCATTCGATCAACTCAAGCATAGGAGCCTTGATCAGCATTTCAAACTTCTCTTTGCGCGGCTGGAACCATTCACGGCGGTTATTGCGTTTGAGTGCGCGCAGGAAAGTGAGGGCGTCGGGGGAAAAACCCTGGAACGAACGCTTCATACTGGGGACGAGAGATACCTGTGCCATTAGCCTCTTCCTGATTTGATCATTGTCTTGATGTGAATCAGTTGAGATTCACGGCTTTATCTACAATCAGCTTTTTTACCCGATCCACAAATTGCGGAATAGGCACGGTACCCTCAGGCTGTTGCTGGCCGCGAACGCGCACGTTCACCGTTCCGGCTTCGGCTTCTTTTTCGCCGACTACAAGCACGAACGGCACCTTCTGCAGCGCGTGCTCGCGGACTTTGGCATTCATTTTTTCATTGCGATCATCGAGGTGTACTCGCACGCCGGCTTCCTGAAGCTGTTGCATGACTTTCTTGCCGTAGTCGACATGCTTCTCACTAATCGGCACGATCGCCACCTGCACCGGCGAGAGCCACACAGGAAACGCACCTGCATAGTGCTCCAGCAGCACTCCGAAGAAGCGCTCGACGGAGCCATAAAGCGCACGATGCACCATGACGGGTTGTTTGCGCGAGCCATCTTCCGCCACGTATTCCAGGCCGAAGCGTGCGGGCAGGTTGAAGTCAAACTGCACAGTGGAGAGCTGCCAGAGGCGGCCGATGGCGTCCACGAGTTTCACGTCAATCTTAGGGCCGTAAAACGCAGCTTCGCCGGGAATCGTCTTGTAGGGAATCTTCAGGCCAGTCAACACCTTTTCCAGCGAGCCGGTGGCCAGGTTCCAGTTCTCTTCACTGCCGACAAAGCTTTTCTTGTCGTTCGGGTCCCAGGTGCTCAGCTCAACCTGAAATTCGCTGAAGCCAAACGTCTTCAAAACCGCAAGCGCGAAATCAATGCAGCCAACAATCTCATCTTCAATCTGCTCCGGCGTGCAGAAGATGTGGGCATCGTCCTGGGTAAAGCCGCGCACGCGGAGCAAGCCGTGCATTACGCCGGACCTTTCGTAGCGGTAGCAGGTCCCCAGCTCTCCCAGGCGCACCGGCAGGTCACGGTAAGAACGGAGCGTGTTTTTATAGATCAGGATGTGGCCGGGACAGTTCATGGGCTTGATGCGGTAATCGGCGTCATCAAGCTCCATGGGCGTGAACATGTTCTGTGCGTAGTAGCCTTCATGCCCGCTGGTTTGCCACAGGTTCACGCGGAAGACGTGCGGCGTGTACACCAGCGAGTAGCCACGCTTGAGGTACTCGTTGCGCATCCAGTCTTCCATCTCTTTGCGAATAAGGCCGCCCTTGGGATGCCAGAAGATCAGTCCCGGGCCGGCGAGTTCCTGGATGCTGAAGAGATCAAGCTGCTGCCCGAGCACGCGATGGTCGCGCTTCTTGGCTTCTTCAATGGCGTGCAGGTGCTGCTCAAGGTCCTTCTTGCTGAAGAAAGAGGTGCCGTAGATGCGCTGGAGCTGCGGGTTCTTTTCGTCGCCCAGCCAATAGGCGCCGGCGATGCTGGTGAGTTTGAAAGCCTTGATGCGTCCGGTGGAGGGCACGTGCGGGCCGCGGCAGAAGTCCACGAATTTGCCGTTGCGATAGGTGGAGATAGGCTCGCCCGGCTTGGTGAACTGCTCAATGAAGTGGACTTTCATGAAATCGCCTTCCTGCTTGAAGCGATTCAGTCCCTCTTCGCGCGGCAGAAACTCGCGTTCGAATTTTTCGTCGCGGTTCACCACCTCCTGCATGCGCTTTTCAATCTTCTCCAGATCTTCCGGCGTGAAGGGCGTGGGGCGATAAAAATCATAGAAGAAGCCGGTATCGGTTGGCGGGCCGTGGCCGAGCTTGGTTTCAGGGAAGAGCTCAAGCACGGCGGTGGCGAGCACGTGCGCGGAAGAGTGCCGGTAAACTTCCAGCGCTTCCTGGTCGCGATCCGTCATCAGGCGCAGCTCAACATCCTGCTCCAGCGGTTTGCTCAGATCGGCAAACTGCCAGCCATCTTTTGACTGGTGCGCGTGCATGCTGGCCGGGGTCTTGCTCCCATCCCCAGTTTGTCCTGAATCACCATTCTGAGTGGGGGCTGAATGCTGAGTGCTGGCGGCTGATGGCTTTATTTTTGCCACCAGCGCGGCGTCAGCCAAACGCGGGCTGATGGAGCGGGCGATCTCCAGCGGCGTGGTGCCGTTGGGAACTTCTTTCTTGCTTCCGTCGGGAAGCGTGACTTGGATATTTTCAGGCATAAAATCTTGTGGCACAGCCTTGTTCGGCTATGGCAGATGATCTTTTAGTCTAGCGAAGCGGGAAAGATGGGGTCAAACTGCCAGCAGGAAACGGAATGGGCAAAATTGCATCCTGTTGGTGATTCTTACAGCAATTCAAAGTGACATCTTCTCTCGGTAATCTGCGCTACACTCCTACCGTGCACAACGAGCAGTCACTCATCGCGGCATTCGTGAAGCGCAGCAAACGCAACCGCTACCGGGAGATCCTCTCCAATCCACGTCTGCGCCATAAGTTTACCCATGAGCTTGCGCACTTCACCGATTTCGATCCCAAATACCGTCTGCCTATTCCCAGCAACAGACTCTTCGTCGATAACATTGCCGTCGAATTGAAGAAACGGCATTCTCCCAATATCGTTTTTGCCATCTCTGAAGATCCTGCGCTCGACCAGAAGGAATTCCCACTGATCGAAGCTCTTGAGCAAATCGTTGGACGAGGCATGGGGACCGTTCTCTCATGCATCCCCGGATGTCTCGCCTTTATCGAGACAGAGGACGAGCGATTCATTCTTGAGCGCCACGATCCGCTGGAAAAATGCGAATACGTACGCTTCGTCATTGGGTGCAAAGACGAGTACAGTCATGTCGAGCAGGGCATCTTTCAGGCAGCCGCGCTGGCGTTGGAGCGGAGCAACGTTACGGGCTCAGATGCCGACGAACTGAACAAGCTGCGAGGATGGTTCAGCGAGAACCTGGAAAAACCAACTTCTTTCGGGCGCAACACGCTTCGGCTCGGCATCTGTTGGTTTAAGACCGGCGCTACCGAGCACATCTCCCGCATCTGGGAGATGGTGCAGATTCTCGAACGTAACGGTATCTACGTGAAGAAAATCAGGACAGACAAGCCCGGCTACGTGATCTATGAAGACGAATGGCAACTCGTAGCCGAACCGTTCCGCAAAGGCACGATGTTCCGCAAATAAGAAATTTCAGCCTACTCAGCCTGATGCGCGCCGTCAGTTTTTTCAACCTCTTTTCAGCACATGCCTTTGATGGAATCACGCATTTTGCGGATCGGCGACATCCGAAGGAAAAAGAGTTAGCTTAGCGCCGACCCTGAAGTGTGCTGCATTTAATTCAGCATAGCGCTTCCACTGCTCGGGCAAATCTTCTTCGGCATAGATCGCCGAAACTGGACAGACAGGCACGCACGCCGCACAGCAAATACAGTCTTGAGCGTTAATGTAAAGTTGCGGTGCGATCGAGAATGAGCTATCCGATTTCCCTGGATGAATAGCGTCCACGGGGCAAACGTCAACGCACGCAGTGTCTTTGGTGCCAACACAGGGTTCTGCGATTACATAAGCCATAACTTTTCTCCTGGTTGAGCTTAGCGATTGGCGCAATACCAGGGCGATGACTTTTGTCACGCTGGGAAAGAATTTTCTGAAGCAGAGCCTGTCAGCGACTGCGAGAGATCTCCGCCCGCAAGTCATCAAGATTGTGGACTGTCACGGTCCGTTTGCGTATCTGGATTAATTCTTCATTGTGCAAGCGGCCAAGATTACGGGAAACAAGCTCTCGAACCGTACCCAGACGTGTAGCAAGCTCCTCATTGTTTTCCGTTAACTCGAAAACATAGCCATCGACTGTGCGTTGCCCTGATTCCGCAAGGCGAACAAGATGGGCGGCAAGCCGTCCGCGAACGCTCACAAAAGACAGATCTTCCACCAAGCTAGCCATTCTTCGCAGGCGGTGGGCCAGAACTTTCATTACTTTGAGGGCCAGTTGCGGATGTTGAATGCAGATTTCACGAAAGTGCGTGGCGTCAATCGCCACCAGGGAGGTAGCAGTAAGGGCTTGTGCAGTTGCTGGATAGGTATCGCCGTCAAACACAGCAATCTCCGCTAGTGAACCTCCGGCTCTTTCCGTGCTGATGAGCTGTTGGCGGCCATTGCTTGCAACCTTAAAAATCCTGACTTGGCCTTCCTTCACGATGAGAAGGTCCCGGCACTCGTCACCTTCAGAGAAAATAATCGCATTAGCTGCTACCGATTGCAGACGAGCATTGCCTGCCATCAGCCCGAGTTCGATCTCCGAGAGGTCAGTGAAAAGCGGAAGGCGGCGCAAAGCTGTAACTACTTCACTTTTTGTAGGCGCTTGCGGCATTTGATTGTGATGGTACGGCAATTCAAGGAATACCGGTGCCAAAAAGAAAGGCTCGGAAAATCCGAAAGGATTACAATGCGCCATGCGACTAGAAAAAAAGACTGCGATTGTCACCGGCGCCGGAAGCGGCATTGGCAAAGCCGTTGCTCAGGCATTTGTGCGCGAGGGCGCAAGCGTGGTGATTGCCGGGCGCGATGGCAAAAAGCTGGAGCTTGCTGCGGCGGAGACGGGCGCTAAGTGCCTGGCGACGGTGGCTGATGTGAGCCGGGCAGACGATGTGCAGAAGCTGGTGCAGGCTGCGCTGGAGAAATTTAAACATATCGATATTCTGGTAAACAACGCCGCGATCCTGCTGCCGGGAACCGCGGAGCAACTGAGCGAAGAAGATTTTGACCAGACATTTGCTGTCAATGTTCGCGGCGTGTGGCTGCTTTCGCGGGCGGTGCTGCCGCAGATGCGCGCGGCCGGAGGCGGATCGATCATTAATATCGGCTCGGTGCTGAGCACGCTGGGAGCGCGCAATCGGGTAGCCTACGCGACCTCAAAAGGCGCGGTGCTGGCGATGACCAGGGCCATGGCGCTGGACCACGCGGCGGAAAATATCCGCGTGAATTGTATTTGCCCGGGGATTGTGGAGACGGAGATGGTGGCAAAGTTCAATATGGATGAGAGTGCGCGGCAGAAGCGGCTGGCAATGCATCCTGCTGGGCGCTTTGGCCAACCGGAAGATGTGGCAGGCCTGGCAGTATTTTTGGCCAGCGATGAGTCTGCGTGGATTACCGGTACAGCGCAAACGGTGGATGGCGGTTACAGCGCGCAATAGTATGCGCCGTGATAGTGCACAACAAAACAAATGCCGTGCCAGAAGAGGTGATTGAGCGTGAGGCGACCTGGAATTTACAAGATGCGTTTTGGTGCTGTCAGCAGCCTGCTTAAGCGGCGGATGCTACAGAAAGTCCTGACGCTGGCGGACATGGAGGCGATGGGCGAAAAACGCATGTCGCTCATCGCACGCGCCTATGTATCCGGGGCAGCAGGAGATGAGATTACGCTGCGGGCTAACAAAGAGCAGTGGTCACGAATTTGTTTAAACCCTAATATCCTGGAAGACGTTTCGGAGATCGATCTCTCAACCAAAATTCTCGACCAAACATTTGAGCTGCCTGTCCTTCTTGCTCCGGCTGCCATTAATCGGCTCTGGCATCGCAAGGGCGAGATGGCCGTGATTGCAGGAGCCAACCAGGGTAAAGTCACATTGGTGACGAGCACCTTTGCCACCGAGTCAGTGGAGAGCGTATGCCAGGCGGCCACTCAGCCGGTATGGTTTCAACTCTATACACGCCCGGACCGGGGTTTTAATCAGACGCTGATTCAACGCGCTGAGGCTGCTGGATGCAAGGCAATTGTGATAACCGTGGATACTCCAACAATCGGCATCCGTAACCGGGAAGAACGAGCTTATTTCCGGATGCCACAAAGCTTTAATCTGCCAAACATCAACATCGGCGCCGAAATCCACCGTCGCGCACCGGATCATGCTTTTAGTCTGGTGCCAAATCCCAAGCTCACCTGGAAAGAAATTGAGTGGATGTGTTCCATAGCCAAAATTCCAGTTTGGCTGAAAGGCATCATCAATCCTGAAGATGCCATGCGCGCGGCAGAAACTGGGGCCTCCGGAGTCATGGTTTCCAATCATGGGGCCCGTAATCTGGATACTTTGCCTGCAACCGCCGTGGCATTACCCAGAATCGCAGAGAGATTGCAAGGCCGGCTACCATTGATGGTTGACGGCGGCATCCGCCGTGGCACTGACATACTCAAGGCATTAGCTATGGGCGCGAAGGCGGTTTTGATCGGCCGCCCTTATTTACACGGCGTAGCTGCGGCCGGCGCAAACGGCGTTTCTCGCGTGATTGGAATACTTCGCACGGAATTAAGGTCGGCGATGGCTTTGACCGGAAAGACCAGAATCGATCAAATTGGTTCGTCTGTTTTGTGGAAACCTTAAAAATGTATTTGTCAGATACTTCGGCGGAGGGTAATCATCTGGCCACGGCGCGGCACTCTCCACACTGGCACATCTCGCGCAAGTAGTCCCAGGAATAGATGCCGCTGGAGTGACCGTCATTCCAGATGATGCTCATCGCATAACGGCCCACCGGCTTCACTTCTTTTGGGCGGGCAGGTTCTTTATACATCGGCAGCAAAGTGTTGGGGGCCTTGGGTGGCTCTCCGGGCTTGCGATGGTTATTGTTGCGCTCTTCATTGCAGGTCGCACAGGGGCAGGCATCGCGCAGCCATTGGAAGCCATAGTGCGTGTGGTGGCCATCGTCCCACTCAATGTCCAAGCCGGTTCCGGTGGTGACGTTTACCTTGACGGATTTGGGATTGTGAGGCACTCAAGATAAGTATATATGGCAGATTTCATTGGATGCTGGACCGGCGCATCTCAACCGAAACGCAAAACCATACTTTAGAATGCTGATAGATGCCCTCGCTCCTGGAAATCGAGCATTTAAATGTTACCTTCGCCACGCAGACTGGTGAGGTCGCGGCTGTGCGCGACGTTAGCTTTGTCATTCCAGAATCCGGCACGTTGGGACTGGTTGGTGAATCAGGCTCGGGCAAATCGGCAACGTCGCTGGCGATCATGCGCCTGCTACCGCCGCAGGCAAGCACTACAGGCAAAATCGTTTTTGCTGAGGAAGACCTGCTGCAACTGCCGGATGCAGCGATGCGGCGGATTCGCGGTGCGCGCATCAGCATGATCTTCCAGGAACCCATGACCGCCCTGAACCCGGTAATGCGCGTCGGCGATCAGGTGGCTGAAGCAATTCTTGCGCACCATCGTGCGAGCAAGACTGAAGCCTGGCAACAGACGATAGAAGCGCTGCGTGAAGTGGCGATTCCAGAGCCGGAGAAACGGGCGCGCGACTATCCACACCAGCTTTCCGGCGGGCAGCGCCAGCGCGTGATGATTGCCATGGCTCTGGTGAATCACCCGCAACTTCTGATTGCCGACGAGCCTACTACAGCGCTCGATGTCACCATCCAGGCCCAGATTCTCGACCTGCTGGCGGAGTTGCGCGAACGCCACAAGCTCGCCGTGCTCTTTATCTCGCATGATCTGGGGGTTGTTTCCCGTGTGGCTGACAGGGTTGCTGTAATGTATGCCGGTGAGATCGTAGAGATGGGTCCGGTAGCCGGAATCTTTTATACTGCCACGCATGCCTATACGCGCGGCCTCATCAGCGCTATTCCAACGCTCAAGACAGACCGCTCCGCCCCGCTGGCCACAGTTGAGAAAGCAGCCAGCCAGCGCGTTTCGCTCCCTCTGCGTGAGATCGCCCCTGGGCATTGGGCGCGGGTAGCGCTGTAACACGCGACTATTGGTAAACTCTTTTGTCACACTCGTTGAGGACTCCGAACCTTGCGCTTACTCGTAATTTCAGACATTCATGCGAACCTGGAGGCGCTGGAAGCCTGCCTTGACGCCGCCCCGGAATATGACCAGGTTTATAACCTGGGCGATATTGTGGGTTACGGAGCCAATCCCAATGAAGTGACAGCGCGCTCGCGCGAACTTGGCGCCATCTTCGTGCGCGGAAATCATGACAAGGCCTGTTCCGGCCTGAGCAATCTGGATGATTTCAACCCTATCGCCGGATTGGCTGCGCTCTGGACCCGGCAAACGCTTGCGGCCGATCATCTGGAGTTCTTGCGTGAACTACCGCAAGGCCCGCTTGCACCGATGGAAAATGTGCAGTTGGTCCATGGGTCGCCTCGCGATGAGGACGAATATCTTCTGATGGCCAGCGATGCGTATACTCAATTGGCCCAGGCTGCGGTGCCGCTCATCTTTTTTGGACATACGCACGTGCAACGATGCTTTCTCCTGGAAGCAGGCAGCGGCCCCGGCAAGTCACTGGTGCCCGCTTACAAATCAGCCAAAGGCAAACAGAGCATCAAGCTTGATCTGAAGGCGAATACAAAATACATGGTGAACCCCGGCTCTATTGGCCAGCCGCGCGATAACGACCCTCGCGCGGCATTCGCGCTGTATGACACGGATGCAAACTCCATTACTTTTCACCGCATCCCTTATGACATTGAACGCACGCAGGAAAAAATCATGGCTGCTGGTCTGCCGGAACGGCTGGCAATCCGGTTGGCGGAGGGACGTTGACACAAAAGTCATTCTTTGACGAGCCAACGCCATCTCACAACAGCTTTGCCATCAAGGTAAATATTGATGGCGGCGCTCGCGGCAATCCCGGCCCTGCGGCCTATGGCGTTGTGGTGCGCAATGCTCAGGGCGAGATCATAGACGAAATAGCGGAGTATCTCGGCATCCAGACCAACAATTTTGCTGAATATTCCGGCTTGCTCGCTGCTCTCGACTACGCCGTGCGGGAAAAGCATCCTTCGCTTAAAGTGCTGAGTGATTCTGAACTGCTTGTGAAGCAGATGAAAGGCCAGTATCGGGTGAAGAACCCAGGCTTGCTGGAACTTTACGAGCGCGCCAAAGCCATGACGCGAAAGCTTGAACGGTTTTCCATTGATCACGTCCTGCGTGAGTACAACCGCGAGGCGGACCGTTTGGTGAACAAGGTCCTGGACAGCCGTGCAGGAAAGCGACAATAAGAGAGAGCCTCGCTTAGCTCTTGAACAAATTCTGCCCACAAGCAGCAAGCCCGCCTTCGCGGCAAGCTGCTTACAACAGCGCAACAAAATCCCTATTCAAGCTGAATGTTAAAAGCGGTTTGGAACCGAGCGACACAAGTAAACGGCCAGCCCTTTGAGGCTGGCCTGTGTTGATATTTTCTGCCCGAGCAGAGTTATTTCTTGGGAGCGATTGTGTCTTTCACGGCCTTGGCAACGCGGAACTTTACCACGGTCTTGGCCGCGATTTTGATGGGTTCGCCGGTTTGGGGATTCCGTCCCATGCGGGCTTTCCGGTTTGACTTTACCAACCGTCCCAGGCCAGGAATCACGAACACGCCGTTCTTCTTCGTTTCTTTGATCGCGGTCTCTGCCAGGTGTTCCAGGAACGCTGCCGCGGTCTTGTTGTTCGTCTCCAGTTTCTCAGCCATGTGACGGACGAGTTGGGTTTTGGTCATGCCAGCTGCCATCTTTCCTCCTTGAATTTTGAGCACTTCATCGGAATGTGAGCATTTTTCTTTGCTCTCATTCGGTATATTACATCAGCAAAGAGTTGTTGCAAGCATTTTGGCCGCATTTTATGCGGGTTTTTTTAAGGCGGCTGTGGAAAACAGCCATGAACAGCGGGGATCATTCTGCTGTCGCTTCGCTCCACACCGCCTCAACCGGTCGGGTCCGGCAGGCTTGATTCCTGCTCATGTTGCTGGCAGCTCGCCGCGCAGGGCCGGCTCGCTGCTGATAGGATCCATCTGCATCGATACTGGACATAGCAATGACATTGTGGAGGAGAATCGTGGCAGGCCACCGACTCAAGGGGCTTCGTGCGGCTGCCTTCTGGTCGATCGCTATTGCTGCTCTAATTGGCGGTTGTAATCGTGAGCGCTCGTCGCCAGCAACTCCGAGGGTAGCCGCCAACGAGGTATCCGAGCTCACTCCCGCGCTCATCGGAAAGCAGATCACCATTCATGGCCAACTCTCACTTCGGTGCAAGGAACCCGTGTGTATCGGGCTCGATAATCATCAGGTAGTCTATCTCGTTCATGGGGAGTCGTTTAACTGGGGAAAGCCCGCTGCAGAAATGGACGGGAAACGCGTGGCGGTGACCGGCATCCTCAGGTTTTATCACGATACTAACGCCACTGGAAAAGACGAAACCGTGCAACGACCTCCTGATCACTATTACTTTGAGGCGGAGACCACTCAAGTGCGGCTCGTCAGCCACTGACGCATCCGGACTAAAGGCGAGGTTCTCAAAGGGGCTTCAGCGCGCAGCGACAGAATAAAAGCTCAAAACCGCGTCACCCTGCTTGAGCACCCGATGCCGCCGCAATGAACCAAATTCATTTCCCGGATCAAAATGCTTGTCGTGCTCGGCAATCACCTGGCTTGCGGAACCCAGCAGGCGCGATTGTGAGAGAAATCCCAGAATCTGCTCATAATCGCCCATCTTGCGATAGGGCGGATCAAGGAAGCAGAAGTCGTAGGTCACGGCCTGTGCATCCAGCATCCGCAACGCAGTCGCCGCTTCGCGCTCAATCACCTCAAATCCTTCTTCGATTTCTAAGGTATGCAAGTTCTTGCGTATGATCCTGGCTGCCGCACTGGAAGACTCCACAAAGGAAACGCTGCGAGCGCCGCGGCTAAGCGCCTCTATGCCGATTGCACCGCTGCCGGCAAACAGATCCAGCCACATGGAATCCGGCACCTCCGGCGCAATCACGTTAAACAGAGTCTCCCGCAGCCGGTCAGAGGTTGGGCGGGTGGCAGCTCCGGGCGGCGCCACCAGCCGGCGGCTCTTATATTTTCCGGCAATCACGCGCATAAGGTGAACTCGTCTCCGTCAGACACCTAATCTAACGTATGGAACCAGGCGTTTGCTTTCAGGACGTATGGACAATGAATCATCCAGCCAGATGATCGTGATCAGCCGGGGCCGAAGCCACGGTCCTGAACCCGTCTTCATACACCCGTTCCAGGAAGAACCACGAGTTGATCTTCGCCGACGGCCGCTACACAGAAGTCCTGTTTATCGATTTGTCAAAGAACCTGTTTTCCCGCCTGAGCGGTTTCAAAATTAACCCCCACCCGGCCTTTCTGCACTTTTGTTGCAAACAAAACATTTGTTTCAATCAACCCTTGGGTGAGGCTTGGACGACCCTTGGGTCTCCCAGGCGTCACCCAATCCCAGACCCAACCTGTATCAGCAGAGGGTCGCAAGCTCTATAAAACACAAACCGCAACCTGAGCCGGCAGGCGAAATCCTGGAGCGAGCCTGAGGCTTGCCGAAGGTGAGTCGCAGGAGCTCTCATCTTGTCCGAAGCCATCCTAATTCATCTCTCATTCGCCGTCGCTCGCGAAATAGTTCATCAGCACAGGTCATGTCTTTTACGACCCTCTGCTTGCGCTGCGTACATGTACTCAGCGCGGTCTGCCTTCCTGAGGCGCAGCATGTGCTTGCTGGCGGAGTCGCGGCGATTGAGAAGGCAAATGTAAGATGCTTAAATTGTCCAAACACGCGCTTCTCGGCACGCTGGCAATTTGTGCTAGGAATATTTCAACCGAAAGAGAAAGACCTTATGCTCGCCATATTTGGGATCAGAATGGCTGTTCAGTTCATCGGCCTTGTAGCCTAGCCCGGTGGCAACCTTCAATGGATCATGCGGCCCGGCTATCTCCGCATACGGCATGACGATTCCTCCACTGTCGGCAACAAAGGCTTTCGCCTGCACCAAGAAACGCTCAATCAATCCCAATCCGGCATAGAGCCCGCCTACATTAAAGACGTTGCTGGGTGAGGGATAATACGGGTGGTTAAACACAAATAGCGGCACTTTGGGCTTTGTAATTTCGCCCAGATCTTCGAGCAGGTCCCGTTTGATCTCTTTAAATTTTACGGCATTGCCAAAAGCTTCGCGGTATCGCTGAAAGTTCTTTTTGGCATTGTTGAGCTCCCGGTCACTGATGTCTGTGGCCCAAACAAGGGGGCAATATTCGGCCAGAAACAGCGCCAGCACGCCCGTTCCCGTGCCAACATCAATCCCGATCCGGTCTTGCTCCGCCGTCCCGTTCCACACCAGCGGGACAGCTTTGATAATGGCGTCAAAAAAGGCGTTCTTTGCCAGTGCGATCTCAGGTGGAAAGACACCCTGTTCCACAAAAAGCTTGAACCCTTGCAGCTTTGATTTGGTATTGGGCAGCTCCAGCTTCAGTTCATAGTCGCTGGTTTTGTCCTCAAAAAAGCACTGCAATTCAAAGTCTCTGTCTCTCTGCAACTGTGTTCTGGGGTCATCTGCGGCATCTACCGCAGCTGTTGAAACATACTGAAACACACTATCCAACAAGCCTCCCATTCTGAAATCTTCAGTGTAAAAACCGGAGACTTTAAGCCCTCGCTCCAGAGTCGAGGTAGTGGCGAAATAGAGAATTGATTTGAATATCCCAGGTTCATCATGGGCTATGACGATTTGAAAAGGCGGATCACCACTCCATTTTAATTTAAAGTTCGTTCGTCCAGAGTACCTGGTTTGAAATCTTTCAATCTGCGTCCGGCCAAGGTTATAAAGACGCTTGAAATTCTCCATTCTTTTTGCCTGCGTATGTTTAGCGTCATGGGTTGTTGGATTCTGCTGCTCCAGATAAGTTTCAGCCAGGGTCTTGCAAAAAGTTCCTAGCGGTGAACGCTGGCCTTGCAGGCTGCGGGGATCAAGACAGACAATCTCCGTTTCACAGCCGGCTTCAATCCTGCTAGCCAACAAACCCCGCCACTTTTTTGTTTCTGAATCATCCAGCTCCAGTCCGAGCACTGGCGAAGCAGAAATGATCTTGAATACGGTTCTTGGCCCATTCTTCAAATCTTCCAGCAACTCTGTAGCCTTGGCAAAGATCTCAGGGAAATCATTTAACGGGCTTTGGATTCTTTCTGAGAGTGTCCTAAGCTTGTCCTCAATCTCGTCAGTCTGGTCATCAAGTTTTTTTTCCAGGCGGGAAGGAAATAAAACCACTAGTGCACCAAGGAGAATCGTGTAAAAGACCCCAACCGCCGCTCCCCAGGCGTCCCAGAATTTGTGCCATGTGCCGTAGTCAAAGAAAGGCGCGTGACGGTCGTACATCAAGCGCAGCACAACCAGCAACAGCGTTGAGATGCAGAGCACGAGACCAGGCGTGCGGAGATATTGCCGAAAAGATTGCTTTACCCTGACTAGGCGCTCTTTCGAAGGCTTTCCACCCAGCATACTTGCACGACCTCAATGGGATAAAATCGCAAAAGAATACCACGAAAAAATCTTCACTGTTGTAAACTTTCTCGTTTCACCTTACCCCTTGGAGACCGCCTGTGAAGAGGTTCTTTCTCTCTGTTGTACTCATCGCGTTTGTTTATACCGTAGCTGCTGCGCAAGAGCTCACCATTCAATCCATTTATGCTCCCAACGGCCTCACCGGCCGCGCACCGGATACGATCCAGTGGAGTCCTGACGGCAAAAAGGTCTCCTATTTCCTCCATCAGGAGCAGGGCGAGAAGGCCGACCTTTATTACATTGACGTAACCTCAGGCAAGCCGGCGGTGCTGGTGGCCTCAGAGAAGATCGCCGCTATGAAGCCGCCGGTCACCGGCTCCAAGGACGATCGCGAGAAGGACAACCGCGCCCGCTATCACGTGGCCGGCTACCACTGGGCGCCTGATTCCGAGCACATTCTTTTCGACGCGAACGGCCAGCTCTGGTATTACACGCTCTCCACCGGAAAGTATGTGCCTTTGAGCGGGCAGGGTGAATCCGCAGTCGACCCCAGGTTTTCCGCTGACGGCAAGCAGCTTTCCTATGTGCGCAAGCACAACCTGGTGGTGAAGCCTGTGAGCGGCGGCGGTGAAAAAGCGCTTACCAATGACACGGACGAAAATCTGCTCAATGGCGAAGTGGACTGGGTTTATTCCGAAGAGCTTGAAGTCCGCAGCAATTATTTCTGGTCGCCCCATTCAAGCAAGATCGTCTTCATGCAGATGAATGAGACGAAGGTCCCAACCTATCCCATCACTGACTATATTCCGCAGCACCCGACGGTCTATCAGGAAAAATATCCCAAAGTTGGCGATCCCAATCCTGAGGTCAGGCTCGGCGTGGTCAATGCCGGTGGCGGCTCGATCAAGTGGATCCATCTGACCGATGAAAAAGATATGTACATTCCCCGCTTTGGCTGGGTGCGTGACGGCGTGATATGGGCCACGGTGCTCAATCGCGCTCAGAACCAGCTGGACCTCTATTTTGTTGACGCAGCCAGCGGCAAGTCGCGCCGCGTGATGAGTGAAAAGAGTGATACCTGGATAGAGACTGACGATAATTTTCAGATCCTGAAGTCTGCTGACAAGTTTATCTGGCCTTCCTGGCGCGATGGCCACACGCATCTTTATCTGTACTCATTCGATAAAGCGAACCCGCTGGCGGCGGATGCCAGGCTGGTGAACCAGATCACCAAGGGCGACTTTGAGGTGTTTGACACGAATGGCGTTGATGACGCCACCGGAACGGTTTACGTGACCACGAATGCCGGTGACGCTCGCCAGCGCGTGCTTTGCAGCGTGAAGCTGGATGGAAGCGATTTCCAGGTGCTGGCCAAAGGCGGGACGCACCAGGCTACGCTTGCTCCCAACAGCAAATACTATGTCGATCACTATTCGGCGATCATGACGCCTCCGCAGCTCTCTTTCTGCACCGTGGGCGGAAGCTGCAATACGTTCTGGCAATCCAGGAGCGTCGATCCTTACAAGCTTGTGCCGCCGCAGTTTGTCGACTTCAAAGCGGAAGACGGCACGGTGCTGCATGGCATCATCTATCTGCCCCCGGACAGCGCCGGCAAAAAAATTCCGCTGCTCAATAATCCTTATGGCGGGCCGCATGGCCAGACCGTGCGCGACGAGTGGGGTGGCGCCAACTTCCTCTTTAATGAAATCCTGTTGCGCGATGGCATTGCCGTGCTTCAGGTTGATAATCGCGGCATGGGTGCGCGAGGAAAAAAGTTTGCCGCCGCGCTGATGCACAACTTCGGCGAAGTGGAAATCAAAGACCAGCTTGATTCCATCGACCAGGCGCTGGCCAAATTCCCGCAGCTGGATGGTTCACGCATGGGCTGGTGGGGCTGGAGTTATGGCGGCTATATGACGCTCATGGCCATGACGCACTCAGACCGTTTTAAGGCAGGCATTGCCGTGGCCCCCGTTACGGACTGGAGAGATTATGACTCAATTTACACCGAGCGCTACGGCGGCCTGATCCCGCAGTTTGATGGAGCGTACAAGAAGGGTTCGCCGCTCACGTACGCCGCGAACCTGAAGGGCCATTTACTTGAGGTCCATGGGACCAGCGACGACAACGTGCATATGCAAAACACCATGCAGATGGCCTATGCGCTCATCAATGCTGGAAAACAGTTTGACCTGATGATTTACCCACGCAAGACGCATAGCATTTCCGGACCGGGGACTCGTGTCCATCTGTTTACGCGCATCCAATCATTTTTCCAGCATGAGCTGCTGGGCACGGAGTAGAAACATTTGCAAAGCCAGACCATCTCTCTTGGCGATTTCCAGTTGACCGCCATCTCTGACGGTTCATACGTTGCTGATGGCGGCGCTTTCTTCGGCATCATTCCCAAAGTGATGTGGGAAAAGAAGGTCAAGGCAGATGAGCTCAACCGGATCGCCGTAAGCTGCAATTCCGTCCTGGTGCGTACCGGCAGGCAAAACATCCTCATTGAAACCGGAATCGGCAACAAGCTTGAGGAGAAAAGAAAGAAGATCTTTCAGGCGCAGGAAAAACTTCTCGATAACCTGCGCGCCACCGGCACAACGCCGGAGCAGATCGATATCGTCATCAACTCGCATCTGCACTTTGACCACTGCGGCTGGAACACCGTTTACAAGGACGGCGCAGCTGTAGCCACGTTTCCAAATGCTAAATACTACGCGCCAAAAGGAGAATGGGAACACGGCAAATTGCAGACCGAGCGCGATCGCGTAAGCTACCTCAGCCCCAACTATGATCCGTTGATTCAATCCGGGCAGATGCAACTCATCGATGGCAACGCGGAAATCCTTCCGGGAATTTCGGTTGAGGTCTGGCCTGGCCACACGCGTAATATGTGGGCCGTCTTTGTCCGCAGCGGCCGAAAAACTGCGTGCTACATTTCTGACCTGATTCCCACCACCTGGCATCTCGATCCTGTCTGGGCCATGTCCTACGACCTTTTTCCGCTGGAAGTGCTGGAAAATCGCAAACGGTACTATGCTCGCGCGATTCCAGAGCAATGGCTCACCATGTTTACCCATGACCCCAATGTGCCCTGGGCCTATATTGAGAAAGCTGAAAACCGGTTGTCATTCAAGGCCGCCTGAGAGTGCCCGTCGTGGTGCTTTGTGGTCGAAACCGGCTTCTCGCCCGTGTAAGATAACCTGACCATGCGTGGGCCGGGTCTGGCAGTCGCAATCATCAGCCTTGTTTTCTGCGGAGCGATTCTGGCGCAGAAGGTGCAGTTCAACGCTGCGGAGAAATCCACCATCCTGCAGCGCATGAAGAACGTTCCTGAAACCAATGAAGAGCGGGCGGCGCAACTCAAGGAAATGTTTTCTCTTGCGGGTTGCGGCGGCGCTGATCTTACTGAACAGAAGATTGAAGGTGAGGAAACACCAAACATTATTTGCCGATTGGGCTCAGGCAAAGGCGATATGGTGATCGTTGGCGCGCATTATGACCGCAATTCTCCCCAGAGACCGCTGGACAACTGGAGCGGAGCCGCCCTCCTGCCGGCCCTCTACCAAAGCCTGCGGGAGAGAAAGCGCAGCCACAGTTTTGTTTTTGTGGCCTTTGCCGACCACGACAATAATCCGGCCGGGGCAGAATTCTTTGCCCGGCATTTGACCCAGGCCCAGCTTGGCCATGCTGACGCCATGGTGAATCTTGACGCTCTGGGCCTTTCTCCCACCAAGGTTTGGACGGCGCATTCTGATAAAGACCTGGTTCATGATCTCATCGTAATGGTGTACGCCTTGAAGTTGCCTGCCAGCCAGATTGACATAGCTACTGCGGGCAATACTGATTCTGATCCCTTCGCCGCGCGCCATATTCCGCAGATCACCATCCACTCGCTTACACGGCAAAACGTGGATGGGACCACCACCCAATTTCGCCCCAACAATTATTACGACACCTATCGCCTGCTCTGCGGCTATTTGGCCTATCTTGACCGGAGCCTGAAACCGAGGCCGCATTCAGAATGAACACGCTTGAGCGGTTCTTTCAGTTTGAAAAATATGGCACTACGTTTTCTCGCGAGTTGATCGCCGGCTTAACCACGTTCACCACCATGTCATACATAGTGGTGGTCAACCCAGCCATTCTCAGCAACGCGGGCATTCCAGTTGGACCAAGTTTTGTCGCCACCGTTGTGGCAGCCGTCTTTGGCTGCACGCTCATGGGACTCTACGCCAACCGTCCGTTTGCCATCGCTCCGTATATGGGAGAAAACGCGTTCATCGCTTTCACGGTTTGCGGGCAGCTTGGCTACAAATGGCAGACAGCGCTGGCAGCAATCTTTATTGCCGGTGCGATATTCGTCCTGCTCACCTTGCTGCGGCTGCGTCAATGGATGGTTGATGCTGTTCCCCTCTCGCTGCGATACAGCTTTGCCGTGGGTATAGGTCTGTTCTTGACCTTCATCGGCTTGAACCAGACGGGCATTGTGGTTCTCGGATCGCCCGGAGCACCGGTGCGCGCAGGCCATCTAAATACCGCTCTTGTGCTTTTGGCGATTGCAGGCTTCCTCTTGATTTCCATCCTGGTTATCCGCAAAGTTGGTGGTGCGATCCTGCTGGGAATTCTTGCAACCGCGATCATTGGTTTTATCTTCAAAGTAACGCCGCCGCCGAGCCATCTGTTGAGCTTTCCGCCAAGCCTGGGCGGGATTTTCTTAAAGCTCGATTTTCATGGCGCGTTGACCTGGAGCGCCTTCCCCATTGTGCTCACTATCTTCATCATGGCTTTTGTTGACACCATGGGAACTCTCATCGGCCTTTCCGCGCGTGCTGGATTTCTGGATGAGAACGGCAATCTTCCCCAAATTGAGCGGCCTATGCTGGTGGATGCGCTGGCGACCTGCCTTGCTCCTGCTGCCGGCACCACCACCGCAGGCGCGTATGTTGAATCGGCCACGGGAATCGAGTCTGGCGGACGCACCGGCCTCACTGCTCTTGTAACCGCCGCCTGCTTTGCGCTGACTCTGTTCTTTGCTCCGTTCGTCGCGGTTATCCCCGCCCAAGCCTACGGTCCGGCATTGATGATCGTCGGTTTGTTCATGCTGGAGCCGATCACAAAAATCAACTTTGCCGATTACTCTGAATCCATTCCTGCATTTGCTGTGGTTACGCTGATGTGCTTTACCTTCAATATTGCGGTAGGAATCTGCGCGGGATTTGTTCTGTATCCTTTGTGCAAGCTGGTTGCGGGCAAGGTCAGGCAGGTCAAGCCGGCATTGTACGTGCTGACGGCGTTCTCGCTCCTGTTCTTTGTCTTTTATCCTTACGGGTGACAACATGGACCAAAATGAATTCATTCTTAAAACCATTCAACTGGCTATTGAAAATGTGCAGAGCGGCCAGGGCGGCCCATTCGGCGCTCTGGTAGTAAAAGATGGACAGATTATCGCCGCAGGCACTAACCAGGTCACTGCTAGCCACGATCCCACCGCCCACGCAGAAATTGTGGCCATCCGCAAGGCGTGCCAGATATTAAAGACCTTTGAGCTTTCCGGCTGTGAGATCTACTGCAGTTGCGAGCCCTGCCCCATGTGCCTTGGGGCAATCTATTGGGCACGGCCGGCACAAGTCTTCTTTGCCGCTCCGGGCAAGGCCGCCGCTGACGTGGGATTTGACGATTCCTTTATCCGCGAGCAGATTTGCATGCCCTATCAGAAACAACGACTCCCCATTTCACAACTCAACCACGCACAGGCGTTAGCCCCCTTTCAGGCGTGGCAGGCCAAACCGGATAAGGTGGAGTACTAGCCATTCTAGGTTCAGGAACTATTTGAACTATCCCGCAACTCGGGATATGATTTGCGCGCCATTCAAGTCAAAATACAGAGACTTTAAGAGCTATGAGCATTGATTTCCAGGCGGCGCTCTGGGCGCTGATCGCCTTAATCGCACTTATCGTTGAGCTTACCCACCGCACTTTTTATCTGCTCATTGTGTCCATCGCCTGCGCGTTAGCTACCATTGTGACCCTGGTTTTTCATTGGGGCGTTGCGATTCAGCTACTTGTGGTGATCATCGCAAACCTCATCGGCGTTCCAATAGCGGGCAGGATACGCGCGCGCAGCCTTACTCCGCATCTTCCTGCCGACCACGGCCAGTTGGTAAAAGTTCTGGCCGTACGCGATGGCCGCTTGCGCGTGATCTATCGCGGCACAGAGTGGGACGCGGTATACGCCGGCCCAGAGCCTGCGCCGGGCGAGCGCTTGAAGATCCAGGAACTTGAAGGCAACACCCTGAAACTCACCAATCCCTAATCGGAGAAGCAAAATGTTTGAGTCCTTTGGCCTGCTCGTTGGTGTGGTCGCAGTTTTTGCGGCCATGTTGATTGTTCTTAAATCGCTGAAGATTGTCCCCCAGCAGAGCGCGTGGATCGTGGAACGCCTGGGCCGCTATCACGCCACGTTGGGCGCGGGCCTGAACATTATTGCGCCGTTTGTCGATCGCGTTGCTTACAAGCACAACCTGCGCGAGATTCCCATGGAAGTGCAGCCGCAGGTTTGCATCACCAAAGACAATACCCAGGTCACCGTTGATGGCATTCTTTACTATCAGGTGACGGATGCCAAGCTGGCATCCTATGGCTCCAGCAGCTATACGCTGGCTATCACCCAACTGGCCCAAACTACTCTTCGTTCGGCAATCGGCACCATGGACCTGGATCAGGTGCTCAGCTCTCGCGCCACCATCAATGCGGAGATTGTGCAGGCGCTGGATGAAGCCGGCATCACCTGGGGCGTAAAGGTCCTGCGCTATGAGATACGCGACATCACCCCGCCGCAAGCCATCATCCGCGCCATGGAACTGCAGATTACGGCAGACCGCGAGCGTCGCGCCACGATCGCAAAGTCTGAAGGCGACCGCACCCAGCAGATCAACATTGCTGAGGGCCAGCGCCAGGCTGAGATCAACCGTTCTGAAGGCGAACAGCAGGCCGCCATCAATCGCGCCACCGGACAAGCGCAGGCCATTGAGTTGGTGGCCAAAGCTACTGCCAACGCGATTCAGGCCATTGCTGAGATGGTGTCAAAACCCGGTGGCATGGAGGCGCTGCAGCTTCAGGTGGCCAAAGACTACGTGAACCAGTTTGGCAACATTGCCAAGGAGAGCACAACGGTGCTGCTGCCGGCGAATTTAGCTGAACTGGGTGGTATGGTTGAAACTGCGCTGCAGATCGTTCGCTCAGACGGCAAGAGTACGCTGCTGGCCAGCAAAGCCGTCGCGGCAGGTGGGCCGGCGGCAAAGTGATTTGGTTCTTGCAGTCAAAATATAGCAATAGCAGCCAGTCATTTGTTCAGTGCCAGACCTAATGACTCCAGATTTACTTGCACGCTCGCTCCATGAGTTTCTAGCTGCCTCGCGTGATGCGCTGGTTATAGAAGATGGGCAGACGCTTTTCGATCTGGCGGCTGCCCAGTATTCAATTTCTTCAGAAAAGGGTCGATGCCTGCTGCACCTGTGGTCAGAAGAGCGCAACCTGGTGCGGGAAGTAGTTGATCTGGAAACAAAGAACGGTTTGCTGGCGTTGAGCGTGCGCCGCTTCGCCCAGGCGCGCCCCGTCAAGCTGGAAATTTGTCGCAACCGTGATCGCCGGGCGCCAACTGTTCAGAAGGCTATTCGCAATCGCTATGCTCGTCTGCTGGAGCGCGTACTGCGCCGCCAGATTCCGAATTGGCAACTGGATAAATCCCGGCTCACTACCACCATGGATCTAGAGCAAAGCTTCTCACCGGTGTATGCGCGAGGCCTGCTTCGCAAGGGACGCAGCGCCTTTGCCGTGCTTGGCGTCAACGCGCAGGAAACACAGGCTGCAATCGATGCGGCGCTCACCTTCGGGTTGCTCTGGCTTCAGGCCTGCCGTGAGCGCGAAGCCGGACGCTGCCTTGTAGAAGGACTAAAGCTGTATGTCCCGGCCAAAACTTCCGCAACCCTGCAAATCCGGCTGGCTCATCTAGACCAAAATGCAGCCAAGTTTCAGCTTTTTGAACTGGATGAGCGGGATGAGTCTTTTGCGCTGGTTGACTTCTCTGACCAGGGCAACATCTATACCCGTCTGCTGCGCTGTCCTGACGCATCCTTGGTGCGTTCGCGCTTTGCGCAGAGCATAACCAGGGTGCTTGCACTTGCCCCGCAAGCGGAAGCAACCGTCTTGTCGCCTTCTGAAGTTGCGTTTCGCTTGTATGGATTCGAGATTGCGCGAGTGCAGGTAATAAACGTGCCCGGGACGTTTCGCGTTGAAGAGGAAATCATCTTTGGTCCGCCAGGATATGAAACACGGCTAACAGAAGAGACTGAACCGTCCTTCGCCGAATTTATTTCAACGGTTGTGGCCGCACGCTGTGCTGAGGGTGACCGGCACGATCCCTTGTGGCGAATGTATCCCGAGCGCTGGCTGGAATCACTGGTTTTCAAGAACGTAGCCGCAGTCGATTCGCGCTTGGACTCAACTCACGTTTATTCACAGGTACCTGCGTTCTCGGCTTCTGATCGCGCCATGATTGATGTGCTCACCTGCACCCGCGAGGGCAGGCTTGCCGTTTTAGAGCTTAAGGCTGATGAGGATATCCATCTTCCCTTGCAAGGCCTGGATTATTGGGCGCGCGTCTTGTGGCACCACAACAGAGCGGAATTTCAACAGCACGGTTATTTCACCGGAATGCAACTTTCGCCGCGATCACCTTTGCTGTTTTTGGTGGCTCCATCACTGCGCGTGCATCCTGTCGTGGACATTCTCTTGCGCTATTTTTCACCTGCAATCGAGTGGATGCTGGTGGGCGTGGATGAAAATTGGCGTGAGGGTATAAGAGTTATTTACCGTAAATCGGCAGCGAAAGGAGCTTCCGCATGAGCAGCCCGCAAGGCGGGGTCCAAGCGATAGGAATTCAGGATCCCAATGCAAAAACCACTACATGGAAACTGGTGCTAACCCGCACCTACGAACTATATGCGGCGAAATTCTGGACGTACTTCCGCATTGCCATCGTTCCTGCGGTTATTGCCTACGCCTTCAGTTATTTTGCACGGATAGCTATACGCCAGTTGGTTCGTGCTAGCTTCTTTCCCCCTTTCTCTGGGAAGTGGCTGGCTATGGTTACAGCTCTTGAGTGGACCAGAGGCGCAATTTATTGGAGTATCAGCGCCTTCTTCTTCGCTGCGGTTTCTGTAACGTTAATGCCACGGGGCGCGGAAGACGCACAAGCAGTAGCAGATGCCTACACAATGCCGCGTAAACGGCTGGGAGCAGTCGCAGCCGTAGCTGTGGCTGCCAGAACGCTGTTTTATTTGGGCTTCGCTCTGGCAGGATTTGCCGTTGCTGAACTGATGTACCGCATAGCTCCACGGAATTACTGGGCTATGTTTTCTGGCATCAGCCTGATGGTTCTTGCCCTGGCCGGGCTTCTTTGCAAATTTGGCCTGGCGATACCGGAGTTAATGCACAACGCTCACAGCACCGCCGGCAGCGCGATGAAGAAATCCCTGAAGAAGACCGCGGGTTGGGAAGTTTTCTTCATGGTGTTTCTGGTGAAGTCCGCGGCCATTGGTTATGCAATCTACTGGGTTGCCGATCAGGGCCTGACTTGGCTTTGGCAACATTGGACTCTCAATCCGAGCGGGTTTTCCTGGGTGGAGTGGAGCGTTTATATCTTCATCGCAGCGGTTGTGGAAACACCTTTGTTCATTGCGTTTTCAGTGCTTTATATGGAGCTGCAAGAAAAGGCGGAAGCCCATGGCGCTTCTGCCACCGACTAACAGCCGCCAATTTTGATTATGGAACCGGAGGAACCTGTTCCTGCGCACCGGTTGCTTCGGCAGAGGGTTCCTTGTCCCCGCGCAATACTCTACTTACTCCGCGCACAATCCTGCGCATGGGCAGCTCGCCTTGATCGTTGGCAAAGAAGGCTTCTCCCACTTTGTGGCTCCGATAATACCAGCGCTTAAGAATGGCCAACTCTTCGCTGAAGCGCTGCGCTGAAGACTTGCCCGAGGGTGCCAATTGTTCCAGTGCATCGCGCACGCGCACTTCCATTGGATGGCTTTCATCTTCGATCTCAACCATGAATTGGACTGGGCCAGCCAGTTCGCCGTGGTGAAAGCGGAACAGAGCGACTGATTTCTCCTCCGCCGATGGCTGCACTATCACTGCATCCAGGCGATCCAACCGGCCGCAGACCTCGTCACAGGCGGCAAGAATGCTTTTTACCTTGCCGATTTTGACATGCTGCGCCGCTGCGGCCTCAAAATCAAGCGCGGCGGAGAGACGTTCCCGCTCAGCTTCCATCTCGCCGATGAATGATTGGCCGCCGCTATCAAAATATTCCTGCACGCGCGCCACTTCTGCTGCATAGGCTTCATCCGTGCAGCCTTTGAAGCACGGCGCCAGGCACATCTTCATCTCTGAATAGACACAGCCGGGAAAACCCGGATCAGGATTCAACTCAAAGGTGCAGCGGCGCATTTTAAAAAGATCGAGTGAGTCATTCAGGAATTTCTCTGCTACGGCTCGTGATCGAAACGGGCCGTAGTAGAGGGATTGACCAGTCAGCCGCCTGATTCGCGTGGTGACGTAAGCGCGAGGATATTGGTTCTCCAGGTTGAAGCGAACCAGAGCCGCAGGCCGCAAGCGCAGGCGTTTCTGATAACTCTGTGGAAATTGTTTTCGCAAGAGCCGGTAGAGCAGCACTGTTGACTCAAAATCAGAGCCGGCAAGCGAATATTTAATAACCGAGATGCGCTCACGCAGGTTCAGTCGTTTTGACTGCGATTCCGGAGGAGCGAGAAGCCGTTGCAGCCGTTTCCTGAGGTTGGCAGTCTTGCTGACGTACGGCTCAGCCTCGTCATCTGAACCACGGAGCAGGAAAACTGCCGGCGTGGCTGGGAACTGGCCAAAGAAGTCCGATGCATGATCTGGCGAGAACGGGATGGAATGAGTCAGCAATTTTCACCGCAGGAGGATTGAGCTACGGCGAACGTCTCGCGGGCTAATATCACGAGTAAGGCGCCTGTACACGACTAGATTGTAGCTTTGCTGTTGTCTCGTTTTCCAACAACGCATGTGGCCAGAGAAGCAAAACCTATGTCGAGCGTAACTGATTACCTTTGTTACCGTTTTGGCAACGACAACCTTGATTTCCACGGCATTAAAATGCCGCAGCATTTCTGCCTGTGGATTTATTGGAAATCTCGGTCGACAGCGTAGCAGCCCACCTGTTTTTTCACTCCATCAACGGATCCAATGCCTCGATTTTCACCGCTCTTACCATAACGAACATAGTGCATTTACTAATTTGGCCAGCGTTTTCCACGTCATACACAGGCATCGACTTCTACTACTGTATTTATATATAAAGAAGACTCTTTATATAGACGTACCAGTAAGCAGAAATCTGTTCAACTTACGCTAATCCGCCGCAGTGCCCTGTGAAGGCTTTGCGGTAGCCTTTGCATCAGGGAAAATATCGAACACATAGTCGTGTGCTGCCAGAGCCGCCTGGCTTAGGGTGCCTGCCTGTACTCGTTTTACTGCTTCCTCGCGGCTCAGATCAAAGATCGCTTCCAGCAACTGAGCGCTCTCCTGTTTGCTGGCTTTGCCCACAACAAACAGAACGCGAGCGCTGTGCTGGATATATCGCGATGAAGGCAGTTGTTTTTTAAGGATCTCCATAATCAGGTCAGCCTTGCTGCGGTCAAAACGGCCGGGATCGCCGCGGCGGTCTTGCTCAGCAAAGAATGCCGCAGTCCACTCGTTGTGGTAATTCCACAGTTTGTCAAAAAGACCACGCGTGAAGCGGGTTCCCGCTTTTACCTGATCGGTATTAGTTGCCGGTTCAACACCATCTTCCGTTAGGGCAGGGCGTTTAAGATAACCGTCCTTGGTGATTGCTGCTTGATGATGGAGGAGTGCCCACAACCAGGAAACGTCAATGCGGTAGGTGGCCAGATCATTCATGAAGCGGAGCTTCAGTTCATAGTCGTCGATAGCTGCGGCAAAATTGCCGTTCAGGATCTGGAAGCCATAGTTGGCTGCCATGTAGAACGCATGCTGAATGCGCTCAATGGTGATTTCACCCTTGGGCACGCTATAAATCGCTTCCCATTGTTCCGAGGAGAGGAGCTTTTCCGGCGTGCCTAAAGACTCCCTGGTAATGACCTGCGGCGTAACCTTGCCTTGCGAATTAAGCAGGCCTCGCGACTCCAGCACGTTGCGCTCAGCATCGCTCAAGCCGCTTGCTGGCTTGGGGACAGACTGTTCTTTCACTTTCACCGTATCTTTTGGTGCATCCAGAATGGCCTGTAGCTGCTCCACCTGCGCGCGCAGAGGCGTGTTCCCGGCAGCTACGTAATCCGGCTCAGGGCTTGCCACCCAGCTTTGCCGGTAACAATCGTAAAGGTGGCCTTTCACGCGTTTCGCCAGGATGTCATCCAGAGTTGGCTGCTGCCCAGTGTGTAAAGGTCCTTCAGGCACAAAGATCAGGCCCAGCAGGCGCTCACGCAACTTGTCGATCACCATGGCGCGCAACGCCAGCGGATTGTATTTGGACCGCCCATAAACATCGCTGGGTTGGTAGATCATTACCGCTGCCATGCCGCCAATAGGCGCCGCATTTTCTAATTCGCCATTCTTCATGCCCGCCATCAGCATCATCAGAGCGTTATAGCGCTGGTAGGCGATCATGTTGGGTGACGCCATGCCAATGGATTGCGGGTCAGGGTAGACGCCCTTTGGATCGTCCTTCCACATTTCAATCAAGCTGCCTAAATAATCCCAGCGGCCAACGTTGGTACCCAAGAGCCGCCGGCGCAACGTCCACGCAATGGCAGGCAGGCTGCGGCCGGCATTGCCTTCTTCGTAGAGCATCTTGATTTTGATGGTCCCGGCAGGCACGCCGATCATGCCCTCCAGGCGTGCAAGAATCTTTTCCACGATCAACGCCTCTTTCGGCGTTTGCAGCTTGGGGATATAGAAGTAAACGCCGCTGCCGGCGCTCCGGAGCGCGTCAAAATTGTTAAAGGTCCACAGCGTGCTGATTACGATTGTCGCCGGGGCTGGCTTGCCATCGACAGTTACGTGGTCATAATTGATGTGCAATCCCGGCGGCCGGCCAAATCGTGTAGGCCACTGCCCTTGAGGCTTGTTAATCCTGTATTCGCGCTTCTTGCCCTTCTTGACCACTTCATACGGTTTGCCGTTCCAGCCGCCGCTAAAAATCTCTTTTGCATTTTGCAGGGCCGCAAAAATTCCTATTGGCTGGTTGGTTGGCGTTCCATCCGGCAGAAAGTGCGGCGGGGCGGCATCTTCAAAATCGGGCATGTTCATGGGTGCAGGGCTGTTCAAGGCGTTGAAAGCCATATCCAGCGGATGCCACGGCCCGGTCAACTCAAGGCCGGCGTTTTTTAACGGATGCGCGTCCTTGGGGATAGGCACTTCATCATTCAGCCGCCAGCGCCACTGGCTCTCACGGCCCAGGAAATTATCAATCAGTCCCTGCACAATCTGGCGGAATGTCCATGGCTGACCGCTGATGGGATCTTCAAACTTCTCTTCCCACTTGGGCCAGGCGTATTTCTCACGCACCGGGGCAGGCGACTCCAGCAGTTCGCGGCGAGCGGTAAGCGCAGCGGTGATCGCAGGACGAAGCTCACGGGTAAGCGTGGTGATGGCTTCTTCCACCTTTACCTCATGACCATTTACTTTCTTAGAGCCAAAAAGATCGGGAAACTTCTGCAAAACATCGTTGCGAACCATGGGGGTGGCTCCTCTAGAGGGCTGTTGTAACGGCACTTAAATAGATGATTTTACGCTATCCAAGGCCGGCTTATGAGAAGTATCTGCCATTGGCTGCACGCCCAGGGATGGTCTTCTGTGGCCTTTTTGACAATGCTGAAACCGCTTACTGGTCTTCGGTTGCAGTTGGAGTTGGCTAAAAAGTCACCAAAATTTTTAGAATGTTTTGCTGAATCTCGTCCTGAGAATGTATGCTCTTTCGCGAAATTAATGACCTCGCAAGTGCGCGTCCAACCTCGTGCTCCGCTGGCGCTGGCCGCGGCTGCGTTCGCCTGTGGCATCTGGCTGAGCGGCCATGAGCAGCGCTCACCGATTTTGTGGGGGTGCGCTGGAGTGCTGCTGGCCCTTTGCGCGATCATCGCCTCAGCAATCAAATCTGGGCGGCTGGCGTGGCTGTCAGCGATGCTGGCTTTGCTCTGTGCTGGCGCATTTGCCCGCCTTGCTACGCCTCTTCCGCGCAACGTTGTTCCACCGCCGGAGTTTCTAGCTGATGAGCGCGTGGAGATTGTGGCGCACGTTACCAATGATGGAGTCTTCCTTGCCGGGGGAGAGTCGCGTGAACGCTTCGATATGCAAACCGAATCCATCCAGCTTGGTGAGAACAGCTTTTCTCAGCCTGTAGGCATCCGGGCTACAGTCTTCTTCGGTGAGATGGAGGAGGAAGGCACCGATTCTGACGCGGCGCAGTTCCCGCGGCTCGCTTATGGTGATCGCGTCAGGTTGATTGCCAAGCTCCGCCTGCCGCGCAATTTCGGCAATCCGGGCGCATTTGACTATGCAGGTTACCTTCATGGCATCGGCGTGAGTGTGCTGGCCTCAGTAGATGCAGAATACATAGAAGTTCTTCCCGGACAATCTGGAAGCCGCTTAAGTTTTTGGCGCAGCCGGATCCGCCACAGCATTGTGGATCACCTGCGCAACCGTGGCCTTTGGGACCATGATGACGCCGCACTCTTTGCTGCCATGGTCGCCGGCGACGATTCTCTGCTCTTGCGCAATGTGCGCGAGGAATTTCAGAAGACTGGTGTTTACCATCTGCTGGTGGTTTCCGGAATGAACGTAGCGCTGCTGGCTTTGGCCATCTTCTGGCTGGCCCGCCGGCTCCGCTGCCCGGAATGGGTAGCTTCATTGCTCACCATCGCGCTCTCTGCTTTCTACGCCTATGTTGCCGGCATGGGTGTGCCTATCCAGCGCGCGGTGCTGATGCTCTCACTTTTTCTGATTGCGCGGCTGCTCTATCGCGACCGCGGCGCTCTGAATGCCACTGGGTTTGCCGCGCTGATAGTGCTGGCGCTCTCACCCTCTGCACTCTTTGATGCAGGCTTTCAACTGACGTTCCTCGCTTTGCTGGCCATTACGGGAATCAGCCTGCCCATTTTGCAGCGGACGCTTATGCCTTATCGCAATGCGTTGCGCCAGCTTGATTCCATGGCGTTCGAGCTAAGCCTGCAACCGAAGCTGGCGCAGTTCCGTCTGGATTTGCGACTGATAGCCGGCCGGCTGGCGCGATTCATCGGCACAAAGCCAGCGCAGTTCCTGGTCAAGTGTGTGATCTCAGGTGTTCTGGCGTTTTGCGAGTTGATCTTGGTCTCCGCCATTACTCAAGCAGTGCTGGTATTGCCAATGCGGAGTTACTTTCATCGCGCTGCCATCATTGGATTGCCAGCCAACATTCTTGTGCTGCCGCTTGCCGGAATCATGCTCAACGCAGGTGCAGCCGCCATTGCTTTGAGCTATGTGTCAGTGCCGTTAGCGCGCTGGCTGGCTACGCTTGCAGCCGCTTCACTGCACTGGACTCTGTTGTGCGTGAACTGGCTGTCACACTTGCATGTTTCCCAGTGGCGTATACCGAATGCAGGACCACTAACGGCCATCCTTGCAACTCTGGGAGTTCTGGCTGCATTGATCTCCATCCGCCAACGACGAGCAATAGCTCTTGCCGGCATTAGCGCGCTGTTTGCTTCGGCGATGTTTGCCGCGTTTTATTCTCCACCTCCTCGTTTAGAACCGCATAAGCTGGAGATCACGGCAATCGACGTCGGCCAGGGTGATTCTCTTTTGGTCGTTTCTCCCGAAGGCCGAACCATGCTGATTGACGCCGGCGGCAGCAGTGGCCCGGTCCATAGCGAATTTGATTTTGGCGAAGACGTCGTCGCGCCATACTTGTGGTCGCGCGGGCTGGAGCATTTGGACGTTGCCGTTTTGACCCACGCGCACAGCGATCACATTGGCGGGATGGCGCGAGTCCTGGAAGACTTTCATCCTGCCGAGCTTTGGGTAGGAGTGAATCCAGAAACTCCTGCTCTGACGCAGCTCTACCAGGCCGCCGCAATGAACCACGTCACGGTTCGCCGGCACACGGCAGGCGACATGCTGGATTGGGGTGGAAGCAAGGTTCGGGTTCTCTCGCCGCCATCAGACTGGCAGCCTAAAGCCGAACCCAAAAATGACGATTCATTGGCGTTGCTGATCAGCTACGGTCAGACCAGCGTGCTTCTGGCCGGCGATCTGGAAAAGAAGATGGAAAAGTTTGTTGCCACTGAGTCTCCGCGTGCTGATCTTTTGAAAATCGCGCATCACGGCAGCGCCACCTCTACAACTCCAGAACTGCTGGCGGCTGTGCGGCCGCGCTTTGCCGTGATCTCAGACGGGTATCACAATGCATTCGGCCATCCACGGCAAGTGGTGCTGCAGCGATTGCAGGAAAATCATATTCAGACCTACCGCACTGACATGCTGGGGGCAGTTACATTCCTGCTGGATGGAAAGAACGTGAGCGCAGCGACGCCGCTGCGTTGAAGATGCAAGGAATCTTGTGTTAACAAAATACGGCTTAGTTGTCCTTTTCGTTCACCGCAGAGATCATGAAGCCAATGCCGCGTTTGGTATGAATCAATGGCTTGGCAAAGCCATGATCAATCTTGGCTCGCAAATAGCTGATATAAACGTCCACCACGTTGGTCAGGCCGTCAAAGCCCAGGTTCCACACGTGCTCCACCACCATGGTTCGGGTAACGGTGCGTCCGGCGTTCCGCATCAGGTATTCCAGTAAAGCATATTCCCGCTGCGTAAGGCTGATTGGCTTTCCCGCGCGTGTTACCGTGCGATGCATACGGTCAAGTTCCAGGTCAGCCACGGTAAGAGTGTCCAGCACGTCTTTGGAGCGCCGCAACAGGGTGTGCAGACGGGCGAGCAACTCCTGAAAAGAGAATGGCTTGATCAGATAGTCGTCCGCGCCGGCTTCCAGGCCGGAAACGCGGTCAGAAACTTCACGGCGGCCGCTGAGTATCAACACCCGGCTGGTCGATCCAGACTGGCGGAGCTTTCTGAGCAGGGTCAAACCGTCAATCCGGGGCAGGTTCAAATCCAGAACAATGCCGTCATAACTGATTTGCAAGGCCATCTGCAAACCCTCTTCGCCGTCGGCGGCCAAATCAGCAGTAAAGAATTCTGCCTCCAGGCCCTTTACAATGCTACGTGCGATTTTGGGTTCATCTTCAACCACCAAAATGCGCAATACCCACCTCCTGCAATAAGTTGAAACTTGCAGAGCGTCGCGTGAGATGGCCAATCTCACAAATCATTTTTTGATCAAGCCCAACCTGGGGGAAGTGGAGCAAGGCTTTAAACTTTTCTGCCGAGAAGCTCTTGCCGAATTCAGATGCGGCTTCCTGGCGGTACCCCGAATCGTATACGAATCCAAGCCGCTTAAGCCGGTTCGCCCTCGTCTTCTGACGCAGCTACTTGGTCATCCTCAGCGGCAGCGTTGATCTGGTAGTCCTCAATAATGCTTCTGGCTTCGGTTTCCTGAGCGGGGTTTACGCGAACAGAAATACCACCCACGCCGGGAAACACATCCTGCGGGGCTTGCAGGTTAGTCACAATCGACTCGATGCCGGCGGAGGTCAATAGGCCGTGGACTACCATGGCTTCCGATTCCTGCATTGTGTCAAACACTTCAACTAGTTCAGGATCGGTTTTCGGCTGTGCGCTCATGGATTCTCCCTTATTTCTGTAATGCAAGTATTATGGCAGAAAAAGAGCAATAAATAAGCTGGTTGGCAATTTAGAGGGACGGATTAGCGCAGTACAACTATTTTAAGGACCAGCGCGCCGATCATGAGAGCCGATCCCAGAGCGGCGTTGTATTCGCGATGCCGCCAGTAAAGCGCGGAAGAAAACTGCCGGGAAGGAGCCTCAGCGACGGTTCCTGAACGGTACGGTGTGAGCCGAGGCAGCAGGCGGGGCACCACTCCGGCGTAGCGGGAATAATCTGGGAAGGCCGAGCGCAGGTAAGCCTCCTCTGCTTTGATTACCGGCAGGTAGATGAAAGCGAACATTACCAGAGCAGCCAAACCAATCCACCAGTTGCGTGCAGCCACAATAAAGCCGATCGCAATCACAATGGATCCCAGGTAGAGTGGATTGCGCGTATAGGCGTAAGGCCCGGTGGTGGCAAGCTCGGCGTTCTTGCGTATGTGTCCTGAAGCCAGCGCACGGATCGTAACTCCCACCGCGACGATAACAATCCCGGCAGCAAGAAAAGGCCACGTTGGCTTGGCCCACCAGAGATAAGCAGCAGCAAACAGAAAACCCAGCGGCACGCGTGAGCGGGTAGCTACCCGCGCCCAGCTAGGCATGGCTGCTTCCCAGCAAATGGCGCGCGGCAGAGATAACTTCTTCCGCGGTAATCTTCAGCAGGCCTGCTTCCGTATGCGAATGGTGAGAAAACGTGGTCTCGCTCTCCGGATGGCGCAATGCAATGGCCTGTGTTCCAAAAGGCCCAGTGCGCGCCGGATCTGTAGGGCCGTAAAGCCCAACCACTGGAACGCCGACAGCAGCCGCAAGATGCAATGGGCCAGTATCACCGCCAATAAAGATACGAGCATGTCGTGTAAGGGCGATTAGCTGTCCGACGGTGCAATGCAGCGCAAACGCATGGCCGCCGCTGGCCCATATGACCGCCTGCGCCAGCCCTTCTTCACCGGGCGGGGCGTTGACCAGGGTTTTGATGTTGTGTGTAGCCAGCGCTTTTGCAACCTCGCCAAAGCGTTCCGGTGGCCACTGCTTGGCTCCCCAGCCAGCGCCTGGATTCACAATGGCAAAGCTGGCAATGCCCAGCCTGGCAATTTCATCTTCTGCCCAGCTTTCTGCTGCTGGATCATGAGGCAGCAGCGGTGCAAGCAGTTTCAAATCGGCGCCGCCAAGATATGGCTTGAGCGCCTGCGCCGCCAGCCCTTGATTCTGCTCGATCACGTGCTCACCGAGGCGAGGAAATTTTTGTCGGTAGAAAAACCGCGCCGCCGATTCGCGTGGATTGATGAAGCCTGCCACGCTGCCGGTCCCGCTGATCAGAGCAAACGATGCCGATTTAACCGAGCCTTGAAAATCGAGCGCGATATCGTAGTTCATCTTCCGCACTCTTGTGAGGGCGCCCAGAATCTCTGACGTAGCCGATGGACGAAAAAAATGCTTGCGCCAGCGCCGTGTATCGATGGTGTAAACGTGATTCACCACCGGTTTTTTGGGGCTCACAGTGCTGGGGCTGGCTTTGCGGCCTTGCGCCGTCAGCAACTCTGACCATCGTTCTTCAACCAGCCACCCGATTGTGGCCTGGGGCAGCGCGGCGCGAACGGCAGTAACCACCGGCAGAGCATGTAAAACGTCTCCCATGGCGCCCAACCGCACAATCAGGATTTTGGCCATTCTGTCCTTCGCGATAGCTCAGTGCTGGAGTGATCTTTAGGGTCGCCGACAATGGCAACACGCCCGCCACAGGCAATGACTACATCGCGTTCCGGAACGCTTTCCTCGGTATAGTCAGTGCCCTTGGCATGAATATCCGGGCGAATCAAACGAATCAGGTCCGTGACGTCCAATGCGTCAAAAATGGTCACGGCATCCACGTCCTGCAGAGCGGCCAGCACTTCTGCGCGCTCCTTCTCCGGCACGCGAGGACGTCCCGCACCTTTCAGTTGGCGCACGCTGGCATCAGAATTGACGGCAACAACAACTTTGCCGCCCAGTTCTTTTGCGCCGCGAAAATAGCGGACATGGCCCACGTGCACCAGATCAAAACAACCGTTGGTCAAGATGATTTTTTCTCCGGCGGCGCGCCACTGGCTGACCTGCTCTGCCAATTGAGATGCCGATAAGACTTTTTGCGGGAAGGCAGACAGTCAGGCCTCCATAACGGCGCGCAACAATTCCTCACGGGTCACCGTGGCGGTGCCGCGCTTCATGACCACAATGCCACCGGCGTAGTTGGCCAGCCGCGCCGCCGTTTCCGGATCAGCGCCGGCGGCCAGAGCGGCCGTATAAGTTGCAATCACCGTGTCACCCGCGCCGGTAACATCGGCAACTTCATCCGATCCGTAGATTGGGATCATCACCGGCTTGTTGGAGCGCGAGAACACCACCATGCCATCTTTACCGCGCGTCACCAGAAGCGATTGCAACTTCATCTTTTGCATCACCGCTTTTCCCGTGGCCAGCAGGCGCGAATTGTCATTGCCGATGCGGGTGCGTAAAACCTCTTCCAACTCCGCCTCGTTTGGCGTGGCAGCCGTGACCCCGGTGTAAGCCAGCGTCCGATAGCGCGAATCCAGCGTTACGGGAATGCTATCGAGAGATGCGCGCGAGCGAATGTTGGTAAAAATCTCCGGGGTAGCAGCGCCGTAACCATAATCGGAAATCAATAGCGCATCAGAAGCGCGCACATAGCCGCGAGCCTGAAAAGTAAGATCGCGCACGGCCGCTCTATCAAGTGGACTTTCCGGCTCACGGTCCACGCGAATGACCTGCTGGCGCGGCGAGTGTGTTGTCCCGGCCAGAACACGCGTCTTGGTGACGGTGCCGCGGCCTTTGATCCGGCGAATCGCGGTTACCGAGATGTGTTTTTGCCGGAAAGCGTGCAGCAGCATGCGGCCGGTTTCATCGTCTCCGATCACGCCCACCGGGAGCACGGTTACGCCAAGGTCTGCCAGGTTGTAAATGGCATTGCCGGCGCCACCGGGAACCACGGTGCGCTCACGGTGCCGCAAGATCAGCACCGGTGCTTCACGGGAAACACGCTCAATTTCGCCGTAAATAAACTCGTCAGCAATCAGGTCACCGAGCACAGTAATGCTGAGCTTGGGAAATTGCTCGATAATCCTGATCAGCCGGTCTGCCGTCTTTGGAGTCTTTTGCATGGACTGGAAAGATTTTCTCATGCCCGGCTAAACTCTGCAGCCGATACGCCTTTCGATTGTATCCAATAAGAAATCTAAGGCCTGGTTCGGGGCTTCTAGTTCAATTCGAAGCTCGATCGTCAGTAAGGGCTGGAGCTGCGCGGCCAAGCCTGCCAGGTTGATGAGATCTTTTTCCGTGGTAATAAAACAGTCTGCTCCTGTTTCGCTTTTCACGCGCAATAAGCGCTCGATATCGGCTTGCTGGTAACGATGATGGTCGCGGAAACTGATTTCGGCGGTTAGTTCCTGCTTGTACATCTTTACTGCATCAACAAACTGTTGTGGGCGGCCAATGGCACAAAAAGCAACGGCTTTGCCGCTGACATCCGGACGCGTAATAACGCGGCGCGCGGCCCACGGTTGAGCTTTTGAGCTGACAATCCGTAGTGGATCGAAGGCCACAATGGCATCAGCCCGTCGCAGCGCTGAGAGCGGCTCGCGCAGGCGACCCACTGGCAGCAAGGTGCCGGCAAAGTCCTCTTTAGGGAGCAGCACGATATCGAAGTCGCGGTGCAGGCGGCGATGCTGAAAACCATCGTCCAGAAGATGGAGCCGGGAAGGAAATTGCTTTTCAGCGAACTGTCCGGCTTGAAAGCGATCTGCACTGACGATTACCGGCGCGCCCAGTTTGCGTGCAATGAGCAGAGGCTCATCACCAAACTGCTGAGACGATCCGAGGGGATCAACCACTGCAAGTTCTTTTGAGCTTCGTCCATAGCCGCGAGAGAGCACGTCAAATGCAATGCCGCGTTGTTTCAGCAGCTCTCCCAGGGCAATCACAAAAGGGGTCTTGCCGGTGCCACCGATAGAGATATTTCCGATGCTGACCACTGGCCGGGCCAGCTTCTGCACTTTCAGAGTGCCGCGATCATAGAGCACGTTTCTGACAGCAACGCCGGCGCCAAAGAGCATGGAGAGCGGGTTCATCGGCTCTCCGATGGGCGCTCAGCCAGGAGCGGCCGAAGCGCTTGCAGTGTTTTTTGTGTGGCGCCGGCATACTGAGCGAAAAGCTGCTTGGCTCGGCCGCCAAGTTGTCCGCGCTCGGTGAGGTTCGTTAGTAGATCGATGAATTGGTGGGCGATGTTTTCAGGGTTTACAACGCGGATTGCATCGCCTTTTTCAAAGATGCTCACAATCTCACGGAAATTGAAAGTGTGCGGGCCGACGACGATTGCAGCACCGTATTGTGCTGGCTCAAGAATGTTGTGCCCGCCTGTTGGAGCCAGGCTACCGCCGACAAAGGCAATATCGGCCAATGAGTACACTGAGGCCAGTTCGCCAACGCTATCCAGAAGAAACACGCCGCCGCTTACCTGTACGCCGCGTATCCATAAACTGCGCCGGAGAAATGCTATTCGGCTCGAAGAGATGAGATCTGCGACCTTGTTAAAGCGCTCCGGATGCCGTGGCGCCAACACCATTACTGTGGCGGGAAATTGACGCTGAACTTGCTGGCAGGCATCTAGCAAAATTTCCTCTTCACCTTCCGCAGTGCTGCCGCAAACTATCATCGGCGCGTCTTTGGCGATGGCTGAGCGCAGTTCCTCCACCAACTTTGCCGCAGCGTGGGGGCGAACGTCGAATTTCAGATTGCCGCTTACCCGCACGCGCTCTGTGGGCGCGCCGATCGTGCGCAGCCGGTCGGCATCGGCAGCCGTTTGCGTGAGAAACAAGTCGACGTGCGCCAACACTCGCCGAAAGAACCAGCTAAAACGGCGATAGCGCGGGAACGAACGGTCTGAGATGCGCGCGTTTACAACGGCGATGGCGATTTTCTGCTTGCGCGCCAGATGCAACAGGTTGGGCCAGAATTCGGTTTCCGCCAGCAAAAGCATCCGGGGCTGAAGTGTCTTTAGATAAGCCCGCACGGCAAAGCCCAGATCCAGGGGCATAAAGAAGCATCGATCTTCACCAAAACGTTCGCGCGCCAGGCGCTGGCCGGTCGCTGTGGTGGTAGAGATAAAGATCTCGATCTCAGGATATGCGTTTTGCAGTTCGGTGATCAGCCGGCTCACCGCCAGAACTTCTCCAACAGAAACAGCATGGACCCAGATGGATTGGGACTTTGTACGCTTCAGGCGCGCCGGCACAAAGCCTAGGCGTTCCGCCAGCCCGGTGCGATACTTGCCCAGGCGAAGCATCTGCAATGCCCACCACGGCAGCGAGAGTATCGCCGCGCAAACCAGAAGCAGACTGTAAACGACATACATCATGAGGGAGACCAGCCATTCTATGGAAACAGCCGCGTTGTGCAAACCTTACGGCCAGATAGATATAATCGAGGGGTGAAAACCCCCAGGATCGGGACCGCCGCCTTTCTAGTGCTGATGGCGACGCTGCTGTTTGCAGAGAAGCACTTCAATCCGCCGCCGGCAGCCCAGGCAAGCACTTATCCAATTCATGAGACGCACAAGGATGAAAAGGTCACCATTGCGGTTGATCCGTGCGATACGCCGGAGAAAGCCGGTGTTTTCAAAGTCAATTACAAAGGATATGGCTTTTATCCTGTCCGGCTGATCATCTCCAACGATAGCGACCAGACGCTGATGCTGCAGGACCTGAAGATTGAGTACATCACGGCCCAGAAGGACAAGGTGGAACCCGCCAGTGATGCCGATATCTATCGCCGCCTGGTGAGACCCAGCAAGGCGAACCAGAGCGACCCTGGAATCAAGCTGCCGTTTCCTGTGGGTAAAAAGCAGCCAATCAGCAAAGAGGTACGCGATGAATACGAATCGGCCCAGTTTCTTACCGTTCCGGTTACGCCGCACTCCACCAACAGCGGCTATCTCTTCTTTGACCTGATGGACCTGGAAGGGCCTCATCCTGGCGCGCACCTCTACCTTACCGGCATCAAGGCGGGAGGCCAGGAGCTGTTCTATTTCGAGCTTCCCATGGACAAACTGCCGCAGGATATGCCGCTCCAAAAATAAAGTTCTTTAGCCCTATAATTCTGTTGATGGCAGCAAGCACACAGGTTTCAGCCACGGTTCGGGAAAAATATGAGCCTGTTATAGGGCTGGAAGTTCACGTCCAGCTCCTTACCCAGACCAAGATTTTCTGCGGCTGCTCTACTCAATTCGGCGCGCCACCAAATACAAACGTCTGTCCCGTCTGTTTGGGATTGCCCGGCGCGCTTCCGGTTTTGAACAAGCGCGCGGTGGAGTTCGCTGTGCTGGCGGCGCAGGCTCTGAATTGCCAGGTGCGTGAGACCTCAATCTTCGCGCGCAAGAATTATTTTTATCCTGACCTGCCCAAGGGATACCAGATCTCACAATTTGATAAGCCACTGGCTGAGCATGGATACATTGAGATTCCGCTGGCCGGCGGGACAAAGAAGATCGGCATCACTCGCCTGCACATGGAAGAAGACGCGGGCAAGAGCATCCACGATGGGCTGTCTGATTCCGGCGTTTATACCTCCATTGATCTGAACCGCAGCGGCACGGCTCTGATTGAGATTGTGAGCGAGCCGGACATGCGCGCAGCCGACGAAGCTTATGCCTATCTCACGCTGATGAAAGAAATCATTCTGTATACCGGCGTGAGCGATTGCAACATGGAAGAAGGCTCCCTGCGCTGTGATGCCAACGTGAGCGTACGCCCTAAAGGACAGGAGAAATTCGGCACCAAGGCGGAAATCAAGAACGTAAATTCGTTCCGCTTTATTCGAGAAGCGATTCAGTACGAGATTGATCGCCAGATAGAGCTGCTTGAGGCCGGCGAGAGAATCCAGCAGGAAACGCGGCTTTACAACTCTGCGGAAGGCAAGACCTATAGCATGCGCTCTAAAGAGCAGGCGCATGATTACCGCTATTTTCCTGAGCCGGATTTGCTACCCCTTGTGGTGGATGCGCGCTGGCAGGCACAGATCCGGGAAAAGCTGCCGGAACTGCCGGAGGCGCGCCGCAAACGCATGGTTGCTGACTATGGAATTACCGATTACGACGCACAGGTGCTCACCATAAGCAAATCGGTGGCCGATCAGTTTGAAGAGGCGGCACGAGCGGCAAAGAACCCCAAGCGCGTGGCCAACCTGGTGCAGAGCGAGTTGGCAGGACGGCTTAAAGCCAAAGGCCTGGAGATTGAGCAATCGCCGATTTCGATGAAAGGTGTGGCGATGTCGGCTGACCTGGTGGAGTCAGGCGCTATCTCTAGCAAAATTCTTAAAGACCTTTATGACAAGGCGTTTGCCAGCGGAGAAGATTTTCCTGCCGTTTACGAACGGGAAAAGCCCCAGCAGATCACGGATACGGCAGCCATTGAAAAAATTATTGATGAAGTGATTGCGGCCAATCCCAAACAGGTGGAGCAGTACCGTGCGGGTAAGGCCACGATTATCGGCTTCTTTGTGGGCCAGGTGATGAAAGCCACCAAGGGCCAGGCAAAGCCGGAGTTGGTGAACGAGATCCTAAAGAGGCAACTGGCAATTAGCAACTAGCCGAAATCAAAGCTTTCTTTCTGGTCCCACTCGACGTTATGTTGGCGGAACTCAAGTGCCCACCCTTGCGCGTAAGAGCTACCAGCAAGCGAAACATTTCCCAAACATGAAATGTTCGGGCTTGTCACGCAAATGTTGCCATTGCTAGCTGCTATTTGCTTAGATGCCCATGCGAATTCCTCGGCCCTGTCGGCTTGTTTTTCAGGCTGTCATACAGAATCTCGGTAAACGTATCGGTCTTGATGAAGCTCTGTCCCCAGGAGTCCCACTTGGCCAGCACTTTTTCCTGCTTGAGTTGGTCGAGAGTCTTGCCCTTCTTGATGCCGGCCTCAACCGCGGCTGAAGTTTCTTTAAGCATGGTCACAAATTTTCGCAGGTCGTCTTTAGTGCCCAGCGGGCCGTGGCCGGGGATAATCTTTACGTCGTCAGGCACTTCAGAAAGGACTTTTTCGTCGCCGGCGATCATGCCTTGAACGCTTCCGCCGCTATCGATATCAATAAACGGAAATATTCCGCCGTTGAAAAAATCATCGCCCATGTGGACCACGTTGGACTGGGTGAAAAAGATCACGCTGTCGCCGTCCGTATGGCCGTGAGGAAAATGAATGGCCCGAATGTCTTCACCATTCAGGTGAACAGAGACTGTGTCTTCAAAGGTGATGATGGGCAGGGCGGATTTGTCGGCAGGCTTGGTTTCTCCGAAGCGCGTTTTGCCGCCGGTGATGAGACGCTTGCGCACGTTCTCCTGGGCAACGATGGGGGCTTTTTCGCCGAAATGCGGATTGCCGCCGGTGTGGTCGCCATGCCAGTGCGTATTCAACACCACTTTTACAGGCTTGTCGGTAATGCCCTTCAAGGCAGCTTCAATCTTTTGCGCCAGCGGTAGAAACTCATCGTCAACCATCACAATGCCGTCGTCGCCAACGGAGGCGCCGATATTACCGCCAGCGCCTTCCAGCATGTAAACGGTCCCAGCCACTTTCTGGACCTTCATCTCAACCTTGCTCAGATCATCCTGGGCCATGAGATACATGGTTGCTGGAAACGAAAACAGAACTGCGGCAAGAAAAATTTTACGCATCGCGTTTTCTCCGTGGTGCTGCGGATCGAGTGATTTTTTTCGCGCAACATCTTAGCGGGTGTGTGCTTTTAGTTCAAACTAATTTCATCAGCGCAACTGGGACCAATTGAAAGCTCTTGTGATCAAGAAACAGCTAAAATGTCTTGTTCATTTCTTCCGGAGGTAAAAACATGCCGCGGGTAAAGCATGTCTCGGCGAAAAAAGGCGATGTGATCTTGATGGTGGGCACCATGAAGGGTGCGTTTGTGCTGCGCTCAAATGGCGCGCGCAAGAAATGGGACGTTGGCGGCCCCTATTCCATTGGCTCGCCGGTGTATGCCATGGCATTTGATCAGCGGCAGGGAAGGCACCGGCTATGGTGGTCACAGCAGAGCTTTCGCTGGGGCACGGTACTCTGCTCTTCCGATGATTACGGCAAGACGATCACCGAGCCAGAGACTTATTCGGTGAAATTTCCAGCGGAATCCAAGCTGGCGTTGAAAAATATCTGGCAGATTCGCGTCGGTCGCGACGAGGAACCAGAGACACTTTATTGCGGAGTGGAACCTGCGGCGTTGTTTGAATCGCATGATGCAGGCCAGACGTGGTCTCCGGTGCAAGGTCTGCTGGAGCATCCGCATCGTCCCAAATGGGTGCCGGGAGGCGGAGGAATGTGCCTGCACACAATTCTTCCTGATCCGGCCGACCGTAAACGGATGTTCATTGCCATTTCCACCGCGGGAGCGTATCGCACAGACGATGGCGGAGTTAGCTGGCAGGCGCGCAATCAGGGTGTCCGCGCTGAATTTCTGCCGGAGAAATACCCGGAGTTCGGCCAGTGCGTGCACAAGATGGTGCAACATCCGGCGCAGCCGCAACGGCTTTTTTTGCAGAACCACTGGGGGCTCTACCGCAGTGATGATGGCGGCAACTCGTGGAAAGACATTGCCAATGGCGTGCCTTCAGACTTTGGTTTTTGCATGGCGATTCATCCCCATGATCCCGACACGGTGTATATCGTTCCCATTGAGTCTGACGAGTATCGCTGTACGCCGGAGGGCAAGCTGCGCGTCTACCAGACGCGCAATGCGGGGAAGAGTTGGGAGCCTCTGACGCGCGGCCTGCCGCAAAAAGATGCTCTGGAGACGGTGCTGCGAGATTCGCTGGCCACAGACACCTGTAATTCCGCGGGAATTTACTTCGGCACCAGGAGCGGCAAAGTCTATGGCTCCGCCGATGAAGGCAAATCCTGGCAACTGGTGATTGGAGGACTACCGCCAGTGGTTTGTGTGCGCGCGGCGCTGGTGGATGGAGCAGGGGGACACGTTTCAACGCGGAAACGCGGAGGCGCGGAGAAAAAAAGGGCTAAGAAACAGAATGCGGGCAGCAGGAGAGCGCGATCAAAGCAAACTGCCAAGGGCCGTGCGCGCGCAAGCAAGAGATAAGATCATGGCTATCAGCTTCCGCATTCCGAACTATCTGGCTTCTTTGGCAGGAGGGCAAACCTCGCTGGAGATTGATACTTCGCCCGCGACGGTTGACGAAGCGCTGGAATCTCTCTGGAAAGCGCATCCGATCCTGCGCGACCGTATTGTGGATGAACAAGGCGAGGTCCGCCAGCACATTAACATTTTTGTGGGCGATGAAGCCATCCGCTTTGCCGATGGACTGGCCACCAAAGTTCCCAACGGCACAGAGATACTCATTGTGCCCGCGGTGAGCGGAGGTTAAGGCTCATTCAGCGGAGTGCTTGCGCCTTCAAACACCTTGGTCACGCTGTTGCGGCCAACGCCATAGATGATGAAGCTGGCGTTGTCAAAGCTGTATTCGCGGAAGAGCAGCTCGCCCAGGCCGTCTCCATCCACATCCACGGCATCAATCAACTCCAGGCGCGGCGCTACGTCAAGCCGGGATGAATCGGTCACGCTGGATGACAGCTTCTGCGGTACGCCGTCAAAATCAACACGAGCAATCACTGTTACGTAGCGAGAGATAAACTTTCCCGATGAGCCCTTGGCTCCAGCCGCAAGATAGCTGCCGGGAACCTCAGCGCTCATAACAAGAACAGCGTCATTACTCAGATCGAGGTCAAAGCTGCGCATGGTGACGTTCTTGAGCGAGTCCTGAGGTGTGAGCTGCGCGTTCTCATGCGGTAGCTGGGCCAGCACCAGCTTGCGCATTTTGGCTTCCATCTGCTGCTCTTCACCGGGCTTCCAGATGAAATCAAAGGAGCGAGAGTCGCTGGGCTGATTGTCAGATATACCGACAAACGTCCTTGTTCCTGCAGGGATAACGGCTAGACGCGTTTCAGGCACTTTCCCCGAGGCCGGTGTTGCAGATGCGGCGGGCGAAGGCGATGGCGAGGCTGCGGCCTCGGAGTTTTCTGATGTATGCCGCCTTAGAATCGGCCGATCAGAATCATCTTGAGAAGAAGAAGAGGAAGACGTCTGTACTTGCGCCTCTTGAGGATTTGAAGTTGGCGCAGGGGTTGATGCACTGGCGTTAGTGCCAGCGTCACCGTGATGAAGGATGGGTCTGTCGTCGCCAGTATTAACCTTTGGCGCTACCGTCTCAGTCTTTTTGGCTGCCGTAATCGACTGCCACTTGCCGAATGCTCTCCAGGCGTCATTTCTTTCTACACCGTTCACAATGGTTACATAACCCTGAGGCACCCCGCTTTTTTGCGCTTCATACACAATGCCATTGTCCAGCGCCATGGGCCTGGGCGCGGACTTGTAAGTGCTTGCGTCCTGAAAATTGCCATCATCGAGGATGGTGACGGGGAAGACCCGGGTAGAGACAACGCCAGCGGGATCAGTGGTGACTTCAAGCACAGCGGTTGCGCGGAGTTTATGCGGCTTCCGGCGCTGTGCGTTGCCGGCGAGGGTTAGGGCGAAAACCAGCAGGACCAAAATTACTGGGCCAAGGCTGGCCAGGATCTTTTTTCTGCTATATAAATTCATTTGAAGTTTATAAACACGGAAAATCCATGCAAGTTAATGATAAAGCCCCAGAGTTCTCTCTTGCCAATGAAGAAGGCCAGCCGGTAGCCCTGAAGGACTATCGCGGCAAGAACGTGGTCTTGTTTTTTTACCCTAAAGCCAATACGCCGGGTTGAACGCTGGAGGCGTGCGGGTTCCGCGACGCATTCCAGAAAATCCAGCGCGCAGGCGCCATTGTCTTCGGCATTTCCGGGGACAAGCCTTCCGCGCAGAAAAAATTCAAAGAGAAATACGACTTGCCATACTCTCTTCTGGCCGATGAAGACAAAGCGGTAGCCAAGAAGTTCGACGTGCTCAAAGAAAAGAGCATGTACGGGCGGAAATATATCGGAATCGACCGGACGACGTTTGTGATCGGGCCTGACGGCAAGATCAGCGCGATTGTTAACGGGGTCAAGCCGGATGAGCACGCTGCAGCGGTGCTGGCGGCGTTGAAGTAAACAATTCGCAAATAGCCATTAGTCAATTAGCCAAATCTTGGTATGGGGCCCTCAATTACTTCGCTTACAATTTCATCAAGATTCATCGCACGTTGCTCATGAGTCCTGCGATGGCCACTGGCGTAACAGACCGCTTTTGGAAGTGAAAGACCTTGTACCCTTTGGGGAGCACCCTTTTAATTGATTACGAAGGCTTTCCGTTATGGTAAATCAATCAGAGTCATCGATCCGCAACATCTCCGATACAGCCTTGTGGGTCGCCATCTATCGCGCGCGCGAAACCGAGCGGCCAGATGCGCTTTTTCGCGATCCGTTTGCTCGCAAGCTAGCTGGTGAGCGCGGAGAGCAAATTGCCCAGGAGATGCAGACCGGACAGCGCTACGAATGGCCTTATGTGTCCCGCACAATGCGCTTTGATCAGATTGTGAGTGAACAGGTGAAGCAGGGTGCGGAGATGGTCATCAATCTGGCTGCCGGGCTGGATACGCGGCCTTATCGCATGGAGTTGCCGGCTTCGCTCAGATGGGTGGAAGTCGATCTGCCCGCGATGATCGACTACAAGGAAGAGATCCTCAGCAACGAAAAGCCGCACTGTGTTCTGGAGCGCGTGCGCCTTGATCTGGCAGACGTTGCGGCAAGGCGCGAGTTGTTCGTGGGGCTTGGCAGCGCTTCACGAAAGGCGTTGGTCATCACTGAGGGCCTGTTGGTCTATCTGACCCGCGATGAAGTAACCACCTTGGGCCGCGACCTTGCCGCACAGCCCAGCTTTAGCGATTGGGCCATTGATCTGTGTTCTCCCGGTCTGCTCAAGATGCTGCAGGACAATTTGAGCGCCCTGGAGAAAGCAGGCTCGCCCTTGAAGTTCGGTCCGGAAGAAGGGCCGGATTTTTTCCTCACCTCAGGCTGGAAATCGGTGGAAGTTTATTCCATGCTGAAGACTGCGGCCAAGATCAAGCGCCTGCCATTCGGTTTGCGATTAGTGGCTCTTCTCCCGGAATCCAATGGCCGTCAGGGTTCGCGGCCATGGGGAGCGGTGTGCCGACTCACGCGAATGTGAGCATTGCCGAACTGATCCGATGAAGCGAGAAGGAGACATCATAATGACAAGCAAAGCGCTCTATCAGCCGGAAAGCTATCAGAGCGTGATTCCTTACATCCACGCGAACAACGCGCGCAAATTGATTTCCTTTCTCAAAGAGGTTTTTGACGCGCAGGAGATCGCTGTTTACCCCCGGCCAGATGGAACTATCGGTCATGCGGCGCTCAGGATCGGTGATTCCGTTGTGGAACTGGCTGACGCGGGCGTGGAGTGGCCTGCAATGCCCTGCGCCTTGCAGGTTTATGTCCCAGAAACCGATGCAGCTTATCAGCGTGCGCTGAGCGCCGGCGCAACCTCGCTCTCAGTGCCCACAGATCAGTTCTATGGCGACCGCACTGCCAACGTGCGGGATATGTGCGGCAACAATTGGTATATTGCAACCCAGATTGAAGCACTGAGCAAAGAAGAAATCGACAAGCGAATCGCCGCGATGGCTGAGCAAGGGCTGTAGGCTGGTAGAAAATCCGCTGTTCCCGAGCTACGGCGAATCTCTGCCCTGGCCTGTACAATCAAATATAGATGTTCATTGATGAAGCAATCATTCGCGTAAAGGCCGGCGATGGGGGTAACGGATGCATGGCCTTTCGGCGCGAAAAATTTGTGCCTCGGGGCGGCCCGTCCGGCGGCGATGGCGGTCGCGGCGGCGATGTAATTATGGAGTCGAGCGAGCGCCATAACACGCTCGTGCACTTCCGCTTTAATCCAGAATACAAAGCGGAGCGCGGACGCCACGGTGAAGGCTCCAACTGCACCGGTCGCGACGGCGAAAATGTGGTGCTTAAGGTTCCAGTCGGAACGATCCTTTATGACAAGGAAACCGGTGAGCGTCTGCATGATTTTTCGCAGCCGGATGAGCGCATTGTGGTGGCGCACGGCGGGCGCGGCGGACGCGGCAATCAGCACTTTGCCACCAGCACACATCAGGCGCCGCGCGAGCATGAGCAAGGTTTCCCCGGAGAAGAGAAAGTCCTCCGGCTGGAGTTGAAGCTGCTGGCAGATGTCGGCCTGGTTGGTTATCCCAATGTCGGCAAGTCAACGCTGGTTTCGCGCGTATCTGCCGCCAAGCCCAAGATCGCAGATTATCCATTCACCACCCTGGAGCCAAACCTTGGCGTGGTAACAATCGGCGAGATGCCGCATGAAGACAGCTATGTAGTGGCCGATATCCCCGGGCTGATTGAGGGAGCGCACACAGGCACAGGTTTGGGGATTCAGTTTCTGCGCCACATTGAGCGCACACGCGTGCTGGCGCATGTAATTGATGTTTCTGACGCCAGCGGACGTCCTGATCCGGTTGCCGATTTCAACGTCATCATGGAAGAGCTTAAAAGCTTTGGTGCCAATCTGGAAAAGAAGCCAATGGTATTGGTGGCGTCAAAGATGGATGTTGTTAATCCGGAGAAAATTGCCAAGCTGCGCAAGCACGCAAAGAAACTCAGGCTCGACCTCTATGAGATTTCTGCCGTCACTGGAAAAGGCATATCTGAATTGAAGTACGGGCTGGGCAAGCGCGTGGCGGAAATCCGCACCGGAACCTATGAGCAGAAAACACCGGCGACTAGAAAAAGAGTGGCCCGCAGTCGCAAAGCCAAGAAGAAAGCTGAGAGCGTGAAGCGCATCCCCAAGCGCGCAGCGTTTAAGAAGAGGCAGAGCAGATAAGCGCATGAAGAAGGCCGAGCGGCCTGTTCAGGAGCATGATCGAAGCTGGAAAAGAGAGGCACTCAAGCGGGTTGGAGCGCAGTGACAAAAAATGAAGATAGCTCTGTTCGGCGGAACTTTCGATCCTGTACACCTCGGCCACTTGGCGGTAGCGTGCGCAGCAGCGGAGAAGTTTGATCTAAACCGGATTTACTTTGCTCCGGCTGATCTGCCGCCGCACAAGCAGAAGCGCCAGCTCACGGATTTCCAGCATCGTTTTGCCATGCTGGCTTTGGCCACTGCCAATGACCCGCGCTTTGTCCCCTCGCTCCTGGACGCGCATACAGGCCAGCCAAACTATTCAATTGATACTGTTCACCGCCTGAAGAGCTTGCTCAAAAAGTCTGACAAGCTGTATTTCCTGATTGGCATTGATGCGTTCAAAGAGATCAGCACCTGGCATAAGCCGGTGGAGCTGCTGAGTGAAGTGGAATTTATTGTGGTCAGCCGTCCTGGCTTTTCGCTGGCAGATGTAGGCCGGTCACTTCCTGAAGCTCTGCGTCCAACTGATCTGATGCTGCGCGTAATGAAGCAGCAGAAGAGCGAGGGCACAATCACTCTTATGGGCGCTACGGTTCACCTGCTGGGCGAGGTGCATGAGAGAATTTCTTCCACACAAATTCGCGCTGCGGCCCACAAGCCTGTGAAAGCGCTCAGCCGCTATGTACCCCGGTTGGTGGCTGAATATATTAAAAAAGAGCGCCTGTATATGTACACCCCAATCGCGGAAAGGGAGAAAATGCTATCTTTTGAAGAGGCACGGCCTAACGGTCACGCCGGCAGGAGCCATAGGAACGGATGAGTCCAGAAATCAGGCAGCAGGTTGCGCAAGCGGTCAAGGCAATTGAAAGCAAGAAGGGCGAAGATGTCGTCATTTTGGAGATGGACCGGAACAGTGGAGCGTTTACGGACTACTTTGTGCTCTGCTCCGGCACCAATCCGCGCCAAATCCAGGCCATTGTTGATGACGTACAAAAGCAGTTAGCCGATGCCGGCCAGCGCCCAAACAGCGTTGAGGGCTACAACCAGGCGGAGTGGGTCCTGGTGGATTATGTCGATTTCGTCCTGCACGTTTTTTCAGAGCGGGCGCGCAAGTTTTACGATCTGGAGCGCCTGTGGAAGTCAGCCAAGCGGCTTGCTCCGGCTGATTTAAGCAAGAAGCCTGCGACCAAAAAGACGGCCAAGAAGGCCCCAGCAAAAAAGAAAGCTTCTGCACCCAGAGCTGCTGCCCACAGCAAATCGCGTGCACAAGGCAAGAAAAAACCCCGGAAGTCCGCGTGAAGCTGCAGATCGCCTGGATCGGAAAAACCAAAGAGGTAGCCATTCGTGCGCTAACGGATGAATACCTGAAGCGCATCTCGCGCTTTGTGGGTGCGGAATCACATGAGATGTCGAGCGAACAGGCTTTGCTGGACCTGGCTGCCGGAACTGCCGGCCGCACGGCTCCTGTGCTGGTTCTTCTTGACGCGCGCGGACGCCAGTTCACCTCAGAAGAATTTGCCGAGCTTCTGCGCGATCAGCAGGACCGCGGAACACAGAATCTTTTTTTCGCCGTAGGCCCTGCTGATGGCTTTAGTGACAAGGCGCGCCACTCAGCCGATCTTGTGCTCTCTTTTGGCAAGATGACGCTGGCGCACGAGCTGGCAAGGGTGGTCCTGCTGGAGCAGATCTACCGGGCATTTACAATCTTAAAAGGCCATCCGTACCATACCGGCCATTGAGAGCAGCGGTCGGCAATTCAGCATTCAGCCCAGAAAATGGGGGAATGCTGAAACGAAGCGACGAAGTGATGTTCTAAAAGCATGAACGACGTTCATCGCGGTCTCATCATCGTGAACACCGGCCCTGGCAAAGGCAAGACGACTGCTGCCATGGGAACCGCCTTCCGCGCAGTGGGCAACGGCATGAAGGTGCTGATGCTCCAATTTCTGAAAGGCTCCTGGCATTACGGAGAGCTGGACGCGGTAAAGGCCTTTGGCGATAACTTTGTGATGAAGCAGATGGGGCGCGGCTTTGTGAAGGTTGGCGGCGCAGAGACTGATCCTGAGGACGTGAGGCTGGTGGAAGAAGCCTGGCGCGAGGCGGACGAAGCCATCATGTCTGAGAAGTGGGACCTGGTAGTGCTGGATGAGATCAACTACGCGATTACTTACGGCATGCTTGATCCGGCCAAGGTGGTGGAGACTCTAAAGCGCAAACCGGAGCGTGTTCACGTAATCTTGACGGGAAGGAACGCGCATCCGACAATCATTGAGCTGGCGGATACCGTCACGGAGATGAAACAGGTAAAGCACGCCTATGAAAAGGGCGTAATGGCGCAGCGAGGCATTGAATACTAAACGCGCCCTGAAAGGTGAGTACGAACCTTGGCATGGTTTAAACGGGAATCAAGCGAGATCCAGGCAAACGAGGAGAAACGCGTTCGCACGGAAGGCCTATGGGTAAAGTGCGAGGGTTGCCGCCAGATCATCTGGAAGAAAGAACTGGAAGACAACCTAAACGTTTGCACCAAGTGCGATTACCACTTCCGCATTGATTCCGCCCAACGCCTTATGCTGCTGCTGGATGAAGACAGCATAGAGACCCAGGATGAAAATCTGGAGTCCACTGATCCGCTGAACTTCTCAGATACGCGCCCTTACAAGAACCGCCTGGAAAAAAGCAAGAGCGCAACCGGCCTAAAAGACGCAATCATCAACGCCACCGGCACAATCCATGGCCAGCCGGTGATTGTGAGCGCCATGGAGTATTCCTTTATCGGCGGCAGCATGGGCGCGGTGGTTGGAGAAGCCATTACCCGTGCGATTGAGCGCGCCTGCAATGAGCGCAAACCGATCATCGTTGTCTCGGCTTCTGCAGGTGCCCGTATGATGGAAGGAATTGTAAGCCTGATACAGATGGCAAAAATCTCTGCAGCCCTGGCACGGCTGGATTCAGCAAAGATTCCATATATCTCCGTGTTAACTGATCCGACTACCGGCGGCGTTTCTGCCTCTTACGCCATGCTGGGTGATCTGAACATCGCCGAACCCGGAGCGCTCATTGGGTTTGCCGGCCCGCGCGTGATTGAGCAGACCATCCGCCAGAAATTGCCGGAAGGGTTCCAAACCAGCGAATTCCTCCTGCAGCACGGAATGCTGGATGCGGTCGTCCATCGCAAGGAGATGAAGGCGTACATCTCGCGAGCGCTTGATTTCATGACGCCGAAGGCTGCATGAGCCGTGGCTGTGTCATATCAAACTGCGGTTAGTAATCTGTTGGCCCTCGGCCATGAGCTGGCTACAAATCGCAAATTTGATCTTGCCCACATGCGACTGCTGGCTGAGGCATTGGGGAACCCGCAACGCAGATTGCAGAACGTTCTGATTGCCGGCACAAATGGCAAAGGCTCCACAGCGGCAGCACTTGCCAGTATTGTGCAGGCAGCAGGCTACCGCACCGGCCTTTATACCTCGCCACATCTTTTGCGGATGAATGAACGCATGCAAATTAATCAAGAGGTCATCAGCGATGCAGAGTTCGCCCTGATTTATGACCACATTGAGACGACAGCCAACGAGCTGGTAGCCCGCGGTGAACTGCCCTGGCACCCCAGTTTTTTTGAAATGCTTACCGCGATGATGTTTGAATATTTTGCCAGCGCTGGAGTGGAGCTTGCCGTACTGGAAGTTGGGTTGGGTGGCCGGCTGGATGCCACAAATATTGCGGATCCCTGCATCTCTGTCATCACCGACATTGATTTTGATCATCAGCAATTTCTAGGCAATACCCTGCCGGAGATCGCGCACGAAAAAGCAGGTATTATGCGTCCCAAAGGGACGGTGGTGCTGCTGCCGCAACATCCAACAGTGAACAATACGCTGGGAAAAGAGATCATGGATCGTGATGCTCGCGCTATCAGCGCCGTAAAGCACATGCGGTCAATGACGCCAGCGAGCGAAGAAGCCGCTTCTCATTTGGCTGCATTGCAACAAAATCGCTTTCCGCTGGAGGTAATGGGGCAGGAAATCACTGTCGATTTTCCGCTAGCTGGCCGCCACCAATTGCGTAACCTGGCGCTTGCCATTACCGCAGCAGAAGAGCTGAATCAATGCGGTTTTCGCATCGCGGCCAAGCACGTGGAGCAGGGCATTCGCGCAACACGTTGGCCGGCAAGGTTCCAGGTAATTCCTCCTGAGGATGGGTATCCTGAGATCGTCATCGATGTTGCCCACAATCCGGCCGGAGCGTGGGCCTTGCGCTCCGCGCTTTCAACATTCTATGAAGGGCGGCCGTTGACGTTTATTTTTGGCGCCATGCGCGATAAAGCGATCAAGGAAATTGCCGGCATTCTCTTCCCTCTGGCCGAACGGGTGATCGCTACCCTCGCGGCGAATCCGCGCACGGCAACTGCGAAGGAAATCGCAGAGCTTGGAGCGCACACGCAAGCTGAGATCCTGCAAGAAAGTTCAGTACAAGCAGCCCTGGAACGTGCTCGCACGCTGGCCGGAAGCAACGGAATCATCGTAATTACCGGCTCCATCTACATTGTCGGCGAGGCCTTGCGCATTCTAACCAGGAGCACGGTGGGACAGAGCGTATAAGCGTGCCAGAAACAACTCAAGCTGAAACCAGCGAACAGCAAGAAACGCATGACTTGCGACACTTGATGTCGCGGCTGCGTTCTTATTTTCTGTTTGATCCGCTGATCTGGCTCTACACAATCGTTCTGGGCACGTTATCACTGCTGAGTTCTTTCTTTGACAAAACAGGCCGCATTCAGCATGGTGTTGCTCAGTTATGGGCAAGGACCATCTTGAAAACCATCGGCGCGTCGCCACAGATTGAGGGGCTTGAGAAGATTGATACCACGAAGGCGGCGGTTTACGTGGTGAACCATCTCTCCGCGCTCGATATTCCTGTCCTATACGCGCATCTCCCCTTTCAATTTCGCATCCTCGCAAAGAGGGAGTTGTTCCATTATCCATTCATGGGCTGGCATTTGCGGCGTTCGGGGCAGATACCTGTTGTGCTGGAAAATCCTCGGGCTTCTGTTCGCAGTTTGAATCGGGCTGTGGCATCGCTGCATGACGGTATGTCTCTGGTGATCTTTCCTGAAGGCGGCCGCTCGCCAGATGGGCAGTTGCATGCTTTTATGGGCGGCGCTTTTTATGCCGCCATCAAAGCCCAGGTGGATGTTGTTCCCGTAGCGCTTGTGGGCACGTTTGAAATGCTCAAAATGAATACCTGGCATATCAAGCCTGGCCCACTGCAGTTGCTGGTAGGCCAGCCGATTTCGACTTTGGGCATGTCCACGCGTGACATGGAAAAACTGAGTGAGCAGGCGCAAGCTGTGATAGCAGGACTTTATTATTCCCATTCGATGGTCCCTGATTTGCGTGGGCAGGACCACATGAAAGACGTATCAAAGCAGTAAAAGTGGACTAAAGGAGCTTTGTTAGCCCCGATTTTCAAATGAACTCCAGCAAAAAACATCAGGTTGATGGAACAAAGCCGCGGATCGCTCTTCCAGAACCGTGCTCATACGATCTGGAATACAGCAATCGTTCCTTGCCGGCTTACTTGAGGGCTGTGGAAGCCGCAGGCGGGGAGCCAGTTGTCATCGCACTGACAAGCTCGCCTGAGGAAATTGCCAGGACCATCACCGGTTGTTCCGCCATTCTGCTGCCAGGCAGCAAGGCAGATGTCGATCCCCAGAAATACAATGCACCCAAACATCCGCGTACTGCCCCAGCAGACCGTCTTCGCGACGCTGCGGATGAACTTCTTCTTCAGGATGCTTATAACCTGCACAAGCCCGTTTTTGGCATTTGCTATGGGCTGCAGTCACTCAACGTATGGCGCAGCGGCACGCTGGTGCAGCACATTCAATCGCAAGTAAATCATTCCGCCGGCGCGAAGGTTGAGGTGGCTCACCAGGTTCGAATCGAGCGTAATTCGCTGCTGGCAGCGGCTTCATCAAGAGAGGCAGGCGAACAGTCCATTCCGGTGAATTCAAGCCATCACCAGTCTGCGGAAACGGTGGGCGATGGCTTGCGCGTGGTGGCTCGCTGCCCTGAAGATGAGATCGTAGAAGCGCTTGAAGGAACACAGCAGGGACACTATGTGCTCGCCGTACAGTGGCATCCAGAGCGCGGCTTTGAGCATGACGCAGCTTCAGCCAATCTCTTTCGCTCGCTCGTGCAGGCTGCAAAGCAATGGGCTTCTCAGGCCAAAAGGTGAGATTCACCGTGTTTGCGCTTCAAGATTTACAGCCTCGCCCGTTCTGTAAGTAGCGACTGATTCTTGTCAGGCTTGCAAGAAAAGTCATTTGTTCCGTATCGTACTCTCCATGGCGGAAAAGGGAGTTGTGCTTTCGCTGGAAGACCGCGTCGCTGTTGTTACCGGCGGTTCGCGTGGCATTGGTGCTGCCATTGTGAAACTGTTCACACTGGCAGGAGCGCGCGTTGTGTTCAACTACCAACGCGCTACCGCAGAAGCGGACAAGCTGACAACGGAGTGTGGCGGGCCTGAGCGCTGTGTGGCAGTAAGGCTGAATCTCGATTCCAGCGACGCTGCTAAATCACTAGTCGATACTGCGGCACATCGATTTGGCAGAGTGGATATTCTGGTTGGCAATCACGGTGTTTGGCCGCCGCAGGATGTGCCAATCGATCAGATGTCTGACCAGCAATGGCGATCCACACAGGCTATTAACGTTGATAGTCTTTTTGGCTTGGTGAAATACGGGGTGGCGCAGATGAAGAAGCAGCGTTCCGGAGGCCATGTTGTGCTGATCAGCTCCACGGCCGGCCAGCGTGGCGAAGCCTTTCATTGCGATTACGCAGCCAGTAAGGGCGCTATTATCAGCATGGTAAAAGGGCTTTCAACTGAGTTGGCGCAGCACAAGATCTATGTAAATTGTGTTGCCCCGGGATGGGTAGAGACGGATATGGCAGCGCCGGCGCTGCATGATCCGGAAATCAGCAAGCGCGTTTTTGCTACCATTCCGCTTGGCCGCGCGGGAAAGCCGGAGGAGATTGCCGGGGCGGTATTATTTCTGTGTACAGCACATGCCGGCTTTATTACGGGCGAGATACTGAATGTAAACGGCGGCGCAGTGCTGGCGGGGTAATGCCAGGCAGCGGCTCTGGTTATTCCTGCATCTGAAGGAACATTGATCTCATGAGAATTTTTGCGTTCCTTTGCTTGTTCCTGGCCAGCGTGGTTGGCCAGGAAACTCCTGCGCAGAAGCCTGCTGTCACAGCGCAGACCAATCAACAAAAAGCCAAGGCTGTTATTGACCAGATGGTTCAAGCTCTGGGCGGACAGGCCTATCTGAATGTGCAGGATTATTACTCTGAAGGCAGGCTGGGCAACTTCCATAACGAAAGTCTGACCGCATGGAGCCTCTATTATCGCTTCTGGAAGTGGCCTGATAAAGACCGCATTGAGTTAACGCCGCAACGCGACATTGTGGAACTCTATCTTGGCGACAATGCCTATGAGATCACTTACAAAGGCATTCAAATGTTGGATCCAGCAAAGGATGACAAGCTGAAACAGGCACTCATTCGGCGCCATTATTCGCTGGAAAATGTCGTGCGCAAGTGGCTCGCTGAACCCAACGTTTTGTTGTTGGATGAGGGCCCGAGTATTTCTGAAGGTCAGATGGCGGAAAAGATAACCATCATCAACGCCAAAAATGAAGCCGTTACACTGCTGGTTTCACCGGATACCCACCTTCCCATGGAAAAGCGGTTCAGCACTCGGGATCCGCGCTATCGTGATCGCGACGAGGAATCGACGATTTACGGCAATTGGAAAGTGATACAAGGAGTGAATACACCGCGCATCACGCTGACCAGACGCAACGGCGAAACGCTCTCTCAACAAATCATTTTGAACATCACCTATAACACCCATCCAGCTGATTCACTTTTTGATCCTTCGGTGGCCAAGATTAGTCCGGTTAAGCCCCAGTAACTCCTTAGCTGCATGGAGGCGCGGCAGACACGATTGTGGCCAAAAAACCACACATCAACTCCCTGGTGCCGGTGTTAATCTGTTCAGCTGGAATAACTTGCCATTTGAACAAACAGTTCGGGCTCCCGTGGAGTGCCAGGGTATGGGTTTGCATAGCGGCGCTCCAGTCACATTGCGAATTTTACCTGCGCCGGCAGGAACGGGCATCGTCTTTCGGCGGGTTGACCTGGATGGCTTTGAAATTGAAGCCATTGGCCGTAACGTAGCCCGCGTAAGCTATGCCACCAGCCTGCAGAAAAAGGGAGTATTAATCTCCACCACAGAACATCTGCTTTCTGCATTTATCGGCATTGGCCTGGACAATGCTGTAGTAGAACTGAATAACCTGGAATTGCCTATTCTGGATGGAAGCGCCAAACCGTTTGTTGACATGGTGTTGAGCGCAGGACTCAGGCGGCAGCGGAAAAGGCGCACTTATCTGCGGATCATGCAAGAAATTGAGGTGCGCGAAGGAAACAAGTTTATTGCAGCGTATCCCTCGCCGGGATATACCGTCGCCTACAAGATCAATTTTCCGCAGCCTATTGGTGAACAATCATTTGCCATTGATCTCTCGCAGGACCTCTATCGAAAAGAGGTTGCGGCAGCACGAACGTTTGGTTTTTTAAGCGATGAGAAGGCCCTGAAAAACATGGGACTGATACGCGGCGCCAGTGATGAGAACGTGATAGTGCTTACATCAACCGGGGTGCGGAATGGTCCGTTGCGTTTTCAGAATGAATTTGTACGCCACAAGGTTCTGGACCTGATTGGCGATCTGGCTTTGCTGGGCAAGCAAGTGATTGGACACATTGTTGCTGATCGTGCCGGCCATGCGATGCATACTGCGCTGGTTTCACGCTTGTTGAAAGACCGGACACTATGGGAAGAAACAACAGAAATTAATAACGAACAGGAATTGCCGGAAAGCGTTGCCGTTACTGCGCATAGCCCCCGCGAAGTGTGACTGCTTTAGACTGTTGTGGCGTTGATAAACATTGCGCCGCTGCCCAACGGCAGAGCGCGTTTTTCCAGCCAGGCATCAAGATCATGTTTTGCATCCGCTGAGAGCACCTGAAAACGTATTCCTGCGCGCCCTTCTGAAGTTGACCAGACAATTTCGCCTTTGATGTCCAAGGCGCGCTTGTTGCCAGGAAGTTGCAACCGCACGCGGGCTGCTCCGCCTTCATCCAATTTGCGCGAGCACTCAATAGAAATGCCGCCCTGGCTGATGTTGGTAATATTGAGTGGAAGCTCGGCTCCCTGATCGACCAGGATTGCTCCGGTGGCTTTGATCAGATGGCGATGATAGCGCCGCCGCTCACGCATGATGAGACCTTGTGCCGCTTTCACACTGCGTGTAGCACGGTCTAAAGAAATAGGCTTATCGAGAACAAAATTTGCTCCCATCTCAAAAGCTTGTTGGATTGACGTCTTGCCGTTGACGAGAGCAAAAGCAATACAACTCTTGTTTGACTTGCCCTGGCGCAGCTCACGCAATACCAAAGGGCCGTTAGGCATCTCATCACAGTCAACCAAAAGCGCGTCATATTTGCGCCGGAGAAGAATATGGCGCGCCTGATCTGTGTTATGGGAAAGATCAAGGTCGATATTGGCAGCGTCAAGAACCCGGCGTATCGTACGATGTACTTCAGGGTCGCGGCTGAGTAATAGTGCTTGCAAAGCCATGCCGTAAAGGTAGCCAATAAGGCACTAAAAGGCCATATAACTAACGTAACGGTTCGCGCAATTTTCCGGAGCAGCGCCTTCGATCTAAGGTTTCCCAAATTGGGAAAACGCATTGAAATGATTGCTTATCTGTCGCTTGGCTCAAATCTAGGCGCTCGGGCAGCTAACCTGCGACAGGCGATTCGCCGCCTTGAAAACATGGGAGGGGTACAGGCTGTCTCAAGCTTCTATGAGACTGAACCGGTGGAAGTGGAGCGAGAACAACCCTGGTTTCTAAACTGCGTTCTCGCTCTTAAAACCCAGCTTGGCCCAGAGCAATTGCTGGAGCGCATATTGGCTGTTGAGCAAGCTATGGGCAGGCGTCGCACGGAGCCAAAAGGTCCGCGCATAATCGATCTCGATATTATTTTTTGGGGTGACGTTGTGATTAACACTCCGGAATTAACCATCCCTCATCCCGCAATGCAGCAAAGACGATTTGTTCTTGAGCCGCTGGCTGAGATTGCTCCAGACTTGCTGCATCCCGTGCTGAAACGCAGCGTGCGTGAATTGCTGGCGGATCTACCGCAAGAGTCCGGTACAGTCCGCAAGTTATCAGCGGCTGATTTACGATTGGAATCGTGAACACGGTTGATATTGATCGCCTGCTTCAACCCTTCGCAAAGCTTGATCAACGGCGGCTTAGTCTCACATCGATATATATCGATCTACTGCTGAAGTGGAATGCACGCATCAACCTGACTGCTGTGCGCGGTCCGAAAGAGATGGTTACTCGGCATTTTGGAGAGTCATTCTTTGTCGCTGGAGTTTTACGGACATTCTCACCCGGTAGTTTGATCGACTTGGGATCTGGCGCCGGCTTTCCTGGAATTCCTCTGGCAATGCTCATGCCGGAAACCAAAGTTATATTGATCGAGTCGAACCAGAAAAAGGCGACGTTTTTGAAGGAAGTGATTTTTGCGCTCAAGCTAACAAATGTCTCAGTTTTTTCTGGGCGAGGCGAAGATTACCGGCAGAAAGCAGCGATGGTGACAATGCGGGCGGTAGAGAGATTTGAACAGGCGCTACCGATAACACTTAGCTTGGTGGATGGCGAGGGCCTTATTGCGCTCATGATTGGCGCATCGCAAGCAGAAAAGGCTAAAAATTTGGCTAGCGAGCTGGAATGGCGAGTGCCTTTTCCGGTTCCTGGTGGCAATTCTCGCATCTTGTTGCTTGGAACCAAACCAGTAAAAGTGGAGTGAACTCGAGATAAATCGTGTTAGATGTTGCTGAATGAACCGAAAAGTCCATATGAATTGCGGCTAAGTGGATATTTTGTCTGTAGAACCAAGTTAGTTAACCAGTGTGGAGATCCGCGATGACGATTTTCGTCTAAGACCGATTCACCTAGAATCAGATTAGTAAATGTGGGATTTCCAGCTTATGTCTGCTTCTGATTTCATATTAATGAATCAAAAACAGGCACCACCGGGACAATAAGTGGGAATTTTACTGCGTAGAACCTTATACATAAACCCATGTTCCACGTGGAACACAAGCAGTTAAGGGAATCTAAAAAGCGTCCATGTTCCACGTGGAACAATGCACCACTTTGCGGCATTGCACATTGGCTAAGCTTCGCTTACATTCAAGATTCCGCGTTTTCTTCCGGACCAAATTCCCCATGGGACGAGTGATTGCTGTTGCCAACCAGAAAGGCGGTGTCGGCAAGACCACAACCGCTATCAACCTCGCTGCCTCTTTTGCTGCGGCTGAAGTGAAAGCTCTCTTAGTCGATTGTGATCCTCAGGCCAACTCCACTGGCGGTCTTGGCTTTCAGAGGGATCCGGAGCGCATCAGCACTTAT
>DATEHN010000122.1:0-94854 GCA_035279585.1 Candidatus Angelobacter sp. | reverse complement strand
GGTGAGTTCCAGGGCAAGTCTCGATAGCCGGGGAGCGGCGCCCGTGCGGAATTAGGCAGAAAGGCCTGCAACTTTGTTACGGTCCGCGGTTTCCGCCTGCCGTAGCACCCCGCAGAGTGACTCTGGCCAATAGGCTTTTTGATTTTTTAAGTGAGCTCACCATCAGCGTGGAAGTGTGCCCATACGGGCTAAAAAACCGCAGCTATTGGCCCTTTAGCCATTTGGCTCTTAGCAAAAGGCAAAAGCGAGTCACCGGCCTGGGTGGCTTTTTTGTTTCCTGCTAACAGCCAGCAGCTGGCAGCTTTTCCCAACCTGAACACTCCAAAGTTTTTTAATCCAAAACCCAACAGCCGCCACCCCATTCGGGTGGTTTTTTTATTTTCAGCTAACAGCCAGAAGCTAACAGCCAGCAGCTTTTCCCAACCTGAACACTCCAAAGTTTTTTTTATCCAAAACCCAACAGCCGCCACCCCATCGGGTGGTTTTTTATTTTCAGCTAACAGCCAGAAGCTAGCAGCCAGAAGCTTTTCCCAACCTGAACACTCCAAAGTTTTTTAATCCAAAACCCAACAGCCGCCACCCAATCGGTGGCTTTTTTGTTTTTCAGCTAGCAGCTAGTAGCTAGCAGCCAGAAGCTTTCCCAAAGGAAAAACCATGTCCAAAAAAGAAATCATCGCCGCTCTCCGTAGCTATGCCGCCAAACTTAATCGCACACCTCGCTCCGCCGAGTTTCACCGCCACGCCCGCCTCAGCCCCAGAGAAGTGCAAAAACACTTCGGAACGTTCTCGCGCCTGCTCAAGGCAAGCGGCGTCGAACGTCGCGGGCCGGGCGTCGCCATCAGCCTGCAGGAGCTTTTCCTCGATTGGGCGGGCGTCGCCCGCAAGCTCGGCAAAATTCCCGCCAAGACTGACTACGCCGCCTACGGCCGTCACAGCATCCGCCCCTTCCTCCGCCGCTACGGCGCCTGGAGCAACGTGCCTCGCGGTCTTCGCGAACATGCCCTCCGTCACCAGCTTGAAAAGGAGTGGCAGGACGTGCTGAACATCATCGGCGACTACTTGAAAGACCGCGCCTCTGGCCGGATCTTCCGCAAAGGCCGCCACGCCGGCCGTCCGATTGTCGGGCGCTATCCCAGCCGCGGAATGGATGGCCGTCCCATCTATGGCCGCCCGATGCTGGGGACGTTCAGCTTTACCCCCACCAATGAGCAAGGCGTGATCTTTATGTTTGGCGCCGTGGGCAGCGATCTGGGCTTTTTCATCACGCGCATACAGACTGAGTTTCCAGACATAGAGGCGCTGCGTGAGGTGGGGCCGAACCAGTGCCAGCGCGTGTACCTGGAAGCGGAGTACGAGAGCCGGAATTTTCTGGCGCACACGCACCCGCTGAGAGAAGGCTGTGACGCCATCGTCTGCTGGATCCATAACTGGCCCGAGTGTCCGCTGGAGGTGATTGAGCTGAAGAGCGTGGTGGAGCGGCTGGCAAAAACCCAAAAGCCTTAACCGGCGCGCAAACGGACGTGACGTGCCACATCAAACCCTTCAACACCGTCTCCGGACCGACACTGTCCCACGCGGGCACTGCCAACTCCATTAATCGCTACGGCAACTTGGTTGGCCTGGATGCACAGGGCCGTCCTTACATCCGCTTCTCAGACGGACGCATTCAACTCTTCAAGATTCCAGTACCCCTGACGCATCCCGGCGTGGACCACTTTCGCCGGAGGCAGGTCTGGACCATTCATCGGAAGCTGTGACTTCTAGCGTTGCAAAGTTTAAGAGAATCGGTGAGCCAGCTTACGCAGTAGAGAGCTACCAGCGCGGTGAGAATACCGTGACCATCCCTACAGTAGATAGGGAATACAAGCGCGTTTCCATTCTCCATCCGGTTTACGTTGACCCGCCGCCGTGTTGTGGCCAAATCGTCGGCCACTGCGCAGCAGCGGCAGAGGAGCTAATGGTTCTTCTGCAACTTCCGGCAACGGCATATTTATTTTCAATGCTATCTAGCCGCACGCTCTGAGCCTACCCACAGTTGGGCCAAATCTCTTAGGTTGTGTTTGTATGTACGCGTTACCTGGTATTCCTTCCCACCTTTTACACGCAGCCTGTACTCTCCCGTCGGCAAAGGTTGGATCTCCTCCACGACCGAAATATTCACGATGACTGAGCGGGCGATGCGGACAAAACCGCAGGGTTTGAGCTTCTCCGCCATGGACGAGAAGGACTCGCGCACCAGATAAGGATTGATTCGTCTAAAGCTCAGACGATCACCCCTCGCAGAAGACCATAAACACTCACCTTTCGATTCCCCTCTATGCCTACACGGCTCAACGTGGCTCCGTGATGCGAATCAGAAGCCGATGGTCATCGTCAGAGGATAGGAAACTGAAGCGTTCTGTCTTCCCCGAATAGCATGCAAATGCGGCTCCCAAGGGCGCCTTCGGGTCCGTGCCAACCGCATCGTAAGTTGCGAGTTCCTTCCCAGTCAGGTCCACGACCTTCATAATTTGTGCCCTGGTTCCTCCATTTCTGAAGAGCATGGCTATTCGATTTTCGGATAGAAACATTTGCAAGGGCATCATCTTGTCATCACCCGGATCCACCGTGAAGCGTCGTAACACTTCCCCGCCAGGAGAGACAACATAGATCACGGCTGGCGACATCCAGCGCATCACATAAAGGTTTCCGTCTTTCGCAGGCTGCACATGGCCAAACGCGACTGCACGATTATCGTTGGGTGCCATTGCTGACGTGATCACCGGGTCCCGTTCCAGTGTCATTTTGTGGATCCGTTCATCGTCCTCGAATGATATTTCCTTAAGGAGTTTTCCATCGGAACGAAAGATGGCGGTGAAGGGCAACATCGGCTTCCTGACGTCGCGATCATATTCCTGCCCTGTCATCAAAAAGTTCCCGTTGGAAAAAACAGCAAATGGTCCAGGAACCCATGGGAATCCCGGGTCCAGCTTGATACTTCTCTTGTGCGTCCCGTCCGCCCCGAATACGAGCACATAAAATTGCCCATCCTTTTTGTTGCCAACCCAGGTGTAAAGCGCTCCGTCAGCGCTGAGCGTATAGGGGCCGTTACCATATACGTCAATGCTGGTATCCGCGCTGAACAAGAAGTCTGCGACTGTTTCTCCTTTTGGGTTCAGCTCGCGAATCGGTCCACCCGGATTTCCCGTTTCCAAATAGATATTGCCATCTTCATCGCATGTTAGATCGCCAACCAAGTTAGCCACTTCCTTCTTGGCGAGAACTGTTTCTACTTGCGTGAGGCGAAGAGGAGATTGCAGCTCTTCCTGTTTGTTGCTGGCGCTCGCATCTTGCCCCCCAGCCTTCTGCAGGCTGCCTTTAGGTTCCGGGAGCTGGCCACCTGCCATGGGCTGCGCCCAGCACCCCGTTACCAGCACCGCAGAGCACAAAGCCATTCTCGCCGCCATGCTCATAATTAAATCCCTTCCCTTTCCAACACCCAGTCGTAAGCTATGTCAAATTCGTGCGTACATCTATTAGCCACGAAAAGTCTTCGTGGAGGCAGCGGAAGCGGTAGTGTATAGGATTTCGCTTCAGCGACACTGCCGATTTTTTTTGCTTGCTTCTCGGCACGGAGAATACGGGCCAGACCGCATTCCTTTCCCTGGCACGTGCCTCCATCAGTAAATATTTGAGCATAATCAGTTCGTATCCCGCAGCACACTGTGCTGTTTCCGTTCGGATTGCATGACCCAGAAACGCAACCAATCATGCATGTGCTCAAAACAACCACATCGTTGCATCCGGTGGATATACATGTTCTGGATTCTGATCCGTAGCTAACACAGCTCTGCGCTCTTGCTACTCCAGTAACTACAAACAAGCTTAGCAGGACCAAATTGACTTTTAGCATATTCAGTGATCCTTTCTATCGGTTGACACGGAGCAGTATAGCTCCCATGTTATATCTGTCAATAGGTTTAATTTGGTTCATTTTGAACACCCATGTACATCACATTCTTTGATAACCTGAGGAAAAACACCGGCTTGGCGCTATTTATTGTTATTTTGTCACGATGCATTCACGCCGCCAATTGCAGAAGATCTCGTACGCGATGGGTCGCATATGACCTGACGCAACCGCATACACTCTTACGTTGACCTTAGACGCGGCAGCCGGGTAATGGTTAGAAAGATTCTTGTTTCGGCCAAAAAACCACCCTCACTCCGCCATCTACCCTGTTATGATTGCGCCAGTCCCCCGAACTTAAAAAACACGTTTCCATGCGTGCTTTCTGCCCTCGCACAAAAAGCAACGGCAGCAACGCCGCTGGAAAGGCGCAAACCTTGAGTTCGCTCTGGATCGCCCGATGCTCCGGCTCTCGCCGGTGAAAAAAGTTTAATTTCCTTTGTGGAGGCATCTTTTGAAAAGCAAGTTTATGCGTAGAATCGCCAGCTTATTGCTGGCTGCCGCAGCCATGAGTTCCGTTTCCCTGCCCCTGGCTGCACAGGCCCAGACTGAGGCCAGGTCTAAAACGGCGGCCAGGCCCAAAGCGTCAGCCACCAGTGCCGTTAACATTCCCATCCCCGATATCAAATACACCAAGTTTGTCCTTAAAAATGGGCTGACGCTGCTGGTGCATGAAGATCACAAAGCCCCGATTGTGGCGGTGAATACCTGGTACCACGTTGGCTCCAAGAATGAAAGGCCTGGCAAAACCGGGTTCGCTCATCTCTTTGAGCACCTCATGTTCAGCGGCAGCCAGAATTTCAACCATACGTACATTCAGCCGATGGAAGCGATTGGCGCGACCAATCTCAACGGCACCACCAACAACGATCGCACCAATTATTTTGAAAACGTGCCGGCCTCCATGCTCGATTATGTCCTCTTCGCGGAGAGTGACCGCATGGGGCACTTGCTTCCCGTGCTCGACCAGAAGAAGCTCGACCTGCAGCGCGGCGTGGTGCAGAACGAAAAACGCCAGGGTGAGAACCAGCCTTACGGCGTCACAGAAGAGCTGCTCGCTAAAAATACGTACCCGGTGGGCCATCCTTATTCATGGACTGTGATTGGCGAGATGGCAGACCTTGACGCGGCTTCACTGAACGACGTGCAGGAATGGTTCAAGACCTACTATGGTCCCAACAACACCACGCTGGTCATCGCCGGTGACATCACGCCGGAAGAAGCACACCAAAAAGTGGAAAAGTATTATGGTGAAATTCCTCCCGGCCCGCCTATCGCCAAGCAGGAGGCGTGGGTCGCCAAACGCACCGGCTCGCATAGAGGCTGGGTGCAGGACCGCGTACCTCAAGCGAGGCTTTATCGCACATGGAATGTGCCCCAATTTGGCTCGCCGGAAGAAGCGCAGCTTGATCTGGTAGCGCAAATCCTGGGCGGAGGAAAAACGTCACGCCTGTACAAGCGCCTGGTGTACAAAGATCAGGTGGCCACCGGCGCCTTTGCTTTTGATGACAACAATGAAATCGCCGGACAATTCAATATCATCCTGACTGCCAAGCCGGATCAGGACCCGCAAAAAACGGCCGACAACTTTGCGCGATCTGAAAAAGAGGCCAATGAAGAGCTGCAGAATCTTCTCAAGAACGGTCCTACGGAAAACGAACTGCAACTGGCCAAGACAAGCATCTTGGGCAATTATGCGCGCATTGTGGAGCGTATTGGCGGCTTCGGCGGCAAAAGTGATTTGCTTGCCCGCTGCCAGACCTACACCGGTAACCCTGATTGCTACAAGGTCTATCTTGAGCGCGTCAAAGCCGCAACTGTTGCTTCAGTAAAAAAAGCGGCCAATGATTGGCTCAGCGATGGCGACTACAACCTGGAAGTCCAGCCTTATCCCGCCAACTTGCAGGCTGAAGGTAAATTGGACCGCTCCAAAGAGCCTGCGCTCGGCGCGCCTGAGTCACTCAAGCTGCCGCCTATGCAAAAGGCCACACTCTCCAACGGACTGAAAGTTGTTCTCGCTGAGCGGCATTCCGCTCCGGTGGTGAACTTTAGTCTCCTGGTCGATAGCGGCTATGCCTCCGATCCCGCCGGCGCTCCCGGTACGGCCAGCTTCTCCCAGCGAATGCTGGAAGAAGGCACGCCTACGCGCGACTCGCTCAAGATTGGCGAAGAGCTTGAAGCTCTCAGCGCTGAATTCAACGCCGGTGCCAACCTGGACTGGGCCTCCGTCAACCTCAACACGCTCAAGAGCACCATGGACAAGGCGCTTGATATTTACGGCGATCTCATTCTTCATCCAGCGTATCCGCAAAAAGAATTTGACCGCCTCAAGCGCGAGCGCATTGCCGGAATTCGCCGTGAGAAAGTTCAGCCTCAAACCATGGCCTTGCGCGTAATCCCGGAACTGCTTTACGGCAAAGACCACCCTTATGGCGTTCCCTTTACCGGCTCTGGAAATGAAGAGAGCGTCACCAAAATGACCCGCGCAGATCTGGTCAAATGGCATGACACCTGGTTCAAACCCAACAATGCTACCTTGCTGATCGTGGGTGACACCACTCTGGCGGAGATCACTCCCAGGCTGGAAAAACTTTTTGCCGGATGGAAGCGTGGTGACGTTCCCAAAAAAGACATCGCTACCGTGCAGATGACGCAGAAGCCGGAAGTTTACCTCATCGATCGCCCTGGTTCCGGCCAGAGCGTCATCTTCGGCGGATTGCTGGCGCCTCCGCGCAACGATCCAGACTCTATTCCCATTCAACTGGTGAATGCGATCTTCGGCGGCACGTTCAGCTCTCGCATCAACATGAACCTGCGTGAAGACAAACACTACTCTTACGGTTCGTTCGCCGCCATGCCTGCCGCGCGCGGCCAGCGGCCATACTTCAGCATTGCTCCCGTGCAAACGGATAAGACCAAGGAATCACTGGTTGAGCTGAAAAAAGAGTATGACGACATCGTCAGCAGCAAACCCATTACCCCACAAGAACTGTCGCACGAGCAGAGCAACGCTACCCTGGCCCTGCCCGGACAGTTTGAAACCGTGCAACAGCTTTCCGGCGCCTACAGCCAGATTCTGGAATACGGCTTGCCGGAAGACTACTTCAACACCTTTACCCAGAAGGTAACTGCTGTCACGCCGGACTCAGCCAATGCCATTGCCAAAAAACTCATTCAGCCCAACCATCTGGTTTGGGTGGTAGTGGGTGATATGAGCAAGGTTGAGCAAGGCATCAGAGACCTGAACCTGGGTGAGATCCACAAAATCGATGCTGACGGAAATCCAGTGCAGTCCGCTGGAAATTCCGCGCAATAACGATTGCAAAGGTAAGGATTGCAGAAGCACTGATTTGGGGGCCGGAAAACGGCCCCTTTTTTCTGCGTGCTCGAGGATCGCCTCTCCCATCCAAGAACTCGATATGAGTTTACACAATTCGAAAATTAACAAACAATCAAGTAGCAATGGTTTTGAAATAGATATTCCATTTCGGAACAATCAAACACCCATAGACTTACAACCAAAATTTAAAACAAGTACTTTAGATATCTTGCTTCAAGGATTGAACATATGGACATTAGCGTATAAAACTAACAAAATACACTACATGAAACAGAAAATATTTTCATTGTATCTTAAATTTATTTTAAATTCTGTTTTGGTCTCATTTCTAAATTCACAAAATAATCCACTATAAAGTTGTTTTCTATAACTTCTCTTCTAATTTTAAGAGCTGGAGGTATTTACTATGAAACGCTTCAAACTGTCGAAAGCTCTCTGCGCTCTCGTTCTGGGAGTAGTCTCACTGGGCAGCCTTTCCCAGCTTGCTCAGGCCACCACTGTCTGTAAAGTCCACATAGGGGCTGGTTGCACCTGCACAGTGAATTCCGACTGTTCATTGGATTGTACTTGCACCGTTGGCTAAACTTAACTTGTTCTGCCCGGATATCCGGGCAGAACATTTACCGTGCTTAAGATTCAGAGAAAGGGCCTTCAATGACAAGCCTTCGCATCCTTCTACTAGCCATATCGATGCCCATTGCCGCACAATCAGGAGTTGTGCAGGCTCAAACAACCTCGCACCGGCAAAACCCTCCTGCAGTTTTAACCGTCAATGCACCCGTTAAGAATTTATTGGAAGGCTATCACAATTGGACCCATCGCCGCCTGGGATCAGCTTCACCCGATATGATAAAAACGTACATGCCATTCATTGATGTGTACTCGCCATCAGGTGTCTCGATCTATCACGGCATAGGTTCAGCCAAAAATGCCGCATTCATCCATGCTCTCCCAAACAACATCCCACATGGAAAGGTGGCGCAGACGGATACGGCTCGGCCTACGCTCCAGGAAGCCATCGACATGTTTCCTGAATTGGCAACTTACAAGATCAAGCCAGCTTCCGGGAATATTTACACAATATTTGCTGTGACTTTTCCTGATAATGACCAGTGCAAAGCACAAAATGACGCAATGGATCAACTCAAGGCACGAGCGCAAAATACTGGTCTTCGCGTGATTGAGGTCAGAATTCTCAAATGAGGTTCATCGCAGATGAATTCAAAGGTTAAATGTCGTCAGCATGCCTTGCGATACACATTGATCGTGTTGCTATTTTCGTCGCTGTGGATTTTCGGATGTAAACAATCGGAAGGAAATAGAGATGGGGTATTGATCTCAGCTAAGTTTCCGTTATATTCCTATGTGCACGCTCGCTTGAATGAACATTCCGGGGAACACTTGAACTTTCCCCTATTGGCCATTTACGACCGGTCTGGAGTTCTCATTTACTCAGGCTACGATGTGAGTGAAAATGTGCAGTTATTGGAAGACCTCCCTGGCAAAATCAGCAATTTGCAATCCAAACCGGGGGCTGCCAGTCTTGCGGCAGCAATCGAGGAAATTCCGGATTTCAGGGCGCGGAAAACCGAGATATTGAATAGCCGTAAAAACACTGTTGTTTCTACCTTTCTGCAGGAATGCGACGCCTGTTCCTTTCAGGAAGAAGCTTTGCAAAACGCCGAGCGTCAACTGCTGAAAAATGGCATCAATGTGTTGGTTATCCATCTTTTAAAGCCCCAAAGATGAGGCCCTCATTTGTTGAAGTCTGACGTTGGAACACCAAAGTTGCATCCTGATTACCTCCGCCGGGGAAGGGCCATATGATCATGCGGGAATCGCGACGCTTTCTTCGGAGCAGTCCGCTTTTAAGCCTGTCAGGCACTGTGGTTCTGGCTTTGGGTATAGGCGTTTCTTCGTTGGCGCTGGCTTTGATCCTGGCATTTTCTTCGCTCACTTATTCCGGGATGCGCTCTGCGGGCTATGCAACGATCGCAGAAGAAACGCAAGGCGGGGGCTCCGTACAGGTATCATGGCGCAGGCTGGATGAATTGCGCCCGCCACTTGGACAGGACACGACTCTCGCGACTTACAGCACGCCGATTTCAACAGCCCTTGAAGCTGGCGGCATTAGCAAAAAGATGGATGTTTCAGCTATTTCAAGCGGCTTTTTCTCGGTATTTACGCCCCCTCTTTCCGCAGGGAGAGATTTCAGATATGACGAAGAAAGCCATGCCGGAAAGCACGCTGTGATTCTTGGTTCCACTCTCGCTGTAACACTTTTCGAATCTCCAGCGAATGCATTGGAAAAGTCGATTCTGTTGAATGGTATCCCATTTGAAGTTGTTGGGGTTGCGCCGCCAGGTTTTCATGGAATGTTCGGAAATAATGTCGATGCGTGGGTGCCTTCCAACTGCGTGATTCCTCTTAAATTCAATATGCCACCAGGTCAACATTCCAATCCAGACGCCTGGAAGGAAATAGCCTTATTTTACGGTATTGTGGCCTCCAATCGGCTCTCATCTTTGGCACTGACAGCAACGCTGTCCAACCTGTTACCGCTGCGCGCAATAGACAAGGCGCCTTTGCACGTCTCGCAAGGGCTCACTGCTGATCCGATTCGTGACATGAGGGTGCGCAAGTGGCTGCGGTTTGGGCTGTTGCTGGCATTTATTTTTACATTGGTCAGCAGTTTGAACTACTGCATGTTGCTGTTGGCAAGGGCAGCGCGCTCTGAGGACGAGGTGCGGCTGAAGAAGGCTCTGGGAGCGTCTGGCAGTCAGCTTGTGACGGAGCTGATGATCGGCCCGGCGGCGATGGTGGTGGCGGCGATAGCGGTCGCATGCCTGCTTTGTGCAGGCGGCATGATGGTGATCGCTCACGTTTCGCCATTTTATGAACAACTGGTGCGTGGTTCCTGGCATGTGGCACTGGTGGCAATTGAAATTCAGCTTCTGCTTGCAAGCTCCCTCACACTGATCGTCGCTTTGATTCCGGCGATTAGTTGTCTCCGCGCAGGTACCGCACCGCGAATGGGCAACACCACCACCAGCCGTCGTACGGGGTTTTTGTTGCAGATTCCAGTTGCTCTTCAGATTGTCTTCTGTGTTGGAAGTTGGATACTGGCGGGCATGATTGTCGCTTCTTTTCTTGCCCTGATACGCGTCCCGCTCGGATATGATCCCAGCCATCTATCCGTAGTCAAGTTTGTGATGGCCTCCAGTTCCATGAATGTAACTTCCAGCCATTCCACCCCGGAACCAACGGCACTGGAGAGCTTCGCCGATCAGCTTGCCGCGATACCAGGAGTGCAAAGCGCCAGTTATTCAGATGGAATCCCATTTGTGGGCCCTGGCCAAACACTTGAGATACAGCGCCTAGATCGTGCCTCGACTGCGCCCCGAACCCTCAGTGAGACAGGGGCCAGCCCAAATTACTTCAAGACCATGGGAATCCGTATTCTCCAAGGCGAGGGCTTCTCTCCGCACGGCATTGGTGTGGAGGAGATCATGGTTAATCAGACCTTGGCTAAGGAACTTTGGCCTGACGAGAATCCAACTAATCAGTCTGTTCGGCTGATTCAGCCTGCCTATGCCGGTATGCCGACTTTTTCCAATGTTGCCAGGGTGGTCGGTGTAGTGGAAGATCTGCGCCTTGCCGGATATGCCGAGACTCCGGAACCATCCATCATCACCTCCATCTATGGTGCTAGTTTCATCGATATGACACCTGCATTTGTAGTCAAAGGCACGGTCTCTGTTAAGACGCTGCAGGAAGTGGCTAGCCGCCAAGGTGCCTCCTATTTGCCGGAGTATCGTCTAGATTCTGTCGACAACGTAAGTGAACAAGCCAAAGCCTCATTAAGCACGGATAGGCAGCGCACCTGGTGCGCCCTGGCAGGTGCGGCGATTATGGCCGGCGTGGCGTACATTGGCCTGTTCGGAACGCTTGCGTTCTATGTTAATACCCGGCGGCGCGAGTTGGCCGTGCGGGTTTGTCTGGGTGCCTCGCGCTGGGCCATTCGCAAGATCGTGCTGATGCGAGCTGCAGGATGCGCTGGTGCTGGACTTCTGCTCTCTCTGCCATTGTGGCCGGTTTTGGCGCACCTATCGGCGAATGACTACCTGGGACGAGTATCCTGGTCCACCGGCCGCGCAGCACTGATTGCAATGGCGTGTGTGCTGGTTTCGGTCTGTATTTCCTTGCTTCCTGCATCCTCAGCTGCATCGGTCTCACCATCTGAGGTATTGAAAGAGCAGTGAAGACTGTGATTCTTCCTTAACTCGCAGGGCCGCGATCCTTCGCAGCCTAAAGCTTTGAGCTGTGTAGCGGAATATTTCTAATCGCTTCACACTCCTCGCGCAATATGCCTTGGACAATTTTCGGTGGAGGGCCCCAATTGGGGATGACACTGCCATCTTTTCCATAGTACAGAGCCGGATCAAATAGGCATAGCCGCAAAGACGAAAGCGTCAGGTCCCAGAGGAGGAGCGGATGAACCGCTCCCCCCGATCCCGATCCAATGGACTCAGGCTGGTTCTTTTTCTCTTCTTTCTCGGTATCTTAGGCCACTCGTTACGGCTTTCGACAGTTTAAGTGATCGCATCCAGTCGCTGTTCCCACCAAACTCTTGTCGTAAACATTTGGGTCACGCAATATTCGCATGACCCATATTGTGCCGCACAAGTTCCGGCCTTGCGCCTTCGCGCAGCATATGGCTGGAATGCATGGTGCGGAGATCCGAAACTACTCCTCTATTGGTCGAATCGGCCGGGGCCGAAACTCCGCAAGTGGTTGCAAGCTTTCCCGGACAGATTGGAATGCGGGTGCGTACGTGCGAAATCCGCCATCGACCTGCCTATGCGTTCATTTACTGGGGTTAAGAGAATGGAGTGGATGTCGCCGGTATGGGGCCCAGTGACCACCGTTGCCATACCCGAGATCTGTCCGCGCTCATTGATATTGCTGGCATTGATGATGAGGAGGCCGGAATCTTCGGGAATAAGCGAGTTCAGGTCGGTCAACACATGGTCCTGCCAGATAAAGCCGCCGGACCAGTTGAAGCCCGAGTCAAAGGTGCTTCCCACCACCTGGCCCTTGCTGTTGATGCCGGTGGCGCTGGAGGCTGCCTCTCCCGGCAGAATGCCGAGGACTGTGAGTGTGCCGTCCGGCTGCCAGAGAGAGGCGACGCGGGTTGAGCCGTCAGCAGTGCGGACCTGCCCAACAGCCTGGCCCCGGTTGTTAATGGCGAAGCCGAAATTGGAACGCTCAACTCCCAGGTCTTGAAGCGGGAAGGCAGTGCCGTTTCTCCACATTACGGCGTGCTTCGCGTTGAAGCAGTCTCCCGAGTAACCCACGCCCTGGCCTAGATCGTTGATCCCGAATGCGAAACCGTCGACATCGGTATCTATCAAAGGAAGAGGGTGGGCCTGGCCTTTGTCCCATAGTACGGGCAAGTCGACAGGCGTAGGCGGGCATGTAGGATCAGCGTTGGCCGTTTCCGCAAACCCCACCACTTCTCCGCGATTATTGATGGCGCTGGCCTGCCCGTTGTTGCCGCCCACGGTCGGGAGAGCGCTCATGTGGCCGTCTCTCCAGAGAAACGGAACACACGTAAGGTGTGTGCCGAAACCGCAAATGTCTTCACCGTTCGGATCCGGAACCGTTGTTTCGGACATACCGACGGCCTCACCGCGTTCGTTGATCCCACCCCAGTTGATCCAACTGTTGCCAGTGACGGGGTTTCCCAGCGTGCCCAGGTCAATGTTGATTCCCTCGCGGTTGATGACCGCGCGGCCCCTGGCAACTGTCGTAAAAAGATTATTTTCGGGCGGGTTCACGAACCCATCCATGTTCTCCGTCCAGCCGTGATTATTGAGGCCCATGGCCATGCTAAAGTTGTCGTTGCTTTTGTTGGTGCCCAGATCGGTAATCTTGTAGCTCGTTTGAGCCGGCGCATTGCTGACGCAAGCCAGGACGATCGTCGTAACCCACAGCGTCCATAAATTCCGCAACTGTTTAAAAGCGCTCATATCTTCTCTTTCCCTCCGATAAAGTTGTGTTGCCGAGACGGCTGGCCATTTGCAAGAGTCGCCAACTCGGTGCTCAGACACTTATTGCGCAATTGAGAGCAGAAATTGGCTCACAACTTCACAATTCCTGCTGAGCGGCAACTGAAGAAGCATTTGGTCTTCCACGTTCACAACGATTACGTGACACAACAGGCCCAGCATTTCGGAATTAGAAAACGAGTGGTGGACCAACAATTTCCTGAGACGATCCCGCAATGGCCAGAGCGATTTTTTCTCCAACTTTTCACACATACTGGCGAGAGGCTACAAAATTCGAGAATGTCGGCAGCCAAAAGTCAGCCTGATCAATTGTGATTGACGCCAGGAGGGGTAACATACATACTAGTTGGTATGTTAATTGCTCGCGAAAACAAGCAAAAAATCCGTGATCCAGAGCGCACACGGGAACGCTTGCTGCAAGCGGCTTTTCGTGAGGTCCATAGGTCAGGCTTTCAAAGTGCTGGCATTGATACAATTCTCGCCGCCACCAACGTTACCAAGGGAGCGCTCTATTACCACTTCGACAGCAAGGAATCCCTGGGACATGCCATCGTCGATGAGATCATCGCAAAGCTTGTCCGCGACGGGTGGTTGCGTCCTCTGCTGGGCGACGGGCAACCAATCGACATTTTGATCGGCATTGTCCGGGGGATATCAGATCGGCCCCAAGATATTCGAGCTGGTTGTCCGCTTCTCAATTTGGCACAGGAGATGTCTCCGCTGGACGAGCAATTCCGCAAGCGGCTGGAGAGAATATTCCTTGCCTGGCAGGGAGGGGTTGCCGCGCTTTTGCGAAAAGGGCAGTCTCAGGGAACGGTTCGCCGCGACGTGAATCCCGACGAGGCTGCCAGCTTTCTGGTCGCGATGGTCGAGGGTTACGTCTCGTTGGCAAAGAATGCTCAAGATGCAAAGGTATGGGAAGTAGGAAAGAGAAATATCGTGGGGTGGCTGCGGTCTCTTCGCGCACCTCGTCAGTCGCGTAAACGCGGACGGCGTTTGATGTCGAAGGGGCGTGTGGTTAAGCAACGGCAGTGATTCTGGCGCAAGAGAAGCACGTGAACCAGCAGATCGGCAGTAATGGCTTTTCTCAGTTTTGTTTCTCACACTTGGGATGATTGGAATGAAGCAAGGGCACGAACAGGCACCCAAAACATCGGACGAGTTCCGCGAAGCTGAAGATACATCATTGCCTCCGCTAATCCGCGTGGATGCCGCAAACCTCATGCGGGCCTTGCGGCAGTTGGAGATGATAGCAAAACGACTGTCAGCAAGAATCGCGATTAAGGCGAAAGGCAAAACCCTGTTCCTGGATGTAGCCGGGATTGTGGCTGTGCAAGCAGATGGCAACTACATTTCCCTGAAACACCGAACCAATCCGTATTTGGTGCGGCAATCCCTGTCGTCCATGGCAGAGAAGCTCAAACCCTACGGTTTTGTCCGCATCGCCCGCTCAGTCGTCGTGAATATTTCGGCCGTGGAGGAGATCCAGCCTTTGCCGACAGGAGAGTACAGGCTGCGGGTAAAAGGTGGCAAGGAATACTTGGTAACGCGTACATATAAACACAACCTCAAAGACCTGGCTCAACTGTGGGTAGGCTCAGAGCGAGTGTGCGGCTAAGAGGCAGCCCGTTGGAAATAAGTAAGCCCGGTTGCCGGAAGTTGCAGACCACAATTAGCCCCTCACTTGCCAGATGAAGCCGCACCCTGCAATATTGACTGAACTTGAAAAAGAGACTTCACATCTGTCTCGAACACATTTGCATAAGGCGCGGTTGGGCATTGGCTACTTCCAGTTCTTCTCCGCGTCGGCCAGGATTCCGGCGAAGACCTCAATTCCATCCCAGAGATTTTGCAGGCGCAGATTTTCATTTGCGCCGTGCTGGTTGTTGTCATGGTTCACAATGGGCAGGCCGACCACCGGCGTCTTGAACCAGGTTTGAGGATTTTTGAATTTTGGGGAGAAGGAGAGAGGGAGAACTTTTTGTCTTCAAAGGCTTGCAAAAGCTTTTATCGGCGTAGATTCAAAAGATTTGAAGATGCGACGCAAGCGTACGGAGCATACCGTGTTGACCAGTGCGCTGATGGCGAAATCACCGTGGGCGTGATCCGTCCCGTAGGATGCGTCGCAATGGCCGCGGACGGTCACAGCAGCTTTGGCTATGTTGAAACGACGACCGGGCGAGACCCTGTCCCAATTACTCACCCGCTTTGACCAGGCCATCGAACGCGCTTGGACCGAGGAGATCTATACCGACGAGATCAACTCTCCGCGCTGAACCTTGGAAATGTCCACTTCAAATGTTCGTGGACACTTAACTAGTCTAAGTCGCCCCACTGGTCAACACGGTATGCTCCGTACGCTTACGTTGATGCCTGGAATCAATGGAGAGAATCAAGGCGTCCAACCAGACTTCAATGGGGCAGATTTCCGTGGCCGTTACCTGGATAGGGTTAATCTTATCGGGGCGCTATAGGAGCTAATTTTGTAAATGCGTCTTTGTCCAGCGCAAATCTGCTGCATGCCAACCTTCGATCAAGGAGATCATCAAGAAAAATGGTAAAACCGGAACCGGTTAAAAGCCTGTTTAAGAACAATATAATGCCAGCACTTCCGGTACCATAGTCACATGAAATCCTGGTGAGACCTCTGGCTGGAAATGCGACACCCTGCTCTCTCCTTATAGCAAATAGCTTGATTCCTTCGGCGACCCGATAAGCGCGTTTGAGAAATTCGCCGTCTTGCATGAAATCATAGGAGTCCAGCAGGAATTCGCCAATGCCGGCCAGCCCGGTAAAGAATCCACATGTCACTGAGTATTTGCGGTCAGTATCAATGTGAATTTTCTCAAGGACCGATCTGTAGCTATCGTCGCCAAAGAGTTTATGAAAACGTAGCACGGTTGAGCCTACGCCAGCACTCCCATGTCTCCAATAAGGCAAAATGATGCGATTGCCTGGATCTGTCGTAAACGGCCAGGATAGCCCACCATCCTTGGTCTGGATGCCGTGCGAAAGATCAAATTGCAATGCCTTCTTCCCTGCCGATAGATAACTCTCATTTCCAGATGCGAGTGATACATACAAAAGAAAGAGGGCTATTCCGCTGCCCCCCTCTGCTAACCCTAATGGAATGTCGCCAGCGGCTCTCCAATACAAGTTGGCATTTTCGTCTTTCTCGGCCCTGCGACACAGGACGTCTGCTGCCTTTATAGCCCCGTCGAGATAAAAGGTCTTATCTGTCTTCAAAAAAAAGTACAAGTTCGCCAATCCCCATCCCGCAATGCCATAAAAAATATCCATTGAAGCATCCAGCAATGGGTGTGTATGTGTCTGCATCATTATGCGCTCAGCTTGTTCTTCAAAACCGAATTCAAAGAGACTCCATGCTATTCCGCTCATCCCCAAATAAAGACCAGGTGGGTACAGCAACGGGTCGATCTCTTGTTGCACGATCCACTGCAGAATCTCATTTGGCACCTCTCCGGTAACGTACTTAAGAGCCAGAACTGAACCGCACGCGCCATGAGCGAGGCTGAGAGGATTCGTAGAAAATACTTTGGCGTCTGCCGGAAACAATCTATCGACCCTGGACGGATCTGCAGTTGCCAACATGTAGTCTCTCGCACTCAAGATTACCCTTCTCAGATTCTCCTGTGGCTCAGGTTCTTGAGACCGAGCGCCGTAAGCAATCGGTTTTGGCTCCCTGATCTTGTCCGCAATTACCGCGGCAGAGGGCCGTTTGCTCGGATCACTGTTCATCAATTCAAGAATTGTGTTGTATAGATCAGCCGGGACTCCGATCTCCGCTGCAATGGAATCAAGCCACTCCTTGTTAGCGGACGGTTTCAAATCGAGGATTGGATTGATAGGCATTAGGTAGGACAACATGAGTGCGCCCAAAGCATAGTAGTCGGATTCAACGGTCAGCTTATTGTCGGCAAAGTCGCTGGCCTGAGCATATCCCGGCGTAAACATCCGAATCGCGCGGTCCTTTCCCATCTCGTATGCAGCTTCAAAATCAATAATTCGACATTGAAGGCTTTCGACATCGATGATGACATTATTAGGAGAAAGATCTGAAAATATTATCCCGTGTTCATGGAGCAACGTGATGCAGCGTGCAAGAGAGACAAAAATACTACGAAAGTTTTTGTAAAATTCGTCGACCGCCCCCATGGTCAACTTGATCTCTAAAGCCAGATTGCGGATTGTAGAGTAATTCCTTAAGGACAAGCCTGTAAGATACTCCTCGACCAGAAAATAGTGCTCCCAGTCCTGAAAAAAATCGATCACTTTTGGACAAATTGCCACATCTTCAAGCTTCTTGAGTAACCTGTGTTCTTTGTTTAGCAATGCGACGGCGTCTTCCCCAGTAAGCATCCAGTTAGTCCATGGGCGTGCTTCCTTTATAATTACCTTCTGTCCACTAGTGGAATCAGTCGCCAGATAAATACCTCCGGCATTGCTAATAGAAAAGGTTTGCTCAATCAAATAGCGGCCTTTTTTGAGTGTTCCGAGAGCTTCCTCATCTTGTGGATCCGGTGGAAAAGGGTCAGACACCCAAGGCGGAAGCTGGAAAAATGGCACGCGCTCATCTGCGAAATCTGTTCCATTGGGAGCTCTAATGATCGTTGATCTCTCGCCCTTTATACCAAACTGCCCCATTCGTTGCAGTCCGCCATAGCGGTAAAAGAGGATTTTATTATTCTTATACCTGCGATCAGAAAGTATATACGGCCCCTCAAAATGGGAGGTCGCTGGATGCAGCATTTCCAGCAAGCGAAGGAACTGCTGTTCCCCTGGCGGATAAATAGTGATGAACTTGCCTGATCCTCCCCGATACCAAGTCTTGCTATTGAGTAGAAGAAGCATTCTCAGATCCAGCGCGAACTTGAAACTGGTGTCTTCTCCTTTGAGGATTGGCACTACAGATTTGAGAATATCAACTGCATTTTCTCCAATGGCTGATATATGAATTTTCCATCCTTGAGCGGGGTGTTGAGACTTAGGAGAAGCACATTGCATCCACACATCACCACGGCGAAGCACCCACTCCGGCCCTAAAAGCCCCTTCACCAAAGATATATATTCATCAACATTGGGCTCGTAATGACTTAGAGTCTCGTAAAACTCCCGATTCACCAAAGTATATAAAATATTTTCACGAGTTCTCACGTAGCTTTCCCAGGCGGATATCTTTTGACGAGTTTTAATACATTCTGCAAAGCCGACGAATTGCTAACTGCGGAAATCGGCGCTTAGCTCCGATTTTCCGCAGCATAACGCCAGTGATTACGAATTTGCCGTAATCGTAATGCAGCCAAAATCACTGCAGGAAGAGCAAAACCAGCTGAATGTGCTGTCGTTAGTGCTGAAAGATGCGGCCTCAGCCGCGTCAGTCGACACTGAGGTTTTTTGCAGGTGTAGAATACGGTTCATAAACCGTTCCTTTCTTTGAGACGGCAAAGTATAACCGCAATCGATACAATATAGATATAATTTATTCAAGGAAATCTATCTACTTAAGTACCAAAATGGAATTAACAATTTCTAATTATTTTAGTAGTTTTTTGGAAGTACAGAATAGAAAATTACGCGAACTCTATTTTGAAACGCGTTAGTTAGCTGGCAACCCCTGGTCGCGGAATAGTTTTCGTCTTGAAAAACATAGTTGTAGAAATGCCACTTCTTTGATTTGCATTCCAAAGAATCATTAGCAGATCCAAATCCTCACATATGTAGCCCCGATTTTACAGGGCAAGAGCAATCCATTTTTGTACAAACATGGAAAGATAATAATGCAACGGCATGTGTCCCGACGCCGCTGATGAAAGAGACTCCATCACTGGCTGTATCCGAGTCCCTTCAAATCTTGAAATTATCTGTATAGATCAGTGGTATCAGTGGTAAGGCATTTCGTTGCGATCACCGGGCAGCAGCACGGCAGCACGTCTTCCCTTCCTCCTGCACCACCTTGCGGGTCTGGCCCAGAGCGCGATTAAGCGACGCCTTGGGGATCGCTGTGACCAACGGCCGGAGCAGCCAGCCCAGGCCGATAGGCATATCGCGGGTGAGCGAGAGCGCCTCACACTGCAAATAAACACCGCCATCTTTTTCTTCAAAACGCCAATAGGTGTTCAGCCGCCAGAGATAGCCGTGGCCGGTGCCTACAGGAAGCTCTTCGCCATCCGGCTTGTCAGGGTCTTTCACCTCGGCAATGCGCGTGCTGATGGAGTTGGAAAAAACCTGCGTGGGAGAAACCTGGCCCCAGTGCACGGCATAATCAGTATTGAAAACCACGGTGGTAAATTTCTTCTGGTGCAAGCGGAGGAACATGGTGAAGTCGTCACCGTGGTGCGAGGTTGTGCGCGAGGCGATTACGTCCGGCTTGTACAGCTCGGCGCGGCGATCGTAATCCTTGACCAGGGGCAGCGTCTGCGCCAGCGTGACGCCAGGAATAAAGATGAGACCAACCCAGTGGTGGACCATGCCATCAGGAACGTCAGAGCTTAGGCCGGGGGCCTTGGTTTCCAGCTTTTCCACCAGGATTTCGCCTTGCTTCAGCTGGCTATAAGCCGCGCTCTTCTGGTCAGGACTCAGCCCATCGACATATAAGAAGTTGCCGCCGGGGCGAAGTTCATTGGCAAAGCGGGCCTCAGTGGCGGCAACATAGCGGTCAAAGGCAGCAGTGGTCTTAGGCTTAAGCTCAGCCGCCGCAGCAAAATGGCACAAAATAATGGCGATAAAAAGGGCTGTAAAAACATTGAAAATGGTTTGCCGTTTCATTCAGTGAATACCGTCTCTGGTAGGATGCACGGTTCTGCCTCGCACGGCAATAGAGGTTATCTCTAAATGACACAGTTGATATGAAATTTACCCCGTAATTTCAGGAGTTTGGGGGCGACGAGGGTTTTTGTCCCGCTCCAGGAGCTCGCGTGAGTTTTGGCCGATGCAGCCCCAATTGCCCGATCTGCTCAACGTACGCTATATTCAAATTCCCATGGAGCGTTCGTTATGCTGACCGCTGTTGCTCCCTTTTTTATTGTCGATGACCTGGATGCCACGCTTGCGTTCTATCAGTCCAAGCTGGGTTTCGACGTTCGTTATAAGGGAGGAGGAGACGGAGTTGGCCCTGACTTCTGGGCCTTTGTTGGCCGTGACCGAATCATGATTATGCTCAAGGCGATCACGCCTGAGGTCCATCCCCAGCCAAATCATTCACGTCATGAATGGGCCCGCTGGGACGCTTACATCCACACGGATGATCCCGATTCACTGTACGCAGAGTTCACAGGCAGGCAGGTCCCCATGCATCAGAAACTGGCCAATACCGGTGATGGACTCAGGGCCTTTGAGATCACCGATAACAACGGATACGTACTGTGTTTTGGCCGGCCACTTAACCAGTAGCTCACTCCGGCAGATCAGGCAACTGATCTGAGTCTGTTCTCCTCTGTAGATTTCCTTCCGAGAATGCTAATCGCCAGCGGGATAGTCGTCAGCCCGCCGACCACGGCCAATGCCACCCCGGCGCCCTTTCTTTGGTCGCTGCTAAACCGCGTTGAAAGCAGCAGGCCGATTCCCACGCCAAGAGCGACGCGAGTGCCGGCAAGAAGAATCATTTCGGCAATGCTGAGTTTCCGCTCCATCATTGTTTCACCTTCTCCTCACTAGAGTTATATAGCCGTTGGATGTAAAGGCCTGTTCTCAAGATCGCTCTGGTTTTTCAGGATGTGGCAGGTAAAGTGCGCAGAAATTCGCCATGATGGCCTGAGCCGGTAAATGATAAAAACCTGAGAAGGTGAATTTCCGTAAGAGAGGTTCTAGCGCTTGTCCGTTGCAGCAATACCGCGCGACGCCGCTGTGCTGGTCCCACCCGAGTGGACCGTCACCGGCTGGCCATTGAATAAGGTTTGTGAGGAATAATTTGGCCCCAGGCCCAGTTTGATCAGCGCCCTGGAATCCGGCACCTCTTTGGTCTGCCAGCCGTTATCACCCTGGTATTTCACCATGGCCGCCTTGGTGCGCTCGTCCCATGTGCCGCTGGGCTCGCCCGTGAGATATTTTTCCCGGATCAGCGCTTCTTGGATCTCCATGGCCCGGTCAGACTTGATGCCCTGCTGGCCCTTCTTCTTCCATGAGGTTTTGCGCTTGCTGTGGCGATGCCCATGTCTTACCGGCTTGCTCGCGGTCTTTTGCTGCGCCGGAGCATATCCGGCACAGAGCGCCCCAACGGCCATGGCAAGCAGAAGTTTTTTTATCGCCAAACGCAAATAGCTGACCTCAAAAAAATTAGGAGCTTTGAATCCGATACAGGCTTTTGGTGCAATTCCAGCCCTGCCCAAAATGCCGGAACATCATCCCATGTTTGGATGCCCAAACGCCAGTAGTTTGTTGTGCAGCTCAGGATTACCGAAGTGCAATGGAATCAAGACCTTCTGCGTACTGGAAACTTTCGTCACAGTGAGTGGAAAGGCCACGATGACTGAAACCCGCCCTGTTATCAGATATCTTTATTGATCACGCTGTAAGGCGAGGCTCGAAAGGCATCGATTTATTTTATCAAACGCACGCCAGCGGGCACCTTACCCGCTAGAAAGTCTGTTCGCTGAGCCTGATTACCCAGATCCATTTCGAAGGCAATCCACTTCCCACTCTGGAGCACTGCCATTTTCCATTTTCCTTTTACCTGTTCACCGAATTGCCAAAGAATGTAATATCCATCCTCATTACTAAATCCCTCTGAATCAGCGTGGAGAATACCGTCAGTCTTTGTCCAGATCGCGCTTTGCAGGGTATGAACTGCCTCCCATCCTCCTTCCACTTCTGTCCCAGAGAGCAACTGAAAAGCGTAGATCACTTTCACTTTTGGAAGATATTCTTCCAACCAATGAGCCGCCGTGATTGGCTTGTATTCACTTACTTCTTCAATGAATTCTTGCAACTCCTCTTGACCCAGCTCACCTTCAATCACGGGGTTATATTCGATCAGCGCGATCTCTGGGCCATTCGGATGAGAAAGGACCAATTGTCCCCAGCTACTGTCTTCCCCAGCCTCGATTTGTAAAATGGCGGTACTCTTTGATTCGCGCAAGCGATTCTGCAAGTAAGCCAGATCGGGTTGCTCTGCTTTTATACCGAGCACGCGGATTCTATAGCCCATGAATTTGTTCCAGGAAACTTACTTCCCTCTCCACACCGGCTTCCGCTTCTCCATCCAAGCGGTGATTCCTTCTTTGGCATCTTCAGTCTGCATCAGCTCTTCCAGGTAGATCTTCTCCGCACGCGCCAGACCTTTATCCAAATGGACTGAATCCCAGGCATAAAACGCCTTCTTGGCCACGGCCAGCGCTGCCGGGCTCAGCTTGAACAGGCAGTCGAGCGTGCTCTGCACAGCCTCTTTGAGCTGGCCTTCTGGATGAGCTTCATTCGCCAGCCCCCAGGCCGCTGCTTCTTCCCCGCTGAACGTTCGTCCGGTAAAGATCAGCTCTGCTGCGCGTTTCTGGCCCACCAGCGCAGCCAAAGCCGTGCACGCCACCGGCGGATAGCAGCCCAGCGTAATCTCCGGAAATCCCCACTTGGCATCAGGCGTCGTGTAGGCCATGTCACAAACCATGGCCAGCTCCGCTCCGCCGCCCAGACAGGCGCCGCGGACCTCGGCAATCGTAATCTTAGGGAACTTTACCAGCGCGCCAATCAGCCCGTGAAATTTCTGGAACATTGTCTGGATCTTGTCCGGCGTATGCACCGCTACATCAACCCCAGCCGAAAAAGCCCGTTCACTTCCGCTGAGAACCACCGCAATGATTTCAGAACGCTGCTCCAGCCCGCGTAGCGCTTCCGCAAGTTCATCCATCATCTGGAAGTCGATCACGTTGAGCGGAGGATGGGTAAGCGTGATGCGGGCGAGGGGGTCATGCAACGACACGCCGATGCGATGCGGTGAAGCAACAGACATATCTCATTCAGGATAAAGCAGATCAATTACTATTGGTAAAAGTATCTTTGATGCGAACGATACTCAAATTCGGCTTGGCAGTAATCTTCTTGCACTGCATCGTTGGTTGCGAGCGATATAAGGAAGCAGTCCAGGCAGCCCATTTTTCTATTCTGGACTCCGACGATGCTTGTGGTGACAGCAGTTCCCATACATTGGAACTCGAGCTTTCTATGCACGCGAACTCGGCCCGAGCATCCATTACTCTGAACGGAACACCTTTGAGCTGGGAACATGCCCCGACCTATCTGAACGAAGTCTATGCCGCGCGAAAAGAACGGTTTGCATATCTCCGAATTGATCCGGGTGTGAGTGATTCCGACCAGAAAGAAATGTTTCGCCTGATGGAACATTTAGCCACCGAGCGGCTATGCCTTTTGGACTTCAAGGCGCCGCACAAATATATGCGCGAACCTGGCGCTTCATAAAGGTAATCCGCCTTCATCAGCGGTAAGGTTTTTGCTTTTCTCTGCGTCTCCGCGGTAGAACGGACTCTGCCTTTCCGATCACGGCGATGTCGGCGATCACGCGCGATCTCGGCGATTCCTTTAGCTCGTCCAAAATCCCTCCGTATCGTACTCCCGGATCGCCTTCAGCTCCGCAGCGTTCGGCTCCGGCGTCGGCTTCGCATCGCCGGCGACTTTCAACTTCCATCCTGTATTCCCCAGCACATCATCCACCGTGACTCCCGGATGATACGTAGCAAGATACGCTTCGCCATCCTCGCCAAAGCGCAACACGCATTTTGAGGTGATAACCGCCGAAGGGCCTCCGCGCGGCAAACCTACGCGCTTGCGCCAGCCAGCGCCCTCGCCATTGCCGGGGCTGGTAATGTAGTTCACTTTTTCAGGAAGCCGGTGCTTGCTGTGCTCCAGCAGCGAGACGAATCGCTGCGCCATCGACGCGATATCGCACGCGCCGCCCGATCCTGGCAACCGCACCAGCCCGTTTTTTCCCTGCACCTGAGTCGAGTTCAGGTTGCCGTACTTGTCCACCTCAGCTGCACCAAGAAATCCCAGGTTCACGCGCCCGGCCTGCAGCAGGCTCATCACATCCATCATGCCCAGGCATTGCGTAGCGCCCTTGATGTTCGGCGGATCGGCCATGGTATAGATCAGCTCCGGCGAAGGCGTCGAACGGATCACGCCATTCTCAAACAGCCCGATTGCATTCGGCGCATGAGTTTTCTTGGCCACCACAAACGCAATCAGCGGCAGCCGCATCCCGACAAAGACCACCTCGCCGTCTTTGATCTCGCGCGCCGCGGCGGCCACCATGAGTTCGTTCAGCGTATAAGACATTTGATTTTTTCTGAAATTCCTCGCGCAGCTGCCTTCTGAAGCCCCAACCCCCGTTCTGTGTAGGTGAGGGGCCATTGAAAGCTGAAAGTCGAATAAAATGGGAACGCTTCCGCAGTTCCATGACAGCGAATTTCTGCAACTTACCTTTGCCGCCCTCATCTAATATTTACACAAATCAATATGAAACTGATCGTCTATACTGCTCCGTGGTGTGGCGACTGCCGCGTGGCTAAGCGCTGGCTCGCCCAGAACAACATTGCCTACCAGGAAATCAACATTGAAGAGACGCCCGGCGCGGCCGAGGAAGTAATTCGCCAGACCGGTAAACGCGCTATCCCCCAGTTCGTGCTCAACGATCAGTGGATCCAGCCTTATGTTCCTGGTATGGGCTTCAAATACCAGGAGATGGCGGAGCTATTCGGCATCAACCAGAACAAACCACTCTAGTCTTCTTTTGTGCCCGTCTCCCGCACGGGTGGCTCTGATTCGGCCTGGTTCGCTGTCTTACCCGTTCCGCCAAAGCCACGCCAGCGCAATGATGGCGGGACTCTCAGGTGCAAAACTCGCTCCCGAAGGTGTTCTTCCTGTATGGAAAACTCGCGCGCCTTCAGCAGATCAGGTAATCCTATCAAGCCCAGCAGTTCCTGCCCGTCATCCTGGTGCACCACGGGGAAACGAGTAAGGCCGGTGGCGGCCATGCGGTTCACAACCAAACGCAAAGGCTCATCAGGATATGCGACTATCGGGGTTTGGGCAACCATATCTGCCAGGCGCACATGCAGTTCGCTTCCGTCACGCAAATCCTGCAGGATCTTCATGATATCGTGGCGCGTCATTACGCCAATCAGCCGTTTGTTCTCGCCCAAAACCGGATAGACGCGCTGGCCACGCGAATCCACATTGCGTGCAAGGGCAGCCTGTAATTCGGCGATTGTAGTCTCAGCAGGAAAAGCAGTGATGTTGGTCCGCATCACATCTCCCACCGCCAGCGCTTCCAGCGGATCAACCACGTATTCACGCGAGAGATGGTGGCCGCGACGGCTGATTTTTTCCGTGAGAATGGAACGGGCCATGGTGAGCACAGTAAATGAATGCGCAGTCACACAGGCGATCAGGAGCGGCAAAATCGAATGGTAATCACCCGTCAGCTCAAAGGCAAAGATCACACCAGTAAGAGGCGAGCGCATGGTGCCGGCCAGCATGGCGCCCATGCTGATGAGCACCCAGAAGCCCGCTCCCTGGTGGGGAAGAAAAAGCGCGTCAACCGCACCCAGAGCGCCGCCCATCATCAACAGAGGTGCAAGCACGCCGCCGGATGTTCCTGAACCCAGCGAAAAGCTCCAAATTAAGATTTTGACGATGAGGACGCCTAGAATCATCTTCACCGTAGCATTCCCCTGCAAAAGCTGCTGGATTACGTCATAACCCACGCCCAGAGCTCGCGGATAGAAGTAACCGCCAATACCGATACCCAGGCCGCCAATCGCCGGCCACCACATCCAGTGGATTCGCTTCAGATGAAAAAAGGCATCTTCAAAGGCATAAACCAGCTGTGTAAGAAGGGCGGAAAGGCAGCCGCTCAGGAAGCCGGCGAGCAGGCAGCCGAAGAGAACTGCGGGCGCCCACACAACTTCATGGGTTGGCGTAGGAAAGATGGGGCCGGCGCCCAGCAGATGCACGCGCGCAGCCGCAGCAGTAATGCTGGCCAGCGCAACCGGGATAAAACTACGCGGCTTCCACTCAAACAGCAACAGCTCCACGGCAAGCATAATGGAAGCAAAAGGTGCAGCAAATGTCGCAGACATGCCCGCCGCAGCGCCCGCTACCAGAAGCGTCTTTCGCTCAGCTGAGGTGAGATGGAAAAATTGGGCGATCAACGAACCGAACGCCCCACCGGTCATGATGATGGGACCTTCTGCGCCGAACGGACCACCGGAACCGATGGAAATCGCGGTAGAAACGGGCTTAAGTATCGCGAGCCGCGGCTCAACTTTAGCCCCGCGGAGAAGAATGGCCTCAATCGCTTCAGGGATGCCATGGCCTCGAATCTTGTCTGAGCCAAATTTGGCCATCAGCCCCACAATGAGCCCGCCAACCACCGGCACAAGGATTACCCAGAGTCCCAGGTGAGAATCACCAGGAATGGCCGGGGCTGCAGTCCAGCGTTGAAAGAAAAAGACGTTAGTAAAAAAACTGATAAGCCTGAGCAACACCACTGCTACATAGGCTGAGAGCACGCCGATGACGATGGCAAGCGCGGTGATGGGTAAAACCCGCCAGGTTGTGGTGAAGTCTCCAAGTGTCTCAACTGGAGCCGGAAGATGTGTTGCAGCTATAGGCCGCGCCTGAGTTGGTTCCTTCATGAGCCAGCTTTTCTGGTCCCTTCTGTCCGTGGTTTCAATTTTGTGGTAGCTTCTTTCGTCGGGAGTCCGCTGTTACCGGTCAAGCGGTAAATACTTCCTACCAGAGACGGCCCCATATCCCGTAGTTCCTGTCGTGCCGCCGTGCCCAGGCTACGGAGAAGGCTTTCTCCCTCCGCGGTAACGGAAAGAGTAACCTGCCGGCGGTCAATCCCTGACCTGGCCCGACGCAGCAGGCCTTTTTCCTCACAGCGGTCCACCAGCTCTACCATGCTGTTATGGTTCAGCTGCATCCGTTCGGCTAGCTGGCTAATGGTGGGGGTTACATCGCGAGGCAAGCCTTTGATGGCCAGAACTAATTGGTATTGCTGGGGATTCACGCCCATGGATCGCGCTGCTTCTTCCATATGGCGAAGAAAAAGCCGCAATTGGTAACGGAACTCTCCCAACGCCAGGTATTCCAGCTCGCTTAGTGGACGCAAATTCTTTCCCTTTGACATTTTATATCGCTCCGCGACATAATGTACAGCATTCTGCTAGATTCGAGCCTGGGCCTTCACATCGGCACCTAACCCGATAGAAGGCCCTTTTCCTTTGCTTTTCTATATTTTGATTGAAATTCCGCCTGGCTGGAACAATAAATTTAACCTCGGCAGACCAGCCTAGTCCAGGTCTGCAGTTTCAAATTGGCACAAGCGGGCCAGCAGCGTTTATGATCTGATGTCCGTTTACCATTTAGCGCAAGGAGCCTGCTTGATACCCCGCTATACACGCCCGGAGATGGGCCGAATCTGGAGTGATGAAAACAAGTTTCGCTGCTGGCTGAAGGTGGAAACTGCCGCCAGTCTTACCTTGTCTGAAGCCGGGATTGTTCCCCATCAAGCCGCCAAGGCCATTGCTGAAAAAGGCGATTTCGACCTGTGGCGCATCCAGGAAGTGGAAGCCGAGGTAAAACATGACGTGATCGCTTTCACCACTGCCGTGGCGGAAAAAGTTGGCCCGGAAGCGCGCTGGCTCCATTACGGGCTGACCTCGAATGACGTCGTCGATACGGCGCAGGCCCTCCAGATCAAAGAGGCCTCGCGCATCATTGCCAACGATCTGGAGCAGTTGAAGGCGGTCCTGGCCCGCCGCGCGCATGAGTTTGAGCACACGCCTACCATCGGGCGAACGCACGGTATCCATGCCGAACCGACCACCTTCGGTCTGAAGCTGGCCAACTGGTACGCCGAGACCGTCCGCAACATTGAGCGTTTCAATCGCTCAGCGGAAGAGATGCGTGTGGGCAAGCTCTCCGGCGCCGTGGGGACATTCGCGCACCTGGAGCCTGAATTTGAAGAGAAAATCTGCGCCCGCCTCGGCTTGGTTGCCGCGCCCATCTCCACGCAGGTAATCCAGCGCGACCGCCATGCCTACTACGTCGCCACGCTGGCGACCATTGCTTCCACGCTGGATAAGATTGCCACTGAAATCCGCCACCTGCAGCGGACCGAAGTGCGCGAAGCCGAAGAGTATTTCAGCGAGAAGCAAAAAGGCTCTTCCGCCATGCCGCACAAGCGCAATCCTATTACGTGCGAGCAGATCAGCGGCCTGGCGCGCGTGGTGCGCTCCAATGCCCAAGCGGCGTTTGAAAATGTGGCCTTATGGCATGAGCGTGATATCTCACATTCATCGGTAGAGCGCGTGATCCTGCCCGATTCCACCGTTCTGGTGGATTACCTGCTCGCCAAGACCATCCACTTGATCGACACGCTGATGGTCTATCCCAACCGTATGCTCAAAAACCTGGAATCAACCGGAGGCCTGGTCTTCAGCGGGCAGTTACTGCTTGACCTGGCAGAGAATGGGATGTCGCGTGAGGATGCGTATCGTCTGGTGCAAAAACACGCCATGCGCGCCTGGAAAGAGGATTTAAACTTTAGAGAGTTAGTGATGAACGATCCTGAGATCACCGGGCGCGTACCCGCCAAGCAGATTGAGGAGGCATTCTCCATTGAAAGGCAGTTGAGGAACGTGGGGAAGATCTTTAAGAGGGTTTTTGGGGAGTAAGCTTGTCTACATAGGGATGTTTCTTAAGTATTATTCTACGCACCCCCTTCGTATCCTAGGCAAATGCATTTGCTCACGTTCTTTGCTCGGAGGATGACTATGCTTCGCTTTGTTCGGGCCTACTTTTGTCTTTGGTTACTCTCTTGTTGTTTCACCATTGGATTCGGTAAGTCTAACGTTCAAGCCGCGGTTTCAGAAGCCCCGACTCCTGCTCCAAAAACACCCGACACACAACCTCTAACCCACGAAGATCCTGAAAAACTTCGTTGGGAGATCGAGAAACTCAAGGCGGAGACGGCAAAGCTACAGAAATCTGAGATTCCGGACCTTTGGAAATTCCTTGCAGGCATTTTTGCAACTGTGACGATTCCATTGCTGCTCGCTTCTTGGCAGATTCATACGCAGCGCAAAGCGCAGCAAACTCGTGCGGAAGTTGATGCACGTCTAAAAGCAGCAGAGATTGCTATGAACTCGCAGAGCACCGGATTGGTTCGCTCTAAAGCGGCAATCATTGCTGCACTTTTAACCGATTTGATTCCGAATTTTGGAACTACACTTAAGGGGTTGGATTACAAAAAAATCGGATACGCTAGTTATCGGGAACGTTTCTTGAAGTTGTTAGACGCAATTTCCGCGAACCCTGATCATGCTGAGTTGATTGTAAAAGCTTATAACCAACTGTTCCCAGCGGATGATGCGAATTCTCACGGTAGAATCTCTGCTCTTCTGGATTTTTTTGCAAAACAGCCAATAGCAACGCTGGAAGCTACACCGAAATTGTGAACGACGTTTCCGTCCTGGTCACCGGACGATACATGGTGTCGCGCTCAACCGGTTCGCGGCCGGCTTCGCGGATCAGGCGTTCCAGTTCTTTGCGGACCATGCCTTGCGGAGTGGTAGCGCCTGCATCGTGATAGATTTTTTCTTCAATCACGGTCCCGTCAATATCATCGGCGCCAAAACGCAGTGAGATCTGCGCGATCTTGGGTGAGAGCATCTGCCAATAGGCCTTGATGTGCGGAAAATTATCGAGCACCAGGCGGCCAATGGCAATTTGCTTGATGTCGAGCATTCCCGTGGTCACAAACAGGTGCTGCAGCGGCGTATTGGCCGGATGGAAGGCCAGGGGGATAAACGTCTGGAAGCCGTGAGTTTCGTCCTGCAGGGCGCGCAGGCGAAGCATGTGGTCGGCGCGGTCTTCCTCGTTTTCAACGTGGCCGTAGAGCATGGTGGCATTTGATTTCAGCCCGATCTTATGCGCTGTGCGTGCTGTCTCAAGCCATTGTTCGCCGTCAATTTTGTGGTCGCAGATCACGCGGCGCACGCGCTCATTGAAGATTTCCGCGCCGCCTCCGGGCAGCGAATCCAGGCCGGAATTCTTGAGCTGCCGCAAAGTCTCTTCAATCGAGAGCTTGGCGCGCTTGGCCAAAAAAGCGATCTCCACCATGGTCAGCGCCTTAAGATGCACCTGCGGGAAACGCGCCTTCAATCCTGAAATCAGGTCCAGATAATACTGAAACGGCAAATCAGGATGCAGACCGCCGACAATGTGAAACTCCGTGACTGCCTCTGAATAACCTGATGCCGCTGTCTCAAAAGCCTCTTCCAGCGCCATGGTGTATGCGCCCGGTGCATCCTTTTTGCGGCCAAAAGCACACAGCCTGCAAGCCGCCACACAAACGTTGGTTGGATTGATGTGCCGGTTGACGTTGAAATAGGTCACGCTGCCGTGGAGCCGTTCGCGCACATGGTTGGCCAGCCAGCCAATGGCAAGAATATCGGGTGAGCGATACAACGTGACCGCATCGTCAAAGTTCAGGCGCTCGCGCGCAAAAACTTTCCCGGCAATCGCTTGGAGCCGGAAATCGTCCGTCTGGAATTCGTGCCGCGGTACAGAAGCGCTGGTAGCCATATCTAAAGCATAATACAAAATCTCTTAAACCTGAGCTTAGTACCCAGATCAGAGACGTTCATCAGCGAAAGATGAATTCCCCAAAGCAAGCTTGCTGGCTTATCAGGATCAGTGGGACCAAAGACCGTGAACCGGCCCAGGAAATTAAAAACTACTCTGGATTGGCAAGCCCATTGCGACTTTGGAATCCTCCGCGCAGAAATGTCAAATCATAGGACTGGTCTACAAAAAATAGAATTCCATAGATACAACAGCAGCCCTGAGCATTGAGCTTGCATTTTGTCCCACCAAAACATTCTGCCAGACCAAGAATAAATGCCATTCATATCCCTTTTTGGTTTAACGATATTCAATTTAAGACAGGCTTTTATTTTTTCTATGCAGCGGCACTATTTCAGCGGCAGAAAGAAATCAGAGCTCCCGTTTGGTTACAGTCGTGCTCATTTGTAAAGTAAGGCAAAGGTTCAGCGTTTTTCCAATCAACTCAGAACATAGGCACTTTGGGAGAGTGCCAAAAATCCCCATTTTCAGGAGAGCAAATGAAAAACCGATGGTCACTCATTGCCATTCTAAGCTGTCTAGCGCTCTTAAGCAGTAGCAGCTTGCTCGGGCAGGTAACAGCCAATGCCAGCTTGCAGGGCACGGTCGTAGATAAAACCCAGGCCGTAATCGGAAATAAGGCCGTAGTCACACTAACCAATAAAGCAACGGGCGCCGTCCGTACCACTAAGACGAACGATTCCGGCGAATACAGTTTTGAATCCCTTCAGGCCGGAATCTATGCGATTAAAGTCACAGCTCCGGGCTTCTCCAGTGCAGAAGTAAAAGATCTGGAAATCCTGGTTGGCAGAACTGCAACGCAGAATTTCACTTTGAACCCGGGCGGAGTAAGTGAAACTGTAGAAGTAACTGCCGCGGCCCCGCTGGTTGATCAGACCAAGACTGACGTCAGCACAAACATCACTCCTCAACAGATCACCAATCTTCCGCTGATTGGCCGCGACATCGCCGATCTGGCATACCTGGCGCCTGGCGTAAAAGCCGCTGACTCTTACGACCCGACCAAAAATCGCTATGCCATTCTTTCAGTGAATGGCCATGATGGCCGCAACGTAAACGTGACGGTGAACGGTGTCGACAACAAAGACAATACCGTAGGTGGACCTGTAATGCAGCTACCCGCCGAAGCAGTACAGGAATTCGCAATTTCCACGCAGCGCTTCTCTGCAGTGAATGGCCGCTCGGCAGGCGCCGCGATCAACGTGATCACGAAGTCCGGATCCAATAGCTTCCACGGTTCGGCATTCGGCTTCTTCCGCGCTCAAGCCCTGAACGCAGACCAGAAGACTCCGAACGGCGACGGCACCACTTCTTCCATCAACCCACCGTACTCTCGGCAGTGGTTCGGCGGCTCCATTGGTGGACCGATCAAGAAAGATAAATTGTTCGCGTTCTTTGCCTTTGAACGCCAGCGCGAGCATACCTCGATTGCTGAATCTCCCGCTGCATTTCAGGAATTGTCACAGGTAACGAACCTGGGTGCGCAGCCGGCTACCACGATCCCAACGCCGTTCTTTGAAAACCGTCTCAACGGACGCCTTGACTACGTTTTCAATCCCAATAATTCCGCCTATTTGTCGGTATCCACGCAGGCCAACAATAGCCTGAATGACCAGAGCAACGGTCTCTTTGATTTGACCGAAGGCAATTTCACCAAGAACCACCTGCAAGTTGCCAATTTGACCGTGAACTCTAGCTTAACCCCCACGCTGATCAACCAGTTCACGTTTGGCTTCCAATACTGGAACAACCTGATTGACAGCAACGGCCGCACCCCGCTCTTCACGTTCCCAACCGGCATTGAGTTCGGCACTAACACCAACGTTCCACAGAATTCAATTCAGCGTAAGTACCAGTTCAAGGATGACATTGCCAAGACCATGGGCAGGCACACCTTCAAAACTGGCATCGACTATATCTGGACGCCATTTATGGGTGGCTTCTTTGAGTCCAACCCGACGCTCGAGTTCGATTTCAACCAGTTGCCCAGCGCCATTCTGGCGTTACCACAGGGCTTCAACACTCCCGGCCTGCTGGTAGGCGGCAACGCGAATGGACCCGGCATGAGCATCTCGGTGGGCGATCCAACCTTTATCATCAAGGATGCAAAACAGCTTGGTTTGTATTTCCAGGACGATTGGAAGATGACCTCACGTCTGACTGTCAATCTTGGCCTCCGCTACGATAAGGATTTCGATTTTGTTGGAGGATCTGACATCGGTGACAGCCGCACCTTCCAGGAACTGCAGGCAGCGGCAGCATTCAGCCCGCTGGCAGCCTCACTGGTGGCGAAGAAAGCCAATGATTACAGCAAAGGCTTCAGCCCGCGCGTTGGATTTGCTTATGACTTAAATGGCCATGGCAATCATATTTTGCGTGGCGGCTTTGGCATGTACTATGACAACACCTTCCAGAACATTCCCTTGTTCATGGAACAGCAAGCTAACTCGACGATCTTCCAGCAGGCATTCGCGCTCAACGGCGCTGGCGATATCGTGCCCGGAACGGGCATACCTATGTCGGCATGGCATTTAGGAGATTCACTGCCAACGATTCCAGCCCCTCAAGCAGCACTGCTCCCAGGCTCCACTGGCCGCCTTATGGACCCCAACTATCGCACTCCGGTGACGGAAGAGTTTAACGGAGGCTATACATGGGCGATCAACAGTAAATCAGTTTTCGAAGCCGAGTACGTGCATGTGCTCAGCTTGCACGAAAACAAAACCATCAATGTCGATGCGAATACTCCGGTCAATCCTGCCGACATCACACAAGGCTTCTTCAAGCCTCTGTCGGCCGCGTTCACTTCGGCGGGCGTTCCGGTGCTGGGCAGCGTTCGTGACGAGCAATCAATCGGCCGCTCACGTTACGACGGCCTGAACCTGAGCTACCGTCAGCGTGGCTTCCACCGTATGGATCTGACCGCGAATTACACCCTGGGACGTGCCGTGGGGTATGACGAAGGCATCGCCGGATTCCGTAACTATCCAAGGGATCCACACATCCCGCTTGCGGCGATTGACTTTGGTCCGGCGGCTAATGACGAGCGGCACCATCTGACACTGGCTGCTATCGGCCATTTGCCTTGGGGCTTGGAAGCTTCGCCGATCCTGCAGTTCGGTTCGGCGCGGCCATATAACGCGATTGGGCAGAGCAACCAGATAGGCCTGGGCGGTGGTAGCCAAGCTCAAGTACTTCTGGCTCCGAACTGTACAACGCAGGGATACTACAATGGAACCTGCGGCTTGAACCCCATCTTTAACTTACGTGGCGATGCGTATTTTGACATGGATGCCCGTTTGACAAAGAACATCAAGTTGGGTGAAAACCGAAACCTGCAGCTCATGTTCCAGGCCTTCAACCTTACGAACCATGCCAATTACGGCAATAACTTTGACGGAACCGAGGGGCTTGCGAGTTTTGGACACCCGCTCGGTTTCATCAACCCCACCAGCAGCACGTTGCCGCGTGCGTTTACCGGTGAGTTTGGAGCGCGTTTCAGCTTCTAACTCACAAACACTGCTTAACAGCAAAGGCCGGCAGCAATGCCGGCCTTGTTTTTTGGGGCTGCGACAGAAGTTCTAATAGGTTAAAGCAACGATGAAATTGGAACTTTTCCGCGCTCTGATTTTTGTACGATCACGCGCCACCTTCGGTGATCATGACGATGGTTCTATCCCTGCCCGCCGCGCTCCAGCTTCAGCCGGATATTGACAAAATTGTATGGCGGCCACGGACCGGTGTATTTGAAGTTCAGGCGATCGCCGAACTTCTGGGCCACGCGGTTCACCGCGGCGTCAAAGTCGTTTTCGCGCGCTTTCTGGATCAGAAAAGCGGCATTCATGATCATTTTGTCGCCAATGGGCTTATTGTCGCGCGAAGCCACGCAGACGGCGCGCAGGCCATCATAGATTTCGCGAACGTAATTGGCGGCCAGCTCCGCCAGGGCTTTATCAATCATGCGGCCAAGCTGCATGCGGGCGAAATAAGTTGACTGCAGGTGCTTGCGAGTCAGTTCCTGATGGAAGCGGTGAATCTCTTCGTGCTCGCGCTGCAGCTCTTCAATAATGCGATCGCGGTCCCAGGTAACTTTCAGGCCAAACTCCAGCTTGCCGGTCATCTGCTTGAGCACGTCTTTCAGTGAAGCGTAAATGCTCTTAAGCACTTCGCGAATATCGTCGTCCGTGCGGAAGACGGTGCCAAAGCTCATGGGAATGATGGTGTAATTTTTCATCACTGATTCAATCACGTGCTCGTGGGCCAAAGCGTTGTCACGCGTAGGATCAAAGATGAAAACCGGGGTGCGGCTCACCACAGCGGCGATATCGCCATAATGCACCGTGTACACCTCTTCACTCACGCCGCCAATGCTGCTGCGATTGAAAGTGACAGGGGAACGCGATTCAATTACGCCATAAACGTAACGGCCTTCCTGCTGCTGTGCGCGGGGAGCAACATCAACCTTTGCGGGAAACGGCGGGGGCGCTTGTTCCATGACCGCTGTCGCCGGTTCAACCTTGGTTAATGTCTTGCGCACGGCCGGGGTCTTTTTAGCCGTCTTTCTGCTAGGGCTCATTTTTTTTCCTCAACATGTTGGAGGTTGTTGCCAAAAACTCATCAATCTCAATCGGTTTAAACATGATCCCGATGCCCTGGACGGACGCTTCATCGGCTGTATCCTTGGTGGCGTAGCCGGTCAGTAGGGCCGCTGGTATTTTTGGATCCGTCTCTCTGGCCGCGGAGATCACCTCAAAACCTGTATGCTGTTCTTCCAGCGAATAATCACATAAAACCACATCAAAAGATTGCTGCTTGATGGCTGCAATGGCCTCCACTGAAGTCCTGCAGGCCACAACGTCATAGCCTTGTTGCTCTAGGATGAGGCGATAGGTGAGCAGCACGGCGGCTTCATCATCCACCACCAGCACCCGATATTTGCCGTCCGTCTTCACAATTTTACGACCGGCAAATCAATCTTGAAAACCGTTCCCTTGCCCACCTTGCTTTTCACCGTAAGCTTGCCGGCATGGTTTTGCAGTATGCCTTTCACAATCCATAATCCCAACCCTGTGCCGCGCTCTCCCTTGGTGGTAACAAATGGCTCAAAAATGGTGCGTAGCATCTCCCGCGGTATTCCAGTGCCGGTATCGGCAATCAGGATGCGCACCCATCCGTGCAAATCATCAGGGCCGGGAATATGGCGGGTGTGAATACGCAGCCGTCCCCCCTGGGGCATTGCATCCTTGGCGTTAATCACCAGGTTGGAAAGCACCTGGCGGATCTGATCGGCGGCGATTACGGCATCGGGGAGCGGTTCCAGCTCAGTTTGCACTTCCACGTTGGCGCGCTGAAGCTGGCGATTCAACAACAGCAGCGTGTCCTCAACAATAATGTTTACATTGACCGGCTTGACCTGCTCCGTATTGCGATACAGTCCCAGCATCTGCCGCACAATGCGCGCCACGCGCTCGGTCTCAGATTTCAGGATGTTATAGACCGGCATGGCATTTTCCGGCACAGCACCGGCCAGCAGGTAAATGGCATTCTTGATCGCCTCCATGGGGTTGTTGACCTCATGGGCAATGGTGGCGGCAAGGCGTCCTGTAGCGGCAAACTTCTCGATCTCCAGAATGCGCCGCTCAACCTTAAGCTGTTCCACCCGACGCAGCGCTGTCAGGTCTCGGAGCACAGTCACCGTGTAAGCAACCTGGCCTTTTTCATCGAAAATCTTTCCCGAACGAGCGTCATATTCAATCTCAGCTTTCAAGCTGGGATTGTAGAGACGCAGCGGAGCATTTTCGCGCTCAGCGAATGAATAGGTAAAGCTGTCAACATAGGCGCCAAATACGGTCTGATTTTTGAACTGGACCGCGTCAGGAGAAGCGTCGCTATTGGTTCCAAAAACCTCCTGGGCCAGCGGATCGGTCAGCACGATCTTCGCCCGGCTGTCGCAGACAACAATTGGATCGCCTACGTTCTCAATAATCAGGTTCAGCCGGTCGCGGTCCTGGCGAACCACCTCTTCGGCCTCGCTCAACTTTTCATAGTTGAGGCGCAGTTCCTGGTCGGCGCGGCGCAGGTCGGTTACGTCGCGCATCACCGTTACGGTGCCAAGCTGAATGCCCTCCGGACCATAAGTGGGCGCGGAAACAGCTTCAAACAGCATCTCTTCGCCTTCAATGGCATCCACCAGCGTCAGGTCACGATGCGAATCACTGCCGGAGACCAGCATGGAAGAGAGCGCAGCGGAGAAAAGAAGGTTGTTGAGCTCCACGGCGCGCACCAGGCCCTCAGTCATCTCGTCCGGGACTCTAAAGAAACGTTCAGCCGCTTTGTTCTGCATGATGACGCGGTGTTGTGTATCCGTAAGGATCACCGGATCAGCCATACTCTGCATCACCGTACCCATCTGCGCGATGGTGATTTCCATGTCGCGCATGCGGTTGTAATAATGCTCAACTTTGAACAGCCGGGAAAGATACCGGTTTGCCAGGTCAATCAGCTCACCCATCTCAGCAATATTCTGGTCTGTATGCGTCTTGGGCAGCTCTACAACCACAACCGCAGCATACGCGCGCATTTCGCAGGTGGAGCAAACCTGGTCTTCCAGGCGAACTTTCTTTTGCTTGCGGAAATTCTGTACCGCCAGGCAGCTGCCAGTGCGAATCCGGTCAGCTTCCCAGCAAAGATTGCGGTTGGAATAAAGAATAGGATGAATATAAAGAGGCCGGTTGTGCAGTGCCGTTTTTTCCAGCACCTGCGGCTGGAGCGAATGCAGCACCGAGACCAGCGGATGGTCTGACATCCAGAGCGCGGCAGAGAAACGCTCCATCTGCTGGCGCGGCCACCTCAGCGCTGCCGCCGGAGTGACCTCACCAGAGTCAAAGTTGACATCGACAACCAGCGCCCGCGGACTGCCCAGCGCGATAATCTCTTCCAGCAGCAAAGGAAAGATTTCTTCTGAGCGCTCCGCCTGTAAAAGTCGGAGCACCGCCGGACGGCGAGGCTGCGCGGCCCGCCGCCCGTTTACGCGCTCGGGCTGTAACCGGATTTCGGCCGTAGCCATGCGTGATTCCAAAACAAACCCTTAACGTCGCCGGCGGGGTGTGCGCGGCCTGACTTCAACCAGCTCTCCCTCTTCACCTTCGGCGCCACCCTCGCCCAGGGTTGGCCTTGAAACCAGCCCGGTGAGACCTACCGCGTCAGCGTACTTGAGATAGGTGTCAATGGACGCGACCACCACGCGGGCTTCAACCGTGATTAGATCGATACCGACCAGTGAAATTCTGACCCATGCATCAATGACGATTCCTTTATCAAGTACCCGATCAAGGACATCAATCAGACTTGAACCGCCGGATACACGTTCTACGGCCATCGCTTGGCCTCCTTCATGAAAATCAGCCTCTTGCTTTCACCCGTCGCGGACGAGTGGCTTGCTTGCCTCGGCCCGGCGCGCCTGACGCCGGTGGCGCTCCCGGCAACTGGGTCCTGCGGACCACAGGTTCCGGCGCCGAAGCGGTTAGGTTCGGATCAAACTTCCACCAGTTCAAACCAATTTGCTCCGCTTTATCGACGCTGCACACGAGCAGGCGAATTCTCACCGTGAGCAACTCGACATTCGCCAATGAAATCCGGATATCGCCCGCGATAACGAGGCCTTTATCGAGCACTCTATCGAGAATATCCAGAAGATTAGCTGTTCCGGAAACAGTTGGAACTCTTTGCATAATATCTCAAGGAAAATACAGAAGAGATCGTCTAGGAACGGTAGACACCAGCGCGATCCATGTCCCGCATCCTAACCAGCCCCCGGACTAACTGTCAACCATCGCCGCTTTGCACTTGCTGCGCCGGCTTCAAAATATCCGGAAGGGGAGACCAGCGCGGTGTATTTACGATGCACTTAGTCCTTTAGCGGGTTGGCTGACTGAAATCTCTTATTACGAACAATCCAACATACTGGCCAATGGGGCTATTTGTCCAGCAGGTTGCCTAAAGGCCCCAGTTCCAGGTTCAAATCTTCAGGCCGCAACCCAAAAGCGGCAGCCAACTCTTGCACTTTAGCTTCCAATTTCATCAGCGCCTGCCCCATCTCTTCAATTTTTTCTTCCCCCAGGCTTCCGCCTTCCATCCTGCGAATCGCCTGCCTCTCCAGCAGCCGCCGCAACAACTCCACCAGGCTCAGTACCAGCCGCGCCAGGCCTTGCTCAATATTTTCCGATGAACAATCAATGCGCTCAATCGCTCCTTCACCCACAGCTTTGAGTTCACGATTGACCTCAGCAACAGCCGCGGCAATCTCTTCCGGAGTGATTTTTCGCATCTCAGTCATTTGGCTCCGGCCACCTGCGGTGCCCGCACTTGCTCGCTTAAAAATTCTGCCGCAGGCCACGGCCCGCTGATTCGCCGTGATAGTGCCGCAGGCACGGCTTGCTGCTCCACTATGGAACGGAATTCCTTCTCTCTCCCCCGCTCCGTCAGAACGAAGATCCGCGTGCCATTCTTCCCTTCGCGAACATGAATGTCGAGTCCCAGGCTGCGCAAGTTCTCCTGGATGGCCTTCACATGCTCCTCTTGTTCCCGTAGCATCGCAGCTTTCTCTCGCAGATAATCCGCCCCTGAGTTATTGGTTTGCCTGCGCGAAGGCGCTGGAAAGACTACACACTCCATCTGCACGCAGTCCTTCAGCCTTTCCAGGTCGCCAAGAAATGCGTTGGCATGTTCCACCGCGAATGCAGCCAGCGATCGCTCGTCCTCAAATACGGAAAGCAGGCGGAATGGGATCACTGCCGTTTGCCTGAAGATATGGGAAATCACTTCATGAAATTCCAACGCGTTCTTCTGCATGCGCTCCGGAGCAAACGGCCACGCCACCTCTGACCACAAAAGCCGCAGTTCCCCTTCTGCCATCACCTGTACATCGGCAGTGGTTACTCCTTTTGGCGGCAAAGAAATCTCCGGCCTATAACAAAAGGCGCAATAAGCCAGCGCTCGGCTCACTTGAGCCTCCGCTTTTCCTCCGCATTCAGGTTGCGCAGCGCCGTCTCAACTGAAGTCAGGATCACGTTCAGTCCTACGTAGACAAGGTCCACTCCCGCCAGCGAGATCACCAGCGATCCATGGATCACCACCCCCCCATTTAAGACATGGTCGAGAATCTCAAGCAGGGAGATCTCGTCTTCACCGGGTTCGCTCAGCGTAATTGGCTCAAAGTCAGTCGGCATCGGAAACAAAAGAGTACGGCGGCCACGGGCCATTTAGTTCGATGCGGCGCAGCCCATTCCACCGCTCCACAAATTCACCTAAAACTTTTTCCCACTGCTTTTGGCGGCTGCGCGGCACAAGAAAAGTCGCCTGCCACAACTGGCTGGGCTGCGCTCCGCTTACCTTGCCGCTGGGCGCAGAGGCGCTGGCCACTTTCTCCAGCGCGGCAGCAAATTTTTGTAATTCAGGATCGGCGCGCGCCGGCCGCTGTTTGATCTGGGCCGCTTTCTGTTGCAGGTACTCCTTGCCCGATCGCGCTGAAGTCTTGGCGGCAGGAACGGCTGTTTTTTCTGCAAATACCTTTACGCCCCACTCATCGGCGTCTGCTATGCGATCGAAAACTTTGGCCAGCGCCTTGCTTCTTCCTGCCACGTTTTCCAGCAAAGCGGTTTCTCCAGAAAAAATAGTGCCGAAGCGGGCAGGAACAATGGGCATATGCGCCGCCACTTCCCCCACTACCTGCTGATGGCGAACGCTATGCAGCGCCAGCCACTCCAGGTTTTCCATGTTGCGCTCCAGGGCTTCAGCAAAGCTCGCCTGGTCCACGTGGGAAACCCAGCAGAGAAAATCTCCGCAGGCCAATGCGCTCACTGCGTTCACGCCATCAATACCCATACTGTTGGTTTTCCGCAGTGTTTTGCTTCCGTTTTTCTTGGCCGCAAACGAGATCCCGTACAAGTACAGCGCCTTTTCCGTGTTTACTTTTCGGGTTGGATTTGCCATAGCTCGCCGGTGAATCTCTTTAACGCCTCTGCGCCTGCAATCTCCGTGGGAAATTCGCGCAAAACGTAAGTACGATGTTTCCCATATTTCTGCGGCAACGCCTGCAGTACCGTCAGTTGCCACGCTCGCGCCCGCGCGCATCGCTGGCAGCGGTCCCCGGACTCCGGCAGCACGCGGTTTACAAACAGGGCATCCACCGCAATGCCCAGCTCTTCCATGGCCGCCAGCAAACGCCGGGTTTGCCGGTCAGGAACAGGTTCAGGCAGCATTACCACCCAGGCACGGCTCTGCCTGGGATCGCGCATGATCTCAAGCAGCCTGCGCACTCGCTGCCCCAGCGCTGCCAGTTCTACCGCTACGTCCTGCGCGAGGCTAAGTGTACGGTGCGCGGCCAGGCTTTTCAACAGCAGCCGCGACCATTGCAAAATTCGCTCCGGCATGCGCAGCAGCTCAAGCGCGTGGCCGGTTGGCGCCATATCGATCAGCACTCTGCCCGGCTTCCCCTCCAGCAGATCAAGAATGCGAAAGATCGCAAACACCTCATCCACGCCAGGAGGCACCACATCCATGAGCGCGGCAAACGTCTGCTTTTCAAATGTTAGATCAACGTGCAGGCCCCCGGATTCCATGCTGGTGGCGGAGTCGAGTTTTGCTTTGATGCGCCCGGCCCAGCGGCGAAACTCTGCTACTGGGTCCATCTCGATCGCCGAAAACCCGGAATCACCAAGCACAGAGACAGGATGGTTACCAATTTCTTTTTGAAAAATGTCATCCAGTGACGGCGCTGGATCAGTAGAACAAACTGTAACGTCAAGGTTTCTATCCGCCGAACGCGCGCAGAATGCCAAGGAGGCAGTGGTGGTGGTCTTGCCCACGCCGCCTTTGCCAACGGTAAAGCCAAGACGCGTATCCGTGACTGGCCAGGGCTTTTTTGCGAGTTTGAACCTGCCGGGCTTCTTTCGCGGCGCTGCGTCGATCTTGGCTTTGCGCCCACCAAAAACAAGATCGCCAAACTTCCGCAGCAACGGCGCTCCCAGCAGCGGATTTCCCGGATCAGGCCCTATAAGCCTGGGTATGCGCGGGAACTGGCGCTTAAGAAATGCTTCTGCCTTCTTGGCCAACTGCGCGCGCCGGCGGCATTGCTGGCATGAGCCTGGTGTGGACACTACCCTGTTCAATACAATTGAGCCCACTCGCATCTCCGGCACAGACTCACGCAGCGACTGCAGCGACCGCACTGCTTCATTTAGTGAAAAAGTTTCCGGCGTCGTGACCAGCAGAATCTTCGCGCCGCCTGCGCTGAACGCCTCTTTCACCTGGCGGACTATCGCCTGCCAGCGCTGGAGAAAAACGTGCATCGGTGTGCCTAACCGCCCGCCAAAGCGTTGTGCGAGCAAGGCGTCACGGCTGGAAGCTACTTCTAGAAAATCCAGAAAACGCTGAAAATGCCCCGGCATCTCAAATAGCCGTAATGTATGCCCGAAAGGCGCAGTATCCACCACAATGTGGTCGTGCTCGCCGCTCTCCAGCAACTCCCTGATGGCCAGAAGCCCCGCCATCTCAGCCATGCCCGGCAGCGTTGTATCCAGCAGCGGAGCAATCTCTTCCCGGCTGAAAAACGTGCCGTTCTCAACTATGTTCAGGATGCCTTCGCGGTTTTCGGCAAGAAACTTTTCAAATTCTTTCTGGCTGTCGATCTGCCAAAGTGTAAGCCGTCCCTTCACTCCCTTCACTCGCTGCCGGGCGGGCTTCGCCTTCAACTCCATCATGTCCGTGAGCGAATGCGCAGGATCGGTGGACATAAGCAGCGTAGATTGCCGTGGATCACGCGCCGCCAAATGCAATGCCAGCGCACAGGAGACCGTCGTCTTCCCTACTCCGCCTTTTCCGACAACAAAGGTTAGCCGAGCCACATTGAGATTGTATGCGGGAGACGACGAAAAACCTTACCACTGGTGAAACACGGATTGCGCTGATAAAAAAAGGCCTCCGCGCATCTACGCAGATTTGCGCGGATCGGACAACTGTGAGGAAACCTGAATCATATTAAATAAGGTCATAAGGTTCGCGGATCTCTGCATATCTGGTTTTGACTAATGCATGCTTAGCCACTACCGATTTTTATCCGCTTCCATCCGCGATTAAAGGTCTTTTCGATTTCCGAATCGGTGTTGTCCGTGTCATCCGTGGTAAGGTCTGCTCACTTACCCAGACAAAACTCTGCCACCAGCGGTAAATGGTCTGAAGCCACCAGCGCCATGCGGCTGCGATGCAAAACAAACTCTTCCAGCGCCAGTTCACGGTCAAAATACATGTGGTCCAGATGCATGATGGGCAAGACACCGGGGTATGTCCGTTTGCGGTTGAGATGCAGTTGGATATCCACGCTCTCAAAAGCATTCTGCAACATGCGTGAAACCAGCCCATGGGTCCATTCGTTGAAGTCGCCGATCACCAGTCGCGGATGTTTCAGATGTGGTGACATGAGCACATTGCGGCTCAGCAGCAACCCTGCCTGCTTCCGTCTTTCGATATACCCCGTGCCCAGATGCACATTGAAGATATGTACAATTTTGCCGGGCGCGATCTCTATATCACACCGGATGCATCCACGCGCTTCCCGCCGCGAAGCCGTCAGGTCGTACACCCCAACTTCTTTCACCGGGAACCGGCTCAACACCACATTGCCATAGGCTGCGCCGCGCAGTTTTCGCGTTTCACCAATGCGGAATTGGTATCCCACAGCATCGGCGAGATATTGCGCCTGGTTTTGGTCCTTGCGTCCACCGCTGAGGCTTACCACTTCCTGCAGCGCAATCACATCTGCATCCAGTTCACGCAGCACTTCCGCCACCCGCACGGGGCGAATCCTTCCATCCATGCCACGGCATTTGTGAGTGTTATACGTGGCTATGCGAAACCGGGGTTGCTCCTTCATCTTTTACTTGGCAGGATACCGTTTGTTATTGTTCACGAGCAATGAGCCAGCCCAGCCATTCCATGGCACGTTCCCAATATGACTTGTGCTCCCATTGTTCCAGCGTTTGGCGGCGGGACTGCGCCAGGTCCTGCTGAAAATTTTCGCCCAGCTTGCCTGCCAGCACAGGGTCCATTACCGCCAGGTTAACTTCGTCATTCAAACCAAACGAACGATGGTCAAAATTCGTGGAGCCCACCACGCACCACAGGTCATCCACAATCATGATCTTGGCGTGGATCATGGCCGGCTGATACTCGTAAATCTCCGCGCCAGCCTTGAGCAGGTCGCCATAAGTGCCTCGGCTGGAACTGCGCGTCATGCTATGGTCGCTGTGCTTGCCGGGAACAAGAATTTGGAGCTGCACATGACGGTCTTTCACGGCCCGAATCAACTCCTTGCGCAAACTTTCGTCCGGCAAGAAGTAGGGCGTAGTGATCTTCAAGCTCTTTCTGGATGAAGCAATCAGCGTCTGATAGAGAATGCGCGCCCTGGTGGAGCCGCCTTGTGACGGGCTGCTGTCTACCACCATGGCCGGAGAACCATCGCTGGTTTCTTCAGCCGGCTCAGCCGGGAAGTATTTATCACCGATCAGAATTTGTCCTGAAGATTCCAGCCAGTTCTCTACAAAGGTGCTCTGCAGCGATCGTACAGCCGTGCCGGACACCTTAAACATCGTGTCGCGCCACGGCAGGTCTTTCTTATCGCCATGCCACCAGTGATCGGCAACTCCGGCGCCTCCCAGAAAGCCCAGTCTTCCATCAATGACAATCAATTCACGGTGCGTCCGATTGTTCGTGCGTGGCCAGTTGTACCAGCGCAGCGGATGGTACCAGGCCACCTGGCCTCCTGCCTTACGCAAACTGTCGAAGAATTTCTTCGGGGTTGTGAGGCTGCCTATGGAGTCGATCACCAAATTCACCTCCACCCCGGCGCGTGCTCGCTCTGTCAGCGCGTCTACCATCCGTCTGGCGATATCCCCTTTGGCAAAGATGTAAGCCTCCCAGTCAATACTTTTCTGTGCCGATTGGATTGCTGCCAGCTCCGCTTCATAAAAATTCACCCCGTTCGGCAGGGCTTCCACATGAGTGTGTGGATCTGCATGCGTCCCCGCAAGCGCTGTCAGTTCGTTCAGAAATTCGGGTGAATTCAGCTCTACTACCGGGTAGGACCTTAGCTGATATTTGGGCACCGGTCCAAACAGATCGATCAGTATCCAGGAGATGATGGCCAGCATGGAGATCACGGCAAACCACCGCAACGTGCGGTAATGCTCCATTGCCTCGGCAACTTCGCTTTCCTCGTGCGGTTTTGGCTTTGTGGGCTTGCTCCTGGGGTGAATGAACGTAGGCATAAATCGGCCACTCTGGCCTCTTTACAATTCGATGCGCGGAAATGTATGCGCGCCTACAGCTCTGGCTGGGATTTAGAATTGAGTCGTGGCAACTCCGGTGAAAGCTCCGTCGATTCGGTCGCGCAAATCTTCCGCCCAGCGGGTCCTGCGGGCACCTGTTTTGCAGCGAATCCCCTGGCTTGTGCACGCTTTCAGCGTCCGGACGGGTGGACGAAGCACCGTTTATGGTGGCCACTCGCTCAATCTGGGCTTCACCAAAGATGATCAGCGCGAACGCGTGGAAGCGAACCGTAAACTCTTTCTCTCTGCGGCGGGCGCCACAAGCAGAAATAAGCCGTGGCCGCTGGTCACGGTTCGCCAGGTCCATTCTGATGTGATTCATGTGGTGCGCACACCGAAGCCCGGTCCGCTTGTCGGCGATGGGATGATCACCAATTTTCCAGGCGTAGCGCTTGGCATCCTTGTGGCCGATTGTTTCCCTGTGCTGCTGGTAGATAGCAAAAACAAAGCTGTTGGAGCTTTTCACTGCGGATGGCGGCCAACGGCAAAGCGCATGGTGGAGAAGGGTCTTGGCATTATGCGCTATGAGTTCGGCACGCGGCCGCAGGACGTCTATGCTGCGATTGGTCCGGGCATTCAGAGTTGCTGTTATGAAGTCGGGTACGAGTTAAAAGAAAAGTTTGAATCCCAGTTTGCTTACGCCGCCGATCTCTTTCACACCGTGCAGGATTCTGATCCGGTGCGCGAAAAATATCCTCTGCTCTTTATGAACCAGCGCGCGCCCGGCCACGGCGATCCTTGCATCAAGCTGCATCTCGATCTGCGCGAAGCCAACCGCCGCCAGTTGCTTGCGCTCGGCGTTCCGGAAAAGAATATCTCTGCACTCTCAAACTGCACTGCCTGCGCTACCCGCAAGTTCTTTTCACATCGCGCAGAAAAGGGCGTAACTGGACGGATGATGGCTGTGGTAGGTATTAAGCCCTGATCTGATTCAAGCTTTCATGCCGAAGATCTAGCGCGATTAGCTCGGTTGCCCTTCTGATGCCGCTGCCGCCGGCGGTGCGGCTTCCTGCCCGTGATTGATTACGTCCTTAAGCTCTTTGCTGGGCTTAAAGTAGGGGATTTTCTTGGCCGGCACATCCACGCGCGCCCCGGTCTTGGGATTACGGCCCACGCGAGGCTTGCGTTGCCGCGTGCGGAAGCTGCCAAAGCCGCGGATCTCAATCTTATCGCCCGACCGCAGGGAGCGAACCACGCTGTCAAAAATCGTTTCAACGATGATCTCGCTATCTTTGCGGGTCAATTCCGCCAGGCGCGAAACCTCTTCAATCAAATCGGCTTTGGTCATGGCCTTATTCCACCCGAAATGGAAGCAAACGTCAAGAACCGTTTTAGTTACAGAGAGATAGGGGCTGGAGCGATGACTGGCAATGCCCTTGACAGAACTTGAATTTCTATTGGCGTCTTGCATGCGAAATCCCCATCCGCATAAACGTCCAATTCGAGCTCAGATTCTATTCGCACCGCCCGCGCCTGAACATACTCGATACCGCTCAGCCGTAAATGGCCGCCAAAGAAAATCGTTGGCACCCAACAGAGTAGTTTTAGTTTGTTTATCTTGCCGACCAGGCACATATCCAGCAGACCATCATTCATTGTGGCCCGCGGAGTTATCCTCATGCCGCCGCCATACTGGTGTGTGTTGCCGATAGCAAGCAAGAACGCCGATCGCCGGATTTCTCTTTCTCCCACCGTCACACTCAGTTCCACTGGTTTGAACGATAGAAGTGACTGCAAGCCTGCAAGTAAATATCCGCCACGGCCCTTAAGCCAAGCCGGCATCCGGTTGGCGCGCGCGTTGGCATCGGCATCCATTCCGATAGCGGCCACTCCCCCGAAAAGTATCGCCTCACTACGTGCTTGCCCCATGGGCTTGATTACGCCTAGATCGATCTCCTGTACATTCTTACCTGTGGTGCAAAACTGCTTCCATGCCAGCAAAGCATCTTTTACGCTTGAGATCCCGAGAGCTTTGGCAAAATCATTACCACTGCCGACTGGAACCACCAAGACAGGAATCTTTAGCTTGTGGAGTTCTGAAAGATATCGATGAACAGTGCCATCACCACCGAAGATTAGTACGGCGGAGCAGTCTGTAGGTTCCTGCAGATTTTTCTGGATTTGAACTTCAACACTGCTGTTCCGAAAGCAGTCCACAATCCTGGGCGGGATATCAGTGTGAAGGAGCGCAATGGCGGTCATTTTGGCGCGGAGATGGTCAGGAATAGATTTTTTGTGGCACAGGCACTCTTGCCTGTGCCGGTTTTTGCACCCAAAGCCATTTGTATTGGTCCGGCTTCTGCGTGATCCCAGCGCTTATTGGATTGGCAATGATGTACTCAAGCTTGTCCTGAAATTCTCCGGCTCGCATGATCCTGTCAAAGGATTCGTCCTGCCAGAGCTGGCCGCGGCGATTTAGAAGTTGATTGATTCTACGGGCCGAGGTTCCGTTGATTCCTTTCATTACGACAGCTAGAGGAAACGGATCGCCATGCTCATTTTCCGAACAGGTAAACAGAAGATGAACGTGTGTTGGCATGATGACACAAGCATGTAATTCGATTTTTCGTCCATTTTCAAAGAGACAGTGGCGCAGCGCAATGGACCGGGCAGTTGGCGGCAGATAGGGATATTTCCAGATCCGAAAAGTCACAAAGTACGTTGCATTGAAGGCTTCGATGTGCGGCAGGTTTCTTCTGTAAAAGTGCAAGTTTGGGCCCTCTGAATTTTTGACTTTTGGGCCTAGCCTGTCTGGCACAGATACCTATGTGCCCCACAATATCTTCCTACAGGAAGCAGGCACAGGCAAGAGTGCCTGTGCCACAAAATCAAAGAGTAATCTGAACCTTACAAATTTTTCGTCCCAACGCTACCACGATCTCACTGGGGACTTCTACCAGTAAGCTAGTTACTCTTGGGGAGATCGCCTTTTCTCCAATTTTTACTGCGCCTTCTTTGATCTTTCTATTAGCCTCTGATTTTGAAGAGGTCAATTTTGCCTCAAAAAGAAGCTTATCCAAACGAATCCAACGTATGCGATCTCCTGGCAACTTCAAAACTCGATGATCGGGTATTGGTTCATAGAGTTCTGGAATCGTCACCTCTGCAGCGTTCACATTCAGGTATGAAACAGGGACAGTAGTGAGATTCTCAGGAATACTGCGCTTCTGAAACTGCTTCGCCCAATTTTCATCCGCTGCTCTGGCCGCCGGCTCCCCGTGAAAGTCCTGGACAATCCTCCGTGCCAGCTCCTTCTTCGCCTCCATCGGATGTTGCGTCTTCTTCCGTTCCTCGATCTCCGCAGTCTTCACGTCGGTCAGCAGCTCGTAATACCGCCACATCAAGTCATCTGAGATTGACATCACCTTGCCGTAAATCTCCTGCGGCGGCTCGTTGATGCCGATGTAATTTCCATACGACTTCGACATCTTCTGCACGCCATCCGTACCCTCAAGCAGCGGCATGGTCAGGATGATTTGCGATGGCTGTCCGTAATCACGCTGCAGCACCCGTCCCATGTGCAGATTGAATTTCTGGTCGGTGCCGCCGAGCTCCACATCTGCTTCAAGCGCCACGGAATCGTACCCCTGCACGACTGGGTAAAGAAGCTCATGAATGGCAATCGGCTTCTCCTCGTGAAAACGCTTGTTGAATTCCTCGCGCTCCAGCATTTGCGACACGGTAAACCGTGAGCAAACGCGGATGAAATCCTCCACCGCCATCTTGGAAAACCAGCGCGAGTTGAAGTCGACCACCGTCTTCTGCGGATCGAGGATCTTGAACACCTGCGCCTTGTATGTCTCTGCGTTGCGATCGATGTCTGCGCGGGTGAGCGGCGGCCGCGTGACCGAGCGCCCCGTGGGATCGCCGATCATCCCCGTAAAATCGCCTATCAGGAAGATCACCGTATGACCGAGGTCTTGAAAATGCTTCAGCTTGCGGATGAGTACAGTGTGGCCTACATGCAAATCCGGGGCGGTAGGATCAAAACCGGCTTTCACGCGCAGCGGCTTGCCGGTCTTCAGCGAGTTTTCCAGGCGCTCGCGCAGCTCGCGTTCATGGATGATCTCCGCCGCACCCTTTTTGATGTAAGCTAGTTGTTCGTCAACAGGAGGAAAATTTGCCATCAGGAATTGATTATAGAGAATCAGCGGTAGTGCAGCTATTTTGAGAGTGCGTGGAACTGTTCAGCTAGTGAATTGGAGCAGGAGCTTTTGAAGAGCTTTTTGCCGGAATAGTTCAATCTCTTCTACGTATGTCACGGAACCCTTTTTCTTGTTGTAGCGTGGAAGCTCAAAATAGAGAGCCCGGAAAGTCGCAAGCAGCGCTGCTTCAAGATGCTCCCACGTCTTCACGCGTTTGCGGCCTCGGCAGGTCACTATGTGCACCTCAATCTTCTTCACCCCGTGCAACTCGCCGAAAGCCTCGCTCGCCTTGTCCACTGCCGAAGCGGCTGGTCTATCTGCACCCTTACCGGTTGTGCCTATATAGATTATTCTAGATCGTCTGCCACTATCGTATTTGTGCGTTTTGTTGGCTACAAGGATGTAGACCATTTTCTTATTCCATTGCGAACTCCTCTCCACGGTGAGGAGTGCCTTTTTGGAACATTTGACATTGAGCGCACGCATTCACAGGCAGTGTACATAGACTCTTTTTAGATTGCCAGTGCCCTTGTGAATCCCAACCGCAGGTTGATTGATAATTCTATCTTCCAGTCGACCCAAAGCCTCCGGCCTTGCGTCTGGATTCATTCAAATCCTCAACTACCTGCACTTCACCCGTGAGGACAGGATACGGAATCAGGTTGGCGATCTTGTCTCCGGCGCGGATTGTCGCCGGCTGGTCACCCAGATTCTCCATGAGCACTTTAATCTCGCCGCGATAACCTGCATCGATCACGCCGCCGGTAACCGCCAGCCGCCTCGCCGCCATGGAAGATTTGTCACGCAGAAGCGCGCCCATTTTTTCGCCGGAAGGCGACGTGCATTCAATGGCAATTCCTGTTGGCACAATTGCTTGTCCGCGCGGTTCTAGCGTCACTGTCTCTGCGGCAAATATGTCATAGCCCAAGTCTTCGCCCGGGTGGGCGACTGTGGGCGACTTGGCAGAAGCGCTCAGCAGCTTTACCTTCAGCATCTATCTGACCTCCGCACGGGCCGGTTTGTGCACAACTTTTCTGTCCTGCACCTCTATTTCGCCGGATAGAACCAGCCCTATCGCTTCAGAATAGGCAATGTGCTCCTGTTGCAAAATTCTGGCTGAGAGCGTCTGAACATCGTCGCCGTCCAGCACCGGTACGGTCTTCTGCAAGATGATTGGCCCATGGTCAAGATGCTCATCAACAAAATGCACCGTGCAACCAGTGACCTTTACGCCGTATTCCAGCGCCTGCTTTTGTGCCTCCATGCCGGGGAACGCCGGAAGAAGCGAGGGATGAATATTCACAATCCGATTGGGGAAAGCCCGTATAAAGTCAGCCGAGAGCAACCGCATATACCCAGCGAGACAAACCAGATCAACCTGCGCCTGCTTGAGTGCTGCCACTACGTCAGCATCATGCTCCTCGCGAACACGCCCCTTGGAAGGAATCAGGGCCGCATTCAACCCGCGCCTCTTGGCTGATTCCAATCCCGGAGCATCAGCGCGATTGGAAATCACGATCGCAATCTCAGCGCGCAGCCTGCCGGCCGCAATGGAGTTAGCGATGGCTTCAAAGTTTGAGCCGCGGCCGGAGAGCAAAATGCCAAGTTTTTTCAAGGACGGCACATTTATTTCTATCACCTTTTCGTCGAAATCGGGAACAAGCAAGTCCCCGCTAAAGTCTATGTAAGGATGAGCTTTCACCGGCTATCCGGCCCTACGGCACTGAAAAAACGTAAGCGCCTGCTGCTGGCCGCGTGCCTGTGCCTGCTCCTTCCATGTCTGGGCATAGCCGCGCTGAAAATTTTTATCTGGCATCAGGCGCGTAAGGTTGAGGCCATGGTGCTCGCCATGCAAACGATAATCCCGGGAGTGAGCTCCCGCGACGACGCGCAACGTATTGCGCAGCGTTTTGGTGGAACAAGCATTCTGCCAGACCGGCCATGCAATCAGGACCAGTGCACGTGGGAGATGACCATCCTCTGGATCAAGCCCGGCGGTTTTCCCCACAGGCCCTTCTGGAACAAAACCTTCGTGTGGACAACCGGGCTGCTCGATCATCGTCCATTCGCACAGCTTGGGATTCATTCATGGATAGCACGTGGCTGGATTCATCTCCAGGGCAATACCGTGAGCTTCAGTGGAATGGAGGTTTACGTGGAAGGTAAACACCATCAGTGGATGGATGGCGGCTGGTCCCTCTACCGTGAAGTTCCAGAAGAAGTCTTCAAGGTGTCTCCCACCTGGCCTCGCTCCAAGTACATTGTACGCTGGCATCATCTGCACATGGGATTGGAAACCGGGGAGGGATTGCGCTCCTACGTTTCTCTGGCGATGCCTTTGGAGTACCGGCGACGGGCGCAGGAGCTGAACTACAAGTGTCTCATCAAGTCCGGCGGTTGCTCCGGAATTTCCGAGCTTTATCCTGAAGCAGCGCGGGACCACCAGCTTTTTGTTGACTGCATGAATGAGCGACAAGGCAAATCTTCACAAGAGTGCGAACAGGTGTTCTAGATTCTGATGATTCGATCCCAATCTCACCGCTTCGGGATTTCCGAACTCAGCTCTTTCCCCACTGAATCCAGCACACCGTTGATGAACTGGACTGATTCCGGCGCAGAGAATTTGCGCGCAATCTCCAGCGCCTCATTGATCACCACCGGGCGCGGCGTCTCATGATGGCCTAAAAACTCCGCTACGCCAGCGCGTAAGACATTGCGATCTACAGCAGCCATGCGGTCCATGCGCCAGTGCTGAGCGTGCTTCTGGATCAATCCATCAATCCGGGCCTGCTGATCGACCGCCACGCGAAAAAGATCGTCGGCAAAGCCGCGCGTCTCTTCATCTACTTCGCCGCGCTCCGCCCAAAAGGTCTTGCGCACCTGCTCGGGAGCTTGTTTGCCCATGTCCCACTGGAAAAGCATTTGCAGGCAAAGCTCGCGAGATTTGCGCCGAGTGCCCATCTAGCGCTTCCTGCTTTTTTTCGCGCGCACGGCTTTCCTCGCCCGCTCGGCAGTCTTGCGTTGCAGGCTCACCATCTCCACGGCGGAGATGGCCGCTTCAAAGCCCTTGTTCCCTGCTTTAAGCCCCGCGCGATCCAACGCCTGCTCCAGGTTTTCACAGGTCAGCACACCGTATGTATGCGGCACGCCAGTCTCCTGGGCAGATTGCCCGATGCCCCGCGTAACCTCAGTGGAGATGTGTTCATAGTGTGTAGTTTCGCCGCGAATCAGGCAGCCTAGCGTGACGATCGCGTCGTACTTGCCAGTTTTTGCCAGCGTGCGTGCTTGCGATGGAATTTCAAATGCTCCCGGCACCCGCGCCACAAGAATGTCTTCATCGCGGCAGCCGCTGCGGCGCAACGCATCCAGGGCGCCTTGCAAAAGACGCTCGGTGATAAACGAATTCCAGCGGCTCACCACCACAGCAAACCTCATGCCACGCGCATTGAGGTCGCCTTCAACTGCGTTCTGACTAGGCCGGTTCTTTTGCCAGAAAAGAATCTTCAGGCCCTTGGCCGGCTCAGCCACAAGAAACCGGGAATTCCATGAGGTAGGCTGTATTTCAGCCTTAAGCCTGGTTTTCTCTTTCACAAGAACCTCATGCAGCGAATCCAGGTCCGTTACTTCAATCCAGATATCGGCATGGATCGTCTCCAGGCCTTCCACAAATTCAAGCTGCCCTAGCGGGACCTTGAAGGGCATGCCTTGCCCACGCGCGGTCTTCCACGGTGTGCCACGCTCAAAGCCAAGCGCGTCAAACAGCTTGCTTAGCGCTTTAAACTCCCTGGCGCCGGCAGCATGGCGGATTGTGGTTATGCCTTTGATCACAGCTTTACTCAATAGCCTCGGGAGGCTCGGACAAAAAAGAATCTTGCTTCAAGAGTTCTTTTGCCACCTCCAGGTCTTGCTCCGCTACTTGCAGCCGTATGCCGCCAATCACGTCTGTGGCCAGCGGATGCGCGCGGTGCATGTGCTCATCGCACAGGAAACAGTCTACGCCACAGGATTCAAGCAGCCCCATGGCAATATCAGCTTCCTGAAGATTGTAAAAGACGGCAGCCGTCGCCAGTTTGTTGGGATTCCATTCCGGCATGGCTACCTGCCTTGAAAGTTGGCGGCGCGTTTTTCCAGAAAGGCCGTGGTGCCTTCCTTCTTGTCTTCTGTAGCGCAGCAGATGCCGAACAGCGTGGCTTCAAGAAATAGCCCTTCCGGCAGAGTCATGTTCATTCCCTGATTCACGGCTTCCATGCAGTATTGGATTGCCAGCGGCGCCATGCCGATGATCTTCTGCGCGATCTCCTCTGCCCGCGACATCAGCCGGTCCGCAGGCATAACTTCATTCACCAGTCCGATGCGGTGAGCCTCCTGCGCTGTGATCATTTCTCCCGTAAGCAGGATCTGCATCGCCAGCCCCGTGCCAACCAGGCGCGGCAGCCGTTGCGTGCCGCCATATCCTGGAATGAGGCCTAGCTTTACTTCAGGCTGACCCAGCTTGGCATTCTCACTTGCCAGACGCATGGTGCAAGCCATGGCGATCTCGCATCCCCCGCCTAAGGTAAATCCGTTCACGCAGGCGATCACCGGCTTCCCCAGGTTTTCAATCAAGTCCAGCGTGGTCTGGCCTTTGTGCGTATACGCCTTCGCCTCAACGGGAGTGTTCTTGTTCAGCTCATTGATGTCCGCTCCGGCGACAAATGCTTTTTCGCCCGCGCCCGTAAGGATGACGACGCGAATCTGCTTGTCGTCCTTCAACTCGCTGAACACCTGCCACAACTCCTGCATGGTGGCCATATTCAGCGCGTTCAACACCTTGGGGCGATCAATGGTGACGTAAGCGACAGAGTTTTTCTTTTCGAATTTGACGTTTTCGAGGGCCATCAAGAAACCTCTTACTACGGATTAACGCTGATCTCCGCGGATCAGCAATTGGCAAATAGCAATTAGCCAAACCTTTTCACCGCAAAGGGCGCGAAGGACGCCAAGGAGAAAAGACTCTGTGATTTTTGATTCCCTTTGCGACCTTTGCGTCCGTTGCGGTGAACCACTTTTACTAATTGCCAATTGCTATTTGCTTCTCCTCAGATCAGTGAACATCTGCGTTGATCTGCGGCTAAAACTTAAGTGGTACTGGATTGGAAGGATCGGCGTAATCGTAAAATCCCTTGCCGGTCTTCCGGCCGTACCAACCGGCCATCACCAGCCGCTTCAACAATGGCGGTGAAGCGAAGCGGCGTTCGCGGAACTCGTCAAACATGACGTGGGAGATATAGTAAGTTGTATCGAGCCCAACGAAATCAAGCAGCGTAAAGGGGCCCATCGGATAGCCGCAGCCAAGCTTCATGGCATTGTCGATATCGGGAATCGAGCCTACGCCCTCTTCATACGCGCGGACAGCGTCAAGCAAATAAGGAACCAGCAGCCGGTTCACGATGAAGCCGGTCTTGTCACTGGTGCGGACAGGTACTTTGCCCAGGCTCTTGCCGAATTCGTACGCGGTCTCAAACACCGCGTTATCTGTAGCGATAGTCCTCACCACTTCAACCAGCTTCATCAGTGGCACAGGATTGAAGAAGTGCAGACCAATAAACCGGTCGGCGCGCTTGGTGGCTGCGGCAACTTCAGTAATTGAAATCGAAGAGGTGTTGCTGGCGAAGATCGCGTCTTTTTTCACGATTGCATCGAGCGCGGAGAACATCTTCTTCTTCTCTTCCACATTCTCAATAATGGCTTCAATGATGATGTCGCAATCGGCCAGCGCCTGCTGGCTGGTGACGCCCTTCAACCGGCCGCGCGCCTCTTTTGCCTTCTCCGGGGTGATGCCGGTCTTCTCCGGCTTCTCAGCCATCTTGGCCAGCGATTTCTCAATCCCGGCAAAGCCTTTATCGAGAAATTTCTGCTCCTGCTCCAGCACCGTCACGTCATATCCGGCAACCGCGCTCACCTGCGTAATGCCTGATCCCATCAGGCCACAACCGAGTACACCAACTTTCTTGATAGTCATTTGTTCTCCAGAAATTTCAGCCGACTCAATCAGCGAGGGACCGGCCACCAGCCATCGGACGACTTGTCTTTTGATTTTCTTTTGATCAATGTTGCTAGAATTAAGGCCATCACTACACTAAGCAAAATGCCCAAACCCAAAAAAGCAATGACTTCACCTTTCATGCCATCTTCAAGGCTCCCTGCCCCCATGTCTCCTCCTCCAAGTTTGATAAGGACTTGAGGAGCGGCAAAGTAAAGCGCGATGACCGATAGAGCGCTAACCATGAAGCCGAACCCTAAACTAAACAGAGCGTGAATAATGCCGAATTTCGCACCGGGCTTCATACATTCAAGTTCTCCACGATCATCGCAATGCCCTGCCCGCCGCCGATGCAGGCCGTTGCCAGCCCATATTTTCCTTTGCGTCGGCGAAGCTCATGCAGCAGCGTAATTACCAGCCGCGTGCCCGTTGCACCCAGCGGATGGCCCAGCGCAATGGCCCCGCCGTTGACATTCACTTTGTTGCGGTTGAGGCCCAACTCTTTTTCGACAGCGAGATACTGCCCGGCAAAAGCCTCGTTGACCTCGATGAGATCGATGTCATCCAGCTTCAGCGCCGCTTTCTTCAGCGCCAGGCGTGAAGACGGCACCGGGCCACTGCCCATGATTTTAGGATCGACACCGGCAATGCCCCAGCTCACAATGCGGCCCATCGGCTTCAGACCACGCTTTTCGGCTTGTTGAAGCGTCGTCATCACCACGGCAGCTCCGCCATCCACAATGCCGCTGGCGTTTCCGGCCGTGACAGTTCCGTTCTTGCCGAAAGCCGGTTTCAGCTTGGCCAGGCCCTCCATGGTGGTCTCAGGCCGCAGGTGATCGTCTTTTTCAAACATCTCACCCGTTGGCTCGCCTTTTTTGTTCTTGAGCGCCACAGGCGTAATCTCTTCGGCCAGGCGGCAGGCCTTCTGCGCAGCGCCAGCCTTCTGCTGCGACTGCAGTGAGAATTCGTCCATCTTCTCGCGCGTGATCCCCTGCTGCTCTGCGTAAAGCTCGGCGGTGTTCGCCATATAAAGGCCGCAGTAAGTGTCCAGCAGCGCCACCATGAGCGAATCTTCCATCTTGCCTTCCCCCAGGCCCAGTCCCCAGCGCAAACCGCGGATCACATGCGGCGCCTGTGACATTGACTCCATTCCACCCGCCAGAACAGTATTGGCTTCGCCCAGTTGGATCATCTGCGCGGCATTCACCAGTGACTGCATTCCCGATCCGCAGAGCCGGTTTACCGTCAGGGCCGGGGTCTCGATGGGCAGTCCGGATTTCAGCGAGACGTGGCGCGCGCCGTAAAGCGCGTCACCCGAGGTTTGCTGGGCATTGCCAAAAACCGCATGGTCAAACTCTTTAGGATCGACGCCGGATCGCCTGATGGCTTCCTGTCCCGCCACGGCGGCCAGTTCTATGGCGCTGAAATCGCGCAATTTGCCGCAATAGCGGCCCATGGGCGTGCGCGCGCCGCTTACGATTGCGATATCTGTACTTGTACTCATTTTTATAACTGCCTGTCAGTAAGGTTGGGATCGATGGTGCAAACATTTAATCTTATCAGCGGGTTTGGAGCGCGGGCAATTCGCGTTCACCGCCGGTCGATCTGCAAAACGCAACCACCCAAAATAAACTGAGGCTCGGCCGCCGCAACCCAACGAGGGCATCAGGCCTTCGTCTCACACTTTTAACAATCTGTTAATAATAGATCGGCGGTCGCACGGCTAATATGTACCGCCATGACCGATGAGAAGTTGACCATTGAGGACCTTTCCTCAGCAGGGAACGGGCAGCGCATTTTGCGGCTAACTGGACCACTCGTGCTGAATTCATTTTTTGACTTTCAAACCCTGATTCGTGAGGACCAATCATCCACGCTGGTGCTGGATTTTACGGGCGTCCCTTATGTTGATTCTGCAGGGATTGGCGCGCTGGTGGGTGCTTACGTCAACCGCCAGAAAGATTGACGGCAGCTCACGCTGGTAGGTGTATCGCAGCGCGTACGCACGGCGCTGCAGGTCACAAAGGTCGAGCAGTTTTTTCAGTTCTTAGATGCATTGCCGGCACGGGAAGCCAGTGCCTCATAACGAAGAAAGCGACATGCCGTCAACGCTGAGAGTGTGTGCTTTCAAGGTAACAAAAAAGGCCGCCCGCGCGGCAGCCCTTTGTTCATCCCGATCCTGGCCCTAAAAGCGGAAGTTGATCCCCCCGCGCACGATGTGCGCCTTCGGATTGACCGTATGTGTGAAGACGTTTGTGGGGAAAGAAATCGGAGGCGTGAATGCCGTCAGATTTGCGCTGGGGACCGTTGCCGTACCGAAGTCCGCATAAAGGTATTCGCCTTTGAAGGAGAGGTGGTGCGAGAAGCGATACTCTCCGCCTCCGCCCAGGATCCAGCCGGGCCTGGTCTCATCGATGGCGGCGTTTTCATGCGCCGTGGCAAACGTATCAGTAAACAGTGCCGTGTACTTTACGTTGGTGAATGCTGCGCCAACCGTTTCATACACAAGAAAGCGCTTGAACGCCCAGCCAATGCGCGGACGCATGCTGAACATCCAGGCGGTTTTAGCCGTCTGCGTCACGGTAAAGGCCGTGGGTGCGCAGCAGGGATAAGTTTGGGTGACTGTGGTGCTTCCACTCAGGTTCATGGAGCCAAAATCACCTTCCAGACCGAACACAAAGTTGTCCCACTGATGGCTGTACCCGACCACGCCGCTGCCGTTAAAGCCACTAGGCGTTATCGTCTGGTTGCTTGCAGCGGTAATCGCCGGCGTACTGCTGCTAGCGAAATACCCGGTCGGACTGAAGACGGGACTGGTATCGACGCTAAGCCGGCCGAAAGTACCTCCGGCATTCGCGCCGACATAAAACCCACTAAACTCGTTCTGTGCGCTCGCCGCGCCAAACGCAAACAGAACAAACATACATACACAGGTTCCCTTAAAGAATCTGTTCAAGTCACACCTCATCTGTCGATGAAAATTTAGTTTTTCGGGGGTTGGTCCACGATTTTATAGCACATTTTTTCGTGCATTCCCCCGGTACCGAGGTAGTGCGACTAGTAGGGAAAACGTTACTTCAGGAACATAAAAAAAGCCGCCCACGAGGGGCGGCCTTCATTCATAAGGCAAATTACTTGAAAAAGCTGTCGGCCTGGGCCAGACGCTTGTTAACTTCGTCCCAGTTCACCACGTTCCACCAGGCTTTCAAATAATCCGGACGGCGGTTCTGGTATTTCAGGTAATAGGCGTGCTCCCAAACATCGTTGCCGAGCACCGGGAATTCGCCGTTGGAAATAGGATTGTCCTGGTTCGGCGTTGAGGTAACTTTGAACTCGCCGGACTTGGTTTTCACCAGCCAGGCCCAGCCGCTGCCAAACTGGTTTGCGCCGGCGGCTTCAAATTTTTCTTTGAAAGCATCAAAGCTGCCAAACGTCTTTTTGATGGCGTCGGCAATTGCGCCCGTAGGATTGCCGCCTTTCTTGGGGCCCATGATCTGCCAGAACATGGTGTGGTTCACGTGGCCGCCGCCGTTGTTGCGGATGGCGCCGCGCACGTCTTCCGGCAGCGCGTTCAGGTTGCGAAGTAAATCTTCAGGGCTTTTGCTGCTCAATTCCGGATGTTTCTCAATTGCACCATTCAATTTGGTGACGTAAGCAGCGTGGTGCTTGTCATGGTGCAGGTGCATGGTTTGCTCGTCAATGTGCGGTTCCAGCGCGTTGTACGCGTATGGCAACGCCGGGACTTCATGTGCCGTTATGGTTCCTTGTGCCATCTCCAACCACCTTTCATTTATTCATACTGGACTTAAAAACTTTGGATGATCACTGCCCCGCTTGCGATGCTGCTTATCTTTTTCTTGCTACTTGATCTTGCTATCTTGACCCGTTCTTAAATGCCGTAAAGGCCAGTTCCAAGAGCGTCTTCTGCTCCATTTCATGCGCCGTATGCGAGCCAGTGGATGGGCTTGATGAAGGCGACCGCTTCACTGACCGGAAAGGAGCGCCACGGGCCAGGCGCTCCAACTGCGGCGCCAGGAAATTAAGTGCTCCCATATTGGCCGGCTCTTCCTGCACCCATAAAAACTCACGCACGCCCGGATGCCGCGCAAACGCAGCTTCCAGTTCGGCTTCCGGCAACGGGAAGAGCTGTTCCAGAAAGATGACGGCGGTTTTCGTATCGCCACGGCGTTTTCGTTCGCGGCGCAATTCATGCCCAATCTTTCCCGTGCACACAATCAGACGCTCAGCATTCGTGATCTCATTTTCCTGGATCACGGTTTGGAATTTTCCGCCGGTAAGCTCGCTCAGCGGGCTGGCAGCGTCAGGATGGCGCAACATGCCTTTGGGTGTAAACACCATCAACGGCTTGCGCCAGGGACGCAATGCTTGCCGCCGCAGAAGGTGGAAGTACTGCGCCGCAGTGGATGGCTGGGCCACCTGGATATTATCTTTCGCTGCCAACTGCAAATAGCGTTCAATGCGACCGCTGGAGTGCTCCGGCCCCTGGCCTTCATAGCCATGCGGCAGCAACATCACCAACCCTGAGAGCAAACCCCATTTGTCTTCACCGGCCACAATGAACTGATCAATAATGACCTGCGCGCCGTTGGCAAAGTCGCCAAACTGCGCTTCCCACAACGTAAGGCCATCAGGATAGTCGCGGCTGAACCCGTATTCAAAACCCAGCACCGCAGCTTCAGACAAGATTGAGTTGTACGCCTCAAACCAGGCCTGGTTCGGCGCCAGATTGCTCAGCGGCACGTATTCCGTCTCATTTTCCGTGTCGATCAGCACCGAGTGACGGTGATTGAAAGTTCCGCGGCGCGCGTCCTGGCCGGAAAGCCGCACCGGAACGCCCCCAACCAGCAGCGAGCCAAAGGCCAGCGCCTCTGCCATGCCGTAATCCAGAGGCAACTTGCCCGTGCCCATCTTCTCGCGCTGCTCCAGCAGTTTTTTTACCTTGGGGTGAATGGCAAACCCTTCAGGATAAGTCGTGAGCTTTTCTGTGAGGCCCCGCAGTTTGTCTTCAGCAAGGGCGGTCTGTACTTCATACTCAGCCTTGTAGCGACCGCCGAAATATTTGTCCCAATACGCCGGCAGCTTGCGCAGAACGGGCGACTTTTGCATTTGCGCTGCCTGGTCATACGCGGCATCAATTTTGGTGCGGAAGTTGCGCTCCATCTCCGCGGTGTCAATGTTGTGCTCTTCGGCGTAAATGTGAAACAGCGGACGGTGCGAATTAATCTGCTTATAAAGCAGCGGCTGGGTGATGGTGGGATCATCCACCTCACTGTGGCCGTGGCGGCGATATCCGATCAGGTCAATCACCACGTCACTCTGGAACTTATAGCGATATTCAACCGCCATGCGCGCTACGCGCAGCACAGCCTCAGGATCTTCCGCATTTACGTGAAAGATCGGGATGGCCTGGCGCTTGGCCAGATCTGACGAGAAGCGTGCCGTGTGCAGTTCAGGCGGGGTGGTGGTGAAACCAATCAGGTTGTTCACGATTACGTGAATCGCCCCGCCCACGGAGTAGCCCTTTAAGCCGGCAAAATTCAAGGTTTCAGCCAGGATGCCCTGGCCGGCAAAGGCCGCGTCACCGTGCATGATGACCGGGAGAATCTGCTTTACGCCGTTTTCTCCGGCGTGCTTCTGCTTGGCCAGCACGCGTCCAAGCGCAACCGGATCGACGGCTTCAAGGTGGCTGGGATTGGAAACCAGATGAGTGCGCAGCACCTTGCCGTTGCGGGCATGGAATTCACCGGTAGCGCCCTGATGGTATTTCACATCGCCGCCGCCCAGCACAGAGCGCGGATCAACGTCTTCAAAGCCGGCAAAAACATTCTCTGCAGGAATGCCAACCACCAAGTTCATTACCGTAAGCCTGCCGCGATGGCTCATGGCCATTACCGTCGTGGTTGCTCCCAGCCCTGCGCCGGTCTCAAGCACCACGTCCAGCAGCGGGATCAGCGCAGTTGCGCCTTCCCCGGAGTAACGCTTGGTCCCCAGATAGCGGGTCTGCAGAATCTGCTCAAAAAGGTCTGCCTGGAGCAGGCGCTCAGCCAGCCAGTGGCGATCGACCTGTTGCGCGCGCGGGTTTTCCATCTGCTCCTGAATCCAGGCCCGGCGCTCGCGCTGCGGCATGTGCATGAACTCAGCGCCAATGGTTCCGCAATAAATTCTCCGCGCCTCTTCAGCGCCTTCACCCTGAATGCGGACGTCAGGATAGCCCCCGGCAAGCGTCCCGCCAAAAGGGTTGAGGCCGGCGTCCAGGTATCCCCAGCGGCGAAAGGTGTCAAAAATCTGTTCGCGCTCAAGGGACGGGTCACTCGTTAATTGTGCGGTCTTGGTGCTCATCTCGTATGGTCCGGACTTTTGACAGGGACTGCTCCAGCGGTAGCGTCCTGCGGGTTCCTAACTCTTGAGGATACCATTTTGGGCCGGACTCTGCCGCCCCATGAGCCCGAGATCACCGGTGCCCCCAAGCCAGGGCTCACGGATTGCATCGCATTTGCGCAATCTGGGATTGTCAAGCCACGCCGGTTTTGCGTGGATTGAAATGGAACTAAAACTGCGCAACTTTTCCTCTTTATGGGTGTTAACTATTTAATAACTAATCTTTACGTTGCGGCCCACGGAGCAGCATCTAACCAAACAACCAAGCCTCAGGGCGAATTAAAAACAAGATTTTGAAGGTGTCTTTCTTTAGGAGGTACCCGCTATGCGCGGAGTGCAATCAGTTCTTGTGTCAACTCTCATTCTTGGATCACTGGCGTTTACAGGATGCGCCGAGCACCGGTACAGCTCCGGTCCTTATTACGGGGGTGGCGGCCCCTATTACGGCGGCGCGTATAACGACTACGCTTACCGCCAGTGGCTAGCCGAGCGGCGTTACAACTACATTGAATACAACCGCCTGAGCCATGAGCGCCAGAGGGAATACTGGGAATGGCGGCGTGCGAACGACGCACGATTGCGCAATGATCCGCGCTTCCGCGAGCGCGATAACGACCACTTTCGCGATAGAGACCACAACCAAGACAGAGATCGTGATCGCGACAACGCACGCTTTCGCAACGACCACGACCGCGATAACGGCAGCCGCCAGGTAGCCCGCGACCGCGACGGAGACCGCGACCGGCATAAGGCCGACCGAGACCGCCACGATGTAAAAAACCGCAAAAGCAAGGATAAGGATAGAGATCACGATCGCGACCATGATCATGACCGGCACTAAAGCGAGCTGTTTTTTGAAGAGAAAAAGAGGCGGCCTGTGATTGGCCGCCTTTGCCCTGATTTGCTTGAAAGTAGGCCCAAAAATCAAGCGTCCTGCGACGAATCGCAGGACGCCCGGCAGCCCTCCCCCAGAACTGCCTTACCACCGAGAGTGAGTCTAGACTTGCACTGGCCCTTCGTCCACGTCACTTTGGTAACATTCGGGCAGGAGTTTAATATCTCACTCCATATCAATTGGTTAGCGTCCTCGCAACCGAATTGATAGAGCTTCATCTAATGTTTTGCTAGGATAGTGGGTCGACGCGAGCGGTCTTAGGCAGGCAATAAAAAATTTAAGAAGAGTACAAAAGAGGGAGTTTCATGGCAAGCCAGGCGATCTTAGAAGTAACGGATGTAAATTTTGATCAGGAAGTTCTCAAGAGCGATCAGCCGGTGATGATCGATTTCTGGGCTGCCTGGTGTGGACCTTGCAAGGCGCTATCGCCCATTGTGGATGAAGTTGCAGCAGCCTACTCAGGCAAGGTAAAAGTCGCGAAAATGGACGTTGATTCCAGCCCGGTGACGCCACAGCGCTACGGAGTACGCGGTATTCCTACGCTGCTGATCTTTAAGGGCGGCCAGGTGCAGGAGCAAATTGTTGGTTACGTGGCGCGCGATGTGATTGAGAAAGCGCTGAAAAAGCATGTGAGCTGAACAGGAGTTTTCGAGACGAAAATGGCCCGGTTTTGCCGCCGGGCCATTTTTTGCCACCACACCATTTTTTCTGTCATATCCTGCCTAAAACAAAAGTAAAATCCGGATGCATTCCAGGTTTCCCAACCCATGTTTAACGTTTCTCTTCCAGATGGCTTCTCGGTGCTGCTGTTTCCTGCAGGACTGTTTGTTTTTTACCTGGTCTCCTGGCTTTTGGTGGGCAGGGATCCAAAGATCCAGAACGTGGTCCCCCAGTATGAGCCGCCGCTCGGCGTTTCACCCGGCGTAGCCCGCTACGTCATCACCGGCGGCAGTGACGGAACAACTTTGGCTACAGTCCTGGCGGGAATGGCAGCCAGGGGCGTGGTCTCTATTGAGCCGGTACAGAAGCGCTACCAGTTGAAGCTCCTCAATTCTCAAATCACCGTCTGGCCGGAAGAAGCGGCAATCGCAAAAACTCTCTTCCACACGGAGTTATCCACGCAAGCGTATGCTGCCAGCCAGACAGCTATCATCGGATCGCCTGAGCCTGCGCAACAAGGCGCACGGCAACGTGGACAAGCCATCTTCGGCGACGACGTGGCTGAAGCAAGCCTCGGTGCCGCCGCTGCGAGCGTGGCCGCGGAGCAAACCCAGGCCGTGATTGATCCTGCATTGGCCGGGGAGATCAAAGTCCATATCGGCGCGATTCAGGACACCTTCAGAAAAAATCTTCAGGGAGTTTATTTTCATCAGAATTTCAAATTTGCCGGAATCGGCATTCTCGCCACATTGGTTTGGGCATTGGTAAGCGCTGCCTCGATTAAGACGCCATCTTCAATGTTTATTACATTCTGGCTGCTAATGTTTACCTCGATTGCCGGCCTGGTCCTCGGCGGCGTCCTGGCCTCGAAGCCGGCGCGTCCGACCACCTCGCAGCGGGTCGGCCAATATCTCATGCCGCTTATTTTCTTCGTAGCGCCGGGCGCGATGATTTATTTCTTTGCCCTGCCGCAGGACCATCTATTTGTGATCTCGCTGCTGCTGGCCGTTCTGCTCAATAGTGCCTTTTTTGTTCTTATGCGCGCGCCTACCGCGCTGGGCCGCACAACCCTGCAGCAGTTGGCCGGGTTCCGCGAGTTTTTGCAGCGGGTGGACCAGGACCGGCTGGACCGCCTGAACACCCCAGAACGCGCTGAAATGGATAAATTTCTGCCTTATGCCATTGCGCTGGGCGTGAAGGAAGGATGGGGCGATACGATGGCCGCAGCGCTATCAAACGCGATTGTGGAGCGATGAAACGCAGAGCGATAGAACAACGGCGCGAGTCTTGACCGACTCACGCCTGCCCGCGATCTTTAGATCTTTGCCCTTGCGCTCCCGGGTCTGACCGCTAGTATTTTCTCAGCACGCCAATCACCCGGCCCTGCAGTTGCACTGATTTGGCCGGAACCACGATTGGCTTCATGGCAGCGTTTGAAGGCTGCAGCCGGATGTTGATGCCTTCGCGATAGATCCGTTTCAGAGTAGCGTCAGTGCCTTCCACCAGCGCCACCACAATTTCGCCATCGCGGGCATTGTTTACCTTCTCCACCAGCACGTAATCCCCGTCCACAATGTGCTCGTCCTTCATGCTCTCGCCTTTTACCTGAAGAACGAAAACATCTTTGGAACGGGTGATATCGCCCAGGGAGATGGTTTCCGGGTTTTCCACGGCTTCAATCGGCTGGCCGGCGGCAATGCGTCCCATTAACGGAAGAGCAATTTCCTTTGGCGCTTGCCGTTTAAAGAGGCCACGCACCGGCAGCACGTCAATGGAACGGCTGCGGTTGTAGTCGCGCTTGATCAGCCCTTTTTTCTCCAGATTGGAGACGTGTTTGTGCACCGTGGCCAGCGAACTCAGGCCAAGCCCATCGCCGATTTCTTCAAACGAAGGCGAGTAACCGTTGCGCTGGATGAAGTCGTGAATAAAGTCGTAAACTTGACGTTGTCTTTTGGTAATTGCCATACAAGCGAAATTCTCGCGAATTAAAGGCGAATTGTCAACAGAAATTGTGCGAAAGGACCTTTTTTATGCGAAAGGACCTTTTTTGATAACGCTCAGTTCGCGTCTTTTCCAGCCGTCTGCCAGTCGTTTTAACATCATTTTGACTGCGCGAAGTTGTTATTTCTGCCCTACAACCGCAGGCATGTCCGACAGGATCTTATCCACAGTCGCAATCGCCCGGTCAATCTCTTCCAGGGTGTTATAGAAATGCGGTGAGAATCGCACGCCTGCTTTCGGACGGAAATCCACCAGCACATCGCGGCGCAGCAACTCCGCGCAGACTTCTTTTGCGTTCGGCATATCGATCGCCACGGTCCCGCCGCGCTGCTCCGGATTGCGCGGAGCATTCACCGGCCAGCCGCGCTGGTCTGCCAGTTCAATCAATCGCGCCGTCATCTTTTTCGATTTTTCGCGGATGCGATCCACACCGGCCTCGCGAATGATCTTCAGCCCCGGCATTGAGATATAAAACCCAGGCACATTGGTCGTGCCCTGCATAAAGCGGAACGGAGGATCGCCATACTTGTTCTCGCCGATTTCAAACGCAAATGGATGATCATGGGCGAACCAGCCGGTAAATTTTGGCTCCAGCTTCTTTGCCAGATCGGGCCGCACATATAGGTAAGAAGTTCCCGGCCCGCCGCAAAGCCACTTGAGCACGCCGCCCACGGCAAAGTCGACATTCAACGCCCGTACGTCAACCGGCACGTTCCCCAGCGACTGGAAGCAATCCATCACCACATGCGCGCCAACGCGATGCGCTTTCTCCACAATGGCCTTCACGTCCTTGATATAAGAGCTGCGAAAAACTACGTGCGAGATCGGCACCAGCAGCGTCTCCTCATCAATGGCCGCAAGCAGGCGCTCCGTGGGCACATGAATGCCGTCATCGGTGCGGACCATCTGAACGCGCGCGCCGCGCGAGCGCTGTGCTTCCCAGAAATACATAATGGAAGGAAAATTCATGTCGCTGTAAACGATCTTGTTGCGGCGGCCGCTGAACTCAAAACAACTGGCTACCACCGCCTGGCAACTAGCCACGTTCAGGTGTACGCTCACGGATCCCGGCTCGGCGTTCATCAGCACGCCGATAGCATCACCCACCTCGCGGGCCATCATCCACCACTGCTCTTCCCAGGCGCGCACGCCGCGCGTGGCCCACACGTCGCAGTATGAATGCACCGCGTCATAGACGCCGCGGGGCATCGCGCCCAGCGAGTTACTGATCATGTAAGTGGTGCGCTCAAGGATGGGAAATTCAGCGCGAAAACGAAGCAGTGAGTCGGTCATGGCCGGGTCCCCATAGTTGTACCGCTAAAAGTGTACCCGATGCGGAGCCACAAGAAGAAACCCCTTACCGCGGATCAACACAGATCAACGCGCCAGAACAACACAGAGCGGAAGCGGAAAGTAATCCTGAAGAGCGTCCGCACCGGGCAGGACGCGCAAGCAACCCGGCCCGGTGCTTGGCCCTAATTACACAAGGACGATACAACAGCAGGAGCCAATGCAAAGGTGTGATAAACCGTGTCCTCATAAATGTTGATGGTTTCGTCACAACCTACGCTGCTGCTGCCGAGCGTGATAGACGCACCGTGACTTGTCCCGTTGGCGGTACCTGTACTCATTGAGTTGCTCCAGCCAAAGCTGTTGCTTGTAGCGAGTGTTAGGCCGGCGCCAAACAGACTGAAGCCCGAGGTACGGGTGTAGCCGACAGTGTAGGAAAATGTTTGTGTCAGGGTCTGGCTGGTGGACTGGGAGTCGCTCTCGTTGAAGCTGTTTGTTACGGGATCGCAACCCTCGCACTGCGGTCCTTCCAGGATTTGAGAGTTTACCAAGACGTAGCGATTGGGATCGATCTGGCTCGGCTGAGTGTTCTGTTGGGGAATCGAAATCAGCGGATCGGAAGCAAGGATGGCGGAAAAATCGCTGGTCACGCAGCCGCAAGGAGCGGACGTGCAAGAGGGAACGGGATTGGCGCAGATATTGGCCAGACCGGGCAGACTGCTTACGTTGTTCCTGACTTGCGGCTGAAGAACGCCGATAGGAATCAGGCTTGGGTTTTGCAGGTCCTCTACATTGATGTTCACAATGTCCATTGGTTCCGGCTGTCCATTGCTGCCCATCGGCGTGCTCATGCTGTAAGTCGCTGAACTGGTACTAGTGGGCGTGACCACAACCATGGGGTTGAGCCAGAGCAGGAACTGGTCCTGAGAATGATCCACGGAATTCCCAACGGATCCCAGAGACACCCCTGACCCGTTCGAAGTGCTGAACTGGAATGCCGCTGAATCCTGGGTTGACTTTGAGGCAGAGAAACTTACGCCGTAACCGATTCCCGCAAAGCTACCGCTGACCGATGTAGCAGTCGCGCTCGAGAACGTATGTGAAATAGATGCGGAAACGGTGTTGTTGACCGAGTTAGTGTAGCCGTTGCTGCTCCGGTTTCCCGGCGCGTCATACAGGAGGGAAATAATTTTGTACTTGGGGTAGAGCTCAACATTAAGGCTTGCCGTAATAGAGCCCTGGTTTGGTTGCGCAATAATGAAAAACTCCGGCGCATTGTCGGTTAACGTCACGCTGAAGCCGCCGGCAGGCGGACAACTCGGATCGTCGCCGTTTACCTGGAAATAGCTTGTCGACCCGGGAAGAGAGTGGTTCACTCCTGTTGCATCGGTAAAGACAAAATTGCTGAAGTCCCACTCTTCATAAGAAGGAATTAGAAAGGTAGAGCCTGGGATACAGGGTGTCAGGCCGCTGTCAACAACGGTGTAGCTGAGCGTTCCTGAGCCGTTTAGGCTTACGCTATCGCCGAATGCGGCGCCGGTGAGCGCTGCCAGTACAATCACATAAAACAACCCCTTCACTGCCCGAAGCAAATAGTCATTCATTACGTCCTCCGCTTGCTGTCTGACTCATGCATGTAACTACGCCAGACCAACCAGAAAGTACTCTGGCGAGAGAAGTAGATGCCGGAGTTCTGCCATAAGAAGTCGCATCACGATATATTTTCTGCGATGGCGTTCTGAAATGAAACGCGCATGTTTGCGGTCCAAAATGGAACTCGCAACTTTTAGACAGGTTCGCGAGTTGGAGAGGGCCAAGTGATTTCCGGCCTTTGGGTCCTCAATCAGCAATCTGTATTCATTCGGTGTGCAAGGATTCTGTTCCTGAATCCTGAAATCCTTTTGTCTGACCAATCTCCCGCGATGCTATATTGCATTTCACGAAGATGCGAAAAACTCAGAATGGTTCGTGCCGCAAGCTGACGGTGCTGTCACTGGCAGCGGCAACTTACTTCATGGTCTCCGGTGGGCCGTACGGAGTGGAAGAGTTGGTCCAGGACTCAGGATACAAAGTCTCTCTCCTGATTCTTTGCATTATTCCGCTTATCTGGGCGCTGCCTACGGGCCTGATGGTGGGCGAGCTTTCCGCAGCTCTGCCACAGGAAGGCGGATTTTACGTCTGGGTGCGCCGCGCCATGGGACCTTTCTGGGGGTTCCAGGAAGCATGGCTCTCGCTGGTGGCCAGCATCTTTGATATGGCCATTTATCCCACGCTCTTTGTCGCTTACCTTGGCAGACTCTTCCCTGCTCTGGACCAGGGCTGGCATCGCATCGCCATTGCGGGAGCGCTTGTGCTGGTGTGCCTGCTCTGGAACCTGTTTGGCTCCAAAGCTGTTGGCACGAGTTCCGTTGTAGTGGGAGTGTTGCTTCTCAGCCCGTTTGCCCTGGTCACGCTGTTTGCGCTGGTGCGGCACGTTACGCCAGTCTCCGCTCCTGCAGCCAAGGGTGATCTGCTGGCCGGAGTGCTGGTGGCCATGTGGAACTACATGGGCTGGGACAACGCAGCAACCGTGGCCAATGAAGTTGAGAACCCGCAAAAAACTTATCCGCGAGTGATGATGCTGGCCCTGGGCGCGATTGTGCTCTCTTACGTGCTGCCCATTGCGGCGGTATGGCACACGCACATTCCGCAGGACGTCTGGAACAACGGAAGCTGGGCCAGCATTGCGGGAATTGTGGTGGGACCGTGGCTGGGCATGGTGCTGGTGACCACCGCCATGCTGGCGGAGTTCAGCTCTTTCAACTCACTGGTAATGTCATATTCGCATCTTCCCTCCGCCATGGCGGAAGACGGACATCTGCCAAAAATCTTTGCCCGTAAAAACCAGAGCGGCGCGCCCTGGGTTGCGATTGTGGTGTTGGGTCTTGCCTGGGGGCTCTCGCTCGGCTTGAACTTTAATGACCTGATCATGCTCGATATTCTTCTCTACGGCGCCAGCCTGGTACTGGAATTTCTGGCTCTGATTATGCTCCGCATTCGCGAGCCGGAATTACCACGCCCGTTCCGCGTGCCCGGCGGCATGATTGGCGCAATCGCCGTAGGTATTGGCCCCACAGCCCTGCTGGCGATTGCGGCAATCAGAAATCGCGGTGAACAGCTTCCGCTGGGACGCCTGGGCAGCATGAGCCAGCTTGTTTTTGGACTGATATTGATGGCCCTGGGAGTGGTCTATTACTTTGTGGCCGGACAGGCGAAGCCCAGCCGCAATGCGTCCGCAGCGGGCGAAGAAGTGCTGGAAAGGTAAGCTTTGCCATTTAATCACTGCTAACGGCTATATCAGGCTTTGCTGAAGCATCTTTCTTGCGAACGAGCAGATACGCCACGCTGAGCACCACCAGATAAATCACGGCGCTCTTTGCCGCCACGTTTGATTGCGAAACCCACCATGTGCAGGCGATCGAGGCCACAATCGCTACGAACCCGAGCAGCGATCCTGCTGGGCCCAGCGGTGAGCGCAATCCTGCAGCCGCAAGCTGCTCCGAACTGACCGTGCGGCGAAAGCGCACATGCGCCAGCAATGAGACCAGCCAGGCGATCATTCCGCCGACCAGCGACGCATTGATGATGTAGAGATAAGCGTTTTTGGTCCGCAATTGAAGAAGGATGGCCGCCAAAATGCCCAGCATTGAAACCAGCAGAGCGCCCATCGGTACGCCATGTTGATTGAGTGTCCCCAGGCGCGTGGGTGCGTAGCCAGAACGCGCCACAGAGAACAACATTCGAGAAGCCACATAAAGGCTGGCATTTGCGGCAGAGAGCGCGGCCGTAAGCACCACCACGTTCATGATGAAGCCGGCAGAGCGAATCCCGGCCACGGAAAATACCGTGACAAACGGGCTTTGAGAAACCCCGGCCTGCTGCCACGGCATTACGCCTACCAGCACCGCCATGGCACAAACATAAACAAAAGCCAGAAGCGCAAAAGCAAAGCTGGTGGCGCGGGAGACTTCCCGGGCGGAGCGGCCTTCGCCGGATGAGACGGCCACCATCTCAATGCCCAGAAAACTGTACAGCCCGAAAGAAGTTGTCATCAGCGGAGCAAGCCAGCCCCTGGGAGCAAAACCTCCACGGCCCACATACTGCGGCGGTACCTTGCCGCCCAAGAGCAACACAGCGCCGATCAAAATGAAAATAAAAATGGTTACCACCTTGATCATGGCAAACCAGTATTCAAAGGCGCCATAATCGCCGACCGGAAACAGGTTGACTGCTACAAGGAAAATTCCAAAAATCACCATCCACACCACGACTGGAATGCGGGGAAACCAGACCTGCATGTAAGTGCCTGCGGCTACTACTTCAGACCCAATGGCGATCACCACAGAAAACCAGTATCCATAACGGGCAATGAACCCTGCCCAGGAATTAAGGTAAAGCTCCGCGTAAACCCCAAATGAGCCTGCCGCGGGATGCACACTGGACATTTCACCCAAAGCCAGGGCCACAGTCCAGGCAATCAAAGCGCTGAAGACGTAGCTGAGCACCACGGCCGGCCCGGCCACCTGGATGGCAGCGCCCGATCCCAGCAAAAGCCCGGTGCCGATTGAGCCGCCAACGGCCACCATGGCCATCTGTCGCGCAGAAAGCTCTTTCTTGAGGCCTTTCTCCTGTTCGGCCATGGGGGATTTATAACGTTTGTTTCAGCGGATTGCCACTTTTACCTTCTATTACCTGCGTTTTACGGGCGTAACGATCAAGGATTGAGCCGCCCGGCAATTCCGAATAGAATGAAAGCTGCCTTCAGCCTCACGTCGCCATGGCATCGCCCTGCCCAAGGCGTCTGAGGAAGTTGACCCCATGGCGGACATCTCCAAGCGACTGGAAAAAGCGGAAAAGTACCTGCAGCGAAGCAAGCCTGAAGCGGCGCTGGAGGAATATCTTTCCATTCTTGACGATGATCCGCGGAATGAGCAGGTTAAGCAGACGGCCGCCGATCTCTGCCTGGCGCTGGACCGTCGCAGCGAGGCAGCGGAACTCTTTAACTCCCTTTTTGAACATGAGTTTGAGACCGGCGAAACCAGCAAAGGCTCCATTACCTATAAGAAACTGGCCAAGCTGACAACGCCCACACCACTGCAGACATTTCGCTATGCCCAGCTCATTGAGAAGCGCGACAAGAATGAGGCGCTGGAAGCTTATCATTCTGCGTTGCGGGGTTTTGAGCGGCAAAAGAATGAAAAGCAGGCCCTGGCGGCGTGCAAGCGCATCGTTGAGATTTCTCCCACCATAGAGAACCTGCAGCTTGCAGCAGAAAAAGCCGCCGCTCTGGGCGAAGGCAAAACAGCAGCCGCTAATTTCGTCCAGCTTGGCCTGCTGCAGGACCAGGAATCGCCTGGCTCAGGATTTCAGTCGTATGAGCGGGCTTACAATTTTGACGCGCTGAATTTTCAGGCCATCTTTCTTTATGGCCGTGGCCTCTTTTCGCGCAACTCGGTCAAGGAATGTATCGCCGTGCTGGAAACGGTGGTTACGCGCGTGAGAGGGCTGCCGGAGCTGCGCGAGCTATACGCACATGCGCTGATGGCATCCAAGCGCCCTGCGGACGCTGAGCCGTATGCCTGGGAGCTGTATGAGCGCGATCCGCAGCAACTGGAAGAAATGGCTTCCATTGTCGGCGTTTACCTGGACATCAATGACACGCGTGGCGCCCTGCAATTGGCCAAACGGCTGGAGGAACACGAAACCTCAGCCGGAAGGCGGCGCGAATATATCACCAGCATGTTTGAAATGTCTGAGCGGCGTATGCCATCCATGGGCTTTACCGAGTACCTGGTAAAACTCTTCGATACGGCCAATCGTGAACATGAGTACAGCCGCACGCTGCTGAAGCTTTTTCAACTCTACTACTCCGTAGGCAAGTATGGGCAGGCCGGTGAAACGCTGGACCGCGCAGCAGAGTTGGACCCTTACGAGCCCGGCCATAGCAAGCGCCTGGAAATGCTGCGCGGACGCATTGATGAACAACAGTTCAACCGAATTGCCAACCGCTTCCATCGCGTGGATAACAAGGCGCAAAAACCTGCCGCCCCGGAACCGGAAACGCCTGCGCCCTCGCGCGCGGAATCTGAGCCGACGGTGCTTGAGGACTTTATTCTTCAGGCGGAAATTTATCTGCAGTATGGAATGCGCTCCAAGGCCCTGGAACGCCTGGAGCGCGTGAGCAAGCTGTTTCCCAGGGAAGAGCAGAAGAACGAGAAGCTGCGACATCTCTACATTTCTGCCGGCTTCACTCCAGCTTACGAAGTTGCTGCAGCTGCAAGCAAAGCTGCGACCCCGGCTGCGGCTGCTGCTCCTCAAGCCAAGACTCCGGCGGCTGCGCCGCCCACCCCAGCCGCAAGTTCCCCTTATGAAGAAAACGCGGTTGATAATTTTGCCCGTGTAACCGAGATCACGCGCAACATCTATCGCCAGGCCAATGTGAAGAGCGTGCTCTTCACCGCCGTGAATGACATTGGCCGCCACTTCAACGCCAGCCGCTGCGTGGCCGGGCTTTGCACCATCGGCAAGCCTCCTTCCGCCGCGCTGGAATACTGCGCTCCCGGGATCAAGCAATCTGACGTGATGGCGATTGTGAAGCTGATTGGATTGACGCAACAGTTGGCCACGAATGGCGCGGTGACCATTGCCAATGCCAAGTCTTCTCGCGAACTTGCACCGGCGGCGGAGCATGTTCACGCGCTCAATATTGAGTCTTTGATAGCAGTTCCTCTCATAGATTCCGGCGAGCAATCCGGCATCCTGATCCTGCAGCAGACCTCGCCTCGGCAATGGCGGCAAACCGATATTGTCGTGCTCAAAACCATCGCGGAGCAGATGGTGCTGGCAGTCAGCAACGTGCGCCTGCGTACGCTGATGAAAACTCTGGCCGTCACCGACGAAAAATCAGGCCTGCTCAAGCGTTCTTCTTATCTTGACGTCCTGCTCTCTGAGGTGAGGAGATCTTTGCAGCAAAAAGCCCCCATGACGCTCATGCTGCTTCATTTCGGCAAGGCCTCAGTCCTGGCAAAAGACATTGGTGAAACGCAGGTTGAGCACATGATGCAGCAGATTGGGCAGGCCCTGGCTTCACACATCCGCCAGAACGATGTGGCAATCCGCTATGACCTCACAACGATCGCGCTGGTGCTCTCTGATACCACGGAGAAGAACGCGTTCCTGGTGGTGGATAAGATGAGAAAAGTGCTGGCGCCAATCAAGGTCCCCGGGAGCGAGCGCACGCCGCCTATCAGCGTAGGCATTGCAGAAGCTGTATTGCAGGAACGTTTTGACGCCGTTGACATGGTCACTGAGGTCATCAATCGCGTGGAAAACGCCCTGGAAGCCGCGCGCTCTGAAGGCGGCAACAAAGCCCACTCGCTCGCGCCTGCGCTCCAGCCTAACGCAGTAGCTTGAAAATCACCTTTCAGGATCTTTCCCACCTAACTCCATCAGACTACTGATGAAATCTGCTTGAGCGAGAGTAGTACACAGCGCATAGTCGCTGTAAACCTATTTGGAGTTAATTGTTTTGCATAAAAAACCTATCGCACTTATGACAGTGTGCTGCGCGATGGTGTGCGTTGCCGCAGGATGCGGCGGAAGATCGCAAAACCTGCCGCCACCCGCAGCAGGGCCCACGCCGGCAGCAAATCCTAATCCTGGCCCTTCATCGTCAGCGCCGGCCAATGCAATTGTGTTCCCCAAGATTGAACAGATGCCGGACTGGCAGTTTTGCACCAAGCGCCTTGATAACAAGGCGTGCGCCAGCGGCAGAGGCAATGCCACATCGGTAAAGACCGATGACCAGGCCAGCCCCTCGCTGGATGGATCATCCTCAAAATTTTCATTAGGCGGAAAAACAGGCTATTCCAACGCTCTTTGGTGGAAATCTGTAAGCGGCGGGCTGGATGTCTCACATTTCAGCTACGATGTTTCTTTCTATATCGATCAACCCAAGGTTTCAGAGGCCCTGGAGTTTGATGTAAACCAGTCGTTTAACAAGATCCGCTTTGTCTGGGGCAGTGAATGCAATTTTAAAGGCACACACCACTGGGACATCTGGGACCCGAAGAACTTCAAATGGGTGGCGACCAAATTACCCTGTCCGGTGTTTTCCGCCAATACATGGCACCACATTACCTGGGAACTGGAACGTGTCAATAACCAGGTCCACTACATCAGCCTGACTGTGGATGGAACCACTACGCCGGTGGATATCTACAAAGACCCGCAACAGGACTTTAACGGAACAGATATCAATGTCGCGTTTCAACTGGACGGCGACATTGCACAACATCCCTATAACGTTTGGCTTGACGAGGTCACTCTTAAAGCATGGTAGTAAGCAAGAAACAGTGGACCGCCACAAAATGACGGTCCACTTTTCACTAGCGGCTGAGGCCACAGCCGCTAAACTCGGCTGGTTTGTTACTCTGTCATCCAGCTCATCCAACCCATTTCAGTTACGCTCTCATGCCGCAGACGATTGTCCCCCAATACAATCTGCGGCTAACCTCACTTGCCTAAATAAGACAAAGCGGGAAAAACATTTCATGGCAGGAGACAAAATTTTTGCGGAAAATCTGATGACAGAACTTGTCAGGAAGGCTGTGGATAATTCTTAGTCTAGCGCAAGGCTAGCGCAGAACGACGCCGAAGGGATAATCGCCGATTGGCTCTGTTCCGCCATTGCGCCGAATGCCCGTTAGCTCAGCAAGATAGTGCCCCTGCTGCAACAGCTTTGCCGGCACGCTGACTGCAACTGCCTTGCGCCCGGCCGCAGAAGATGCGCTCAGGTCAGGGCTGCGCCAGACTTCCCGCTGGGTGGCAGGGTCTTTGAGGGCCACGCGATATTGAGGAAAATCGTCAGACTCCAGGGTCAGGAGCACCACCACTAAATCAGTTCCCGGATGAATGGAAACGCTTTGCACGGGCCCAACACCCCTGGTTGGCGGAGGCAACAAAAGAGAAACCGTCTTGAGTTGGGCCAAATCCTGACCAGAGCTGTGGGCGAGATCAAGTTCACCCTGGATCTTTGCATTGGCTGCGCGCTGCTGAGCAAGCTCTTGCTGTAACTGCTGCTCGTGCTCGCTGCTATTTGAGTTGGCCCAGTCAACCTGCCGGCGCAGCCGGAGATTATCAGTAAACAAAAAGGCGGCAATCAGCAAAAGCGCCACAGCAGCAGCGGCAAAACCCCACTGCTGAAAGGAAATCGCTCCTAGCCATCCCCAACGGCCAGTGCTTAGCTTCGCGCGCTTTGGGCTGGCTGCCCGCAATGCCGCGCGTCTCTCAAGCTCAAGCAGCCCCGCGGCGAATTCCACTTTCTGCCGGCGCCTGGCTGAAGAAAGATAAGCGGACTGAAATTTTTGCAGGTTTCCGCCTTCTAGTTCGCCGCGCACAAAACCATCCACCAGATCGTTTTCCACCCCGTTCAAACGCCAGGCAAACTCATCATCCGCAACGCTCAGCTCATCCAGTTGCTCTGCCTGCTGCGCAGGAAGATCACCCAGAAGATACCGGGTCAAGAGCTCGTCGTTATAAGCGTGTTCAGAGGATGGCATTAATCCCTCAATTCATATAAGACGCATTCACAGAAATGCTTCATGACTTCTCACAGCAGGAGCGCACACAGGTCTCCAGTTTATTGCGAATACGGCAGGCGCGAATCGTGAGCGCATTGGCGGAAAGGCCAAGCTTTTCCGCAATTAGCTTTCGATGCTGAATCTTTTCCCGCTGCTCGCCTTGATAATATTCAAGAATCAGTTCGCCCTCGCCGTGCGCTAATTTTTTCAGGCAGCGCTCCAGGCAATCAAGAGTGCGCTCTTTGACTGCGCGCTCAGAATCCGCCGCTGCAACCGCCAGCGTCCCATCCGCGGTGCGGGAAGCGGGAAACTCATCAAGACTTGTCTGGTTGTGGTCCGGGCGGCGAATGTACTCCAGGAAAACATACTTGGCGGTAACGTAACAGTAGTGCGCAGGAGAGAGGTTGGTGATCTCACCCTTCTCCTGGAATTTTTGGGCCACGCGGCTGAGCGTTTCATCCGCCAGTTCGTCAGGGGTAAGGCAATTCCGGCGATCAAAATAGAGAACCAGCCTGCGGCGCAACTCGAGATATTTTTCGCCGCCTGAGCCTTGGCTTTGGTCCAGCCAATCGAGAAACTGTCGAAATGCGTCCTGGGTAGGTATCCTATTCTTGGTCAATTAGGCCCTTTGCAAGAACCACATTTTAACCCCGGAGTTCAGAAACATCTCTCAAGATTTATACGAGTGTAAAAAGGCACTAAAGTACATGCCGGGCGAATGGAACACGGCTCCGGGTGCAACAAAGCCCCCGATCCGCTCACGGCGAACGGCGCCGTGAAACCTCTAGACCCTGCAAATCCCTGTTACTTGAGGCTTACGCTCAGAAAGAGAACGTTAGCTGCAAGTCAACGCGCCGGTTGGCTGACTGCGTATTGAACAGGTTCCCTGAAGCCAGCGATGTAGACTGCCCAAACAGCGCAGAACTCAAGTTCCCGATTGGTGGCGCCGGGTTCACATCATTGAAAATATTGCGGGCATTGATGCTGACAGTCAGGTTGTAGCGCTGGTTTGTAGCCGGTCCCATAGGGCCGCCGCGTGGGCCGCCAAAACCGCCTGCCGGGCCGCCACGTCTTCCGCCGCCCCTGGGCTCTCCGCCTCCTCTCTCGCCCTGCCGTTGCGGTTGATTACTGGAGTCAAGCTTGGGACCGATACCAAAGGTCTTGCTCAAGCGCAAATTGAAAGTGAATTGTCCGGGGCCGTCGCCGAAATCGAAAGGAACAATGGTCTGGCCGGGAATGGGAGAAGTATCAAAAGCGCCAAAGTTGTTCTGAACCACGCTGGGGCGGGAGAGATCGGTGGCAAACGCAGGACGGTCATTGAAGATGGAATCGCCGTTAACATCGCGCCCTATGGTGATGTTAAACGGTGCGCCGGAATTTGCCACCATAAACGGGCTTATGCGGAAGCCATGCGGCAATGAGACAGTCCCGCCGAAGAAGAGACGATGACGCACGTCAAAGGCGGCGCGCCCATAGTCAAAGCCGATTCCTTCGGCTGGGTTTGAAGCAAAGCTGCCAGCTCCGGCGGTATCACTGTTGGCGTGGCTGAACATGTAAAAGCTGAAAATGGTGAATCTGGTTCCAGCACGCTGGTTAAAGTTTACGATCAACTGGTTTTGGTTGAAGATGCCGCCGGATTCAAACTGATACTGCGGTGAAGGTGTGCTGCTCACAACAGTAGAAAAGAGTTGATGGACGCCACGAGAATGAACGTATGTGCCTGTGAGCGTAGCGGTCTTGGTAAGCTGACGCTCCACAGAGCCGGCAAACTGGATGGTATAAGGCGTTCTCAGATTCGGATCAATGGCGTACGTGGTGGTTGCCACTGTAGCACCGGTGATAGGCGGCAAAGCCGGATAGCTGGCAAATACCGAGTTCAACAGCGTCTGGTTTGCCGTGGCGGAAAGGATGAACTGCTGCTGGTTCACACCATTCAAGCGTTCCGCTTGCATGATCAGGTCCTGGCTAAAGCGATCATAAAAAATGCCAAAGCCGGTACGGATGACGGTCTTTGGCGCTGCGTTTTTCTTGCCACCCAGACCCCAGGCAAAGCCTAAGCGCGGCGCCCAATCACCATGGTCATTGATGCCGTTCTGCGTTTCAAAACGCAGCCCGTAGCTGAAGGTCATGTTGGGACGCAGCTTCCAATCATCCTCCGCGTAAAGGCCGGCATCGACAAACGTATCTTGAATTAAAGGATTGCCGGTGGTAACGCTTAATTGCCGGGGCGTGCCGGCGTGAAAAGCCGCCAGGGAATCAAACGTAAATGTTCCGTTAAAACCCTGCGTGGAGTTGCTTGAATCCGCCGTAGCGCGCAGCCGCCCGCCAAAGCGCATAAAATGATTGCCTTTGTTGATGGAGGTGTAGTTCTGCAGTTCGTAATGAGTGGTAAGAACATCGCTTATCCCCGCCGGATTGCCGCCGGAATTAAATTGGCCCAGCACATCGATAGCCGGAGTAAGGGATTGTGCATTCTGGTCAGTAGTGCCGCGCTGCCATTCAAAGCGCGTTTCATTGATCACCTGAGGGCTGAGCACCTGCGTATCGCTGATTTGAATTGTGTTTTCCGTAAGGGTCTGGTTTAACGCCCGCGAGGGCAGCGTCAATTGCCCAATGCCATCATTCGCCTCACGATTATGCGTGAACTGGTAGCGCACCATGAGCGTATTTGAGCTGGCAAGCTGATAATCAAGCCTTGAGGTAAAACTGGTGCGCACACGCGGATTCAGTAGCGGTTCCACCGGCACATTGGCCGCGGAAAATGCCGCCGGCAGGATAACTGCTGCATCATTAATATCGCGCCGCTCGGCATTGATCTGATATGAGGCTTTCTTGCTTATTGGGCCGCCAACGTTTCCGCTTGTCATGTCCGTGTTGAAATCAGGCTCGGTGGCGGCAAAAGGATTCAGGGCATCAAGGAAAGAATGGTTATCGTTGAAAAAGAACTGCCCATGGAGCTTATCGCTGCCGGGCTTGGTAAGGATTTCTATCCGGCCAAAACCCATGCGATCATATTCCGCGGAGAATGGGTTTTGGTTGATGCGAATCTCGCGAATGGAAGACTTAGGAGGCAGTTGTCCGCCGGTAAAACCGTCAATATAAATCTGCCCGCCGTTAGGACCGGCAGAAGGGCCAGCCAGCGCTTGCAATTCTGATTGCAGCTCATCTGGATCGTCTGAGAGAGCGTCCAGATCTTTACCGCTGATTACCAAGCTGCTGGCGTTGTTATCAGGGCTGGTGCTGACGGTGGCTGCATTGCTCTGTACCTGAATATCTTCTTCCTTGGCCATTACCTCCAGCGCGAGATCAGCTTTCCTCTCCTGCCCGGCAACAATTTCCACCTGTTGCGTTGCCGGCGCAAAACCCTTGGCTGTTACCGTAACTGTGTATTTGCCGGGCGCTAAATTGCGGAAGTCATATTCACCCGCACCGCCTGATTTGCCGGTGACCACCTGGCCGCTGGAACTTTTTACCGTGATGGTTGCCTGGGGAATCACCGCCCCGGTTGGATCAGTGATTTGGCCGTGCAATCGGCCCGCAGGGGCCTGAGCAAGCGCCGGCATGAAAACCGTAACGCTGAAAATAATAAGGGCCCATTTGCGAAGGCCCAACAGCCTGGATCTCATCAAACTCTCCTCACCATGATCATCATTTCTTTGATTTACGGTCCAGCATCGCCGGCGGGCGCGCCCAGGTTCCATCCGGAAAAGAGCGCAGCCGCGCTCATGCCGTTTGGAGAAGCGGTAAGAATCGGCTCAACGCCGCCGAGCAATGTAATCGCTGTGACATCACCGCTGTTCGTTCCCGGCATGGCCACGATCATGACAGCATCTTCTTTTTGAAGTTCTTCAAGTTTTATGCTGGGAATGCGGCTCAACATTTGCTGAAAGTCAGGACCGCCTCCCGGACGCTGCGCGCCACCGCCTGCCGGCCGGCTTGCCCCTGGCGCGCCACCCTGGTCTGATTGCGCGCTAGCTTTAAGAAAGAACGCCAGACGCTGTGCCATGGGTTGCGCCAGCTTGCGCAACTGCGAATCTGCATTGAACTTCACAACTACAGATTTCTTGGCCAGAATGTCTTTGACCGTGATTGCGTTGCTGGCCGCGTCAATGGAAGTAATGGTCCCGGCGATGTTGCGGAACGATCCGGAGATCACTTCTTCCGCCGCGATCTCCTTGCCGTCAGCGCTGCGATTGCCCCGCGCGCGCAACTGGTCACCAGTCCTGATCTGGTCCAGCGTGCTCTTTCTAGCATCGGCAAACTTGATGGAATCGGGCGCATAGCGCAGGAAGCCGGTATCTTTTGACGTCTTCACTGCGATGCTGACCGTGGGCGTGACCGAGACTGTAATGGTCCCGCTGGCCGGATCAATGGCGCTGACAATGCCGCCAACGCCGCGCTTTTGCCAGTCTTCACGGTCGTGCTGCTGTTTCTGCGCAACGTCGGCCTGCTTCATTACGATGATCGCGGTGGCCGCAATAGAATCGTTCTCGCCCGCGCGGCCGCGAACCAACATGCGGTCTCCAACCTGAAGGTCTGATATTGCCAGTGGAGTGGCGCTCTTTAAGTCCGTTTGCCCTGGCGCCAGGCGGAGAATGCGCGTGCCGTCGGACAAAGAGACGTTTACGTCCGGCCCTGAGTCTGGTTTCAGAACAAGCGTCTGGCCGCTGATTGACTTGACCGTGCCAACACTCCTGGCTGCCGCGGCATTCCCTTGTTGTACCTGAGAACTTGCCTGCATCCACGGTGCGACCAACATAAATGCTGCTGTAGCAATCCAGATTGCCAGCCGCCGTGGGCAATTCACTGCAAACGCCTTGTAACTAGCTAACAATCAGAACTCTCCCATTTAGTGGTCTTGCAAAAACCTTATTGTTAACATCTTTGAAAGCCGCCGAGATCAGAACCTGCTCTTGCCAGACCCTCTTACTGGCATCCGCTTCTAACTAGCATCCGTTGGTCTCGGACTTACTATTATGCGGGATAGGTGGCAGTATCATCTCAAAAAGACAGCCGGTTTGTGTAAAAAGAAAGCAAAAAGATTTGTTAAGTTGAGGCGTTCTGCGGGCGAAGCGAAGCTGAGCGGGAGTTACGCAGCCGAAGTCCCGAGTGCGAGCGAGGGATCTGCCGTTGGGGCTTTGGAGGCGAAGCGAGGCGCCCAGCGAGAGCCTCCTGCAGAAATCCTGAGCGCAGCGAAGGATCTGCTTTTGCAGCCCTATGCTGGAATGCTCAGGCTTTTATTTTGACTGATAGCGAAATCCCCCACTGCGCTGACCTCTCTTCACATCGCAGACGCACATGTTTTGCAGCCAGGGATGAATTTCCTGCAGCGTCGAATTGCGCCGAATCGCATGAGCCGCACAAAGCGGCACCATAGGATTGCGCGCCGGTATCACAGATGCGATGCGGCGCAACTTAAACGTTTTTCCTTGCCGAACATGCGACCGCTCCACTTCGTTACGAAACATGCATTGCCACTCAAAGAGGACTGTCCTCCCGGACACTGATCAGCATGATGAGTGCCGCACGCGAGACATGTACTGCTGATTTGTTCTGCGCGGCGGCAGAGCGTGTCTTACCAAAGTAAGCGTTAGTTCGAGACTCCAACGCAGCAGCGGAGATCCTCGGAGAGCTGTACCCAGATCGTGCACAACTCAATCGGGGGTAGTTCGGCTGAATCGATTCCTAGCCAGATGATGTTCCGCCCTCCCTTATAAAACTTGGAGATACGCATCAATGAAAATCCATTCAGCTGTTACACGTGTGTCTGTAGTGGTCCTATTGCTTGCCGCAGCAACTTTTGCGGTTGCGGCTGTGCCATCACCTGCATTGCTCTCACCGGCTTCCGGGACAAATTTGCCCACGCCTTTTACCATTTCATGGTCTCCCGTGAACGATCCCAGCGGGATTATTGCCTACAACTGGCAGGTCAGCACCTCATCGAACTTCACCAACGTCATCGCGCAAAACTCAACCAATGGCCAGACACAGGACACAGTAAGCGGCCTGGCGAACGGCACCTATTTCTGGCGCGTGCAGGCAGTGAATACAGCGCTGGTGCAGGGCGCATGGTCAGCCGGACGCAGCTTCAATGTCACCGGCGCGGGCGCAGGACAGCCGGGCGCGCCAACCATGTCGCCCACCAAGGGATATTCCGCATTTCATCCGCTTGAGGTCATGACGTTCAATTGGTCTCCTGTTCCGGGCGCGGCCAGTTACGTGTTGCAGTTCTCCAAAGATCCAAGCTTCCCGGTAGCAAGCGCCGGCAAGTTCGATAACATTCCCAACCCCACGTTCTCATTCTCAACGCCGGATGAAGGGTTTTATTCCGCGCGCGTATTTGCCGTAAACGCAAACGGAATTTTCAGCGCTCCTTCCAATACGATCGCGTTCTCGGTCTTCTTCAACAATCCGCTGCCGGGGCCGCCTTCGCCTCTTTCGCCGGCAAACGGCGCGGACTTAACGCTGCCAATCACCATCGCATGGACTGATGTTCCCAACCCGCAGCCCAGCGGCTATGAATTGCAGATCGCCAAAGACTCTGGCTTCAAGACGATTGAAGAGGACGCGCCGCAGTTGAACCACGCCAGCCGCACGGAACTCTCACTCACGCCGGGACAAAAATTCTGGCGCATACGCTCAGCCCAGGGAGACGCCTCCCCCACCACAGCGGCGGTGACCAACTGGTCCGCCAGCGGAACATTCACGGTAAGCCAGGCGCCGCCGGCCCCAGTCTCAATGGTCGCTGTCAGCAATCCAATTTTCAGCGGCAACACGACCTTCGTTCAGTTGCAGCTCTCTACCGCTGCGCCTGCAAACGGAGCAGTGATCAATTTGACCAGCTCTGATCCAAACGCGTTCCCGGTTCCGGCAACGGTTACCATGCCCGGCAATACCGGATGGATGCAGTTCCAGACCCAGGCTGGACAGGTGACGACTCCAACGCCTGTGACCGTGACAGCCAAACTCAACTCCGGCACCACTACGTTGAATTTGAATGTGCTGCCGCCTTCCATTAAATCGATCCAGGTGAACCCGGGCACAATCAGCGGCGGAGCAACGGCTGCCGCAGTGATAACGCTCAATGGGTTGGCGCCTGCAGGCGGAGCACAAATAGACCTGACCAGCGATTCTCCGGCAGCGCTTGCACCGGCCGTGGCAACCGTCCAGGCAGGCAATTCAACGGTGGTAGCGCAGATTCCGACCAATCCCGTTTCTGCAAACACGCTGGCCAACATCACGGCAAATTGGAATGGCGCAAGCGTAGCATCACAGCTCACGATCACGCCGCAAGGCCAGCCGGATTCAATCACGTTGAGCCCGGCCACGGTCTCCGGCACTACCGGATCATTCGCGGTCGTCAGAGTGGCTACGCCTTCAACTACTGATCAGATCTTCCAAATCACTAACAGCAACCCGAACGTAGTCCGCATTGCGAACTCGGTCGCGATTCCTGCAGGCACCACGGCGGGTGGAGTTACCATCACCAACTCGCTCGTGACCACACAGACGCTGGTGACAATCTCAGTAACAGGCGGCGGAGTCACACGCTCGGCCACTTTGACTATCAATCCTACGGTTGCGCCAACCACGTTTTCACTGGGTGTAACAGCCGGGGGCCGCAGCGGTGATCGCGTGGTGTCCAGCCCTGCTGGAATCAGCGTTGCCACGGGCAGCCATGCGGTGGCGCAATTTGCTCCGGGTACGGTGGTCACGCTCAGCGCAGCCAGCGGACGGGATGCGATCTGGGGTGGCGATTGCTCAAGCAACAACACCAAAGCCAAAACCTGCAGGTTCACGATCAAGGCAAACTCAACTGTGACCGCGAACGTGCAGTAAGAAATAACTAATCAAGAACGCAAGCGGGCCTCTGGTTAATTCCAGAGGCCTGTTTTATGTTTTCTGCATTTCTAAAGGTGATCAGAGATAGCCGCCTGATCTTGGCCATCAAGCTAATTCGAGAGGAACCGATGATTTGCTACCGGCCTGCCTTCTTCAGTTGGCGGCGAATCAGGGCATCAAGGCCGGCCTTCGACTTTTCGTACTCTTCCGTTGTGACTTTGCCATCAAGGCGGTCTTGTTCCAACTGAAACAACTCGTCTTTCAGAGTGTCGAGCATGGTTTCCTGCTCAGGCGGAGCTGCAGCACGGCGTTCTTTGGCTGCTTTGCGCTTTGCCGCAGATGTGGAGCGGCCCTGGTCTCGCGATGCGTTGGCTGACCACCGCCACAGCCAATATCCGCCACCTACTACGATCACGATTATGCCTGCCAGCACGTACCAGAATGCGCCACTGCGCGAACTGCCAGCGGTGGAGGGCGATGCACTCGGCGGCGCGCCTGAAGGTGGCTCTCCACCACCACCCTGGGCGTCATTCGGAGCCAGCCCTTCCCCTGCCACTGAGAACGTTACTGGCTCATGCGCCGGAGCATCCTTGATGTAGAACACCGCAAGCCCGGCTTCATCGGAATCCTGGGAGAAACTACGGCTGATTCCGGTGAGCTGCATGGTTTTGGGCAGCAGCACTCCCACCTCTGAAAGCTGCGAATCAGGCATGAAATTGAACTCATAGGAACCGCTGTATGGCACCTTGTAAATTACCCGAAAATGCGTCTCTCCAGGACGCAGTGGAAAGCCCATTGCATAGTTATTCTTTTTGCCGGTTGAGATCGGCGAGATGGTTGTGGGCATTCCACCGGAGCTTGTTGCCGTGGTCTCAATTAATTGCGCTCCCTCAGGCAGATCAACCGAGAAGGTCTGAGTATCCATCATGGTCCGTGGAGGCTGGGACTCATTGCGCAGCGTGTAGTCTACAGTTACTTCAAGCTGCCCTTGCGCTGCCTGCATGCGGAAGACGCGTGCAACCTCAACCACGCCCTCTACGTATTTCGCAGCGTTGTAGACTGTTATGTCCACTGGGCCCGCTCCGGGCGATACGCTGGTGAAGTAATTCACTCCCTGATGGTTCACACGCAGCAGGTGCGGAGCGCTCGAATCCGGCACGTCTATGGTGAAGTGCCCGCGATTATCTGTTGTGGCTCGAGACACTTCATTCATTCCGCCATCAAGCGAGAGCAGCACAACCTCATTACCGGATGCAGGCTTGTTCGTGGTCCCGTTGGTGATGGTGCCGCTGATCTGCGCGGCAAACGAACTGGCTGAGACCAGCCAGCAAAATGCGATTACAGCAATTCGATTGGGGAGCGCCAAAGATAGACCTTTCAAAAATCCGAGGCTTTTTGCAAACAGCAGCCTGAGCAGATGCCTCAAAATAACTTTATCTTGGGAACAAAGAGTATCTCAAGCCGATGGCATTAGCGATGGCCATTCAGGTTGGCCCACTCGCCAGACTCAATAAAGCTGGCCCAGTAAAAAGGATGCTCGCGGCCTTTGCGTTTCAGCATGGAAAGCTCTGCCTGATGGAGAGCATCGCCGCGGCCTCGACCGTTCTTTAGCCCGGTGTAATAGGCAGTGATCATTTGCCGGGTCACGTAATCGTTCACGGGCCAAAGACTCATGACCAGGCTCTCTGCCCCGGAGAGCACAAAGGCGCGGCGCAACCCGTAAACACCTTCACCCACATGAACTTCTCCAATGCCGGTATCGCATGCGGAGAGCGTAACAAGTTTGGTCCCCCAAAGATTGAGATTGGCCGCTTCCAGGGCGGTCAGAATACCGCTATCCCCGCCACGCCGGTTTAAATTGGCGCCAGTAAGGGCCAGCCCTGAACGCAACAAGGGATTCTCAGGGTCTTCCTCTGGCGAACCTCCACGCGCATCATTCGTTGAGCTTCCGGCATTTGCTGAATCTTCTTTGTCTGCATGGGAATCCTCGAGAAAAAATCCGTGCGTAGCGATATGCAGAATACTCGGAGCCTCAAGCTTCAACAGCACAGCTTTTGTTGCCTGCGCTCCGGTGAACACATGAGCTTTGGGGAAAAGAGATTGAATGGCTTGCGCCTCGAGTTTGGTCCCCTCCAGCGGCGCAAAGTAGACATCAGAATCTTTGCCGCGACTGATGCTTCGCGTTACCGGTTGTTTTAGTGCGTCTGGCACGCTGTTCACTTCACGGGCCTTCGGCGCGCCAAAATCCGGATCAGCCACCACCATCACGTCGGCTTTCGTGGGCCGCGGCGTCTGCATGCGCAGCAGGTCGCGCCCGGTGCTTAAGTAGGTGAACAAATACTGCTCCACCAGGTAATGGCCGTTTTCATCGACCAGGGCTTCAAAAGGAATGAGATCGAGCTGTCCGTCCGGCGCAATGAGCAGGTGCCTACCGGCAAGTGCACGCACAGGACGCATAATTTTCTCGTCAACGGCACGCGCCAACTTTTTTACGTTGCGCGATTCAGGATCCCGCAATGACTTGCGCAGAGCACTGATGGCAGCATCGATGATTTTTGCGTCGCCTAAATCTATTGAACGCACGTCATTGCTGGTAATGACGTAAGCCGCATACCTGGGTGGACCGAGATCTGTATCGCTCTCAAACGGCTGCTTTGGATCGTAAGGCTGGTACACCGCATACTCAACCAGGGCAGCGTCAGCGGGTATAGCAGCCTGCACGGCATTCAACGTCACTCCAGCAGAAGACTGATAATAGCCTGCACTGCGCTTTCCAATTTCGCTTTCCAGAGCGTCTCTCTGCTCGGTGAGAGTTTTAATCTGTTGCAGGTGCTCAGAAAGCGAAGTTTTACCCGGCCCGTTCAAGACAAGATTGGCAAGCTTTGATGTTACCTGCTTTAATTTATCCAACTGAGCTCGATCTTCAGCATTGGAGCGGCTGCGCAAGCCTTCTAGATTGTCCGCCAAAGCATCCAGTATCCGGCCTTTGCGTTGCAACAACATGGCCGCCGCCAGTTCGCGCGATTCATTGCTTTTGGGATCCCGTTGCAATTGGAAAGAAATGACTATTTTCAGGGTCCTCATGTAGGGATCAAAAAATTCCAACTTTTGCCGCTCGGAGCCGATCGCCAGGTTCAACAAGAGATCCTTTTCTTCGATGGCACTGGACTCCTGCCAGCATTCGCGCGCCCGCGCCAGATCGCCGCTGGCGCTATATAGCTTGGAAAGATTGCGCAAAATCCGGCCTACTTCCGGGTGTTCGGGCCCGCGGGAGTCTTTGGTGATTTGCAGGGCACGGAGAAGCAATGGCTCCGCCTTGGCATAATCACCCTGGTCGTTATAAAGAATGCCCAGGCTCTCCACCGTTACTTCAAGCTGGAGACTATTGGGCCCGAACAGCTTTTCCAGGATGGCCAGCGCGCGCTGTTGATACCTCTCGGCGCCCTTGTAATCGCCGGCGTGCTTGGCCATGATTCCAAGGTTGCTCAGCGTCTGTGCAACCGGGAAACTTTCAGGTCCGTCGAATTTTTCAAAAATGACTTCAGCACGCCGGAAATATTCAGCGGCCTTGGCATTTTCGTCCTGGTGCCAATAAAGAAGACCAAGGTTATTGAGTGTGATTCCCAGCCACGGATGTACCGGCCCCAACACCTTCTCTTTGATCGCGAGCGAGCGCTGGTAAAGCTTCTCTGAGGTATCGTAATCACGGCGCCGGTAGGCGATGAGGCCGCGATTGTGCAACATCACCGCGACTTTCAAATGATCGGGGCCGAGCAGCTTTTCCTCCAGTACCTGGGCCTGGACGGCAAGTTGCTCCGCACGGAGGTTGTCACGCTTGGCAAGATATAAGGAGCTCAGATCAGCCAGGGATTCGGCATAGATCAAGCTGTTTTCTCCACTGGCAGCCAGCTCAATTTTGGAAGCATGCGTCAGCAGCTCTTCCGCCTGCGCATAATTCGCCTGTCCGATTGCCGCCCTGCCCAATACTGTCTCGGCATCGGCGGTCCGCAGATCGTCAGGACCATAAAGGTGGCTGGTAATTTCAACCGCGCGCGTGGCCATGCTCACCGCGCTCGCATAATCAGCTTTTTCTCTATAGAGGTCGGCCAAAGTTTCCAGAGATTCCGCGACCAGAGAATCGTTTGCACCTGCCCTCTCTTCGCGGATATGCAAAGCGCGTTTGCCGGCCTCTTCTGCTTCAGGAAATTTGGCGGTTGCGGTGAAGTTTCTGGCCTGGCCATCCAGCACGTCCGCGACTGGCAGGCTATCATTGCCTAGCGCATTTTGATCGATGGCAAGCGCCCTCTGGTATAGATCAGCGGCATGAGCGTAATCTGTTTTGCCGTCGGCGATGCGGCCCAGTAGCGCCAAAACTGCTGCAACATCGGGATGATCAGAGCCAAGCGCCTGCTCACGAAGCTCCAGAGCTCGCTCACCTGATGCCTGGGCTTTCGGATAGTCTCCCTGACGGTAAAGGTCTTGCGATTCGGAGCATAGGCGTGACGCCTCAGCAAGCGAGCCTTCATCAGACTTTTTCTGGATCGAGGGATTCGCGCCTGTAGATGGCCGTTTATCGGCAGGCCAGGCTTGCTTGCAGGCGATCGCATAACCTGCCAATGACAACAACAACAGGAAGCGATGGACTTTAGGGCCTGGGGGCATAAAGACGGCTAAATTCTACTCCAAATCGAGAACAGGGCCTCTACTTGTTATCGAAGAATCCTATTCTTTATCCTGGAAGATGGATGGATTCTCTATGAAATAGCTATTCCCGGCGTAGAATTTTAGTGCCTTGCGAACGTTCAGCAAACCTTGAATGGAATTACCGGTAATTTGAATTGATGATCTACATAATTTTCCGGAGGCGCAATGCGATACGACTTTCTGGTTGAAACCTACGCGACCGAGCGAATTAAAGTGGTGAGCGTGTGGAGCGAGTTCCGCGATGAGGACCTGCCGTTTCGCCCGAATGCGAAAGATCCGCGCGGGCGCAGCGTGCATGAGCAGATGGTCCACCAATGCGTGAGCGAAAACTTATGGTTCAAGAACATGCTGGGCATTGAGGTAAGCGCGCAACCTCTGCCACAGCCGGAGACGCGGCTGGGATTCATCCAGCGCTACGCGGAAGACAGCGGCAAACGCCTGGCCGCATTGCAAAACAAGGATGACGCCTGGTTTGAAGGCGAGACCACGTTCTTTAACGTGAAGCGATCACGCGCCTGGGTAATGGTGCGGCGCATCGCGCATACCTCGCATCATCGCGGGCAGCAGATGGCCATGCTGCGAATGCTGGGTAGAGAGCTGCACAGCAACTATGGTCCCACGGCCGATACCGGAGGCCTGATGCAGAACCAGGCTCCGACCATCTACGCGTACCCAGACATCAACGCGCTCTTGCAGGCAGAACCTTCAGGCGGCAAGAAAACACCTTTGCCGGGAGGCGGAGGAAAGCCGTTGACAGAACGGCCCTGATGTCCCTGACGATCTCATATTGGCTGAGATTCCAAACATACAAAAAGGCGCGAGAGCTGAACTGCTCAACCCATCGCGCCCCATGGCGGGTACTGCTTTAGCGCTCACCGTTGCGGGTAACGGCGAGAACGCCCCCTTGGGCTTTGTTGCGCCAACTCCAGGGCATTTCCGGCAACGATTCAAGGAAGTCAATCAGTTCCCTGTTATCGAGCGACCGGAGAACCCCGGCGTCATGAGCGCGAACAAAGCTCCCGCCATCCGGAACCAGACAGTTCATCGCTTCCCGGACACTGCGGTGCCGGTGCCCGCAGGAATAAACGCCATCCTCTGCGGTAAAACAAGCCACATAGGTCACTTCTGGTATATTCAGAGCCATAAGCAGGAACATTATATATCCAATCAGGACTAGGTACTGATTGGATGTTGTATTTAGGGAGGCGCCGAAAGACCCTATACGGCGTGCCCAACGCATTGGTTTTGTTCGGCAGACAACTGAGAAAGCTGCGGGAGAGCCGCGACCTCTCACAAGAGAAGCTGGCGGAGCTATGCGGTTTCCAGACCAACCAAATAGGCAGGATTGAAAGGGCCGAGCGCACCGTCTCTTTTGAAGGCTTGATGCGGATCTCCTACGGGCTTTCCATGCCGCCCGCAGAACTCTTTAAGCTGATTCCTGCCGCAAAACGCCTGCCACGCAAGGGCGAATTCCAGAAAAGCGGAGCGAAGAAAGAGCAGGTTTGAGCGCTGGGCCCGCTGCGGAAGCGGTCTTGATGTGGCAACACCAAACCCCATCCAAGAAAAAGCCTGCCACGAACGCTCTGATTCATTTGTGCCCGGGAAGCAGGTCTAACTAATTTATCAATCGTTCTCCCCCGGAAAATGATCTCTTTCCATCTTGATACAATCTCTCAAGGGACGTGAGGCTGACTAGGGCTGAAGCCCGCTGCATCAAGCGCAGAGTTGAAGAGAGGAAGAGCGTTACTGTTTTGGCAGGTTTGGAGCGAATCGACATAAATAAATGAAATGTGGAATCATCGGCCTGCCGCAGGTGGGCAAGACATCACTGTTTAAAATTCTCACCAAGGTTGACGTTTCCGCTCGCGGGCATGCCAATCCTCGTGAAGCCCATCTGGGCATTGCCAAGGTCCCTGACGACCGACTGGACCGTCTGGCCGCTCAGTACAACCCCAAAAAGCTGACTCATGCCAGCGTGGAATACGCTGATGTGGCGGCGATTGGGCAGGAGGCGCTGAAGGAGACAGCGTTTCTCACCAACCTGCGCACGGTGGATGCGCTGGCGCATGTGCTGCGCGCTTTTGACGATCCCGCCATTGCGCACGTGGGAGAGATCAACCCGCTGCGCGACGCCAAGAGCGTGGATTTTGACTTGATTGTGAGCGATCTGGGCCAGGTGGAGAAGCGCCTGGAGCGGCTGGAAAAAGACCTGAAGAAGATGAAGAACGCCGATTTGGAGCGCGAAAATGATTTGATCCTGCGCGCCAAGGCCCACCTGGAAAAAGAGCTGCCGCTGCGGGAGATGGAAATCTCCGCCGAGGACGAGAAGCGCATCCGCGGGTTTATGTTTTTGAGCCAGAAACCGATTCTCTACGTGCTGAACGTGAATGAATCACAGACGCTGGGCGCTGATCTGGAAAATGCGGTCACAAAACATGCTCTTAGCGAGATTGCTGCGCGCAAGAACGCCGGCGCGACGGCGATCTGCGGCAAAGTGGAAGCCGAACTGGCCGAGATGAGCGACGAAGAGGCGCTGGAGTTTCTTTCCAGCTACGGCCTTAAAGAAAGCGGCCTGACGCGGCTGATCCGCAAGACCTATGAGCTGCTGGGCGTGATTTCATTCTTTACCATCGGGGAAGACGAGTGCCGCGCCTGGACCGTGCCCAAAGCTTCACGCGCACAGGCGGCCGCGGGCGCTATCCACTCTGATCTGGAGAAGCATTTTATCCGCGCTGAGACCATTCATTGGGACACGCTGCTGGAGGCAGGATCAGAGGCCAACGCCCGCGCTAAAGGCCAGCTTCGGCTGGAGGGCAAAGACTACATTGTGCAGGATGGAGACGTGCTGCATATCAGGCATAGCGGGTGAGCCGCATCGGGACATCGCCGGAAGCGCCGACATCGCCGACATCGCGCGTGATCGACGGCAGCCGGAAAGCCAAGCTCAACGCAGAGGAGCGGTGGCCAGATTGTTGATCTGTCAGCGTAGCGGAGCTTGGACCAGGTACAGCGTGTCTTTGATGTTGTGAAGGAAAGTGAATCCTTCTTTACGGGAAAAACAGACATCCACACCACTGGCATCATTTGCGGGAGCATAGAAGCCCCTTTGCTCACCGCTTGAACTATCGAGGATGAGATATCTACGCTGAACGAACAGCGTGTCTTTCTGGGCCAAGGACAAGAAGATGGCCAGCAGGCCGTCGGAGTAAACAATATTGTCGGCAATAGCGTCGGAAGGATTTTTGTTGAACGGGAATCGCCGCAACACCTCACCCGACTGAGAGATCACAACAACGTCCTTATCGCGCAGAAGGTACACGTTGCCGTCACTGCCCAGAGTGGCTGCGCCGCTTGGCGGACGCTTGGCAAGCTGGTCGAGATCCAGGCGCTCGGCATCGTCGATCTTTTTGATCAGCTTGCCGGAAGGCGCAAAAACGCCAATGTACCGATGAGCCCGCAAAGATTCCGGGGCATCCTTGGCGTAATATCCGTAAAAAACCACCTCACCATTTTCAAAGCTGGCAAATTCCTGTGGGGTGACGTGATCCGGGACGTCAAGGGTGGTGCGGGAAGATTCATTCCCGTCAGAGCCGAAGGTAATGACTACCACACCATCTTTTACTTCAGCCAACTCACGCACTGTACCTGCGGGACTTACGGTGAAGTCCATGAAGTAAACGCGCTGATCGCCGGTATTGGCTGACGGCTTGTAGTAGGTGGTGCTTTCTCCATCATGGGAAATCTCCATGATAGGGCTGAGATTGAAATTGCTCTCGACGATGACATGAAAAAACATATTGCCGTCAGCGTCACAGAAGGCCTGGTCATAAGAAGAAAAGACAGGAAGCTGTAACGACTTTACGGTTGAGGCGGCAAGCGGCCTGGGCTGTTCAGGAGGTTTCAGGCCAGAAAGGCGGGAAGCCGTGGGTGGAGATTTTTTCAGGTTGTCAGGGTTTGCGCCTGCCTGGGGCTTGGGAGGGTTCGGCGGCAAACCGGTCTGAGACATTCCGATTGCGGTCAGGAGAGCGATGACGAGAAGTAACCGGCCGAAGTGCACAGTATTTGCCCGCGTGAATTTTTATTATTTCACTAAAGGCAGTGGAAAGACACAGTAGGCTCAATGGGAGATGGCGATTGAGGCAAATTGCGAAGAGCCATTTGCAATGAGAGGCAAATCAGATGTTGGAAGGTTCGTATCGGTGATTTGATTCTTCAAGGTCGAATATTCGATTCGCTATATATGATTCGCGCTTCGCTTTGCTGCGCGCTGGCCTACGGCAGTAAGGAAGGAATTCTTTTCTTTGCTTACCCGGCACTTGCCCTCGCTCCCTTCGCAAGCTCACGGTCGCTGCGGGGCCGTGCCGGGCTATTTTCATTCGTCCCGCTAAAGCGGGACTGGAACATAGTGGGTTTGAATTGGTCCTGTTCTCCAGGTTCTCGATCGGTGTGTCGACACCTACGGGGCTTGTCTGTTGTTTCTAGCTCACCAAGCTTTCCCCTTATTTAAATCGTGCCATTTCTACCAGACCTTGCAACTCACAGAAATGCCAGTAAAATGTGCTTCACCCCCCCCAGATATCCAGAGAAAGGTCATCATCTATGACTGATGAGTATCGGGAACTTCAAGAAATTCACTCTACGCTCAATGAGATTAAAAAGATTCTCCCGAGCCTGCGGCCTGATTGGAGCTGGGCTTGGATAATAGTTGTATTTTGGTTCTTCTTTTCTGGTTGGCCTGGTTCTAGATTGGACAGATGGACAGATAGGGTTTGGTATTCATTTAAGAATAACGCCAAGTGGGAAAATACTGACATTCAAAAAAGACCTAGCGATTGTGATTTGCTCCATGCGCCCATTGGCTCGAAGGGTTGTTACTATAAAAAGAAGAATTCCTCCTTCACTGACAGCGACCGCAGTAAACTTCTGGAAACGGCCACGACCCCCGAGGATCGGACGCGCATTAACAACATCCCGAATTCTGTTACCGTTTATTGGGAGAAAACAGCAGACTAAAGATGGAAAAACTCAATCATCTCACGCATTCCTAGCTCGGCAACAATTGACGCGGGTAGTCTCTAGCGTTGTGCCACATGAGTGTGGCACGGTTGCTCTGTGTTCAAGAGAACGCCTTGAGGCGGCATGGTGGCGGAAGCATTCTCGGGATCCTTCCACTCGCGCTCGCTCTCCCTCCCTGCGCAAGCTCAGGGTCGGGTCGTTCGTGCTCGGTCAGGATGACAAATTTGAAACGGCATGATTTTGAGGCTGATTCGGGCGTTGCGGGCGGATGAAGGAGCGCAGGAGAAACCGCCGAAGCAGAGATTGTAGTTTTTTGTGTCGACACCTACGGGGCTTGTCCTCTTAAATTACACTACCCACACTTCCAGCTTCGCATCCGCTCGTCTCTAGTGCGGGCTAACGTCTCGTCGCGCACTCTGCCCCTTGACAGCACTCCTCAAAAATCTACGTCGGCTCGGACACTCGTGATGGAGAGAGTCATCTCGACCATTTGAGAATCGCACCATTGAGAATCTCACCGATGTTTTCGCCGGGCCGCGGAGCCGAGATCGACTCAACCTTACATGGGTAAAATTGCGCGCGCTTATCTGGCATTGGCAGAGCAGTTTTTGCGTCGTGATACATTCATTCGCGCTCATTCTAACCGCCCATTGCGTGCGTTGCTTAGTATGCTCCTGTTTCACGTTTTTACAACTCCTCCCTAACATCATGGCAACGCGAGGGCGCTCCGCTACGCTGCGCGCTGGCCTACGGCAGTAAGGAAGGAATTCTTTTCTTTGCTTACCCGGCACTTGCCCTTGCTCCCCTTCGCAAGCTCACGGTCGCTGCGGGGCCGTGCCG